>NZ_FLQX01000111.1 GCF_900089955.1 Candidatus Accumulibacter aalborgensis | reverse complement strand
CGTCAGGGGCGTCGAACATATGCAAAAAATATATGCTAAATAAGTTATGTGTAAGGGTATGGCTTCAAGCTCATCCGCGAACGACCTTGCACGGGCCGGATTGTCCCGTGCAATGAAAGTGGCGATTTCCATCAGGTCGGTCTGGCTTTCGGGCGAGAACTCCAGACGCCTCACTCCGCCTCCCCTGTCGCAATTTCGTCGATCCGCCGCCGCAGGTTCTGAAACACCTGCCCGGCAGGAATGCCCGGCCCGCCTTCGATGCCTCTCTGCACTTCGGCCCGCAGCGCCTCAAGCTTGAGGGCTCGCAGCTTTTCCTGGTCCTCGAGCATCCGCAGCCCTTCGCGGACAACCTCGCTGGCGTTGTTGTACCGCCCCGACGAGAGTTGCGATTTAACGAACTCCTCGAAGTGGGAACCGAGCGCGACACTGGTTGGCATGGCTGACCTCCAACTAATAGTTAGCAACTAATATTTTTATACTTTCGCCGAATGGCTGTCAATTGCCATCCGCTTCTTCTTCACGAAGTGATCAGCGCAAAAGCGAAGCCACGATCTGAACCGTTTGTTGGACGAGCCCGGGGGAGGCTGACCGGGCCGCATAGAAAATATGTTTTTGGAAAGTGGCCCGGTTGGTCGTTCTGGCGGGCTGGCGGGCGCTCGAAGCCGCGTCGAACGGCAGACGATGCCTGATGTGGGCGGTGGTGGAGGATTGGCCGCGGATGAAACCGACTTGAGGCAGATCCTCAGCAGATGTGGAAATTGCCGTGATCGCAGCGGAGTCCCTGTTCCTTCTGCCGGCGTGGCCGCCCGATCAGCAGGTCCTGTCAGCCGCTTGTGAGTTGCACATCGCTGCGCTGACGGATTGCGTTCAGGAGCCGATACGGCGTGCCGCTCCACAGGAGCGCGGACAAACATACGTCGGTGTCAAGAACGATCCGCGCCTGACGCCATGCCCGCTTGTCGGGCTCGACGCGCCTCGCGCGCCGCTTCGATCTCGCGAGCGACTGCTTGAAGACTTGCTCAATGGCGCGAGCCAGGTGATTCTAAACTGCGTCCGCAAGTCGAGACAAAGAAACCGGCGCGTTCAAGCCGGGCCGGGAATCGCGTTACCGGCGATGTCGCTTTCCCGGCAACCGACGTCGGCACCTCATCCCTGGCAGCCAATGCGACGATTGTACCGCCGCTCTGTGCAGGCCAGAGCTCCCGTGCGACCAGGAGATCAGCGTGCGGGCGCGGCAGCGGGTACGACGACGACGGTGTCACCGCCGGTCTTGCCGCGATCACCGGTAGCGCCGGTACCACCTGTGCTACCCGTGGCGCCGGTCGAACCAGTCGAGCCAACCGAGCCGGTTGATCCCGTGGCGCCCGTCGGGCCAGCAGGTCCGGGAACAGTAACCACTGCGGGTGTCACGACAGTCGCTTTCTCGCACGCGCTCACACCCAGGGCCAGTACTACCGCAGAAAACAGGATCGAATATTTCATGAGAATTCCTCTTGACGACTACTTGATTGAATGATGAAGATCGCTCGGCACGAAAACAGAAGGCTTGACCTCGGTTCAGGAAGGGTGCTGTCGGTGTTCCGTGCCTGCTCGACTGGCGACTGACTATTTGCCAGCGTGCGCCTTTGCCTGCGCCAAGCAATCATCCTTGGCAGCGCCCGCCTTGGGGTCGCACTTTTCTTTCGCCACCGCGTACTGAGCGTCAACCTTGTCTGCCGTAGCGTCCTTGCGGGCGTCGGCTGCCTGAGTATTCGCCTTGCTGCGCGCATCGGTGGTTTTCTCGCTGGCCGTGCTGTTCGCAGCCGTGGTCTTCATCTGCGCCTTGGCGTCTGCTTTGGCGGTCGTTTGCGCTGCCTTGGCTTCCTTCACGCAAACATCCTTCGCGTTGCCGGCCAGGTCGTCGCATTTCTCGTTCGCCACGCCATAGTCGGCTTCCGCCTTGGCGACGCGCGCCTGATAACGGGTTTTCGTGGTGGGCTTGTAGCTGGCTTCGAGTTCGGCGTTCGCGACCTTCTGGCCGCCCTTGGCCTCGGCTACGCAGATATCCTTGGCGTTGGCGGACAAGGAAGCACAGGCGGCCTTGGCCGCCTTGTAGTCGGAGGAAATCTTGTTCTGGCTGGCCGTGTAATCGGTCTTCGACATCGTTTGTGCCATTGCGCCGGCACTGAAACCGAGACTGACCGCCAGGGCGATCGCTTTTATGTTGAGTTTGTTCATCATCGTTCTTTCATGGGATGAGCTTGGGAGGGATGCCCTGGCAAGCACTGCCGGACATACACTTTTTTCTCCGCCAAGAGCGCGCCTCGCTCAGGCATGGCGCAAGATCACGGTGCAATGAGTGCACCTAAGTTGGCTCGGATGGCTCGAATTATCGAGAAGCGCCTGCGCACCGTCTGTTTGCTGACGCACATAGCCGATCAAGGGCTGGGCCAGCCCTTCCGTTTCATGCCTTTGGCAAGTTGGTTCGCGTTGCTCGGGCGGCGGTCAGCAGAGCAACGCGGTTTGATTTTTTTCGGCCACAGGCAAGCCCGATTACAGGCAAGCACGGCGACGTAGTCGAGCCGGGGCAGGTCGCATGGCTGAAAAATCCTCAGCCGTAGCATGAGTTTTTATCGTTTGCTGCCGGTCTGTCGACGAAATATAGTCAGATCAAAGTCGGGTACGGAAGATCACCGATCTGCACCGAAACGAAAAACTGGTCTTGACCGTTACGAGGCCATTCACGAGCAGAAGGAGAAGCAAAGTGGGCACGAGCATCCCGGTATTGGGAGCCGGTTTTACCGTTATTTTCATGCTTGCCTGTTTATCGTCGCCAGGCATCGGTTTGCTGGTCGATTGGTTGGCACGGCATCGGCCGCCAGGCACCAAGACGCAGTAACAAGACATGGGGATTTTGCCGCATGCCGGATGGCGGCGGCCGGGGTCAGCCGGTCTGCCAGGCAATAAAAAAACGGAGGCTAAGCCTCCGTTTTTTTATTGCCATCAAAGTCAAAGTCGCGCGAGTGGTTCGCGCGACTTTTCCTCTGGCTCAATACACGTCGTGCTGGGTGTTATAGACGTTGAACTTGCCGGTTGGTGTGATCAGCTCCGGGTCCTTGATCACCGCTTTCAGCTTGCGAGTCTTGTCGTCTACGACGACCAGCGCAGACTTCTTGTCCTTGGCGCTCCACACCGAGAACCAGACCTCGTCTCCGGCCCGGTTGTACTCGGGCTGGACGATGCGCCTGGCGCCATCGTCACCGAGGTCGGCCCAATCGCCGATCGGCAGTACCTCGTAACCCTTGTCGAGGTTCTTGATGTCGAAGACGGCAACCGACTGACTGATCTTTGCTTCGGGATTGAGCGGTGTATCGACCCAAAGATTGGTCGATTTCGGATGCGTCTTGATGAACAACGAGCCGCTCCCCTGGCCCTTGAGCGTTTGCACGACTTTCCATGCCTGCGCCTTGTGCTTGACCGGGTCGGTGCCGATGACGCTGATTCCCTCGTCGCCGAGGTCGCTGGTCGCCCATACCGGACCAAACTTTGGATGGACGAAATTGGCGCCGCGTCCAGGATGCGGGATCTTGCCGACGTCGATCAAGGCCGCCAGTTTGTCTTCCTTGGTATCGACCACGGCGATCTTGTTCGAGGCGTTGGCGGCAACCATGAAATAGCGGCCCGTTGAGTCAAAGCCCCCGTCATGAAGGAAACGCGCGGCATCGATGATCGTCATCTTCAGGTTGTTGAGGTCCGAGTAGTTAACGGCCATGATCTTGCCGGTTTCCTTGGCATTGACGATGAACTCGGGGTTGTAGTGCGAAGCGACGATCGACGCCACGCGTGGTTCCGGATGGTATTCCTGCGTATCGACCGTTGAACCGCGCGTCGATTCGATCTTCAGTGGCTTCAGCGTGTCACCGTCCATGATCACGAACTGCGGCGGCCAATAGGTGCCGGCGATCGCGTACTTGTCCTCGTAACCCTTGTACTTTGACGTTTCGACCGAACGCGCTTCGAGACCGACCTTGATCTCGGCGACGTTGGTCGGCTCAGGCATCCACAGATCGATCAGGTTGATGCGCGCATCGCGACCGATCACGTACAGGTAGCGCCCCGACTGTGACATCCGCGAAATGTGTACGGCGTAGCCGGTCGGCAGAATCTTGACGATCTTCTTCGTCTTGCCGTCGATCAGGGCGATCTTGCCGGCATCGCGCAGCGTCACCGAGAAGAGGTTGTCCAGATCGAGGTCGTTCATCTTCTTGGTCGGGCGCTGCTCGGGCGGCACGTTGATCTTCAGCGACGCCATCATCTCCTTCATGCCCCATTCCGGCGGCACCGGCGGTTCCTGCTGGACGTAGCGCGCCATCATGTCGACTTCGGCTTCGGTCAGATCCCCGGAAGTCCCCCAGTTCGGCATGCCGCCGGCTGAGCCGTAGGTGATGAAAACCTTCAGATACTCGGTACCACTGGCCAGCGTCTTGTCGGTGGTCAGCGGCTTGCCGGTCGCCCCCTTGCGCAACACGCCGTGACACCCGGCGCAGCGCTGGAAGTAGATATTCTTGGCCTTTTCAAACTCCTCCTTGGTCATCGGAGGCGCTTTCGGGTTCATGTTCTGATGCATGTCCGCCTGCCCGACAGGCGACGAGTCGCCCGCCTGATAACTCTGCTCAACCTTGCCCATTCCTGGCTTGGCAGCGTCCTCTGCGAAAACGTTGGTCAATGCCAAGGGCAGCGTCACCGCCATCAACCAGCCGGCCTTACCCCATCCGCGGTACTTCTTCATCTTCCAGATCCCTCCTCGTTTTGGTCACGCAGTTAACAAGTCGCTAAGTCCGTCGAATTTACGCTGGTGTGCATGGCCATTCCTTGATCTAGGTTGGCTTTCCGGATCGACCCAGAACCACCCGCCCAGGTCGAAGCGCCACCAGCGCGGCTTAGCTTACCCATTTCTGTGCTTTAATCATAGCCATGCCATGAGCGTGCCACTTGGGAGAGCCGGTGTACTGATGACCCGCAAGCAGAAAATCATGTTCGCCTTCGCGATGCCCGCACTGGTCGCCGTGGCGGCGGTCTGGCTGCTGGTTGGCCGCTGGCACGAGCAACTGGCCATCGAGCGCTGGTCGTCCGACCACCGTGCACTGGTTGAAAGCATCGCGCGAGTGATCGAACAGGAGCTTGCCAACGACGACGAACTGCTCGCGTTTACCGCACGGCTGCCCGAATTCTCGTCGCTGTCGGCGGTCGATCGCGTTCGCCCCGCCATCAACGGCATTCCCGGCGACGTCGACGTGGGCAAGCGCCGTGTGCTCGATGCGTTGCTGGCAGGCGCGAACCATCACATTGCTGTCGCCGCCGTCCTGCTGCCGAATGGCGACCACTATCTCGCCCACCCCTACAAGGTGCAGCGGTCGCTGCGCAAGTACAACCTCGCCGATCGTGCCTACTTTCGGGAAGCGACACGGACCCGCAGCAGGACGGTCTCCGACAGCATCATCGGGGCCGATGGGATTCCTGCGGTGGTCATCGACATCCCGCTGATCAATCGCGAGGGGGAACTCTTCGCCCACCTGGCGGGTGTCGTACCGCTCGGCCATCTCTCGAAGATGGTCGGCCAGGCGCAGATTGCCCCCTTCGACCATGCCATGCTGGTCGATGGGCAGGGCTTGCTCATCGGCCACAGTCTCGGCGAAGCGGCCGGCGACGCCGTGGAACGTAGGAAAGTGGCGCACCCGCTGCTGGAGAAAATGCGGATCAGCGGACAACGCACCGAGTTTGCCGTCTGGTCCGAGGCGTCGGGCAGCGAGTGGCTTGGTTTTGCCCACCGGCTCGATTCGGGATGGACGCTGATCCTGTCGCGCCGGCTCGATGAAGTGATGGCCGAATATGCAACGGCCACCCGGCAGATCACCGCGCTGGTCGCCGTCATCCTGCTCCTGACCGGGAGCATCGGATTGATCATTGCGATCCGCGTGACCCGCCGCTGGGAGGCCGCCGATCAGGAATTGCTGGCCGCCCGCGATGGTCTCGAAAAGCGCGTAGCCGAGCGCACGGCCGATCTCACGGAGAGCCAGGAAAAGTTGCGCCAGTCGAACGATTTCTACCTGACGGTGCTGGAGCATTTCCCGGCCATGATCTGGCGCTCCGGCCTCGATGCACGCTGTGACTATTTCAACGCCACCTGGCTCGAGTTCAGGGGCCGCAGCCTGGCTCAGGAAGTCGGCGAAGGCTGGGTGGAAGGTGTGCACCCTGACGATCGCGAGCGCTGTGTCAGCGACTATCTGCGGGACTTCGAGGCGCGGCGAGCCTTTTCCATGGAGTACCGACTGCAGCGCCGCGATGGCCAATACCGCTGGATTCTTGACGTCGGCCGACCATTTTTCGACCTTGATGGCCAGTTCGCCGGCTACCTGGGCGCGTGCTTCGACGTCAGCGAACGCCACGACGCGGCGGAACAGCTCAGCCTGACCGCCAGCGTCTTCTCGCACGCCCGCGAGGGAATCCTGATCACCGATGCGGAGGGGATCATCGTCGATGTGAACGCCGCCTTCACTACCATCACCGGGTACAGCCGCGCGGATGCACTCGGCCAGACGCCGGCGATCCTCATGGCCGGGCACCAGAGCCAGGAGTGCTACGACGCCATGTGGGCGACGGTCAAACAGAACGGGGACTGGCAGGGCGACATCTGGAACCGCAAGAAGAATGGCGAACTGTACGCCGAGCTGCTGACCTTTTCAGCGGTGCCTGGCGAGGATGACCGCACGGGCCATTACCTCGGCATTTTTTCCGACATCACCCTGCACAAGGAGCACGAGAAGCGCCTGGAGAAACTGGCACACTTCGATCTGCTGACCGATTTGCCCAACCGGGCGCTGCTCAACGACCGACTGCACATGTCGATCGCCGCAGCCAGGCGCAAGGAGACCCGGTTGGCCATCTGTCTGCTCGATCTGGATGGTTTCAAGGCGGTCAACGACCGCTTTGGGCACGCCTGTGGTGACCGGCTGCTGGTCGAGTTTGCCCAGCGCGCGGTGGCTATCCTGCGCGAATCCGACACCATCGCACGCCTGGGGGGTGACGAATTCGTCATCCTGTTGAACGACCTCATCGACATCGAACAAGGGCTTGAGGTCGTCGAGCGCGTGCTCGACGCCGCCAGGCGGAGCTATGAACTCGATGGCGAACTGGTCGGCGTTTCGGGCAGTGCCGGGATTACGGTTTTCCCCGATGACGGTGCCGACCCCGAAGTGTTGCTGCGCCATGCCGACCAGGCAATGTACCTGGCCAAGCGGGAAGGGTGTAACCGCTATTTCCTGTTCGACCCGCTGCGGGCCGCCGAGTGAACGGAGGGCGAGCCGGCGGCAGTCAGTGCCCCAGCGTGCTGACCACCTGCGAGAAGGTCTGCGCGATTTCCTCGTTTTGCGGCTCAAGGCCCATCTGCCGCTGGATCCGCGCCAGTGAGAATACCCCGCACAGCACGTGGTGGTCTTCCTGATCGTGGTCGACGACCAGGCAAAACGGCGTCCCCAACTCCTTTAGCGTGGCCACGACGTTGCCGACCTTGGCCGCCATGACGTCTCTGAGGTGCATTACGTCAGCATCATCGTGCTTGTCGATCATGACATGACCGACCACCAGTTCGCCGGGGCGGATACCCATTCTGTGGGCCGTGGCCAGTGGCTGGTTGCCGCGTGTGCCGGCCTCGGTGATGATGCCCAACAAGTGCCGCTGCTCATCGGTCACCAGCAGGTATTGCACCTTGCACAGCGTCATCGCCCGGTTAGCGTCGTCTAGCGAGGCATGGCGCGAAATGGTGACCGGCATCAGGCGACGATAATCCGTCATCACCTCCAGCGCCGGTGAATTCGCGTCAACGGGAGAGTGCGCTGCGCCTGTCGGGAGGTAACACGGAACGCCTCTCTTGAGCCTGGTCCACGGCAGCGGCTTGTAGCGATTGTCCGGCATTTTATGATTCCTCCTGTCTGTGGCAATGCGGGAATTAGAACACCGATGCTTCCTCACTGACAAGCGCTTGCGCGGCTCTCACGGTAACGCCAGAATTGCGTCAATCGAGTCTTGAAGGTAGTATCCATGCCGCGCGTCGCATGGTAGTGTCGATCCTGGCATTTTACCGCCTCGGCGTTCCGCTCCGGAGCGCCATCTCAGTCTACCGGGTCACGGCGGAAAGGATTCGACTCGGCTTGTTCGTTCGAGTCGCACCATCAACTTCGCAATGTGCTCACTTTGCCACTTCCTCTACCGTTCCCAGAATGATTTCCGGCCTACTCAAAAAGATTTTCGGCAGCCGCAACGACCGGCTGATCAAGCAGTACCTGCAGGTTGTACGCAAGGTGAACGCTCTGGAAGCGGCGACCAGCGCTTTGTCCGACGAGGGTCTGCGCGACAAAACGGCCGAGTTCAAGGCGCGGGTAGCCAATGGCGAGACGCTCGATGCTTTGCTACCGGAGGCCTTCGCCGTCGTTCGCGAGGCGAGCAAGCGCAGCCTCGGCATGCGTCATTTCGACGTTCAGTTGATCGGCGGCATGGTCCTGCACGACGGGAAGATCGCCGAAATGCGTACCGGCGAAGGCAAGACGCTGGTCGCCACGCTGGCTTCCTACCTCAACGCCTTGTCCGGCAATGGCGTCCATGTGGTCACCGTCAACGATTATCTGGCCAACCGCGACGCTGAATGGATGGGACGCCTGCACCGCTTTCTTGGCCTCTCGGTCGGCGTTAACCTGTCGCAGATGGCGCACGACGAGAAGCAGGCAGCGTACGCCGCCGACATCACTTACGGTACCAACAACGAGTTCGGCTTCGATTATCTGCGCGACAACATGGTCTACTCGGGCAGCGAGCGGGTACAGCGCAAGCTGAGCTTCGCGATCGTCGACGAGGTCGACTCGATCCTGATCGACGAAGCCCGCACGCCGCTGATCATCTCGGGTCAGGCCGAGGACCACACTGAGCTCTACGTGCGCATGAACGACGTCGCTCCGCTGCTCAAGCGCTGCGCGGAAGAGAACGGTCCGGGCGACTACTGGGTGGACGAGAAGGGCCATCAGATTCTGATGACCGAAGAAGGTCACGAGCATGCCGAAGAACATCTGGCGAGCGCGGGTCTACTTCCCGACGGCGGCAGTCTGTACGACGCCAGCAACATCCTGATGATCCATCACCTTTACGCCGCCTTGCGCGCCCACAACCTCTTCCTGAAGGACCAGCAGTACGTCGTGCAGAAGGGCGAAGTGATCATCGTCGACGAGTTCACCGGTCGCCTGATGTCCGGGCGTCGCTGGTCCGACGGTCTGCATCAGGCCGTCGAAGCCAAGGAAGGGGTCAGAATTCAGAACGAGAACCAGACGCTGGCCTCGATCACCTTCCAGAACTACTTCCGCATGTACGGCAAACTGTCCGGCATGACTGGCACGGCCGATACCGAAGCCTACGAATTCCAGCAGATTTATGGCCTGGAAACGGTGGTCATCCCGACCAACCAGGCGATGCGGCGGACAGACAACAACGACCAGGTCTTCCGCACCGCCAAGGAAAAGCACGAAGCGATCGTCGCCGACATCCGCGCCTGCCGCGAGCGTCGGCAGCCGGTACTGGTCGGCACGACGTCGATCGAGAACTCCGAGCTGCTTTCGGCGCTGCTCGACCACGAAAAGCTACCGCATCAGGTGCTCAACGCCAAGCAGCACGCGCGCGAAGCGGAGATCGTCCGTGATGCCGGCAGCCCCGGAGTGATCACCATCGCCACCAACATGGCCGGTCGCGGTACGGACATCGTTCTCGGCGGCAGCATCGAGAAGCAGCTCTCGCAAATCCGCGATGACCAGACGCTGACCGCTGCCGAGATCGATGCGCGCATCGCCGAAGTCCGTCTGCAATGGCAGAAGCTGCACGATCAGGTCGTTGCCTCCGGTGGCCTGCACATCATCGGTTCGGAACGCCATGAGTCGCGCCGGATCGACAATCAGCTACGCGGCCGCTCGGGTCGCCAGGGTGACCCGGGATCGTCGCGTTTCTACCTCGCGCTCGACGATTCGCTGCTGCGTATCTTTGCCGGTGATCGTCTCAAGTCGATCATGGAGCGCCTGAAGATGCCCGAGGGCGAACCGATCGAGCATCCGCTGGTCTCGCGCTCGCTTGAATCGGCGCAGCGCAAGGTCGAAGCCCGCAACTTCGACATCCGCAAGCAGCTTCTCGAATACGACGACGTGGCCAACGACCAGCGCAAGGTGATCTACGCGCAAAGGAACGAACTGCTGGAGAGCGACGATATCTCCGAAACGATCACCGCGATGCGCGAAGGCGTGTTGCGTGACACGTTCCGGCTCTACGTTCCGGCCGATAGCGTCGAGGAACAATGGGACCTGTCCGGGCTGGAAAAGACGCTTGCCGCCGACCTCCAGGTGCACCTGCCAATCGTCGATTGGTCGAAAAACGAACCGAATCTGGGCGACCAGGAGATGCTCAGGCGGATTGTCGATGCAGCCGCTGATTCCTACACCGCGAAGGTTGAATTGGTCGGCGCCGAGAACTTCCACCAGTTCGAACGCAACGTCATGCTGCAGAGCCTCGACACGCACTGGCGCGAACACCTGGCGGCGCTCGACCATCTGCGGCAGGGAATCCACTTGCGCGGCTACGCGCAGAAGAATCCGAAGCAGGAGTACAAGCGCGAAGCTTTCGAGCTTTTCGAGCGACTGCTCGACAGCGTTCGCGTCGACGTGACGCGTCTACTGGTGACTGTCCAGGTGCGCGCTCAGGATGTCGAGGAAACCGCTCCGCACGCCGAAGTGCAGAATGTTCGCTACCACCACGCCGACTACGACGATGCCCTGCTGCAGAATGACGAGGCGACGGCGACGCAAGACCGGCAAGCGATACCCGTGGGGCCGAAAGTTGGCCGCAATGAACCGTGCCCCTGCGGCTCGGGCAAGAAATACAAGCAGTGTCATGGCAAGCTGTCGTAGCCGGCGATGCCCGTTAACTACCGTACTCCCGCCGCCGAATTGCTGTTGCCAGTTGCCGGCGTTCGCCTCGGTGTTGCCCAGGCGGCGATCCGCAAGCTGGATCGGAACGACCTGACGCTGCTGGCCCTGGCACCGGGTTCTCGCGTCGCGGGCGTATTCACTGCCAATCGTTTCTGCGCGGCACCCGTGCAGGTCTGCCGGCGTCACCTGGAATCAGGCAGCGACATGCGGGCGCTGGTGATCAACACCGGAGTCGCCAATGCCGGAACGGGTGAGCAAGGGTGGCTGGCGGCGACCGAGACCTGTGCCGCGGTCGGGCGCTTGCTGGGCATCGCTGACCGCCAGGTGCTGCCGTTCTCGACCGGCGTGATCCTCGAGCCCTTGCCGGTCGAGCGGCTGATCGCCGGCCTGCCGTCCTGCGTCGCCGACCTTGGCGCCGACCACTGGCACAGCGCTGCGCACGCGATCATGACCACCGACACGGTTGCCAAAGCCGCCTCGCGGCGCGTCGAGATCGCCGGCACAATGGTCACCGTTACCGGCATCAGCAAGGGTGCCGGAATGATCCGGCCGAACATGGCGACGATGCTCGCCTTCATCGCCACCGACGCCGGCGTCAGTACGCCCATCCTGCAACAATTGCTGCGTGAGGCGGCTGACGAATCGTTCAACGGTATCACCGTCGACGGCGATACCTCGACCAACGATTCCTTCATCCTGATCGCTACCGGTCAGGCCGGTGTCGAAGTGGGCGACGCCAGCGCGGCCGGCTACGAAACGCTGCGCCAGGCAGTGATCGCCGTCGCCGTGGAACTGGCGCAGGCGATCGTTCGCGACGGCGAAGGGGCCAGCAAGTTCATCACCCTGACCGTCGAAGGCGGCCGCGAACGCGAGGAATGCCGGCGCGTCAGCTACGCCATCGCGCACTCGCCGCTGGTGAAAACCGCTTTCTTCGCATCGGACCCCAACCTCGGCCGCATCCTGGCCGCCATCGGCTACGCCGACGTCGACGACCTCGATGTTGATCGAGTCAGCGTCTGGCTGGCCAGCGCCGGCCGCGAGATCCTGGTCGCCGAAAACGGGGGCCGGGCAGCGTCGTACCGTGAGGAGGATGGCGCAAGCATCATGCAGGAAGCCGAGATCTGCGTTCGCGTCGGCCTCGGGCGAGGCGATGCTCAGGCGACCGTGTACACCTGCGACCTGTCCTACGATTACGTCAGGATCAACGCCGATTACCGCAGCTAGGAACGTGGCATCAATGCAGGACGTGCGGCACGGCGAGGGCGAACTCGGGGATTTCCGCGTCGAACTGTTTGCCATCGACGGCCGTCATCTGGTAACTGCCGCGCATCGTGCCGACCGGCGTGTCAAGCTGGCAGCCGCTGGTGTAGTTGAACTTTTCGCCCGGTTGCAGCAGCGGCTGTCGGCCGACGACTCCCAGGCCACGGACCTCCTGCACCTCGCCGCTGGCGTCGGTAATGACCCAATGGCGCGAGATCAACTGCGCCGCGACGGTACCCACGTTCTCGATGGTCATCGTGTACGCGAAAACGTAGTGGTCAGTCACGGGGTCCGACTGGTCGGCGATGTATTGCGGATCTGCGGTGACTGCGATCTCGTACCTCTTGCTGTCGGCCATGTTTGCTCAATGTCTGGACTATCGGAACCGGCATTGCACACTAAACTGCAGAGACTGGCAAGCCTGAGCCATGCAAGAGTTGGCACGGGGACGCCGGTGACGCCGCATGCGCTCGGCAAGCCCGCTCAAAAACCGAGGCGCCACGCCAGGGCGGCAAGCCGTTTCGCGGTAGAATGAACCCTCACCTCTTCAGTGGTTCCTGCCATGCATGTCATTGCTCCCAGCATCCTGTCCGCCGATTTCGCCAGGCTCGGCGACGAAGTCGTGAATGTCATCGCCGCCGGTGCGGACTGGATTCACTTCGACGTGATGGATAACCATTACGTTCCCAATCTGACCATCGGCCCGCTGGTCTGCGAGGCCATCCGCCCACTGACCGAGGCGCCGATCGACGTGCATCTGATGGTCAAGCCCGTCGATCGCATCGTTCCCGACTTTGCCCGGGCAGGGGCCAACATCATTACCTTTCACCCTGAAGCCTCGGAGCACGTTGACCGCACGCTCGCGCTGATCCGTGAGAACGGTTGCCAGGCGGGGCTGGTCTTCAACCCGGCGACGCCGCTCGACTACATGGACCACGTCATGGACAAGCTGGACATCGTCCTCCTGATGAGCGTCAACCCGGGCTTTGGCGGGCAGAAGTTCATTCCCTCGACCCTGGCCAAGCTGAAGGCGGCCAGGGCCAGAATCGACTTCTACGAGCGCGAAAGCGGGCGCCGTATCCGGCTGGAGGTCGACGGCGGCGTCAAGGTCGCCAACATCGCTGAAATCGCGAGTGCCGGTGCCGACGCTTTTGTCGCCGGATCAGCCGTCTTCAGCGCCGGCAGCCAGAGTGACGCCCATCGCTACGACACGGTGATCGCTGCGCTGCGCGCCGAGTTGGCGGCAGCCGGACGTCTGCGGGGGGCCGCCTGATGTCTGCCGGGATCAGCGTGACTCCCCAGTCGCTCGCCGTGCGCGCCGTCCTGATCGATCTGGACGGCACCCTGCTCGACACCGTTCTCGACCTGCATGCGGCGGCGAATGCCATGCTGTGTGACCTCGGTCGCAGCGAGGTCAGCGTGGAAGCGATTCGCAGCTATGTCGGGCGCGGTATCGCTAATCTGGTCAAGCGCGTGCTCGCCGGGGCGATGGCCGCGGCCGATGATGGTACGCCACCGCCGGCGGACGCGCTGGCCAGCTTCAGGCATCATTACACCCGTGAGAACGGTCGCCATGCCGCCCTTTTTCCCGGCGTCCTCGAAGGGCTGGAAGCCTTCAAGGGTCTCGACTTGCCACTCGGCGTGATTACCAACAAGGCCGAGGTGTTCACCTTGCCGCTGCTGCAGCGTACTGGTCTGACGCCCTTTTTCGACGTCATCGTCAGTGGCGACGTGCTGCCGCGTCCCAAGCCTGACCCGATGCCGCTGCTGTGGGCCAGCGGCCGCCTCGCCGTCTCGCCTGCCGACGTCCTGATGATCGGCGATTCGGTGCACGACTTCCATGCCGGGCGGTCGGCCGGCTGCCACGTTTTTCTGGTGCCCTACGGCTACAACGAAGGGCGCGACGTTCGCGAACTGGCCTGCGACGGCGTCGTTCCGACCCTCGCCGAAGCCGCTCGGCACGTGGTTCACGCCTCCACGCGCCCCACCACAGCAGACTGCACTCGATGAGCGAAGCCTATTTCAATCGCCTGGCCGCCGAAGGCTACAACCGCATTCCGGTGACGCTGGAAACCTTCGCCGACCTAGACACGCCGCTATCGATCTACCTCAAACTGGCCAACGGCCCGTATACCTACCTGCTCGAATCGGTACACGGCGGCGAGCGCTTTGGCCGTTACTCGATCATCGGTCTGGCCAGCCCGACGCGGATCGTCGTCAATGCGCATCAGGTGCTGGTGCTCAACGGCAATCGCATTGCCGAACGTGAAGACGACACCAACCCGCTCGACTTCATCGGCAAGTACATGAAGCGCTTTCGCGCCGCTCCGACCACCGGCCTGCCGCGCTTCTGCGGCGGTCTGGTCGGCTGCTTCGGCTACGACACCGTCCGCTACATCGAAACCCGGCTGACGCGCTCACAGAAACCCGACGACCTGGGAATTCCCGACATCGTTCTGCTGCTTTCGGAGGAGATCGCCGTCGTAGACAACCTGTCGGGCAAGCTGATACTGGTCGTCTACGCCGAGCCAGGGGTTCCCGGTGCCTACCAGAAAGCACAGGCGAGGCTCAAGGATCTGCTCTCCCGCTTGCGCGAGCCGGTCCGCATCCCCCCCGAGATACCGCAATCGTCGCAGCCGGCGGTCTCGATGTTTGGTGAGGCGCAATTCAAGCAGGCGGTGATCAGGGCCAAGCGCTACATCACCGAGGGCGACATCATGCAGGTCGTCCTCTCGCAGCGCATGAGCAAACCGCTCGGCGCCAGCCCGATGGCCCTGTACCGATCGCTGCGCTCGCTCAATCCGTCGCCGTACATGTTCTACTTCGACTTCGAGGACTTCCACGTCGTCGGCGCTTCGCCGGAAATCCTCGTCCGTCTCGAAGGCGACATCGTGACCGTCCGGCCGATCGCCGGCACCCGCCGGCGCGGCGTTTCATTCGAAGAGGATCAGGCGCTCGCCGCCGAGTTGCTGGCCGACGAAAAGGAGCGCGCCGAACATGTGCAACTCCTCGACCTCGGTCGCAACGACGCCGGCCGCGTCGCCCGCGTCGGCAGCATCAAGCTGACCGAAAACATGATCGTCGAACGCTACTCGCACGTGATGCACATCGTCTCGAACGTCGAGGCCAGACTGCGTCCCGAGTTGGCGGCGCTCGACGTGCTCAGGGCCACTTTCCCGGCAGGCACCGTCTCCGGCGCGGCAAAGGTCAGGGCGATGGAAATCATCGACGAACTCGAACCCGTCAAGCGCGGAATTTACGCCGGTGCCGTTGGCTACCTCGGTTTCAATGGCGACATGGATCTGGCCATTGCCATTCGTACGGCGATCGTCAAGGACGGGCTGCTGCACGTGCAGGCCGGCGCCGGCATCGTCGCCGATTCTGACCCGTCTTCCGAATGGCAGGAAACCGAGAACAAGGCCCGCGCCGTCCTGCGCGCCGCCGAACTTGCCGAACAGGGGCTCGACACCCGCTGGTGAGTTGTTACGATCCACGACGTTGGAGGATGTGACGATGGCCCATTCCTTCGGAAATGTGGTGTTGGTGCCGTTCCCGTTCACCGACCAGTCGGGCGCGAAGAAGCGGCCCGCCGTAATTGCACACGTTGCGAGAGACCATCGCGCAGGTCATCGGCTGAATCTGAAAAACAAACGGCTACAACCGTCGTAGGTTGGGGTGAGGAACGAACCCCAACATTTCAGCGCCGGGATTGACGTTGGGGTTCCTTCGTCACCCCAACGGAACTGCTCCATCAGTTGCGGGCGGTGCACGAGGACCAGCGTGCTGACGCCTCGCCTGGCGATCAGCCACGCGGCGATGACAGTCTTGCCGAAAACGGTGGTCGCTGCGAGAACTCCATATGCCGCCGATTGCTCATTGAAAAGCAATGCCATAAACCGCAATTCAGACGCCTGAGGGGGTATAAAATTCACCGTTCTGCGCATTATGAATCAATGAGTTGCAAGCGCATACCACACAGACAAATGGAATATATTCCGCCTGGAAAATGACAAATCCATGGAGCGGGTAACCGCTTTTCGCGCCGGAATCGGGGCACGACTTGACCCTTTGCGCGGCGGTGGACCATACTTTCGGCCATGAGCACGATCACCTTCGACACCCAAGAGCTTGTCCAGGAACTGCGGGCCGCCGGCATGCCCGCCGAGCAAGCCGATGCTGTCGTACGGACCATTGTCAAGTCACATACCGAGCTGGCGACCAAGCACGACATCGAGCGCTTGGAATTGCGAATGGAGAACAGGTTTGCCTTGGTGGACGCCAAGTTCGACAAGCTTACCTGGATGCTGGGCATCTTGATCGCCATCGCCCTGGCCAACTTCGCCAAGCAGTTCTTCTGATCGCTTCTTGACAACCGACTGAGCTTCCGGTAATTCCCGACCGGCGCTGCACATCAGCGATACGGGATTGGCATCCCGGAGATAGGGCGGACACCGCCGAAGGCGGTTTTTCTACGTCCGTCGCGTGGCGTCCAAGTGTGGCCTCGTCGTAAGCGTCCATGTTGTCGCCGATCTCGACCAACAGCATCGTTGGGGTGAGGAACGAACCCCAACATTCCACCGTGCGATGGCCTTGGGGTTCCTTCATCACCTCAACCTACGGAACTATCGCTTTTCCCGCACGATCGGCTTCGCCGAGCATCTCCCGTTGCCGATGGGCCAGCGTGCGAAGGAGGGTGTCGAGGATCTCGTCGAGATGCTTGCCGACATCCTCGGCGAGAAAGCGCAATACGAAATAGCCGTTCTCCTGCAATAGCGCATCCTTGCGCCGGTCGCGGCGATAGGCTGCGGGGTCGGTCAGGTGTTGCCCACCGTCCAGTTCGACCGCCACCCTCGCGTGCACCGAGAGTAGATCGACCTCCATGCCACCACGCCCGTCGAACGGAATCGGCAACTCGGCGTTGAGCTGGAACTTTCCGGCGGTGGCGGGAAGCGTTTCCAGCCGACGGTAGAGGAAGGCTTCGCTTGCGCTGCGCGCCCGATCCGCACCTTGCGCCCCGGCCTCGGGAGCGCCCGTGGCGTGAAAGAACAACTGGCCCAAGGGTAGGTCGACGCCGTCACGAAGCAGGCGCTGAACGCTGGCGGCATAATCGCGCTTCCATTCCGGTTCGACCGGCAGCGGCACTTCGGGCGGCCAGCCCGGCAGCGCGCTGGCCGGCAGCAGAATCGTGTAACCCATCGCCTGGTAGCCGGCGCAGCGCCGGTCGAACATGCGCGCCAGCATGGGCGCATTCAAGTCGGCATAATCGTAGATGCGCACGTCCCGCTTGCCGTCATGCAGGCGATGCAGGCGGCCGGCATACTGGGCAATGGTCCCACGCCAGGAAACCGGCAGGGTCAGGAACAGGGTGTCCAGCCGGGCGTCGTCGAATCCCTCGCCGAGGTAGCTGCCCGTCGCCAGCACGACGCGTTCTTCGCTCTCCGGGATGCTTGCCAGTTGCGCGAGCGCCTCTTTCAGTGGCCTCCGGCCCATGCCGCCGCGCAGAACGACAAGGTGGCGTGCCAACGGCGACAGTCGTTGCGCCAGTTTTTCAAGATGGTCGGTTCGCTCGGTCAGCACGACCGGCGAACGTCCCTGGCGCACGGCCTCGATCACATCGTCGGCGATCCGGCGATTACGGCTCTCGTCGGCGATCAGCTCCTGATAAAGATCGTGGAACTGGAGTCGCAGGTCGGGGTCGGCGGCAGCCGTTTGCCGAAACGCCGTCGGGCGCACCCAGACGCTGTGCGTGAAAGGCCTCTCGGCGGCCTGTTGGCGCGCACTGACGCGATGGCGAACCGGTCCGCACTGCATGAAGATGATCGGCTGGTGGCCGTCTTTCCGGGTCACGGTCGCCGACAGGCCGAGGACATAGCGGGCCTTCGCCCGCCGGGCGAGTTCTGCGAAGCTCGCTGCTGGCAGGTGATGGCACTCGTCCACGACGAGATGGCCGTACTCGCCGACGCGGTCATCGACCACGCCCCGGCGGACGAGACTCTGGATCAGCGCCACGTCCAGCGTCCCGTTGGGCTTTTTTCGGCCGCCGCCGATGCGGCCGATCGCGCTGGCCGGCAATTCCAGGAAGGTCGACAATCTTTCGACCCACTGCTCCATCAGTTGCTGGCGGTGCACGAGGACCAGCGTGCTGACGCCGCGCCTGGCGATCAGCCACGCCGCGACGACGGTCTTGCCGAAAGCGGTGGTCGCCGCGAGAACGCCCTGATCGTGTTTGACCAGCGCGTCGATGGCGACCTGCTGTTCGGGGCGCAAGGTGCCGTGGAACGAGACGTTCAGCGGTGCGCCGGTGTGGCGCTCGTCGCGCAGCACGCACTCGATGCCGAGGCCGGTGAGCAGGCCCAGGATCTCGTCCAGGCAGCCGCGCGGCAGACCGATGTGCAGCGGATGGTCCTCGGCGCAGGAGATGATCCGTGGCTTGCCGAAGGTTGGCAAGCGCATTGCCTGTGCCTGGTAGAACTCGGGATTCTGGAACGCCGCCAATCGTAGCAGGCGATTGCGCAGCGCCGCGGGCAGCGCCTCCCTGGCAAGGTAAATCTCGTTGGCGACGATCAGTTCCAGACGCTGGGGAAGGGGTCCGACGATGGGAGATTCGACCCGGCGGCGAGAAGGTGGCACAGCCCATGGTTCCTCTGCTCCTTCGTCCTCGCCCAGCAAGGGAAAGCGAACGCCGACGATGCGACCTCGCAGCTCCGCGGCGCAGACAATTCGCTCCACTTCGGCGCGGCCGATCTTCTGCATCGCCGAGAGAAACGCCCACTGATCCGGGAAGGCGAGCAAACCATCGTCGATGAACACGCTGGCGTCGCGTTCCCGCGCGCGCTTTTGCAGCGGCAAGGCGATCAGGTTGCCGAAACCGCCCCTGGGCAAGGTATTCTGGTTCGGAAAGAAGCGGTCGTAGGAATCCAGCCCGATGTCCGGCCGCCGGTCCATCGTTTCGGTGAGCATGTGCGCGCCCAGTTTCCGCGCCAGGATGGCCGGCAGGGCCTCGGCGAAGAACAGCCAGAGGTGGCCGCCGTTGCCCGATCGGGATCGTTCGACCGCCGCCGGCAGCCCCATTTGCCGGCAGGTTTCGCGAACGGCCTTGACGTCGTCGTGCCAGCTTTGCTTGTCGAAGTCCACGGCGAGAAAGAAGCAGGTCTCGTCGAGCAGCATCGGATAGACGCCGATGACGAAATCGCTGCCGGTTTCGTCCTGGCCGGCAAGATGCTGGCGTATGGTTTCGTCGGTCAGCACCAGGAATCGCCGGTTCGGGCAGTCCGAGCACCGGACCGCCGGCTTGGCGCACAGCCCGCGGACCCACTCGTTGGCGCAGGCGGGGCTGTAACCTGATTTGCCGGTCCTGCGGCTTTCGAAACGGCGTGGATAGACGTCGTCCCTGCCGCGGAAGAGAGACCGGAAGAGGGCGATCTTGGCGGCTGCCGAGGAGTGCTGGGAGACTAAGGCATCGGCGGTCATTGAGGAGAAAGAAAAAGAAGCCAAACGCACTGCAGCGAGAGTCTTGCCGGATGTTCGAGTATATCTCGTCGCATCAGCGGCGTTGGGGGTGAGTATCGTAGGTTGGGGTGAGCTTGCGAACCCCAACAACCCTTGGCATCGGCAATTCACGAAGCGTGGGTCGGACGCTGTACAAGCACCTTGCATTTCCTGAAACGGAGTGTAGACTATCCATAAAAGGAGTTTCCAGATGAATCTTGCCTACGCCTATCCCGCCAGCCGCTTCGAGCCGGCGGCTCTCGTCGACCTGAGCGCACGCGCAGAGCGCGAGCGGCTGTCGAAGTCGGCCCTGCAGGGGTTCTTCAATCTGGCGAATGCGTGGCGGCTGCGCGACGAGGATGCGCGCGAACTGCTCGGTGGGCTGTCGAGCAGCGCATTCTACGAATGGAAGAAGAACCCGGACCGGCTGCTCGAGGTCGACCGGATAACGCGGATCGCGTACCTGATCGGTATCTACAAGGCCTTGCACATCCTCTACGGCGACAAGTTGGCCGACGAATGGATCAGCCTGCCGAACAGCAACCGCATCTTCGCCGGCCGTTCGCCGCTGGCCTGCATTCTTGGCGGCGGGCTGCTCGCGATGCAGACCGTGCGCAAGCTGCTCGAAGCGCGGCGCGGTGGAATATGAGCCGGCTGCTGCCGCGCCTGTCGCGTCTGCGCCGGGTCGATACGGTGCGGCTGATTCCCTCGCGTTTTGCCGAGCGCGAGGACTCGGTGCTGACGGCGATCGCCGAGAACACCGATCATCTGCGCGATCTGTTCGATCTCGACAACGCGACCAACGAGCGGCTGATCGGCGAGCGCGGTGGGCTGCCGGGAATCAGCGTCGATGAGCTCGTTTTTGGCGTGCCGAATTTTCGCATCGTAAACGCCGCTTTTACCTACCCTCGCCCGGAGGGCAGCCGCTTCAACGACGGTGAGCGTGGCGCCTGGTATTGCGCTTTCGAGCCGGCCACCTCACTGGCCGAGATCATTTTCCACAAGACCGTCGAGTACCAGGAAATCGAGCGCTTCGACGACTGCGTCACCTACCAGGAACTGCTCGCCGATTTCAGCAGCGAGTTCCACGATCTGCGCGACGCGCCGGCGTTTGCCGCCTGTCTCGACCCCGGCAGTTACTTCGCTGGGCAGGAACTGGCGGCGCGCCTGCTCGACGCCGGTTCGCTGGGCATCGTCTATCCCAGCGTGCGGCGCGCCGGGGGAACGAACCTCGCCTGCTTCCGGCCGGCGCTGGTCGGCAATCCGCGCCGCGCCGCCTCGTACCGCCTGACCTGGAGCGGCAGCACGCAGCCGCAGGTCGACAGACTTTGACCGAACGGTCAGAGGGCGCCTGGTCTTTCCAGTCACCAGACGGTGAGCGCGTCGAGTGCCGCCTGAAGACTCGCCCGTACCGCCGACCCATGGTGCCACATTCTTCACCCACCGCCTGATTGAGCGGCGCGACCATGTCGATGACGAAACCCTGCAATCCCATGCGCCTCATCGCCTGCTTGGGTGCCTGACGCAACACTGGCACGTCATTCGCTTTCACCAGCCAGGCTGCGGGAAGCCGTAGCGACGCTCCCATACACCTAGTCAGGAAGATGCTGCCGCACGATGCAAGCCACGAAAGAGCAGCAGGACAAAATCTGCGCTAGACTGTGATGCGCGGGGTCACGGACACTCTCGCAGTTTCCCTTGCCACCTCCTGAATGTGTATCGCTCCTCGCCGGGAGAACACCATGAGCATCGATCACGCATTGTTTGGCCGCACCCAGTTGCAGCATCTCGCCATCAGCAACCTCATCCAGTGGGGAGACCACCTGTCTGTCGAGCATCCCGGCATCGACGCCCAGCACAAGGCGATATTTGATCTGGGTACCAAGGTCTACGAACACTGGCGCGGCGGCGGCCGTGTCGAGACGCTGCGGCCGGCAGTGGACAAACTTGCCAATCTCCTCCAGGCTCATTTTGCCTATGAAGAGCGGCTGCTCGCAGATATCGGCTACGATGGGTTGGCCCAGCATGCGGCCGAACACCGCAGCATGCTTGGCGAACTGGAAATCATCCAGCAACATTTCAATGCCTTCAGCGATAGCCATGAGTCGTCCGGCGGCTCGCTGCTGGCTCCCGGTTGGCCGATCATGCAGTTCATCCTCGGCTTTACCATTGGCCATGTCATGAGCAGCGACATGAGCTACTGCCGGACCCTCATCGCCAGCCGTGAGGTGGTGCAAGGCACATCTTGATCTCAGACGGAAAAGCGGGTCGCCGATTGGCGCAGTTCATTGGCCAATTACGCCAGTACCAGCACCTCCTGGCTGGCTGCGCGCACCGACTGCGCCTTGCACGAGCTGCGCGGCGAGCGCCAAGAGTTGCCGCGTGTTCATGCCGATGAGGGACGAACTGGTGAGCGCGCCGACCGCGGCGAGGCTGAGCTCGGTATTGTGCTCTGCGTCTCCTTTGGCGCGGGCGTCGCCGACCGCCCTGGTCACGTCGACGCCCTCCTGCTTGAGCATGATGGCCATGAAGGCATCGGCCATCTGCTCCTGGAAGTTTCGATAATCGGGGCGGGATCTTATCGCCTGGAAGGACTTCTGCACCGTATCCGCGTCGTAGCCAAGGCCGTCCTCGCCTGCGCGTGCGCGCGCCTGAAGCGCATCGAGCTTGTCGGCCTCGCCGAGCATCAACTTGCGCACGTCGCGGTGGGCAAGCGCGCCTTCGTCACTCACGGCCCATTTTCGAATGGCGTCGCCGGCCTGGCCCGTGCGGTCATCGAGCGCGGCGACCGCGTTACCCCAGGCGTCAACGCCAGACAGTTCGACGTGCTGCACCACCGCATGGCCGGCCTCGTGCAGGAGCGTCATGCGCTCGATTTGCCTGATCTCGTCAGCGCCGAATAGCGGGCCAAGGTCGCCGAAGGCATTGGTCAGCACGTGGTTGTTCCTGGCGTTGAAGGCGATGAGCGCGAAACGCTCCTTCTTGCCGGTATCCGGGTTGATGCCGGTGGCTGTCAGAGCGGCCGCCGGCGCCATGTCCTCGCCAACCAGCAGCGGGTTATTGGCCACACCGCGTGCGAAGGCTTTGCCCTCGAAAGCGCTGCCGTTTACCTGCGCGCACCCGAAGTGTTCGGACACCGCTGCGACGCTGTCGGGATCATTGAGGTCCATCGCCATGAACGTCAGGCCGAACTCCGCGCCGATCGTACGCTGCAACTCGGCGAGTTCACGCTGTCGCGCGGCTGGGGAAAAGAGGCTCGCTGTATCGTGCTCCGGCGGCTGCACACTCATGATGCGCTCCAGGCAGGGATGCGCATCAAGGTCGGCCTCGCTGATCCTGGGTCATCGCTCAGCCGGTTATTGGACTGGCGCCGAGAACAAGACTTTCGGCGCCAGTTCAATATGTTGGCTGGCGTTGCCCAACCAGATCACGCCGTCCTGAACAGTGCACTGGAGGCGCATTGTACGTTCCACGAGGCTGGCCAGGGATTGCCCCTCGGCTTGACTGAGCGAAAGTACGCGCAGATTGCCCTGCGTTGCCAACTTCCCGGAGTTCTGTCGCCACCAGATGTCGGCAGCCCGGCCTCCGTAGCTGATGACCACCACTTGCCGCGAACTGTTGCAGGCGCGTCGAATGGCCTTTTCGGCCGGCAAACCGACATCGATCCAGCACTCGATGTTGCCGGTGGCATCGAGATCCCAGAGGTCCGCTTCATCCTCCGTTGACAGGCCGCGCCCGAAGACCAGCGTGGCAGAAGCATGGAGCATGAAGGCCAGCAGGCGGATCATCATTCGCTCGTCGGTTTCCGACGGATGGCGGGCGATGGTCAGGCCGTATTCTGAAAAATGCCCTCGATCGAGGTCGGCAAGCTGTAGCTCGACCTTGAAGATGGTGGACTTGATGGCCATGGGGCATCCTGAGAAAAGGGGAAGTATCCCACGGCCGCCGGCGCAGAGTGGGGCCGCGATGGCAAGGACAAGCACGTTCTTGCCAACTGGCTGGTCGGATTTCGTTACACTTCCGGCTCCGCTGCTGCTGACCAGCGCCCACTGGTCCACCATTCCTCATGTTTCTGCTCAAGAAGATATTGTCTCAACTGATCTTGCCGCCTCTTGGCCCGTTGATCGTTGCCATGATCGGCGTCTTTCTTTTGCGCTGGCGACCGCGAGTGGGTCGTTTCCTGGTGTCGCTGGGGATTGTTTTGCTGTTCGCGTCATCCGTGCCAATCATCGTCTATGCGCTCGCCAGACCCCTGGAAGACTTTCCACCTGTCGATCTCGCATCGGCGCGCAGCGCCCAGGCCATCGTCATCCTGGCAGGAGGCAAGCGGCGGCATGCACCGGAGTATCACGGCGAAACCGTCAACCGCTTGACGCTGGAGCGTATCCGCTATGGCGCTTTGCTGGCGCGGCGGACCGGGCTGCCAATATTGGTGAGCGGTGGCTTGAATGCCGGCAAAACGTCGGAAGCGCAGTTGATGCGGGAAGTGCTGGAACGGGAGTTTGGCATCAAGGTGAAATGGACTGAATCGGCATCGCGAGACACCCACGAGAACGCGGTCTACTCGGCTGATATTCTCAAGGCCGCCGGCGTCACACGGATCGTTCTCGTGACCCACGCCGCTCACATGCGCCGTTCGCTCGCCGAGTTCTCGGCGGCGGGGCTGAACTGCCTGGCCGCTCCCACGGGCTTTTTCTCCCTTGGTGCCGGCGATGATTCCGAGCTCGGCTTGCTTCCCAGCGCCAATGCCGCCTACGCGGGATGGTACATCAGCCATGAGTGGTTGGGGAACGTCGCGCTGGCGCTGGGCTTGGGGCGTTAGCCAACGAGCTGCCGCGCTAGCCGGCAAGTGCGCCGTCCTCGCGCGCCGTTACGATGAAAGTCGCGTGAGCGACTGACGAATCCCAGGGTACCCTCTGCTCACAACATGGATTTTCCCTGGGCGAGAATCTTGTCGCAGACCTGCTTGGTGAGCTGTTTCTTCATGCCGCTCAAGTCGAGCTGGCTGCCGTCGCTGCCGCTCAGAATGCCCTTGGCGCCGCTGCTATAGCCACTGTCGGATGAGGATGATCCGCCCGGGAGCTTGCTCATCAGCGAGTCCTTGACCGACGCCGCGCTCTTGCCGCTGAGATAGTTGTTCTTGAAGCAGAACTCCAGCAGGCCGGCGACGTTGCTGGCGCTGCCCGAGGCGACAGACTGCCCGGCCAGGGCACCGCCCAAGCCTCCCAGGTTACCGAGTCCGCCGGACGAGCCGCTACTTCCCGCCTGTTTGAGCAGGTCGCCAAGCTGCGCCTGGGCGGCCGACACAGGCAACAGAGCGGCGATCAGGATGACTGCGGCAGTGCTGCGATACTTGCGTGCGTTCATGCTCGACTCCTTTTTTTGTATTGGCCCTGGAACAATCAGCGAAGGGCGCTGCGCTCAAAACGCGTCAGGCGCACGTCCACCGTGACCGACAGATCCGTCAGTTTCGCGGCCGTCGCACGGCGTTCGGCGCTGGCGCGGTAGACATGCGGTGTCATGGCCAGCAGATCGGCAATCGTCTCCGAGCCTGAGAGGTCCAGGCGGTAGCGGACGGTTGCGGTGGACAGGCTGGTGAAGCCTTTCGGTGCCTGCACGTCGGCAATACGTTCCGGCTTCAGCGCGGGGTAGATGATCTCGCGCAGCTCGCGCAGGTGATCCGGCCCGGCATCCACCTGCAGCAGTTGGCCATGCGGCTTGAGCACACGGGCAAACTCGCCATAGACGGGGAAGCCGAAAATGCACAGCACCCGATCGAGCGTACCCCGCTGCACCGGCAGGTTGGCGTTGCTGCCCACCACCCAGTTGGGCTGCTTGTCCTGCTTCGCTGCGGACACGACCGCCCACTTCGAGATGTCCAGGCCAAGCAGCGCAAGTGTTTGTCCTTCACCCGTTGCAGCCGCCAGTTGACGCAGGTAGTAACCCTCGCCGCAGCCGGCGTCAAGGCAACTGGCAGTTGCCGTGTCCGGCAGATCCGCCAGTGCTGCCTGGCTCACCGCAGCGGCAATGGTCTGGTAAAAGCCGGCATTGAGGAAGCGCCGGCGGGCAGCGACCATCTCCTTGCTGTCGCCCGGGTCGCGCGAGCGCTTCTTCTGTACCGGAAGCAAGTGGGTATAGCCCTGACTGGCAATGTCGAAAACATGGCCGGCGGCGCACCGCCAGGTGGAACCGTTGCCGTACAGAGGGCCGCCCTCCAGGGGGCAGGCCAGCGCCTGGAATGGGGTGATCTTCATGACCTGTCACGGAGCGAGCAATTGGCAAGGTGCCGGCGTTGGCAGGGATGTGTTGGCCGAGTTGGACGATGAAGGCGTCCGTTGGGACCCTGCGGGATTCATCCCCCGGCGGTGGGCAACCAGTTCTCGGTGACCACACCGGGATACCTGGCAAAGTCCTTCGTGTTATTGGTCACCACCGTGACCTTGAGCGAGACGCCGTGAGCGGCGATCAGCTTGTCGAGGTGATCCTTCTTGCTGTCCCGAGTTGCCAGCCGGATCGGGCCATAGGCCAGGCCGGCTGCGGTATCGAATGGAAGCACCGAGATGTCTTCAATCAGGCTTGCCAGGTGGATGCGCTCCTGTTCAGGATCAGCCGATACGGCAACGCCATATTCGAGTTCGGCGAAGGTGATCGCCGACATCACCACGTCGCCGACGTAGCACTGCGCGAAGCGCCGGGCGACTTCCTCCGGCTGATTCTTCATCAGGTAGATGCACATGTGGGTGTCGAGCATGTAGCGCGGCATCACAGAGCATCCCGCTCGCTTTGTTCATGATCGCCACGGCCTTCACTCATGAAGTCCGGCGAGAACCTTGCGAACTTGCTCAGCACGCCGGACAGCGACCGGCGAGCCGGCCGAATGCGGATTTCATCACCATCGCGCTCGATCTCCAGGTCAATGTCGGTACGGTCATAGGCCAACTCCGCCGGGATTCGCACTGCTTGCGAATTGCCGTTCTTGAAAGCTCTGGTGGTGTGCATTGCCAACTCTGCTTATGGATGTACGGTGGATGTACTTTAGTTGATTCGGCAAGGCGTGTAAATGACTGAATCGGTTTCGCCAAATCGCAGGCTTCGTCTCACCACCCGGTGGAATGGTGGAGTCCCCCGGTTTTCGCCAAGGTCGCTGTTGTAAAGTAGCAGGCTTCTGCCGTTTGGCGTCACAACACCAAGAAGCCCGTTCATGGCCATCAAGAAATCCGACCTCTACTCCTCCCTCTGGGCCTCGTGCGACGAGCTGCGCGGCGGCATGGATGCCAGCCAGTACAAGGACTACGTCCTGTTCATGCTGTTCATCAAGTACATCACCGACAAGTACGGCGACAGCGACGACTTCGCGCCGCCGGTCAACATCCCCAAAGGCGCCAGCTTCAAGGACATGATCGCGCTCAAGGGCAAGAGCGACATCGGCGACAGGATCAACACCCAGATCATCCAGCCGTTGATCGACGCCAACAGCCGGCTCGCGCGCACCGACTTCCCCGACTTCAACGACCCGAACAAGCTCGGCGAGGGTCAGGCCATGGTCGATCGCCTGACCAACCTGATCGGCATCTTCCAGAAGCCCGAACTCGATTTCTCGCAGAACCGCGCCGAGCACGACGACATTCTAGGCGACGCCTACGAATACCTGATGCGGCACTTCGCCACCGAGAGCGGCAAGAGCAAGGGGCAGTTCTACACGCCGTCCGAAGTCAGCCGCGTCATCGCCAGGGTGATCGGCATTTCGCCCGCCAACACCCGCGCAGCGACCACCGCCTACGACCCCACCTGCGGCTCGGGTTCGCTGCTGCTGAAAGTGGCGGCGCAGGCCGGCAAGCACATCACTCTCGAAGGGCAGGAGAAGGACGTGACCACCGCCGGTCTCGCGCGCATGAACATGATCCTGCACGACTTCCCGACCGCCAGCATCCTCTCGGGCAACACCCTGGCAGCGCCCAAGTTCAAGGACGGCGAGAGTCTGCGCACCTATGACTACGTCGTCGCCAATCCACCGTTTTCCGACAAGACCTGGAGCACCGGCCTGACGCCATCCGCTGACCCGTACCAGCGCTTCGCCTGGGGCGAGCCACCGACCCGGCAGGGCGACTACGCCTACCTGCTGCACATCATCCGTTCGCTGAAGGGCGCCGGCAAAGGTGCCTGCATCCTGCCGCACGGCGTTCTCTTTCGCGGCAATGCCGAGGCCGTCATCCGCCAGCAGCTCGTCCGCTCGGGCACCCTCAAGGGAATCATTGGCCTGCCGGCCAACCTCTTCTTCGGCACCGGCATCCCCGCCTGCATCCTGGTGCTCGACAAGGAGAATGCCACTGCGCGCAAGGGGGTGTTCATGATCGACGCCAGCAAGGGCTATCTCAAGGACGGCAACAAGAACCGTCTGCGCGAGCAGGACATTCACCGCATCGTCGATACCTTTACCCGGCAGGCCGACACCCCGCGCTACGCACGCCTGGTGCCGTTCGACGAGATCGCCGACGCGAAGAACGACTTCAACCTCAACCTGCCGCGCTACATCGACAGCAGCGAACCGGAGGACCTGCAGGACATCGACGGCCACCTGCGCGGCGGCATCCCCGAGCGCGACCTCGATGAACTCGCCGCCTACTGGCAGGTGCTGCCCGGCGTGCGTGCCGCCCTGTTTGAATCGCTGCGCCCCGGTTACGCCGGCCTCAAGCTGCCGCTGCCCGAGGTCAAGCCAGCGATCTTCGGTCATGCCGAATTCACCGCCTTCAACCGGGCGGCGACCCGGCGCTTTGCCGACTGGCGAGCCGCCGTCACGCCGCAGCTCACCGGCTTCGCCCAGGACGGTCACCCCAAGGCGCTGATCGAGGCCATCGCCGAGGCACTGCTCGCCAACTTCCAGGAGGTCCCGCTGCTCGACGCCTACGACATCTACCAGCACCTGATGGACTACTGGGCCGAGGCGATGCAGGACGACGCCTACCTGATCGCCGCCGACGGCTGGGTGGCCAGGACCACCCGCATCGTGGACGGCGGCAAGAATGGCAAGACCAGGGACAAGGGCTGGACCTGCGACCTGATCCCCAAGCCGTACCTCGTCGCCCGCTACTTCGCCAGCGAGCAGGCCGCCATTGAGGCGAAACAGGCCGAACTCGAAGCCGCCATCGCCAGCCTCGCCGAGGTGGAAGAGGAGCACAGCGGCGACGAGGCGGCGTTTTCGGGCTTCGACAGCATCAGCGCGGCAGCGGTCAAGGAGCGTATGCGCGAAGTCGCCAGGGACCCGGACGGTGCCGAAGAACTGCGGGTGCTCAGGCAGTGGCTGGCAATCAACGAGTCGATCGCCGCCCTGAAAAGGAAGGTCAGGGACTTCGAAACCGCCCTCGACCGGCTCGCCTACGAGAAATACCCCACGCTCAGCGAGACCGAGATCAAGACGCTGGTGGTGGACGACAAGTGGATGGCACGCCTGTGCACCGCCGTGCAGGGCGAACTCGATCGAGTCTCGCAGACCCTCACCGGCCGCATACGAGAACTGGCAGAACGCTACGCGACTCCGCTACCTGGGCTTACCGACGAGGTGGCGAGGCTTGCCGCCTGTGTGGAAGAACACCTCGCGAAGATGGGGGCGTCGTGGAAGTGATCCGGTCCAACAAGCAGACGGAACTGGGCGCCATTCCGCAAGCGTGGACGGCCGAACGCATCAGCGATGCCGCTGGAAACAGTGCCAATGCGATTGTCGGGGGCCCCTTCGGGTCGGACCTCGTATCTGCGGACTACGTTGCTTCAGGCATTCCGGTCATTCGTGGTCAGAACATGGCGGCATCTGTTGTGTCTGGCGAGTTTGTTTTTGTATCGCCACAGAAGGCTAAATCACTGAGTGCCAATTTGGCGTACCCTGGTGATCTTGTCTTCACGCAACGGGGGACTCTTGGGCAGGTCGCAATCGTTCCGGACGACAGGCACGAGTGCTACCTAGTGTCCCAGAGTCAGATGAAGGTCACGCTGAATCGCACGCGCCACGACCCATGGTTCGTTCATCAGTATTTCGCGAGCTGCTCAGGGCAGAAGCAGATTGCTCTCAGTGCGATACAGACTGGCGTGCCGCATACAAATCTCGGAATCCTCCGCGCGTATCGTTTTCCGGCACCGCCCCTCGTAGAACAACACGCAATCGCTGCGGCATTGAGCGACGTGGATGCGCTACTGGGCGGGCTGGAGCGGCTCATCGCCAAGAAGCGCGACCTCAAACAGGCCGCCATGCAGCAACTCCTTACCGGCCAAACCCGCCTCCCCGGCTTCAGCGGGGAGTGGGAGGTGAAGCGGTTGGGGGATGTGGCAACACTGAATCGCCTGAACGTCGTACCAGCAAGCCAACCGGATCAGCCGTTCGTACATTTCAGCTTGCCTGCCTACGATGATGGCAAGAGCGCACAAGTTGAGCTTGGCTCTGCTATTGGCAGCAACAAGTTTGGGATTCCTCCCAGTGCTGTCTTGGTATCGAAGTTGAATCCGCGCATTCCCCGAATTTGGGCGCCTGAAGTCATTCCAAAGAACGCATGTGCATCAACAGAATGGTTGATACTTACGCCGCGAGAAGGAACAGATCGCGCATTCCTCTTCGTGCTTTGTTCCTCACCTGGCTTTTGCCAACAGATGGAGCTGGCAGCCACCGGAACGACGGGTAGTCATCAAAGAATCAGCCCCAACACGGCTCTGCACATTTGTGTCGCTGTGCCGGTTGAGCGTGAAGAGCAAACCGCCATCGCCACCGTCCTCTCCGACATGGACGCCGAACTTTCCGCCCTCGAAGCCCGTCGCGACAAGACCCGCGCCCTCAAGCAGGCGATGATGCAGGAGTTATTAACCGGACGAGTCCGGTTAATTAGTGGAGAGTTGAAAGTGGAGAGTGGAGAGTGATTAAGACCAACTCTCAACTTTCAACTGTCCACTCTCAACTGAACAAAGGTCCCCTGTGGACAAAATCGTTCGCCTTTGCATTGCGGGTGGTGAAGTTGGCGAAGTATCTCCAAGAGGAAAAACGGGAGTTTGTTCTGTCCAAACAGGTTCTGCGCAGCGGAACAGCCATCGGGGCCTTGGTACGCGAGGCCGAACATGCCCAAAGCAAGGCCGATTTCATCAGCAAAATGAGCATTGCCCTCAAAGAGGCGAATGAAACCGACTACTGGCTGGACCTACTCCATCAATCCGGCTATTTGACACAGGAAAGTTACCACTCAATTCACCCCGACATGCAAGAGCTGCTGAAACTCCTGGTCGCGATCGTCAAAACGTCAAGAGAATCACTACATGCCAAATAACTCTCCACTGTCCACTCTCAACTCTCCACTAAAGCTGGAAGAAATCCCCAACAAGGTGCGCGATGTGCTGGGCATCATGGTGGCCGTGAATCTCGTGTCCGAAGACGGCAAGGAGTTGGTCGAAATTCGCGTCGATCCCTACCCCAGTCCGGTGAGCTACAAGGGCGAGTACCACTACCGTAGCGGCAGCACCAAACAGGAATTGAAAGGTGCGGCGCTGAGCCGATTTTTGCTGCGCAAGCAGGGGCTTCACTGGGACGGAGTGCCGATTCCGCGTCTGACGTTGGGCGACTGCAATCCATCTGCCCTGCAATGGTTCAGGGACAAGGCCGCGAAGAGCGGACGTGTGGATGAGCAGGTGCTGGCCGATAGCGACGCCGCGCTGTTGACCAGCCTGCAACTGGAAGACGGTGAGCTCCTGAAGCGAGCCACTACCTTGCTGTTTGGCAAGGATCCGGAACGGTTTGTCCCAGGGGCGTTTATCAAGTTGGGTTTCTTCATCACCGACGATGATTTGCGCTATCAGGACGAAATTCACGGCGATTTGTTTTCGCAGGTAGAAAAGACGCTGGACACCCTGCGCGCCAAGTACCTTAAAGCCTATATCAGCTACGATGGTTTGCAGCGGGTGGAAACTTTCTTGTTCCCCATGCCCGCCTTGCGCGAGGCCTTGCTCAATGCGGTGATGCACAAGGACTACAGCAGCGGCATTCCCATTCAGATCAGCGTCTATGCGCATCAAATTGTGCTTTGGAACACGGGCCAGTTGCCCGAACGCTGGACGCTGGAAAAGTTGATGGGCAAGCATCCGTCCCATCCGTTCAACCCCTTGCTGGCGTCGGCGTTTTTTCGAGCGGGGTATGTGGAGTCCTGGGGACGCGGCATCGAGAAAATGCGCCGGGAATGCGCGAACCACGATGCACCCGCGCCGATTTTTGACACCGGTATGTCGGGACTGATGCTGACCTTCAAGGCCAATCGGGTGCATCTGGCAGCGGCCTTGGGAGAAAAATCGGCGAGTGCGTTGTTGAACTCGCCAGGTGAAGTCACAGGTGAAGTCACAGGTGAAGTCACAGGTGAAGTCGCGGGTGAAGTCGCGGGTGAAGTCGCAAAACTTTTATTGGCCTGCCGACGCCCGATGAGCCGTCGCGAGTTGAGGGAAGCTTTATTGCTCAAGGGGGATGACAATTTCCGCCGCTTGTATTTGTTGCCGGCGCTGGAAGCTGGGCTCATCGAGATGACGATTCCCGAAAAACCGAACAGCCGTTTGCAAAAGTATCGCCTGACCGATAAGGGAAACGTCTTGTTGACCGTTCTGCGGAAGGGAAAAATACGCCCATGAGACGTGCCCATGCCTGAACAATCCCGCTCCGAACGCAAGACGCAGAACCGCGTCATCGACCTGTTCACCGACCAGGTGCGGCCCGACTGCCTCGGCTACCGCTACCTCGGCGAGTGGAACAAGCGGGAGAACAACCGCCCCATCGAAACAGCGCTGCTGCGCGACAACCTCACAGCCCGTGGCTATTCCGCCGCCCACATCGCCGCCGCCTTGCATAGGCTGGAGACCGCTGCCGACGCGACCGGCATCACGCTCTACCAGGCCAACCTGCGCACGTACCAACTGCTGCGCTACGGCGTGCCGGTGCAGGTCGCGGCGGGGCAGGCGCACGAGAGCGTGCACCTGATCGACTGGGCCAACCCCGAGCAGAACGACTTTGCTCTCGCCGAGGAGGTGACGCTCAAGGGTGGCGAGTTGGCGTCACATCAACGACGGCCGGACATCGTGCTTTACCTCAATGGCATTGCCATCGCGCTGATCGAGCTGAAGCGCAGCTCGGTGGAGGTCGCCGACGGCGTGCGGCAGCTCATCACCAATCAGGAAGAGATCTTCAACAAGGGTTTCTTCAGTACGGTGCAGCTCGTGCTGGCGGGCAGCGACTCGCAGGGGCTGCGCTACGGCACGACCGGCACACCCGAGCAGTTTTTCGTGGAATGGAAGGACGAGGCTCCGGTCGAAGCGAGCGCGAATGCCGCCGCCGGGGCGCTGCTCGACCGGCCCTTGGCGCAGCTTTGCCACAAAGCGCGGCTGCTCGACCTGATCCGCAACTTCATCATCTTCGACGCCGGCCACAAGAAGGTGCCGCGGCCGCATCAGTTCTTCGGTGTCAAGGCGGCGCAGGCGCGCATCGCCCGGCGCGAGGGCGGCGTCATCTGGCACACTCAGGGCAGTGGCAAGAGCATCCTGATGGTCCTGATCGCCAAGTGGCTGCTTGAGTACGACCCGCAGGCCCGCATCCTGGTCATCACCGACCGCGACGAACTGGACAAGCAGATCGTCGAGGTGATGAAGAACGCCGGGGTGATCGGTGCCGACTCACCCTCACCGCGCATCACCTCGCGAGCGGCCTTTGTCCACAAGCTCGCCGCGCCCGCACCCCGCCTGCTCTGCGCGCTGATCCACAAGTTCGACGTGGCCGACCTGAAAGGCCCGGCGCCGCCGGTGCATGGGCGCTTCTACGTCTTCGTGGACGAGTGCCACCGCACCCAGGGCGGCGACATGAACAGGCAGATGAAACGCTGGCTGGCGGGCGCCATCTTCATCGGCTTCACCGGCACGCCGCTGTTGCGCCCGGACAGGCAGATGACGCGCGACGTCTTCGGCACCTATATCGACACCTACAAGTTCCACCAGGCGGTCGCCGACAAGGTGGTGCTCGACCTGAAATACGAGGCCCGCGACGTGCCGGAGCGGCTTACTTCGCAGGCCGCCATCGACCGCTGGTTCGAGCAGAAGACGAAGAACCTCAACAACTTCCAGAAGGCGATCCTGCGCCGCCGCTGGGCGACGATGGAGGAGCTGATGAGCGCCAGCGAGCGCAAGCAGCGCATCATCGCCAACATCATCGAGGACTTCAGCCTGAAGCCGCGCCTCAACAACGACCGGGGTACGGCGCTGCTGGTGGTGGCCTCGATCTACGATGCCTGCCATTACTTCCGGCTGTTCCAGAACACGAGCTTCGGCCCCTGCTGCGGGATCATCACTTCCTTTGAACCAAACGCCAACGCGATTTCGCGCGAGCCGGCCCACAGCGACGAGCGCTACAAGTTCGACACCTACACCCGGCATGTCCTGAAGAATGGACAGACCACCAGGCAGTACGAGGACGAGGCCAGGCGCCGCTTCATCAAGGAGCCGGCGAACCTGAAACTGCTGATCGTGGTGAGCAAGCTGCTCACCGGCTTCGACGCGCCGAGCTGCACCTATATCTACCTCGACAATGAGCTGCGCGACCACAACCTGTTCCAGGCCATCTGCCGCACCAACCGGCTCGATGGCGACGACAAGGACTACGGTTACATCGTGGACTTCAAGGAGCTGTTCGGCGACGTGCAGCAGGCCATCGCCGTGTACAGCTCCGACGAACTGGACATCGACGAAGGCCAGGGTGGCGACAACAATGTGCACCTGAAGAACTGGCTGGAAGAGGGCAGGACGCAGCTCGACGCGGCCCGCGAGGCGCTGCGCTACCTGTGCGAGCCGGTGGCGCTGCCGCGCGAGATCGAGCAATTCCTGCATTATTTCTGTGGCGATGCCGCCGACGCCAATGCGTTGAACGAAACCGAGGCGTTGCGCGTGTCGTTCTACAAGGCGGTGGCCCTCTTCGCCCGTGCCTTTGCCGCCATCGCCCAGGAGCTGAGCGACGCGCGCTACTCCGATGCCGACGCGGACGCCTTGCGGAAGGAAGTGGAGTTCCATGTCGACATTCGCGCCGCTATCAAGCGGCACTCGGGCGAGGAGTTGGACATCAAGCCCTACGAGGCGGACATGCGCCACCTGATCAATACCTACATCCAGGCCGAGCCGGCGCAGGAGCTGGGTCAACTGGGCGAATTGTCGCTGACCGAGCTGATCATCGAGACCGGCATCCACGACGCCATCGCCAGGAAACTCAACGAGAAGGGCAAGCTCTCGAAGAACGCCATCGCCGAAGGAATCATCAACAACGTCCGCAAGACGATCATCCGCGACCAGCTCACCGACCCGAGGTTTTATGAGCAGATGTCGAAGCTGCTCGACGACCTGATCAAGCAGAGCCGGGCGGACACGGCGGCCTATGAGGAATTTCTGCGCCAGGCCGAAGCCTTGGTGAAGCGGCTGGCCGCCAGGCAGCCGGACGACGGAGTACCGGCCGTGCTGCATGGCAAGCCCGAGGCGGTCGTCCTGTTCAACAATCTGGCTTCGCTGCCGGCGACGAGTTTTCGCTACCCAAGCGCCGCCGAAGACCAGGCCGCTCTGGCGCTGAAGATCGACCGGGCCATGCGCGAGCGCGCACCTGCGGGCTGGTATGGGGACCAGGCGCGCGAGGCGCAGATCCTGAATGCCTTGTTCCCGCTCATGGGCCGTGACCGCGAGGCGACGCGGGCGATCTTCGAGATCATCAAGCACCAGCCGGGGTATCAGTGACCGAGACGATTCAGCTCGGCGATGTGGTCATCGCCGTAACGCGCAAGGCGGTCAAGCACGTCTACCTGTCGGTGCATCCGCCGGCGGGGCACGTCACGCTGGTCGCGCCTGCGGGCACTCGGCTGGAGGTTGCGCGCGCCTATGCGGTGACCAGGTTGGAGTGGATTCGCAGCCAGCAGGCGAAACTGCAGGCGCAGGCACGCGAGACTCCGCGCCAGTATATCGAGCGGGAGAGCCATTATCTTTGGGGGCGGCGCTATCTGCTGTCCGTGGTCGAAGTGGACGCGAAGCCTGCCGTGAAGCTCGATCATCGCCGGATCACGCTGAGCGTCCGCCCTGGCAGCTCGTTGGTGAAGCGGGAAGAAATCCTGTCCGAATGGCATCGCGAGCTGCTGCATGCGGCCGTTCCCGAACTCATCAGGCAGTGGGAGGGAAAGCTGGGCGTGACGGTCACCGGCTACTTCCTCCAGCGCATGAAGACGAAGTGGGGCGGATGCAGCCACCGGACCGGGAACATTCGCCTGAATACCGAGTTGGTCAAGAAACCTCGGGACCTGCTTGAGTACGTCGTCGTGCATGAACTGCTTCATCTCCTTGAGCCGACGCATAGCGAGCGCTTCGTGGCCCTTCTGGAGCGGCACTACCCGCGTTGGCGGGAGGCTCGGGCGGAACTGAATGAGTTGCCGCTGGCGGCGGAAAGGTGGAATGAGGGATAGCAGGAAGCGGCGCTTGGGGCGGGAAAGTCGGCGTCGGCGGGCTGGCCGCTTTAGTGCGTAGGGCGCAATAACCAACGGGCATTGCGCCGGACGGTGGTGCAATGCGCTTCGCTTATTGCACCCTACGATTTCACTCAACCTCGAAACACCAAACGAAAGGAAAAACCATGACTACGACGGTCAGCAAGAACACGATTTGCCTCTGGTACGACGGCACTGCCTTGGATGCCGCGCGGTTCTATGCCGAGACGTTCCCGGACAGTGCGCTTGGCAAGGTCCATCGCGCGCCCGCCGACTATCCCTCTGGCAAGCAGGGCGATGTCCTGGTAGTCGAGTTCACCGTTATGGGCATCCCGTGCATCGGGCTGAACGGCGGTCCGGGTTTCAAGCACAACGAGGCTTTCTCGTTCCAGGTTGCGACCGACGACCAAGCCGAAACCGACCGCCTGTGGAACGCGATCATCAGCAACGGCGGCCAGGAAAGCGCGTGCGGCTGGTGCAAGGACAAGTGGGGCCTGTCGTGGCAAATCACGCCACGCGCCCTGACGGCCGCGATTGCCGATCCCGACCGCGCAGCGGCCAAACGCGCCTTCGAAGCGATGATGCAGATGACGAAGATCGACATCGTCGCCATCGAAGCGGCGCGGCGCGGTTAGTCCAGCCTGAGATACCCAATTAATCAACAACAGCTCGTAGGTTGGGGTGAGGCACGAACCCCAACATTTCGGAACGGCCGGTTTCCTGGCGCCGGCTTGCGTTGGGCTTCCTTCGTCAGCCCAACCTGCGCGACTGACGAGGGTGGTGCAATGTGCTGCGCTTATTGCACCCTACGCGCCGGCACAGGCGCCGGCGATCGGTCGAAAATAGCCCTTGAGGCATTCGGTCTCGCGAACGCATATCTGAATGTGGTTGTGTTTCCGAAACCCCGCCCGTAGGTACAGAGGACGGCCTTCCAGGAATGGCGCACGGATGGTGTCGTAAGAAGGTTCACCACGCAGTTCCCGGTAGGTATGCAAGTAGTTGATCACGGCGCAGTCCAGGAAGCGACCCGCCTTGTCCGGCGTCGGCCCCACGTTCCGGGGCGGGGGCGTACCGACCTTCTTGAACGTCTCGATCAGCTCTCGGTGGACGTCGGCGACCTGTTGCAGCCCATCGCCATCGAAAAGGTCCAGGCAATGCTTCAGGTCGATGATCGCCCCAAGGACGAATGGATCGTCGATCTTTCCTTCTTGTTTTCGGTGATTGGCCCATTGCAACGCTCGGCCCGGGTTTCCCTCCCAGAAGTAGATGCCGTGCCCGAGCCAGTCATACTTCTTTTCTGACCACTTGAGATGAGGCTCCTCGCCGCGAAGGAGGCGCTCCCCGGTGCTCTTGTCGCAGCCGTGAAAGCCCAGCACGAAACTGGGCTGAAACTCGTACTCCGACCAGATGCCCGGCATTACCGGCGGTACGGTTCGGTGAGTTGCCCACACTCGTCGATCAGCCCCGCCCGGCGGAGAAAGTCGGCGGCGCTTTGTTTCGAGTCGCGAATCTCCCGACCAAAGGCCTTGATGTCTGCACGGCGCTGGTCTGGCGTCAAGACGCGCACCATTCGGCCGGCGACCGTTGCCACCGGCAGGGCGGCGGTCGTCTCCCTCTGCGCACCATTTTGTTCCAATCGGTGTTTCATGACTGAGGCCCTCCATCCACCCCGCAACGGATGCGTTGGACCGTGGCGGGCGTGCAAAAAGCCGCGTGAAAGGCGGCTTTACTTTGCCGCCACGTTATCACAACCAGCTTCCGCGTCAATGATCGAGCGTTAGATTCTGTTTGAAAATCACTGCCGGGCGGACGAAGGTGGTGCAATGCGCTGCGCCTTATTGCACCCTACGATTTCTGCATCCCGCTGGCGCGAGGCAGAAACCTCGACATCTTGGTCCGACCATCGGGGTGAAGCGGAATGATTCCGGCCCCGCCCTACCAATCTAACGCAACCAGCGTTAAAAGCCGCGTTAAACGGGTATACGTTCAACGATCGGCATTCAGGTAATAGGGGGGGTTGGCCCAGGAGTAGCGAGGGGGTAGCGCTTGCCGTGCGCTACGCTTGTGCTCGTATGGCTGTCGGCGATCTAGGATTCGTTCGGGAAAGTCTGGTAGGCCAAGGGCAATGGTCAAGCCTGCTTGCGGTCAAACTTGCGGCGCGTGCCGATGGTGAAGAAAAGGCAGACAAGGCAGCAATGTTCTTCAAGCTGGCAATGCAGGCTCAGCGACAAGCGGCGCAGGCATTCGCTACAGCGGCGGCGCTGAACAAGTTGGTTGACGCTGATTCTGTTACTTTGGTCGATGGCTGACTGCGTTAATTTCTTCAAAAAGTTCAAAACTGCCAGCGGCATCTTGAAGGGCGTGCACTGCTAAAAGCTGCCCAAAAGTGGCTACCGGGTCACGTTGTAGGTGGCGCGGGGTTGTCTTCGCTTCTGAGATTCATCAAGGCTAGGTGCAGGATTTGGTCCAGTGTCATCCCTGTGGCTTTCTTGAAGGCGTTTACCTTTTTGATGGTGTAGCCGTCCACCCTGACGTTTGTTCTCTTGTTGTCAGGTTCCTCTTTTGGTTCGATGTGAATCTTGCCCTCGACCACGTCCTCGATCACGTTCCTGATCACGTCCGACGGTCTGCGTCTCTCCTCTTTGGCTATGGCCTCGATGATCTCGAAGTCTGTTGTGGGCAGCTTCAGGCCGAGTACGTAGCTTCTTGCTTGTGTCATCTTCGTCTCCTTTGGTTGGGTTAGTTTCCTACATCTGTTGTGCGCTTATATCACATCAAGTGATGGAAATAACATGCAAAAGTTTGCAAATGCCATGGGGATTCTTAGGGGTGTTGGGGGCCAAGTCTCGGCGAAGCCCAAAATAAAAGCTAGTGCGTCAATCGAGGCCAGCGGCGGGGCACTGGGTTGCTCAACAGTCTTGGCCATGACATAAGAGATGCTGCGCTGCTCAATGCCAATGGCTACAGCAAGCGAGAATCAAGCTAGGCCATGCAGCGCTTGACGTCCAGGTTTACCGCTTGGTTTCTGGCGTAGAACTTGCGGGGGTGCGCTGCACCATGCTGGCGGCAAGTGTCGCCTGGGGGCCTGTGGCGCGGTTCGTGGGGTGGTGGTAGTTCTAGTACGGGCTGGCCGTAGATCGGGGCTTGTGGGGGCACCGTGAAGGCTAGCGGGCAGCCCCTCCTTGTGTCGTTGGCTTGTTCGTGGGCCTGATCGGTTACAGCGTAACCGTCTTGATGCTCGCTTGGTCAACCCAGCTAACGGGGCAGGGTACAAGGGTCACCTTGCCGGATGTGTCACCAAATGTGTCACCAATGGAGCTAGAAAGCAAAAAGGCCAATCCGAAGATTGACCTAAGTGCTTGATTCTATTGGCACGCCCGGAGCGATTCGAACGCCCGACCCCTTGGTTCGTAGCCAAGTACTCTATCCAACTGAGCTACGGGCGCATTGCCGTGTTGAAGCCGACGATTATACAGATTTGACTTGCGCCCCTCAAGTCCTATGTTGAGGAATTGAGGATTCCGGCAGATCTGCCGTTGCTTCCCACGCCTGCCTGACGGCTGCATGGGCTGCCCAAACTCAAGCGAGCGCTCGCCCGACGATCTCCAGGAGATCCGACGACACGTCCTTGCTCGCGTGCAGCTTTGCCAGCGCCGAGCGGGCGTGTTGCTGGCGGCCGGCATCGAACTTCCGCCAGCGATCGAAGCGGCGTGCCAGGCGCGCGGCGACCTGCGGATTGATGCGGTCGATCTGGCCGATCTGCTCGGCGAGAAAATGGTAGCCGCTGCCGTCGGCGGCGTGAAAACGAACGTGGTTGTTGCCGAAGGTGTTGAGCAGGGCGTAAACCTTGTTCGGGTTGCGCAGATCGAACGCCGGGTGCGCGAGCAGACCTTGCACGACGGCCAGCGTGTCGGGCAGGCGGCTCGCTGCCTGTACCGCAAGCCACTTGTCCATGACCAGTGCTTCGCCTTGCCAGCGCTCGAAAAAGGCAGCGAGCGCCGCTGGGCGCTGGCGGCAATCGTCCTGCGCGAGGATCGACAGCGCGGCGAACTGGTCGCTCATGTTGTCGGCCGAGGCGAACTGCGCCATCGCCAGGGTGCGTACTTCGCTGGTCTTCAGTTCGCCGAGGGTGCCGAGGCACAGGTTGCGTAGAGCGCGCCGGCCGGCCGCGGCCGGAGTTGGCTGGTAGGGCACTCTGGGTGCCAGTGCCTCGTAGCGTTGCCGCAGGGCGTTGGTCAGTCGCTCGGCGACAAGAAGGCGCAGTCCATTGCGGGCTGCATGGAGGGCATCGGGGTCGACGACGGTCATCTCTTCGGCCAGCGTCGCTTCGCCGGGAAGGGTCAGGGCTTCGGCGGCGAAGGCAGGATCTTCGTCGGCACGCGCCAGGACCTGCGCTGTCGCGTCGACGAAGCTCTGCGGCCAGCTCGCCGGCCGCCCGGCGGAAAGCTCGGCGGCGGCCGTCAGGATCAGGCGGCTGGCCAGGCGCTGTCCGGCTTCCCAGCGATTGAAGGGGTCGCTGTCGTGGGCCAGGAGGTGGCTGAGGTCGTCGTCGCTCCAGGCGTAATCGAGAATCACCGGCGCCGAGAAATTGCGCAACAGAGAGGGTACGGGAGCGGCTGCCAGGCCTTCGAAGACGAACTGCTGTTTGCTTTTCGTCAGTGAGAGCACGCACGTCGTTCGGTCGGTTCTGGCATGCTCGCTCTCCCCGGTCAATACGAGCGGCAGATCGTCGCCATCAGGTCCAAGCAGGCCGATGGCGATCGGAATATGGAATGGTTGGCTGGGTTGGCTGGGCGAGTCTTCGACGGCGGTCGGTCGCGATTGCGATACGGTCAGGACGTAGCGTCGTGCGACTGGGTCGTAGCTGCCGCTGGCCAGGAGGCGCGGGGTGCCGGCGTGATCGTACCAGCGCTTGAACTGTGTCAGGTCGGTCCCGGAGGCATCGGCCATCGCGGCGACGAAGTCGTCGCAGGTCACCGCCTGGCCGTCATGGCGCGCGAAGTAGAGGTCCATGCCGCAGCGGAAGGCTTTCCTGCCGATCAGCGTCTGGATCATGCGCACGACCTCGGCGCCTTTTTCATAGACCGTGCTGGTGTAGAAGTTGTTGATCTCGATGTACGAGTCGGGGCGCACCGGGTGCGCCATCGGGCCGGCGTCTTCCGGGAACTGCGCTGCGCGCAGCGCGCGAACGTCGCGTATCCGGGTCACCGCGCGACTGTGCGTGTCGGCGCCGAATTCCTGATCACGGAAGACGGTCAGCCCTTCCTTGAGCGACAACTGGAACCAGTCGCGGCAGGTGACGCGGTTGCCGGTCCAGTTGTGAAAGTACTCGTGAGCGACCACCCGGTCGATGTTCTGGTAATCGCCATCGGTGGCCGTGTCGGCGCGGGCGAGAACATACTTGGTATTGAAGATGTTCAGCCCCTTGTTCTCCATCGCTCCCATGTTGAAGTCACCGACGGCGACGATCATGTAGTGATCGAGGTCGCACTCGAGGCCGAATACCTCCTCATCCCAGCGCATGGCGCGCTTGAGAGCATCCATCGCGTGCGCACACTGATCGAGCTTGCCGGGTTCGACGAAGACGGCCAGTTGGACGCTGCGCCCCCTGCCGGTGCTGAACTCGTCACGCAACACTTCGAGGCGGGCGGCGACCAGAGCAAACAGGTAGCAGGGCTTGGGAAAAGGGTCCTCCCAGCATGCCCAGTGACGGTCTGGCCCTTCGTCACCGCTGCCGACCGGATTCCCGTTCGCCAGCAGCACCGGCAGGCTGGCCTTGTCGGCATGCAGCGTCACTCGATAGCGCGCCATGATGTCCGGGCGATCGGGGAACCAGGTGATCCTGCGGAAGCCCTGCGCCTCGCACTGGGTGAAATAGCCGTCTTTCGAGCGATAGAGCCCCGCCAGGCTGGTGTTGTGGTCGGGGTCGATGCGCGTTTGCGTGCTCAGCGTCAGCGCGTCCGGGAGCCTGGCGATGGTCAGTGTCGAGTCGGTGCGCGTGTAGCGGTCTTCAGCGAGTGCTGTGCCATCGATGGCCATGGCCATCGTCTCCAGTTCGTGGCCGTCGAGTTGCAGCGCCTGGCCGGGCGCCGCGGCCGGGTTGCGCCGCAGGCGGAGGTGGCTGTTGACCAGGACTTCGCCAGTGTGGAAGCGGACGTCCAGTTCCACACTGTCAACCAGGTAGGGCGGCGGCGTGTAATCCTGGCGATTGACGATCTGCGGGGTTTCGGTCTTCATCAGTGGCTCCAGTTTCCCCGGCTTACGGCAGATCTGCGCGCTGCAGCATGAAGACATACTGATCGCCGGCTGTCGTGTCGAGCCAGGTGAAGGGCGTAGTCGGGAAGGCTGCTTCGAGTTGCACGCGGTTGTGGCCGATCTCGACGATCAGCACGCCGTGTGGCCTGAGATGCTGGCGCGCCGCGGTGAGGATCGCGCGCGTCAGGTCGAGGCCATCTTCTCCGCTGGCCAGCGCCAGTTGGGGTTCGCGTCGGTACTCGGCGGGCAGGGTGGCCATCGATGAGGAATTGACGTAGGGTGGATTGGCGATGATCAGGTCGTAGCGTTGGCCCTCCAGACCGGCGTACAGATCTCCCTCGACGAGTCGAATGCGCTCACCGAGGTCGTAGTCGGCGACGTTACGTCGGGCCACCGCGAGTGCTTCCGGCGAGAGGTCGACGGCGTCTATCGTGGCGGCAGGGAAGGCGTGCGCCGCGACGATGGCCAGGCAGGCCGACCCGGTACAGAGGTCGAGCACGGCGGTGATTTCACCGGGATCGTCGATCCAGGGAGCCAGTTGCTCGCGTAGCAATTCGGCGATGAACGAGCGCGGGACGATCACCCGTTCGTCTACGTAGAAACGGTACTCACCCAGCCACGCTTCGTGGGTCAGATAGGCTACCGGCAGTCGTTCGGTAATCCGGCGTTCGACGACGTGCAGCACGGCAGCGCGTTCGTCGCGCGTCAGCCGTGCGTCGAGGAAAGGTTCCAGTCTGTCGAGCGGCAGGTGCAGGGTGTGCAACAGCAGATAAGCGGCTTCGTCCCAGGCGTTGTCGGCGCCGTGACCGAAGAATAGTTGCGCTTCGTTGTAGTGGCTGACGGCAAAGCGCAGCAGGTCGCGCAGCGTCGACAGTTCGGTCTCCGCCTGGTCAAACATGGGCGGGCAGCAATTGTTCGAGAATCCGGCGATAGATGGCCGCCAACTGCGGCAAGGCGGCCACCTCGATGCATTCGTTGACTTTGTGGATGCTGGCATTGACCGGGCCGATCTCGATCAGTTGTGGGCAGACTTCAGCGATGAAGCGACCATCCGAGGTGCCGCCGGTCGTCGATAGCTCGGCTTCGAGGCCCGTCTCGGCGCGGATGGCGGCGAGAGAGGCGTCGATCAAGGCGCCGTCGCCGGTCAGGAAGGGGCTGGCCGCGAGGTTCCAGACGAGGTCGTAGTCCAGACCGTGTCGGTCGAGCAGCGTGCTCACCCGAGCCTTCAACTGTTCCGGCGTGCTGGCCGTCGCGAAGCGGAAATTGAAATCGATGTCGACGCTGCCCGGGATGACGTTGCCGGCCCCGGTGCCACCGTGAATGTTCGAGACTTGCCAGGTGGTCGGCGGGAAGAACGCGTTACCTTGATCCCAGACCGTCTGGGCCAGCTCGGCCAGCGCCGGTGCGGCCAGATGAATGGGGTTTCTCGCTTGCTGCGGGTAGGCGACGTGGCCCTGAATTCCCTTCACTGTCAACCTCGCCGAGAGCGAGCCGCGGCGGCCGTTCTTGACCATGTCGCCGAGGGCGTTGACCGCGGTCGGTTCGCCGATGATGCAGTAGTCGATCAGCTCGCCACGTTGTTGCAAGGCGTCGGTGACGACGACGGTGCCGTCGACGGCGTCGCCTTCCTCATCCGAGGTAAGCAGGAAAGCGATCGAGCCGCGATGTTCGGGTCGGGCGGCGACGAAGCCTTCGACGGCGGTCACGAAGGCAGCCAGGGAGCTCTTCATGTCGGCCGCGCCTCGTCCGTACAGCACGCCGTTCTTCTGCACGGGCTGAAACGGGTCGCTGTGCCACTGCTCGGCCGGACCACTGGGGACTACGTCGGTGTGGCCGGCCAGACAGACGAGTGGGTGAAGCTCGCCACGGCGCGCCCAGAGGTTGGTGACCGCGCCGCGATTCATGAACTCGCAGCAAAAGCCGATCCCTTCGAGACGGCTGGCGATGATCGCCAGGCAACCGGCGTCCACCGGCGTCACCGAGCGACAGGCGATCAGTTGCTCGGCCAGTTCAAGCGTGGCGTCCGAGGTCGCCGCGTGCTTTCTGTCAATGGGCATCTGCGGGCTTTTGCTTACGTGCCGTCGTCGTCATAGAGACTCAAGGTAAACTCCTTGTAGGAGGGCGCGCCAGGGTCGGGACCCAGGAAGTCGGAGGCCGTTTCGCTGTGCTTTTCTTCCGTCTTCGGGTGTGCGGTCGTTTCGCTGTTGTTGATCAACCAGGACAGGTTGGTTGGCGAGTCGGCATTGCTGAGTGCTTCCTCCAGCGTGATGACGTCCGAGCGATAGAGCCGGACGAGGTCCTGCTCGAAGGTCTGCGATCCGGGGGCGAGACTCTGTTCCATCGCCTCCTTGAGGGCCGGGATGTCGCCGCGTTCGACGAGTTCCTGCACGTGTGTACTGTTGAGCAGGACTTCGGCCGCCGGCACCTGCTTGCCGTCCTTGCCCTTGACCAGACGCTGCGAAACGATGGCCTTCAGGCTCACCGAGAGGTCCATATACAGCGAAGCCCGGGTGTCGATCGGGAAGAAGTTGATCATTCGGTTGAGCGCGTGGTAGCTGTTGTTGGCGTGCATCGTGCCGAGACAGAGGTGCCCCGTCTGGGCGTAGGCGATGGCGGCCTGCATGGTTTCCTGATCACGTATTTCGCCGATCAGGATGCAGTCGGGCGCCTGCCGCATGGCGTTCTTCAAGGCGTTGTTCCAGCCGAGGGTATCCATGCCGATCTCGCGCTGGTTGACGATCGACTTCTTGTGCCTGAACAAGTACTCGATCGGGTCCTCGATGGTCAGGATGTGCCCCGCACAATGGATGTTGCGATGATCGAGCATCGACGCGATGGTGGTCGATTTCCCCGCACCCGTCGAGCCGACGATGAGCACCAGGCCGCGCCTCTCCATGACCAGTTGAGCCAGTATCGATGGCAGCTGCAGGGAATCGAGCAGCGGGATGTTGCCGAGGATGTAACGGACGACGATCGAGATCGACGAGCGCTGACGGAACAGGTTGATGCGAAAATTGCCCAGCTTGGGGACGCCCAGCGAGAGGTTCATTTCCTTCGTCGCTGCGAAGGTGTCCTGCTGCTGGGGAGTCATCAGTTCAGCGGCGATCTTGTCGACCATCGCCGGTTCCATCACCTGCTGATTGACGGGGACCGTGTTGCCCTGAATCTTGATGTGGATCGGCGCGCCGGCACTGATGAAGATGTCCGACGCCTGGCGGTCGGCCATCACCTGGAAGAGCTTTTCAAGGATCATTCGTTCTTCGCCGGTTCAGGATTCGATCGGCAAGCGGTCAGTCGCCGCGCAGCAGGTCGTTGATGCTGGTCTTGGCGCGCGTTCCGGCGTCGACCTTCTTGACGATGACCGCGCAGTAGAGGCTGTAGCTACCGTCCTTGGCGGGCAGGTTTCCGGACACCACGACCGATCCCGGCGGTATTCTGCCATAGCTCACGGTACCCGTTTCACGGTCGAAGATCCGGGTGGACTGGCCGAGATAGACACCCATCGAAATGACCGAACCTTCGCCGATGATGACCCCTTCCACCACCTCAGAGCGAGCGCCAATGAAGCAGTTGTCCTCGATGATCGTCGGGTTTGCCTGCAGCGGTTCGAGCACTCCGCCGATTCCGACGCCGCCGGAGAGGTGCACGTTCTTGCCGATCTGTGCACAGGAGCCGACCGTCGCCCAGGTGTCGACCATCGTGCCTTCATCGACATAGGCGCCGATGTTGACGTAGGAGGGCATGAGCACGACGTTCCGGCCAATGAAGGCGCCGCGTCGGGCGGTTGCCGGCGGAACGACGCGGAAGCCGCCACGCGCGAACTTCTCGCTGTCGTAATCGGCGAATTTGCTCGGTACCTTGTCGAAATAGCGCAGCGGTCCGCCATCGATCAGGGTGTTGTCCTGCAGCCGGAACGACAGGAGTACGGCCTTCTTGATCCACTGGTGTGTGACCCATTCGCCGTCAAGCTTTTCGGCGACGCGCAGGGTGCCTTCGTCGAGCCGGCCAAGGACCTCGGCGACGGCTTCGCGGATGGCGTCTGGTGCGCTGCCCGGCTGCAGTGAGGTCCGGTTGTCCCACGCCCCTTCGATGATCTCGATGACCCGCTGAATTGCCTGCATGGCTGCTTTTCCTAGAGTTTTGAAGTGAATGAAGCGATACGTTCGGCAGCTTCGACGCAGTCCGCGAGTGGCGCGACGAGCGCGATGCGGACGAAGCCGGCGCCCGGATTGACCCCCTGGGCAGTGCGCGCCAGCAAGCTCCCCGGCAGAACAAGCACATTATAGTCGGCGAGTAGCCGGCGGGCGAAGTCACCGTCGTCGATCGGCGTTCTCGCCCACAGGTAGAAGCCTGCATCGGGCAGCGCGGTTTCCAGGACCTCGGCCAGGCGTGGTGTCACCGCGGCGAATTTCTGCGTGTATTGGCGGCGGTTACCGACCACGTGCGACTCGTCGCTCCAGGCCGCGACACTGGCCGCCTGCACCGCCGGACTCATCGCGCTGCCGTGATAGGTGCGGTAGAGCAGGAATGACTGAAGCGTCGCCGCGTCGCCGGCGACGAAGCCCGAGCGCATGCCGGGAACATTGGATCGCTTGGACAGGCTGGAGAACATGACCAGTCGTTCGCAGCCGCGACCGAGCAAGCGGGCGGCCTGCAAGGCGCCGAGGGGCGGTTTTGCCTCGTCGAAAAAGATCTCCGAGTAGCACTCGTCCGAGGCAATGACGAAGCCATACCTGTCGGCGAGCGCGAACAGCCGTCGCCAGTCATCGAGGCGCAGCACCTTGCCGGTCGGGTTGCCCGGCGAGCAGACATAGAAGAGCTGCACGCGTTGCCATTCGGCCTCGCTCAGTGCGTCGAAGTCAAACGCGTAATCGTTGCTCGGCAGGGTGTTGAGAAAGCGCGGATCGGCGCCGGCGAGAAAGGCCGCCCCCTCGTAGATCTGATAGAAGGGGTTGGGGCTGACGACCAGCGGCGTGCCGCCCCGCGACGGGTCGATGACCGCCTGGGCAAAGGCGAACAAGGCTTCGCGCGACCCGTTGACCGGGATGATCTGCGTTTCAGCGTCGATGTCGCTCAAGCCATAGCGACGTTTCAGCCAGGCGGCAATGGCGCCGCGCAATTCGCTACTGCCGAGCGTGCTGGGATAACTGGCCAGGCCGGCGAGGTTGGCGCTCAGCGCGTCCGTGATGAAAGCCGGTGTGGCGTGCTGCGGCTCGCCAATCGAAAGTCTGATCTCACGCAACTGCCGGTTCGGCGTGACGCCGGCAAAGAGTTGCCGTAACCTCTCGAAGGGATAGGGCTGCAATTTGCTTAGGTGGGGATTCACTGGCTTGTGCTTCTCATGGCGGAACGCTGGATTATAAGGGGCTGCTGACCTGGCCCTACTTTTTGTCCATGTCTCGTGCCGCTCGGATCATGTCCGCGTCGAGAACGGCCGTATCTGTCCCGTAGCAGCGGGTCATTTCGATTTCTTCGACAACGGGCGACTCGGCACCATGCTCGGCAACCTGCGCAGCGCTCGCGTAGTGCTGCCCCTTCCAGCGCGCGATCATCATCTCCTGCTCGGTCAGTCCCGTCTTCATGCCCGGCGGAACGACGGCACCCATTTCGATGAGCACCTTCACGACTTCGGTTCGGCGACCGCGAATGGCCATCGACAAGGGGGACGTGGACTGTGCGTTGTCGGGTAGATTGGACTTGGCGCCACGGCTGACCAGTTCACGGACGATGTCGGCAAACCCCATGAAGCAGGCCACACCAAGCGGCAGGCCCGGTTCGCCGCGGCCGTCATGGAGTTCCACGGGAGCGCCGGCATCCAGGACTTCCCGGACGTCCTGAAGGCGGCCTGTCCGGATCGCTTTGAGCAGGTCAATGGAGGAGTTCACAATGTCAGCTCAACGGTTGGTCGCTGACGACGACGCCGTCACAGTCAACGTAGATCCACTCACCCGGCCGGAAAGTCACGCCGCCGAAGGTTACGGCCAGATCGCGGTCACCGATTCCTTTCTTGACGCTCTTCATGGGATGCGTATTGAGCGCGCGCAGGCCAAGGTCAATGTGGCCGATGTCCTCTGAATCGCGGATGCAGCCGTAAACGACGATGCCCTCCCAGCCGCTCTTGTGCGCCAGGATGGCCAACTGGTCGCCGACCAGGGCGCAGCGCATCGAGCCACCGCCATCGACGACCAGTACCTTGTCCTTGCCCTCCTGGGCGAGCGCTTCGCGGACCAGAGAGTTGTCCTCGAAGATCTTCAGTGTGACGATCTGACCGCTGAACGATGGCCGTCCACCGTAGCGCTGGAACATGGGCGCAACGACGCGCATACGGCCATCGCCAATCCTGTCTTCGTGACTGTCGAGGAGGTCGGGGGTCTTGAAATTCATAACGCTTGCCTCGTGTGCTCAACTTGTGGGAGGTGAACGGAACAAAAAAATTCCTGCGGCGTGAGTGCAAGGCAACGGTTGGTGGCTGTCCTCAAGCGACGGTCTCTGGCTCGTCCGCGAAGACCAGCTTGACCTTCTTGTCATCGTCGATGTCGACGGTGACGTGGCCGCCACTGGCCAGTCGGCCGAAAAGCAGTTCGTCGGCCAGCGACGAGCGAATCGTGTCCTGAATCAGTCGGGCCATGGGTCGGGCGCCCAGCAGTGGGTCGAAGCCGCGGGCAGCGAGATGAGCCTTCAGTGACGAGGTAAAGATGGCGTCCACCTTCTTCTCGTGCAGTTGCGCCTCGAGTTGCATCAGGAACTTGTCCACCACCCGCAGGATGACCTCGTGGTCGAGCGCCTTGAAGGAGATGGTGGCGTCGAGCCGATTACGGAACTCGGGAGTGAAGATCCGCTTGATCTCGACCATTTCATCACCGGACTGCCGCGTCTGCGTGAAGCCCATCGTCGACTTCTGGATCGCTTCCTGTCCGGCGTTGGTGGTCATGATGATGACCACGTTGCGGAAGTCCGCTTTGCGTCCGTTGTTGTCGGTCAGCGTGCCGTGATCCATGACCTGGAGCAGGATGTTGTAGATGTCGGGATGCGCCTTTTCAATCTCGTCGAGCAGCAGGACGCTGTACGGCTTCTTGGTGACTGCCTCGGTCAGCAAGCCGCCCTGGTCGAAGCCCACGTAGCCCGGTGGAGCACCGATCAGGCGCGACACGGCGTGTCGTTCCATGTATTCCGACATGTCGAAACGAATCAGCTCGTTACCCAGGCAGTACGCCAGTTGCCTGGCCACCTCGGTTTTGCCGACGCCGGTCGGGCCCGAGAAAAGGAAGCTGCCAATCGGCCTGGTCGGGTTACCCAGACCCGAACGTGCCATCTTGATCGCCCTGACCAACGCGTCGATCGCTACGTCCTGGCCAAAAACTACCGCTCTCAGGTCACGATCGAGATTCCTGAGACTGGTGCGGTCGTCCGATGACACATGTGTCGAAGGAATGCGAGCGATTTTGGCGACGATTTCCTCGATGTCGATCTTGCCAATCAATTTTTTCTGCCGGGATTTGGGCAGGATCCGCTGCGCGGCTCCTGCCTCGTCGATGACATCAATCGCTTTGTCGGGCAGGTGGCGGTCGGTAATGAAGCGTACCGACAACTCGACGGCGGTGGTCAATGCCGCCGCCGAGTATTTGATTCCGTGGTGCGACTCGAAGCGTGACTTGAGCCCCTTGAGGATTTCCACCGCTTCGGCGCTCGACGGTTCGTTCACGTCAATCTTCTGGAATCGCCGTGACAGTGCGTGGTCCTTTTCGAAGATGCCGCGATATTCGGTGTAGGTCGTCGCGCCTATGCACTTCAACTGACCGGTGGACAGCGCAGGCTTGAGCAGGTTGGACGCGTCGAGCGTACCGCCCGAAGCCGATCCGGCGCCAATCAGGGTGTGGATTTCGTCGATGAACAGGATCGCCTGCGGGTTTTCCCCCAATTGCTTGAGAACACCCTTCAGGCGCTGTTCGAAGTCACCGCGATACTTGGTGCCGGCGAGCAAAGAGCCCATGTCGAGGCAATAGACGTTGGCCTTGGCCAGGATCTCGGGGATGTCACATTCGACGATCCGCCGCGCCAGCCCTTCAGCGATCGCCGTCTTTCCGACGCCCGCTTCGCCCACCAGCAGGGGGTTGTTCTTCCGCCGACGGCAGAGCGTCTGGATGACCCGCTCAAGTTCCTGATCACGGCCAATCAGAGGATCGATCTTGCCCTGCAAGGCCAAGGCGTTGAGGTTGATGGTGTAGCTCTCGAGCGGGCCGCTGGCACCTTGCGGGTCGCTTTCCGTCTCCACCTCCTGGTCGTTGCGCGGCGCGTTCTGCGGCACCTTGCTAATGCCGTGGGCGATGAAATTGACCACGTCGAGGCGGGTGACTCCCTGTTTTTGCAGGTAGTAGACAGCGTGCGAATCCTTCTCGCCAAAAATCGCGACGAGGACGTTGGCGCCGTTGACTTCCTTTCTGCCGGAAGACTGGACGTGCAGGATGGCGCGCTGGATCACCCGCTGGAACCCCAGCGTCGGTTGCGTGTCGATTTCATCATCACCGGCGACCGTTGGCGTGTGTTCACCAATGAACCGGGCCAAATCCTTGCGCAGTGGTTCGATGCTTGCGCCGCAGGCGCGCAGGGCGTCGGCAGCCGACGGGTTGTCAAGCAGGGCGAGCAGAAGGTGTTCGACGGTGATGAATTCATGGCGCTTTTGTCGAGCCTCGACAAAAGCCATGTGCAAGCTAACTTCCAGTTCCTGCGCAATCATTCAGTTTTCCTCCATGACGCACGCCAGGGGGTGCTGGTTGCTCCGTGCGAAGGTTGTGACCTGGTCTACTTTCGTGGCCGCAACGTCACGCGCGAAAACTCCGCAGACGCCTCGCCCCTCTGTATGAACTTTGAGCATGATTCGCGTCGCCTGTTCTCGATCCATGCCAAAAAACCTTTGCAGAACGACGATCACGAAATCCATAGGTGTGAAATCGTCGTTCAGCAACAGGACCTTGTAAAATGGAGGCTGCTTGATCTGCGCACGTCTTGCTTCGAGTAAGGAACTGTCCTGATGCTTTGTCGCCATTCCTCAATTCTAACCAGTCTTGCTGGATGCGCAATACCGGCCAAGGCTAATTTTCGCGTCCGATGCCGCGTGGCGAAGAGGAATCAGCAAAAGGGCTTGACGCGTGTGCCTGACTTAGCGTAAAAAGGCCGAATGTTTTGAGTCACGCCGCTGGACGGAGGTTCTTTATGTCTGGGATCTCGTAGCACCAGGGGTGGATTCGGAAGCATGCAAGTCGGGCGACGCCCGGATTTTGTCTTTTTTCAAGGAAGTGGCACTATGGCAACTGGTACAGTGAAGTGGTTCAATGACGCCAAGGGTTTCGGCTTCATTACTCCGGATGATGGTAGCGAGGATCTCTTCGCTCATTTCTCCGCGATCACCATGGGTGGATTCAAGACCCTCAAAGAGGGCGAAAAAGTTTCCTTCGACGTGACGCAGGGCCCAAAGGGCAAGCAAGCATCGAATATCTCGCGCGCCTGAATTTTTCGGGAGTGCAACAGGGACCCGCCTCCGGCGGGTTTTTTTTCGTCATCTGTCGGCCTCAGCGCCTAATTCGCGATAGCGGCCGCCATGGAAGATCAGTGGCTCACTGACCTCTCCCAGCGTGAAGCGGTGGACGCGGCCAACCAGAATGAGATGGTCGCCGCCGGGGTATTGCGCCTCGTGGCTGCACTCAAACCAGGCCGAGCATCCCTCGACCAGCGGCACACCACCAAGCCCCTGGCGTACCCGTACCCCGGTGAAGCGATCCTCTTCGCGGGCGGCGAAGCATTCCGAAATCCAGCGTTGATCGGCCGCCAGGATGTTGACCGCATAATGGCTCACTTGGGCGAAGGCAGCAAGGTTGGGCGAGGTCGACGACAGGCTCCAGAGAATCAGCGGTGGCTCGAGTGAAACGGAGTTGAAGGAGCTGATCGTCACGCCGATCGCCGTGCCGTCGGGCGTCAGCGCGGTAATCACCGTGACCCCTGTGGGAAAGCGGCTCAGGGCATCGCGGAAATGGCGAAAGACGACCTCGCTGGTCGCCGGCACGGCGCCGAGGTCATCATTCGCGCAACGCAGATCGGCCATATCTGACGCGGCTGACGGGGTATGCAGGTATTCCTGAGGGGACAGAGGTAGGTGCATCAGGCGCTGAGGAGGCTTTGATCAGGCATGGTGAGATCCGTGGTCGGCAGGGAATTGACTCTTGATTATCGCCGGCCAGCGTTTCCGTGTCGAGCCGATTCTAGTAGACTGCGGCGCCCAGCCTCTTGATCCTCGAACGTTTGCCTCGCACAATGCCCCCAGATGATCCACAGCGGCACGCGCAATTCGCCGATCGCGTGATCGCCTGGCAGAAGGCCAATGGCCGCCACGACCTGCCTTGGCAGCAGACGCGCGACGCGTACCGGATCTGGCTGTCCGAAATCATGCTCCAGCAAACACAGGTGGCGACCGTGATTCCCTACTACGTTCGCTTTCTCGCCCGTTTCCCGACGCTCGCCGCGCTGGCCGCGGCACCGCTGGGAAGCGTCCTCGAACTCTGGTCTGGCCTCGGTTACTATGCCCGGGCGCGCAACCTGCATCGCTGTGCGCAGACCATCGTCGGCGAGCGTTCAGGCAGGTTTTCTGCCGATCCCGGAAATAACGCGACATTGCCGGGGATCGGTCGATCGACCGCCGCCGCGATCAGCGTCTTCGCCTTTGGCTGCCGGGCGGCGATCCTCGACGGCAATGTCAAACGCGTGCTGGCGCGCTGCTTCGCTGTTCAAAGCAGCGCTGCCAACGCGCAGAGCGAACGCGATCTGTGGGCTTTGGCCGAAGCGCTGTTGCCCGAAAGCGACATCGAAAGTTATACGCAAGGGATGATGGATCTCGGAGCGACCGTTTGCACGCGCCACCGGCCGGTGTGTGACGCTTGTCCGCTGCAGCCGATTTGTGTTGCCTGTCGCGATGGCCGGCAGGCCGAATTGCCGCTGCAGCAGGCAAGAAAAGCGCTGCCGGAACGTGCCAGCAGGGTGTTGTTGCTCAGCGACGGCCGGCGCGTGCTGCTCGAACGAAGGCCACCGCTGGGCATCTGGGGTGGGCTGCTGAGCTTGCCAGCACTGGTCGGTGAGTCTGCTGAAGGGTTCGCCCGCCAGCACGGCTGTCGTCTGCTGAGGACGGAAACCCTGCTGCCAGTCAGCCACACGTTTACCCATTTCCGCCTGACCATCGACGTGCTGCACGCCGATGTCGAAATCATCGGCCCGTCCGCCATGGAAGCGGTGTGGGAATGGTTGCCGTTCGAAAATGTGGCCTCGGCGGCCTTGCCGGCGCCGATCAAGAAGCTTCTGCTCTCACTCCGCACGACTCCTTGAAAGCTTGCGACGCCCACGAAACACGGAAGTTTGCTCATGGCGAACTGCTTTCGGACGGCAATGTGCCGATCCTGCCGATCGCCCAGCGTCCGAACGCCACCCCGCAGGCCAGCGTCACGAAGCCCGCCGCCCAGCCGGCGTGACTGCCGCGACCGAAGGCATCGAGCGCCATGCCAAAAGCCACCGGACCGACGAAAGCACCGGCGAAGCCGATCGACGAGTACAAGGCGAGCGCCGTGCCACGCATTCCGGTCGAGGTGCCAATCAGCAGTCCGGCGGTCAGCGCCGCCGAATCGAGATTCATGCTCGCTGCGTAAACCAGCAGCAAGGGCACCAGCAAGCGGCTCGACTGGCCACCCGACAAGGCAACGGCGAGTCCCAGAAGGCAGGAAAAAGGCATCACCCCTTGCAACCAGCGGCTCCGTCCCCAACGATGCGCGCCCTCGTTGCCGAGGATGCTGGCGGGTACCGCGAGGAAGGTCGCCAGTGCGGCAATCAGTCCCGGCATGGTCGTCCATAGGTCCGGCGCAGTGGTCTGCGTCCAGGTCAGATAAGCGACCAGCCAGGCGCGGAAACCGAAGAGCTCCCAGTTGTGTCCGAAATAGCCGCCGCAGAAGGCCAGGATGCGGCGGTCGCGCAAGACGCTTTGCCAATCGCTGCGCCAATCGCCGACCCTGGCGCTGGCTGGCTCCGGGGCCTTGCCTGGCGGGACGGCGCACCAGACGAGCAGGACCGCCAGCGCGGCACACGCTGCGGCAATGGCGAATAGCAGGGGCCATTGCACGAGGTCTTTGACGCACTCGATCCACAGATACGACAGGCCGGCGCCGACCCCGAAAGTGGCGGTGTAGAAGGCGGTGCTCCGTGATTGAGCAGCCACCGGCAGCCGATCGGTTAGCGCCTTCAGGCCCGGCATGTAGGTGCCGGCGAGCGCCAGCCCGGCTAGCCACCACCAGCACAGGGCGGCCGCGAAACTGTCGGCGAAGCTGGCAAAGCCGGCCATGGCGAGGCCGCTCAAGGCAGCGCAGGCGAGATAGACGCGCCGCGCATCGAGGTGATCGGTCAGGCTGACCAGGACCGGCACGGCGACGATGTAGCCGAGAAAAAAAATGCCGCTCAGCCAGCCGCCCTGGGTCGCCGACAAGGACCATTGTTGCGTCAGTCGGGGGAGGAGCGACGGCACCAGCGCAAAACCGGCCATCGAAGCCGCTTCTGCGCTACAGAAGACAGCCAGCAGCATTGGCCAGGAGCGCGCGGCGCTCATCGTTGCGACGAGACGATCGGCTTGCGCCGCGGTAGACGTGTCCAGCGGGTCGCGAGCGGCGCGCCGGGAATCCCCGTTGCAAGCCAGCTCAACTGGCAGCGTCCTGATCTCCCCAGCGCTGCATCAGCGTATGGGGGATGTCCAGTTGATCGAGTATACGGGCCACGATGAAGTCAACCAGGTCGTCGACGCACTGCGGATGGTGATAAAAGCCTGGATTGGGCGGCAGAATCACGGCTCCTGCCCGCGCCAGACGCAACATGTTCTCGAGATGGATCGTCGACAGTGGCGTCTCGCGCGGCACGACGATCAGCTTGCGGCCTTCCTTGAGGACGACGTCGGCGGCACGCTCGATCAGCTTGCTGGCCAGTCCCTGCGCAATCGCCGCCAGGGTTCCCATCGAGCAGGGGCAGACGACCATCGCGTCCGGCGGGTTGGAGCCGCTGGCGACTGGTGCGAACCATTCCTCGCGGCCGTAGACCTCCAGCCGGCCGGGCAGGGCGAGGTAGCGCTGGTGCAGGATGGCCTGCGCCTCGCTGGCGCGTGCCGGCAGATCGAGCCCCATCTCCTGCCGGGCGACGACCTGCGCCACCTGCGAGTATAGGAGCTGAACCCGGCAGCCGGCGGCCAGCAGGCATTCGAGCAAGCGGATGCCGTAGGGCATACCGGAAGCGCCGGTGAAGGCCAGACAGATGGTTTCAGGCGTTTTCGACCTTGGCATTAGCGATCTTGTGGTCCTGGGCAGGTAGTTCTTCGAGCAGGCGCGCGGCGAGCAGACCATTGATGATACCGAAAACAAGCGCCGCCGCCGCGAAGAACGGCACCAGCAGAAAAAGGCCGTTATGCGGGATCAGCCACAGTCGCGCCAGCAAGAGTTGCCCGCCGATATGGGCAAAGGCGGCCAGAATGCTCCAGCTCACCGGCCCGAACCAGCGGCCGGGTAGTCGACAGGCGACGGCGAGTGTGAGCAGGCTGAATAGCGCGCCGATGAGGCTCATGAAGAAACCCGGCGCGAGAAAGTAGCCCAGTAGCAGGCCGCCGGCAAAGACCCGCAGGCCGCACACCCAGGCGGCGGCGACCCAGCCGTGGCGCGCCAGGACAATCAGCGTCACGATGTTGGCCAGTCCGGGTTTGACTCCGGGCAAGGGCAGTGGGATTGCCGCGTCGATCAGTGAGAGGCCGATCGCCGCCGCGGCAAGCTGCGCGATACGGTGGTCCTCGGGAGTCGTCGTCAGCCTGATCACGCGGTTGGTAACGGGCATCAGGGTTGGCGCCGAGTCAGGGTTCCGAAATGGCGCGGCTACGCGAAATGAAGGCGACTGAATAGCCGGCCTGAAACTTCGAATGCAGCGCCTCGATGGTCGGCGGCGAGACCAGCGTCGCGGCGTCCCACTTGATCGCATAATTCGCGCCGGAACCACCGGCGTTCTCGCGCAGTTCGACAAACAGTTCGAAGGTGCCGAAGGGCGGAATGACTCTCGGTATCGGCACCGAGTTCCGGATCAGGACGCCGTCGGTGTTGTAGTAGGGTGCGGCAACGACCCGGATCGAGTTGGTCGCGTCGGTATTGCGGACGCTGACCATCACCGCCATCAGCGTGCTCTCGGACCTGCCCGATGAGCCGACATTGCCGTGCCGAATCTCGGAGTAGATCGGCACGTATACCGTCTGCCCCTTGCTCGGCGGCACGAGTCCCTCAGCGAACGCCGACGTTATCGCGCCAGCGAGCGCCAGTGCGGCGACCAGTCGGCAACTGAACGCGGCAGCCAGGCGGCGGCGTTGGCAAGAGGTGCAGGCGGTGCTCATGGCAGGTTCCTTTTCTGGTGAGTGAGTAGCGACTGTCGTCGTCAAATGCGTAGGCGGTCAATGCCACAAGCGGTAGCTGTTCGTTCTTGGGCAGCTTGCGGATGATTCGAGTCGCCTGGAAACCGTCCAGCTTCGAGGAGTTCTTCGAGGTGGTCACGGTGGCGCCTGAGTTCAGTTTCAGCTTGTGTACGTTCAGTGACATCGACCAGAACAGTGTACACGCTCGGCTGGTCATCGGCGCACTGCGCAGCGCTGGCCGACCGGTGTGCCCGGAATGGCGTTCCGTCATGTCTTACCATGTTTTACCAGCCGCAGGTCGCACGCCGGCACCGGACTCGTCGCGAAAAGTCGTTTGCAGAGCAAGTAGAAGAGGTCAGCATCGTTCTTGAGGATGAAGGCGCTGAGCGGCTGCTTCATTCCTGGCGCGTCATGGGCAAGCTCTTCTGTCGTCGTTTCTCTGGCCCGTCCGTGGCCTGACGGCGTTTCGCAAAATACCACAAAAACCTCGAAAGACCCCCGTCTGGCGGGGACCCTGGGTTAGAACTAGGTTCTGAGCGGTGATGCAATCCCAATATTCTTCGACTGTGAGACCGCCTCGGTTGCGATTCGAGCTGTTGCGTCGCCGACTACTTTAATGTTGGCTGCTGTCATGTCGGTAATCTGCTGCGCAAAGCTCTTGAACTGTTCGAAGCCTTTGAGCCAGCCGGCGCTGGGCTTGGAGTCGTCGCCGTGCGGGGTGAAGTAGGAACTGACGAGCTTGGTGACTTCTTCCTGGGTTTCGGCGGCAATGTCCTGCACGCCCTTGAGATAAGCGAGCGCGTTATTGCTCGCTGTCCCGCTTGTACCGCCCGGCAGTTGCTGCCCTTTCTGCACGTCTTTGCGCTGCACCAGGTGGCCGAAGGCGGTGGTGCCGTCCTCCAACGCAACGCGAGTCGCATTCAGGTTCAGGGCGGCCAGGCGTTGGATGCTGGAAAATGCTATTTTCGACAGCGTCATGAAGGCATGGGTGTTGATCTCGGTAGAGTTGATCAGTTCTGGGCTTACAGCAAGCACGGTGTTGCTCCTCTTGAAATTGAAAACAGGAGTTCAGCGGTACGGGCATGCCAACCGTGGAAGCACGGTTCAGGCAATCACCCACCTTGAATTCCAGACGACAGCTTAGGCACAACATCGCGCCAACACTGTTGGCTGGAATACATAGCGCTTCTCGTTGCGTACTTTTTTCCGACTTGTCCACGGACGCCGGAGTTCGTTGCGCCAGCGCGCTTCGTGCCGGCATGCTCAGCATCGTTGCCAGGGACATTACCCAGGCACCTGGTTTTTATTTTCCGGCAAGCGGTTTCCACTTCCTGATCGGCCTATACTCGAATTACATCTGCGTTTGCAGGTGCTCACCAGGAGTACGGTCATGGGCAAGATCAGGCAAGGCAACAAGGAACAGAAGAAGCAACCGCTGCTGACCCCGAAGGAAAAGAAGTCGGCCAAGCAAGCCGAGAAACACGCCACCGACATGGCGCCGTTGCTTGGCCGCTGAGTAGGTATCCCTGGCGAGCAAAGCCGGGTGTCGTACCAGGCTTCTTGCCGGCTGACCGACGGTAGAAACAAGGTCCGGGGGGTGACCGGGCCTTTGATCGCCTAGTGGGGCAGGCCGCCGATCATCTGCTCCCGCCTTGCTCGCTGGCGTAGGGTGCGTGTCAGGCGTAGAAATGCAGCCGTCGGCCCGGCCAAGCCCGCCGCATGACCGACGATTCGATTACACTCCCGACCTCACGCACCCTTCGGTATTGCCACCGCGTCAGGCGCCTGCTTTCTTGATCACCATGCCCATCTGGGCCGTCCTGCGGCGCCTCTATCCGGTGCTCGCCTTTCTCGGCGGGTTCGCCTGGGATGCGTTGACGCTTGGCGAGCGAATCAGGGTCATCGACTTCTGGCGCCTGGGAGCTTTCCTGTTCGGCGCCGCGATACTGACCCTCTGGCTGGCCCGGCGGGAGGAGCTGGCCGTGGCGCCGCCGGCGGTCGACGAGTCCCTGCGCGGACGCGTCGTAGGGCTGGCCTGGCAAGCGCCCTATCTGCTACTGCAGTTCTTCTTCGGCGGCATCTTTTCGGCGCTCTTCATTCTCTACTTCAAGAGCTCCGGCCACATCGGCACCTGGCTGATGGCGGCGTTTCTGGGTGCGCTCCTGGTCGCCAACGAGTTTGTCGGCGATCGCTACGGCCGACGTTTCACCCTGACATGGGCATTGTTTGCGCTCAATGCGATCCTCCTGTTCAACTTCGTCCTGCCACATGCCCTGGGAAGCCTGTCGCCGCTGTGGTTCTATGTCTCCACCGCCGCCGGCGTCACGCTGACGCACGGCCTGCGCTGGCTTGCACCGGGTAGCCCGGGGCGCATTCTGCCTGCCTGGGGTCTGGCGGCGGTGTTGATACTGGCCTGGCTTCTCGACATGATCGCCCCGGTGCCCCTGGTCAAGCGCGACCTGGCGGCAGGACAGAATTTCGTGCAGCAGGCTGGCCAGTATGCGCTGCAGGTAGAGGCGGCCCCCTGGTGGCAGTTCTGGCGGGATCAGGCGGCCACCGTGCACGTGCCCGCCCGCGGGCGGCTGTACGGGGTGTCGGCGGTCTTTGCGCCGCTGGGGGTGACCGCGCTCCTCGAACACCGCTGGGAAGTCCACGAAGCCAACGGCTGGCGGCAGGTGTACCGGAGGCCTTTTCAGAGCACGGGCGGCCGTGATCGCGGCTTTCGCGGCTATTCATGGGTGCTCGATCCTCAACCCGGCGACTGGCGCTTCATCGTCGCGACCCAGGACGGCCGCACGATCGGTATTCTCCCGGTCAGGGTCGAGCGGGGAGTGCCGGCAAGCGACGACGCGCGCCTGCGGGAATTCTGACTGAACCGGCGCCTCCCACAGGATTGTCCAAGAAGCTACTATGAAATTCCCCCGCAGGAATTGACACATCTGCGTGAATGATTTCGTCATTTTTGGTTGTGGCCAACGGCCGCGCTAAGGAAGTCGCGCGAGATGGGGAATTCGCGGAGCATGCTCCGCGCCCATCGAGCGATTCCGGCGTGCAAGCCGGAATGCGCCCTGCAATGGAGGGAAACGGTCATGACTTTCATGATTTGGCGTGTCTTGAGAAGTCATGACCGTTTGGCGCTTGCCCCGCTGAGAGTTTGCTGATCCGGGCGCACTCTGGTCCATCCATTTCGGGGCCGGTGCGCCCTTTGATTTCCTTCCGCCCATGACTCAGGACCACCTCGTCGTCATCTTCGAATTCCCCGCAACTGCCTCTTCTACCTCAGCGCGCCACTCGATCTGTATGCGACGATCGCCGAAATACACCGTCCCGTCACGGAGATCGCTGAAACGCGATGCCTAATGCATGATTCAAGACCCCGTGTGTTTGTGACCCCGGGTGCGGAAAAAAGCCGCCCGAAGGCGGCTTGTTGCAAATCGAGGTTTGGTGTGGTCGGGAGGCTACCTGGTGCTACGCACGAGCATGCTGCGTATCTCGTTGTTGTAGGGCAGAACGTAATCGTAGGCGGCAACGACGATGTTGCTGCCGGGCTGGACGATCTTCATGTTGATGAAAACCACCGTGCCGCTGACACCATAGCTTCCAAGGATGACCGCCTGAGCTTTGTTCAGTCGGGCAACCTCACCTATTTCGCGGGTCAGGATGAGTTCGCCTTCACCTCGCTTCATGTAAACGGCACTGCGGAATTTCATCTCGACCATCGCCCAGCCACGCTGGGAAAATCGCGCCGAGACTTGCTCGGAGATTAGGCGCCCGAGCGTTGACGACTGGTCGAGCGCGTCGATATTGACCACGGTAGCGACGATCAGCGGGCCACCATCGGGAGATGCCCGGAATTGGCTGATCAGCGCATCTGCCGCCCGGTAATTGGTAGCAACAAAGGGACTGTTGGCCGCGGCTTCGTAGGTGATCTCCGGCACACGATTGGCGTCGGTCGCACAGCCGGACAGGAGACCGATAGACAGGGCACCAGCAAGCAGCAAAGGCTTGATCATCATTGACCTCCGGTGACCGCGATGCTGTAGAGCGCCGGCGGCTGAGGCTGGACGTACAGCAGAGCGTCTCCATCGGCGACGTAATAGACGTTTGTCGCGCGGCCGAGGTATTGGCCGCCGGCGCTGGCGGAGACGGTAACGATCACTTCAAGCTGCGGCGTGGGTCCGGACGCGAATTCGGAAGTCATCCAGCGCCAGGTGTCCAAGACGCCAAAAGCCAGTGCGCCGGCAGCGCCGGGAGAGGCATTCTCCCACACACCGGACAGGCCCCAGAGGCCTGCGTAGAGCACGGTTGCGCTGGCAAACTGCCCGTCCGGGCGTTTCGGCGAGAATTTCACCACCTGGATGTCAGTATCGATCTGGGTCGCGCCGGCGGGATTGCGGGCGACAGGCATGCCGGCATTGACCAGTGCAGTCACGAAAGCGGTGCGGAAGGCCTGCGCAAAAGCGGACTGATCAGCCGGCGGTTGCACGTAAACCCGTGTGCACTCGGGGGCTGGCGCGAGGCATCCACGGCCAGTCTTGAGCGAGGCGATCAGCGTCTCTGCAGCGCTGCCTGCGATGACGTTCCAGTGCGCCCCTGCCTGTAGCTTGGGCTGTTTGGTGGTCGCGAAGTTGGTCGCCAGTGGCGCCTCGCTATAGGGTGTGGCGCATGCGCTTAGTAGAGCGCTGATGCAAAGTACCCCTGTGGGCAAGGTGCGTCGAAAGGGCGTAGCGTGTGACGTGGACATGATCCCTCCTCGTTGTTGTTGGATACCTTGCGAGCATATCATACGACTGGCAGCCCTTGCAGTTCCCTTGATGACCCGCAAAGGCGAGGTGGTCACCTGCGTAGGGCTAAAGGCGAGGGCTAAAGCTCGTTGGGGTGAGGGACGCGAACCCACAGCATCGCCGCCGACCCCAGCGGCAACGCGATCGGGCCTTTCTCGGTCGGGCAGAGCGTGAAGCTCAGGACCCGCGTGCGCAATGGCAACGGTACCGTCACTGGCAGCGTGCGGACGCTGACGATCGCGTAGGCTTGCAGGGGCGCAGCATGCTGCGCCCCTACTGGATTGGCCGCGGCCGTGCCACGGATCCGGTCTGAACTCGAACAACGAAGGGACAGCGGCCGGCGACTTCGGTTACCTCCGATCCGATCAGCCCAGTAACCGATTCAGCAGTTCGTCGCGATTGACTATATGCATAATATACGCATAATACGCCGATGGACATTGAGTTCGACCCAGCCAAGGCCAAGTCCAATCTGGCCAAACACAAGGTCAGCTTCGCCCATGCCGAGCAAGCACTGCGTGACCCGATGGCTGTCACCATCGAAGATCCTGACGCAGAGGGAGAGCAGCGCTTCGTAACGCTGGGCATGGACGCACTCGGACGGGTCCTGGTCGTCGTCCATTCACCGCGCGAGAGCCGAACCCGGCTGATCTCTGCGCGTAAGGCCAGCAAAGGCGAAGCGGAGCAATACGATGCGTAAGGAATATGATTTCAGCAATGGCAAGCGGGGTGCGGTCATCCCCTCAACGGGGAAGACCCGCATCACGATCATGCTTGACGACGAAGTCATCGAGTTCTTTCGAGCGCGGGCAGAGGCGCTGGGTGCGGGATACCAGACAATGATCAACACGGCACTACGTGCTGTGGTGGACGATGCGGCGAGCAAGGAAGCCGAGGACAAGCCAATTACGGTGGCGACGCTGCGCAAAGTGCTGCGCGAAGAACTGAACACAGCATAGCGGTCGAGATTACCTTGACCAGCGCCAAGCCTATGCTGACCACACAGATCGCCACCTGTGCCAGCGACCAGGAGTAGTGCCTCGAAACAGGCCTCAGCGCCGCCTGATCGCCGTCACCGTTCCAGATCGTGTTCCCCGCAGAGTTGCAGCATCTCCCGGCGGGTGGCATCACGTAGCCGGACCGCCGCAGCCCAGTCGTCACCCTCCGGGACCAGTACTGCCCCGAGTTCGAAAGCCAAGTGCCCGTGTCTCGGCAGCCAGGTCTTGTCGCGCAGAACGCTGCGCGTCCCGCGCAGACCGCCGACCTGGATTGGCACTCCGGCGCGCGCTGCGGCGACGAAAGCGCCCATCCGGAAGGGTTTGAGGCCGGCTTCTCGCGAGAAGGTGCCCTCGGGGAAAATGGCCACGCGTTGACCTTGCCCGAGCGCGGCGACGATTTCGTCCACGTCTTCGGCGCTTCTCGATGCCTCGAAGCGTTCGACGAACAGCGTGCCGAGCGCGCGCAGGATGGCGTGCATCACCGGCTGCGCGACGAACTCGCGTTTGGCGACAAAGCAGTAGGCCTGCGTTGGCGGGAGCGTGGCGCACAGAGCCAGAGTATCGAGGTAGCTGCAGTGGTTGACCAGCAGCAGGTGCGGCGTCGTCGGCAGAGCCGTCAGGGGAGTGGGGCAGAGGCGCATGCCGGTCAGTGCCAGGAAGATTCGCGCCGCGTGATGGACGACGCAGCGGCCGATCGCTGGCGCGCGCAGCAGGACGACCAGTCCGGCAACCGGCACGCTGACGAGCAGGAAAACGGCCCAGCACCAGGTGCCGTAGATTCGTCTGGCGACCCGTTGCGCCGCCTCGGTCAGGCGCGCGCGCAGCGCGGCGGCGGCCAGGCGCAGCATCTGCTGCCGGGCAGGCAGCGCGCGTGCGCCGATCAGACCGCGCTCGAAAGCGTTGCGCGTGGCATTGCGACGGATCTTGCCGCTGGAAGTCTTGAGCACCGAATTGAGCGGTGCCAGAACGATCTCGTCGGCCGGCATGCCGACGGCCTCGACGGCGGCGGCGTTGATCTGCTGTCGCAGAGCCTCCCGCTGGTCCTCGTTTTCCACGCGCGTTTCGGCCATCACCACCAGCCGCTCGGTGGCCTTGACCGGGTCGCGGCTGGCGAACACGGCGACGCAGCCGCGGCGTACGCCGGGAATCTGGCCGACCGCCTGTTCGAGTTCGTAAGGATAGAGGTTACGCCCGCCGCGGATGATCAGATCCTTGACGCGGCCGGTCAGATAGATCTCACCGGCGACGGTATAGGCGAAATCGCCCGAGTCCAGCCATCCCTCCTGAAACAGGGCCTGTGTTGCTACCGGGTTGTGGTAGTAACCTGCGGTGGCCGAGGGGCCGCGAAACTGCAGGCGCCCGACGCGTCGGTCCGGCACTTCGCAGCCCTGCTCATCAACCAGGCGAATCTCGTGCCGCGGCAAGACGCGACCGCAGGCGGGAACGGACACCGCATCCGCTTCATCGCCGGCAGCGGGCAGCGCGCATTTGCGGTCAACCAGGGCTGCCCTCTGGATGCGGTCGATGCGCGGGCCACGCCGAAGTGGCGGGAAGGCCAGGCCGACCGAGCACTCGGCCAGGCCATAGACCGGCGTCATCGCCTCGGTGTGCAGGCCGTAGGGCGCGAAGCGCTCGGCGAAGGCTTGCAGCGTTGCCGGACTCACCGGTTCGGCGCCGTTCAGCGCCAGGCGCCAGGAAGACAGGTCGAGCCCCTGCAGGTCGGCGTCGGCGAGCTTCCTGGCGCACAGGTCATAGGCGAAGTTGGGCGCCGGCGAGAGCGTGCCGCGATGATGCGAGATGGCGCGCAGCCAGCGCGCCGGTCGCGCGAGAAAGTCAAGCGGCGACATCAGCACTAGTCGCATGCCGAAGTAAAGCGACCCGAACCAGGCGCCGATCAGTCCCATGTCGTGATAGAGCGGCAGCCATGAGACGAAGACATCGTCGCTGGTCACCTCGATGGCCTCGCCCATGGCGCGCAGGTTGGCGAGCAGATTGGCGTGGCTGAGCACCACGCCCTTCGGGTCGCCGGTGCTGCCTGAGGTGTATTGCAGGAAAGCGATGTCGTCGGCGGCTGCTCGGTAGAGCAGGGTCATCGCTTCGCCATCGAGCTCTTCCGGGGTGACGACATCGCTCAGCGCCGGTGCCTCGGCACGCAGCAAGGCGGCAACTCCTTTCGCTTGCGGCACGGTGATGATGAACACCGCTTCGGCGTTGGCCAGGATGCGCGCGTGCCGGCGCAAGTGGTCTTCGAGTTGCGCCAGTCGGGCGGGCGGATAGATCGGCACGGGAATGCCGCCAGCGAGCATCACGCCGAAAAAGCTGGTCAGATAGTCGCTCCCGGTGGGCAGCATCAGGGCGACCGCTTGCCGCGGTCGCAGGCCACGCGCCACCAGTCCCGTGGCGACGCGGCGCGACCGTGCGAGCAAGTCGGCGTAGGTGATCGCCACGGCCCGAAACGCGCCCTGCTCGCCGCCCGCATTGCCGTAGAGCAGCACGTGCGTGCGCTGGGCATGGTGTTCGGCATGCCATTCGAGGACTTCGACGAGCGTCGCCGCCTGGCTAGGAAAGCTGGTCAGCACGGCGGGAGAAGCCAACTCGACGGGCGCCGCCGGGAAATCCTCCAGCCCGGCAGCCTGGGCGATGAAACGCAGCAGGTCGCGCGGCGTTTCGGCCTCGGCGAGCGCGGCGTTGGGCAGCGAAGTACCAAACTCGCTGCCCACACGCAGCAGGAGTTCGACGCGTGCCAGGCTGTCCAGGCTCAGATCCCGCTCGAGATGGCTGGCCAGGCTCACCCGACCCGCGCGTCCCGGCCGGGTCTCCTCGACCATTGCCGTGACCACCCGCAGCAATCTTACCGCGACTTCCGGCGAGGTTTCCTCGCCTGCTGCCTGCCTCGCCTCTCCTGTCATCATACCAAGGTTCTTTCGCCGCCGAGGTCAGTAAGCGGTTGGCGTCCCCACGGCGCCCGCCCGCCAGCGATCCTCGAAGAGAACTTCGTGCATCGGCAAGCGATGGCCCCAGCCCTGCGATTCGAGGACCGGAGCGGCCGGAAACTCGGCGACCGGACCGAGGCAGAGAATGGCTATTGCGCGGCTGCCAGGCGGCATCTCCAGCAAGACGCCGACCGCATCGGGGTCGAAGAACGACACCCAGCCGAGACCAATGCCCTCGGCGCGGGCCAGCAGCCACATATTCTGGATCGCGCAGGCGGTTGACGCCAGATCCATTTCAGGCAGCGTCCGGCGGCCGAAGATGTGCGCTTCGCGGCCCGGCATCAGCGCCACCACCAGCACTTCGGCGGCCTCGCGAATGCCGTCGATCTTCAGTTTGAGGAAGTCTGCCGCGCGTGTTGGCAGGCTGGCGGCGGTTGCCTCCCGCTCACTATCGACGAGACGCCACAAGGACTCGCGCGTTTCGCTGCTGACGACGCGTATGAAGCGCCACGGCTGCATGTAGCCCACCGACGGGCCGAGATGGGCCGCGTCGAGCAGGCGGCCAAGCAGGCCGGCGGGCAGTTGTCCGGGAACGAAGTGCCGAATATCGCGCCGCTCGCGGATCACCCGCTCGATAACGGCAATGTCCGCCGACGTATAGCGATGATCACTCATGATGCATTGTGCATTCTGGTTGCTCCGCCAATTGCGGAGTGTGGAGGGTGTCGGTCGTGAGTGCCGAAGCTTACCAGAGGAAAGTCACTGTGGCGTAACGCATCGCTTGACCGGCGCGACTGCTCGACGTGCAGCCGCGTCCCGGTTTACGTCGATTCGGCGGGGACGAAGTCGATTCGTCCGGTTTCGAGATCCGCCTTGACCAGTTTCACGTTCAGGCGGTCGCCGAGGCGGAAGCGTTTGGCGCTCCGCTCGCCCAGCATCTGGTGCTTGACGCCGTCGTACTTGAAATAGTCTTCGCCGAGTTCCGAGACATGCACCAGACCCTCGACATAGACGTCGTCGAGCGCGACAAAGACGCCAAAGGGGACCACTGCCGCAATCGTGCCGGCAAACTCCTCGCCGATTCGGTCGCGCATGTAGTAACACTTCAGCCAGTTGGTCACGTCGCGCGTCGCCTCGTCGGCACGTCGTTCGGTCATCGAGCAGTGCAGGCCGATATCGTCCCATTGGCCTGGCGAGTAGCGGCTCGCGGTCAGCAGCGCCTTGATCGAGCGATGGACCAGGAGGTCGGGGTAGCGTCGTATTGGCGAGGTGAAGTGCGTGTAATGTTCATACGAGAGTCCGAAATGGCCGACGTTATCCGGGCTGTACACCGCCTGGCGCAGTGAGCGAAGCATCACCGTCTGCAGCAACTGGGCATCCGGGCGGTCCTTGATGCTGTCCAGCAAAGCGGCATAGTCGCTCGCCGTCGGGTCGTCACCGCCGCCCATGCCCAGGCCGAACTCCTTGAGGAAGTTGCGCAGGGCATCGAGCTTCTCCAGCGTCGGGCCTTCGTGAATCCGGAACAGGCACGGCTGCCGATTCGCCTGGAGAAACGCCGAGGCGCACACATTGGCGGCCAGCATGCACTCCTCGATCAGGCGGTGCGCGTCGTTGCGGTAGGTGGGGACGATCTTCTCGATCTTGCCCTGTTCGTTGAACACCATCATCGTCTCGATCGTTTCGAAATCGATGGCGCCGCGCTTGTCGCGCGCCTGGCTCAAGACCTGAAAGAGGGCGTAGAGCGTCTTCAGGTGCGGCTGCAGGCGGAGGTCCCGATCATTGTCCGGCTGCGCCGTGCCGGCGAGCCAGTTCCAGACCTGATCGTAGGTCAGACGCGCCTGCGAGCGGAAGACCGCCTGATAGAAACGGTAATCGGTGACTTCGCCGCTCTGATCGATGTCCATGTCGCAGACCATGGCCAGGCGATCGACGTCGGGATTCAGCGAACACAGGCCGTTGGAGAGCTTTTCCGGCAACATGGGAATGACCCGGCGCGGGAAATAGATCGAGTTGCCGCGCTCGCCTGCCTCGCGATCGAGTGCGCTTCCCGGCTGCACATAGTGACTGACGTCGGCAATCGCCACCACCAGTCGCCAGCCACGCCCCTTTTTCTCGGCGAAAACCGCGTCATCGAAGTCTCTCGCCGTTTCGCCGTCGATGGTCACCAGTGGCAGGCCCCGCAAGTCGGTGCGGCCTTCCCATTCGGACGGCGCCAGCGTGTCGGGCAGCGCTGCGGCTTCGGCCAGCGCGGCGGACGAGAACTCGAAAGGCAGTTCGTGCTTGCGCAGCGCGATCTCGATTTCCATGCCGGGGTCAGCGTAATTGCCGAGCACCTCGACGATGCGGCCGATCGGCTTCGCATGCCGGTCCGGCTGCTCGATGATCTCGACCATCACCACCTCACCTGACCTGGCATGGCTGGTGCCGTCCGGGGCCACCAGGATATCCTGATTGATGCGCCGGTTCTCGGGTACGACCAGGGTAATGCCATGTTCGACCAGGACGCGGCCGACGACCCTGCTGTTGGCCCGTTCGAGAACTTCGACGATGACCGCCTCACGACGCCCCCGGCGGTCGATTCCGACGACGCGTACCAGGGCACGGTCACGATGCAGGACCTTGGACATCTGCCGGGCTTCGAGAAACAGATCGTCGCTGCCGTCATCGGCTACCAGGAAGCCATAGCCATCGGGGTGCCCCTCGACCCGCCCGGCAATCAGGCTGGCGCGTTCGGGCAGAATGTACGAGTCTTTGCGCGTGCGCAGCAACTGGGCTTCACGTTCCATTGCCCGCAGGCGGCGCTGAAAAGCGTCCAACTCGGGCTTCTGGATGTCCAGCAGGCTAGCCAGGGCGTCGAAGCTGACCGGCTTGCCCTGCTCCTCCAGGGTTTGCAGGATGTATTCGCGCGACGGCAGCGGCTGTTCGTATCTCTTCAATTCACGCTCAAGACAGGGGTCGCGGCGTCTGACGGCCGATAGCTTATTTATTGACATTTCTTCATGTTCCTATAGAATTCGGCCTTCGCTGGAAATGCCCAGGTGGCGAAATTGGTAGACGCGCTAGGTTCAGGTCCTAGTGGTGGCAACACCGTGGAGGTTCGATTCCTCTCTTGGGCACCAGATAAAAACAAGCGCCAAGATAAGCCCTCATCCTTGAGGGCTTTTTCTTTTTGTGCATGGCACGTGCTCACTCAGTATGCGCAAGTCGGCGCGCCCCAAATCTGCGTCGGCGAAGCCCGATAAGCGCGCATTGTACGCCTACAGCGCTGCCAAATAAATTTCTCAACGGAGTAGCCAACACCCCAGAAAATATGGATACTACGCTGCCGGAAGGTCGCCAGCCGCCCGCTGCGACGATAATGAGAATTAGTTCAACCAAAGCCACCTGTCAGGAATCCAGATGACGATACGACCGGAATTGATCGACAAGCTGCGCGCCAAGCGCGCGAAGCTGACTGAAAACGTCAGTCCAGAGAAGCTGGAGGCGCTGCACGCCAAGGGCCTGTTGTCGGCTCGAGAGCGACTCGACACGCTGTTCGAGGAGGGTACCTTTCAGGAGCTCGGGCTGCATGCCTCACACAGTGCGACCTCGTTCGGCATGGCCGGGCGCTCGCTGCCCGCTGACGGCGTGATCGTCGGCAATGGCTACGTGGGAAACACTCAGGTGGCCTCTTTCAGCCAGGATTTCAGCGTTCTCGCCGGCACGCTGGGCAAGATGCAGGCTCGGAAGATCGCGCGGATCATGCGCCACGCGCTCAAGATCGGCGTACCGCTGGTGGCCTTCAAGGATTCGGGTGGCGCGCGCATTCAGGAAGGAGTCGACGCGCTCTCCGGCTACGGCGACGTCTTCTACGCTAATGTCCTGCTCTCGGGTGTGGTCCCGCAGATCGCCGTGATCTGTGGTCCCTGTGCGGGCGGTGCTGCCTACTCGCCGGCGCTGATGGACTTCGTGATCATGACGCGCCATAACGCGCACATGTTCCTGACCGGCCCGGAGGTAATCAAGGCGGTGACCGGTCGCGCGACGACGATGGCGGAAGTCGGCGGTGCCGAGATGCATTCGACGGTCAGCGGCAACGCGCACTTCGTGGCCGAAGATGACCAGCAAGCGATTGGGCTGGTCAAGCAACTCCTGTCTTATCTGCCGGCCAACAATACCGAGGATCCGCCGCACAATCTCGCCGTCCCGATCGAGGAAATGGAAGACCCGGGAATCAACGACTGTATTCCCGACAGCCCATCCGAGCCGCTCGACATGTACGCCGTCATTCGTCGGCTGGTAGACCATGGCGAACTGCTTGAGGTACATGCCGGCTTTGCGCGCAACGTAATCGTCGGCTTTGCCCGCATCAGCGGTGTCGTCGTCGGCATCGTCGCCAACCAGCCGATGGTGATGGCTGGCGCGCTCGACCTCAATGCAGCCGACAAGGTGGCCCGCTTCGTACGGACGTGCAATATCTTCAACGTCCCGGTGGTCACTCTGGTCGATGTGCCGGGTTTCCTGCCCGGGGTCGAGCAGGAACGCAGCGGCATCATTCGCCATGGCGCGAAAATGCTCTTTGCTTACGGCTCGTGCACCGCACCGAAGATCACAGTCATCCTGCGCAAGGCCTATGGTGGCTCGTATCTCGCCATGTGCAGCCAGGAAATGGGCGCCGACATGGTCTACGCCTGGCCAACCGCCGAAATCGCGGTCATGGGCGCCGAGGCTGCCGTCAAGATCCTCTATCGCAAGGAACTCGAACAGGCCGAGGATCGCCAGGCCAAGGCCGCGGAACTGGCGCAGAAGTATCGTGACGAGTTCGCGTCGCCTTATGTGTCGGCGAGCAATTTCTACATTACCGACGTCATCGAACCGCAGGACACGCGCTGGACGGTCGCCCTCGCGCTGCGCAAGGTCCTCGACAAGCGTGAGCTCAGGCCGGCGAAGAAGCACGGCAACATCCCCATGTAATCAGCAACGGAAGGAACATATCCCATGGTGACTGACGCCATTTTCATGTCGCTGAAAGTCTACGGCATTGCCATCGTCATCTCGGTGCTGGTCGCTGTGCTGATCAAGGTGATGGTCTCGGCGACCGGCCGGATGGAGAAGACTAAACCGCTCGATATGCCGACCGGAACGGTCTGCCCGATTGGCCCCGGAGTTCCCGATGAGGACGTTGCCGCGCTGTCGGCGGCGATTTACGCCGCCATCGGGGCGCACCACATCCTGCACATTGCACCAACCAGTCATGGCTGGGCAGCCGGCGCTCGCGCCTCCCAGCATTCCCATACGCCGGGGCCCACGGGCCGAGGCCCCAGATAAAAGGAGCAACAGATGCCCAGACAATTCAAGGTTACAGTGAACGGACGCGAGTACGACGTCAGCGTTCTCGAACTCACGGCCGGACAGGCGGCGCAATTCCCCACCCCCACTGCGGCCATGGCGGTGGCTAGCGCGGGTAGCGCGACCAGTGCCGCCCCGGCGGCAGCCGCCGCTGCACCGCGACCCGCCGCTGCGGCGGCGGCCGGAGCCGGTGACGAGCTTGCCGGGATGGGTGGCGTCGTCGTCGAGGTGTGCGTCAAGGTCGGCCAGGCGGTAGCGGTCGGCGATCGCCTCCTGGTCCTCGAAGCCATGAAGATGAAAAGCCCGGTCATGGCCACTCGCGCCGGCCAGGTGACGCGTGTGCTGGTGGCCCCTGGAGATCCGGTCGAGGGTGGTCAGCCACTGGTGACCATCGCTTGAGCTGGGCCAACAGGCGGGAGCTTGCTCCTGTCGTCTGCAATTCGATGCGCCGGCGAATGAACATGCTCGCCTGGCGCGAGGACTGAAGCGTATGGAAGGCATTCATTTTCTCGATCTGTTCCAGGGTATCGCCACGCTGGTGGCCTCGGAGCCGAAGATCATGTTCGGGCGCATCTTCCTGATGTTGCTCGGTTTCCTACTGATTTATCTGGGCTCCAAGAACGTCCTTGAACCCTTGCTGATGATCCCCATGGGGCTGGGCATGTCGTCGGTCAACGCCGGCGTGATGTTCCTCGACGGCAAGAAGATGGGGACGCTGTTCGTCGATCCCTTGATCTCCGATCCGATCGCGCTGATGAACATCATGCAGATCGACTGGCTGCAACCGATCTACACGCTGACCTTCAGTAACGGTTTGATCGCCTGTCTGGTGTTCATGGGCATCGGCGTCCTGCTCGACGTGGGTTACGTAATGGCGCGACCCTTTCAGAGCATGTTCATCGCGCTGTTTGCCGAACTGGGGACCATCGCCGTTTTCCCGATCGCCATCTGGCTGGATTTCAATCCGGGCCAGGCTGCCGCGGTCGCCACCATCGGCGGCGCTGACGGGCCGATGGTGCTGTTTACCTCGTTGGTGCTGGCCAGGGATCTGTTCGTGCCGATCACCGTCGTCGGCTATCTCTATCTCGGCCTGACCTATGGGGCTTATCCCTATCTAATCAAATGGCTGATACCCAAACATATTCGCGGGATCAGCATGATCGCCGATCGCGGCCCGAAGATCAGCCGATCGCAGAAGCTCACTTTCGCGGTGGTCGCCTGTACGCTGCTGTGCCTGCTCTTTCCGGTCGCTGCCCCGCTGTTCTTCTCGCTCTTTCTCGGTGTTGCGGTGCGTGAAAGTGGCATCGACGCCTTTACCAAACTTCTTGGCGACGTCTTCCTCTATGCCGCCACCTTCTTTCTCGGGCTGACGCTGGGCATTCTCTGCGAAGCCAATACCTTGCTCGATCCGACGGTATTGAAGCTGCTCCTGCTGGGAATGCTGGCCCTGACGATTTCTGCCTTGGGCGGTATATTGGGAGGTTACATTCTCTATTTCTGGACCGGTGGCAAATACAATCCGATGATCGGCATCGCGGGGGTCAGTTGCGTACCGACCACTGCCAAGGTCGTCCAGAAGATCGCCAGCGAGGCCAATGCCGGAGCGATCATCCTGCCACAGGCGCTGGGGGCCAACATCAGTGGTGTGATCACCTCGGCGATCATTGCGGCCACTTTTATAGCGCTGCTCCGCTAGCCCCGGAGGGGGGGCTACGTGTGGCCCCCCCTACTTCTCGGCATCTTTGGGCGGCTTGACCGGATCGGTGGGAAAGCCGGGGATCTGGATGGTGGTGAACAAGGTGCGGGTCTGTGTTTTCAGTTGGTCCTGCATCTGGTGCAGCATCTTCTTGCTGTGCTCCATATAGGTGCTCATCATTGTCTGCATCGCCGGTCCCTGGAAATTCATGAACTGGGACCACATGTCGTTCTGCGCCTGACTGCTGCTTTCTCCGTAGAGCAGTTGCGACTGATCCTGCAACTTCTTCTGGAAGTCGACAAACGACTTGATGTTGGTCTCCAGATACTTCCCGAGCATTCCTTGCATGGCGTGACCATAGAAGCGGATCATCTGCGCCAGCAGGTCGGTGGTAAACAGCGGCACGCCGGCCGCTTCCTCCTCGAGGATGATCTGCAAAAGGATCGCGCGGGTGATGTCCTCGCCGGTCTTGGCGTCCAGCACGTTGAAGTTTTCGCGCGCAAGGACGAGATCCTTGACATCGCTCAGGGTGATGTAGGCGCTGGTCTTGGTGTCGTAAAGACGACGATTCGGGTATTTCTTGATCAGTCGCAGCGGCTCGGGCATGACGACCATTCCTCCATTTACGGATGACTCGACGAGATCTCTTTGGTGTTGATTGGTGCGGTGCAGCACAATTATACTCCAGCAAAAAAAAACAGGCCCCTACTGGAGCCTGTCCGGACTGCCCTGAAACGAAAAATACGCTTATTGATAGTACAGGCCACCGCAGATGTTCATCGTCGAACCGGTCATGAAGCCGGCAATGTCCGAAGCGAGATACACGCAGGCACCACCGATCTCTTCGGGCTTGGCCAGACGCTTCATCGGGACGGTGTCCACGATGCCCTGCAGGATTTCCGGCTTGATCGCCATGACCATCGGCGTAGCGACATAGCCGGGGCAGATGGCGTTGACTGTCACGTTCTTGGCGGCCAGTTCGGCGGCTAGAGCCTTGGTGAAACCAATGACCCCCGCCTTGGCGGCCGAGTAGTTGGTCTGGCCAGCCTGACCCCTGAGGCCATTGACCGACGAGATGTTGATGATCCGGCCCCAGCCGCGCTCGGCCATCTTCGCCGAGACTTGCTTGGTCATGTTGAAAAGGCTGCCCAGGTTGGTTGAAATCACGGCATTCCACTGCGCCAGTTCCATCCGTCCGAACATCTTGTCACGGGTGATGCCGGCGTTGTTGACCAGAATATCGATCGGACCGGTCTTGGCTTCGGCTTCTGCGACGAGGGCGACGCAGGCATCGTAGTCGGAAACGTCGCCGGCAACACAGACGAAGTCGTTGAAACCCGCTTCTGCCATCGCTTTTGTCCACTCGTCCGGTTTGTCGAACTCCGGATGGTAGGCAGCAATTACCTTGTGACCGGCCTTGGCCAGTTCCTGGCAAATGGCGGTACCGATCCCACCCATAGCACCTGTAACCAGAGCAACACGTTGTGTCATAGATCTTTCCTTTCCCCGTTGACGATTGAAACAATTTGGCGGCCATGCACCGCCACGATTACAACATCTCAACATTTGCTGAGCACGCCGACTCGCGATTCTGCATTGCAGCATCTGCGCTGTCAATGTAAAAGTGTGTGACAGGCGGGCCGAGGGTCGATCGTGCGCACCGGAAGAGGGCGGTCGCCACCGAATTGCCTTGCCGGCGAAATCATTGAGCGCCAGCGCAACAGAAAAATGCGAGATCTCAAGTTCGTCGTCCGTGGTGTCTCCTCCGAGCCCGTCGACGCAGAAACCTGTGGTGTGGCCCCGTGGCTGCGCGCGGAATGAGCGCAACCACGCGTGCGCGACGTTGATTTGACTGGCTGGCGGCTGCCCCGAACGCTGCCGGACAACGGTGTGAACCACGCCAATTTTATTGGGTTGAGTGGTGACCCGGACATCGGCTAAAATGTTGGCGCGATTGGCTAGGCCTACCCGGCAGTACGGCCAGTTGGTATACGGCTAATCACAGCAAGACGCAAAAGACCAAAAACGGGGTGGAACCACGATTGCTCGACCTAACGAATCGCTTCGAGAGGGGCGGGTCGCCAGCGGCGTTTCGCTGGCGACCCGCCCTTCTCGCTACTTGATGTACATCGTCGCCATCGCCTGGCTGTACGTCACCGTGTTGATGGCACTGACCGAGACCAGCGTCGTCGCCGGGCTATTGAGCCTGTTTTTCTACGGCCTGCTGCCCATTTCGCTGCTCCTGTGGCTCTTCGGCGGACCGGGACGCCGTCGTCGCGCTGCCCGCAAGTCCGCGCAGTCGAGTGTCGCTGGCGATGAGGACAAGCCCGACCACTGACTACTCGGCCGACAACCAGATCAGCGACGCCATTCGTCCGGTCACCCCATCACGGCGGTAGGAGAAAAAACGGCTCCCCTGCCGCAGCGTGCAGTATCCGCCGCCGTAAATCGCATCAACACCGACACTGGCCAGCGCTTGCCGTGCCAGCAGGGTGATGTCGGCCAGCCACTTGCGCGAAGGCCTCCCGAAGCCGTCCGCCGATCGCTGACTCTGACGGTTGGGGCGGTCCTGGCCGGCGGGCCGTACCGGATCGGGCAAGGGTTTGAAAGCGGCTGTCGCTGCCGCGTGCGCGCCGACGAACGCCGTTCGCACGTCGTCGCCAACCTCGAAGGCCTGCGCGCCGATGGCCGGCCCCAGATAGGCGAGCACCTCTCGGCCGGGAACACCGAGGGTGGTGACCGTTCGTTCGAGAACGCCGGCCTGCAGGCCGCGCCAGCCGGCGTGCGCGGCGGCGACGACGCTGCCCGAACGGTCGCAGAAAAGCACCGGCAGGCAGTCTGCCGTCATCACCGCACAGACGACCCCGGGGCCGCTGGCAAACGCAGCATCAGCGGCCGGGATCGGTGGCAAGCCTGCATCGCCAGCATCGATCACCGTCGTGCCGTGCACCTGATTCAGCCAGCGCGGCGTCGCTGGCAGGTGCGCCCTGAGCCGCGCACGATTCTCGGCGACCGCCAGCGGATCATCGCCGACGTGAAGGCCGAGATTGAGGCTGGCGTAGGGCGCGCCACTGACGCCGCCGTGACGGGTGGTGATCAGGCTGCGGACACCTGGCGGTGCGGGCCAGTCGGGTCTGATCCAGTCCTTACTGCTCACCGAGATCGTCATCCTCAGGATCGTCGCCACTGACGTAGATGATTTCCGGACCACCTTCCTGATCGTCGTCCCAATCGTCATCGTCTTCGTCTTCGCTGCGGCCTTCTTCCTCAGTGCAGCGCGCTGCCATGGCTTCGCCACGCAGCGTCGTGATCAGCACCGCCATGTCAGCGGGTAGGCCCGATCGCCACAGCAACGGTCGACCCGTCACCGGGTGTACCAGCGCCAGGCGGCAGGCATGCAGCGCCTGGCGAGGGAAGTGTGCTCCCTGCGGCACGCGGCTGACGCCGGCACCGTAGGTCGGGTCGCCGACCAGCGGATGGTCGATCGAGGCCATATGCACGCGAATCTGGTGCGTGCGGCCGGTTTCCAGCGCGCATTCGATCAGCGTGCAGGCGACGAAATGCTCGAGCACACGATAGTGCGTGCGCGCCGGTTTGCCGGTGTTCACCACGGCCATCCTGGTGCGCACGGTGGGATGCCGGCCGACCGGCGCATCGACGGTTCCCGCACGCTCGATGATGCCCCGTACCACCGCCTGATAACAGCGCTTGACGGTGCGCGCCTGCAACTGCCGCACGAGATTGGTCTGCGCCTCTAGCGTCTTGGCGACGACCATCAGGCCGCTGGTATCCTTGTCGAGTCGGTGCACAATTCCCGCACGCGGCACCCGGTCGAGGTGTGGTGCGTGGTACAAGAGGGCATTGAGCAAGGTCCCGTGCCAGTTGCCGCTACCGGGATGGACGACCAGCCCGGCCGGCTTGTCGATGACGATCAGGCTGTCATCCTCGTAGACGACCTGCAAGGGGATGTTTTCCGGAGCCGACGATTCGGCCCGCTCATCGGGTGCTTCGGCGACTTCGATAGTCTCGCCGCCCCAGAGCTTGCTGCGTGGCTCAACGGTGATCGCACCCTCGACGGCCACCCGTCCCTCGCGTATCCAGTGCTGCAAACGGCTACGCGAATGCTGCTCCAGCAGGCGGGCGAGGACCTGGTCCAGACGTTGACCGCCGCAATCGGTGGGCACGCTCAGGGCAATTCGGGGGTTTGCGCTATAATCGACGCGCCCGATGTCCTCGATGGACGCGTCCGCCGGTGCTTTCTTTTTCTGTGGGTTTTCCATCATGCGTAGTTTAGCGGTTATCGCAGCCTTTATCGTCGCCTCTCTCGTCGCTGGCTGCGGCCTTTTACCCGATGCAAAGGATGAAACCGCCGGCTGGTCGGCGAACAAACTCTACGCCGAGGCCAAGGATGCTCTCAACGACGGCTCCTACACCAGGGCAATCAAGTACTTCGAGAAGCTAGAGTCGCGCTATCCCTATGGCCGCTATGCCCAGCAGGCACAGATAGAGATTGCCTATGCCTACTGGAAGGATCTGGAGCCCGCCTCGGCAATCGCCGCCTGCGATCGCTTCATCAAGCTGCACCCGAACCACCCGAATGTGGACTACGTCTATTACCTGCGCGGGCTGATCAACTTCAATGAGGATCTGGGGCTGATGGGCATCGTCAGCAACCAGGACATGACTGAACGCGACCCGAAGGGAGCGCGCGAATCGTTTGACTCGTTCAAGGAACTGGTGACGCGCTTCCCGAACAGCAAATACACGCCCGATGCAATCCTGCGCATGAAGTATCTGGTCAATGCACTGGCCTCGCTCGAACTGCACGTCGCTCGCTACTACATGAAACGTGGTGCCTACCTGGCGGCAGCGAACCGCGCCCAGTACGCGGTGAAGAACTATCCCAATGCGCCGGCGACCGAAGAAGCTCTGTTCATCATGGTCAAGGCCTACGACGCGCTCGGCCTGGACGACCTGCGCGACGACGCCGAGCGCGTCATGCGCAAGAATTATCCCGACAGTGAATACTACGTTCGCGGACTCGATCGCAAGGAACCGTGGTGGAAGCTCTGGTAAGCGCCTGGCGCACCAGCTCCCCGGCCTGTCCAGACCACAACCACCTCGGGCAGGCGTACTCGCCGTCTGCCAGTGCCGCTGGCGCGGTCGGTCAGATCGACTGCTTGACCGCCAGTACGGCCTGGTTGCGCAAGGTTCGCAGCAACGACAACTCCTTTTCGGAAATCACGATCTCGCCTGCCTGTTCACGGTCGGCATAGATCATGGCCAGCGGGCTGCCCTTGATGCACAGTGGGAAGACCACGAACGTTTGCGCAGTCACCGCCTTGCGAAACCACAACGGGATACGTGTCGTGATTTTTGGATCATTGGTATCGCTGATCAGGATATCGACGCCATTGGTCAGGGCGGCATGAAAGATGTCCGGCGTGAAGACCAGTGAGAACTTGAATCTCCTGGCGATCTCGGCGGCGTCGGGACCAAAGCCGAAACGCCCCAGCATCGTATTGCTGCGCCCGTCACGGATGCACAGGATGACGCGCTTGAACCCTTTGGCGCGGTAAATGGTTTCCACAATGATGCGCAGCACGTCATTGACCTTGAACTCACTGACCAGGGCATTGCTGACGTCCTGAATGCCGGCCATCAGGATCGCTTCGCTGGCTGCCTCAGCGTCTACCGGACTGATATAGCCTCCTTCCGCGATACGTTCGCATGCTGCCGCCTCTGGTGCGATATCGGAGAGGACCGTTCCTGCCAGTCCGTTCTCTGCCTCGTCTTTCGTCGTTCTCGCCTCACTGGCCGGGCCGCCGACCGTCGCCGTGCCCCGCCAGACCCTGATCTGCTTGCCGAGACGCGTCTGCTGCAGGTTGATGTGCATGGTGCCGGCCAGTTGCGTCACTTGCTCGAACGACCTCGCCACGGTTCTGCGCAGTTCCTGCTCGTCGAGCTGGATGACGTCGCCGAAACGCGTCACGATGCGCTGCAGTTCCTTCTGCTGCTGTTCGGGTGCGCTATCGACGATCACCGTGCACAGCTCGTTGGACAGCGAGGCGACCATGCGCAGGCGATCTTCTGCAGTGGCTGGGCGGCGGATACTGCCCGCCGGCAGTTTGTGCATGCTATTGACGAGCAGCTTCGGAAAACCCCAGGTCTCGGCAATGCCGATGCCCAGATCCTCGAACGAAAGACCAAGCACCTGCAGCGCGGCAGCTTCTTCGGAGCATTCTTTCTGCAGCACGACGCGCCTGATCTCGGCGCTTTCTTCGGGGAAGTAATACTGGCTCAGCAGCCGACCCAGATTGTGAAACATGGAACAGATGAACACCTGCTCCAGGTCCCCGCGTGTAGCGCCCTTGCTGCTGATCTCCCTGGCCAGCACCCCGGCGAGATTGGCTCGCAGGAATTCGTCCTTGAGCTGATTGGCATTGTCCTTGTTCTGCAGGTGCTCGAAGAGCATCACCGTGATGGCAATACTACGCACCGCGTCGAGGCCAAGAACCACGACTGCTCGCGATACGGTGCTGATGGTCCCGCCACCGGCCTGACGGTAGTGAACCGAATTGACCATACGCAGGATCTTGTTGGTCAGCGAAAAATCCTTGAGGATCGTATTTGACACGTCTGCAATACTCTGATTCTCCGAGGCCGTGATCCGGTTGATCGCCCCTACTGACTCCGACAGGGCCGGAAAATCGCTTTTGTGCCGCATGCGCCGGAGCAGAAACTCGATCGTGCTTTGCCGCGCATCGGCGGGCGCGGTCAGGCTTTCCGGTTGCAGATAATCGTCGAGGGCCTGGCGCATCTGCGCCGCTGACGCGTAGCGGTTCTGCGGATCCCGGGCCAGCGCCTGGTAGAGCAGATGAGCCAGCTTTTCGTCGAGCGTATGGCTGGCCTCTGGCGGCAGCCTGATGTCCTCGTCGGCGATCGTCCGCATGACCTGCTGGATGTCACTGCCGGGCACCGCGCGCTGGCCGATCAGCAACTCGTAAAGAACCAGGCCGGCGGAGAAAACGTCCGAGCTTTCGCTGCTCGTGCGCTGCGAGATATACTCCGGCGCCATGTACGCTGGCGTGCCGACCAGTTGCCCGCCATCGTTGCTCACCCCCTCGGCGCGGGTAGCGATGCCGAAATCCATCACCCGTGGGACGCCATCGTCGTCGATCAGGATGTTGCTCGGCTTGAGGTCGCGATGAATGATTCCGGCGGCGTGAGCGTGCGAAATGGCTTCGAGGATCGGCTGCATGATGCCGATCGCTTTCGCCGGCGTCAGTGCACCACTCTGCTGCAGGTATTCGGCAAGGTTCTTGCCCGGCACGTACTGGAAAACGAGATACAGATCGCCCTGCTCGTCGCCGGCCTCGAAGATCGGCACGATGCTCGGGTGGCGCAACTGGCTGACCAGACGCGCTTCTTCGAGCAAGCGTCGATCCTGTTGCGGGTCAGGTCGCGAGAAGTGAAGCGTCTTGATCGCCACTTGCCTCTGCAAATGGGGATCTCGCGCGAGATAAACGACACTCTGGGCCCCTCGACCCAGTTCGCGAATGATCTCGAAACGTCCAATACGTTTGTTCACCGTACTTCGTTACTCCCGCAGAAAGGAACATTCTAAGCGTGTCTGCCAGTGCCGTGTGCTTCATGCCTCCTCATCAGCCGGCGCGATCTCGCCGAGATCACCCAGTTGCCGAGTGGCTTCGATCGCCGGCAGGGCTTCGACGCTTTTCAGCTTGCGCTCGATCTGGCGCGTTCGAACGGCCGCCGATTCGATACTCCGGCTGGCCTGCTCGAGCTTCCTGCGCGTCGCCTCGAGAACCTCACCGAACTTGCCGAACTCGGTCTTGATGGCGCCGAGAACGAGCCAGACTTCCGACGATCGACGCTCGATGGCCAGCGTTCGGAAGCCCATCTGCAGACTGTTGAGCAGGGCTGACAGCGTCGTCGGTCCAGCGATGCAGATCCGGAAATCGCGTTGCAAGGCGTCGGCCAGCCCCGGTCGACGCAAGGCTTCGGCGTACAGTCCTTCGGTCGGCAGGTAGAGGATCGCGAAGTCTGTCGTGTAGGGAGGTTCGACGTACTTGTCGTGAATCTTTCTCGCCTCATCGCGCAGCCTTCCCTCAAGCGCCTTGACCGCCAGTTCGAGCGCCGCCGGATCGGCTCGTTCCTGCGCTTCGAGCAGGCGCTGATAGTCTTCGAGCGGGAACTTGGCGTCAATTGGCAACCAGACCGGACGCTGTTCAGCGTCGCCCATCTCGCGGCCGGGCAGACGAACGGCAAACTCGACGCGCTCGATCCCGTTCGGCCGTGTCACCACGTTCTTGGCGTATTGCTCGGCGGTCAGCAATTGATCGAGCAGTGTCGCCAACTGGACCTCGCCCCAGGTGCCACGTATCTTGACGTTGCTCAGGACCCTCTTCAGATCGCCGACACCGGTGGCCAGCGTCTGCATCTCGCCAAGACCGCGATGCACCTGTTCGAGACGGTCACTGACCAGCTTGAACGACTCGCCAAGGCGCTGCTCTAGCGTGGCGTGCAGTTTTTCATCGACCGTCCGGCGCATCTCTTCCAGCTTGGCCGCATTGTCGGCCTGCATCGCAGCAAGCCGTGCTTCGAGTGCCAGGCGCAACTGCTCGAAGCGTTGTTCATTGCTGTTCGTCAGTCGTGCCAGTTGTTGGGCAAACGATTCGAGCTGCTGCGCCTGAACCTTGCCGAGCTGGGCCAACTGGGCAGCGAGTGCCTGCGACAGGCGGCTCAGGGACAGCGATTGCTCGTCGCGGTCGCCGCGCGCAGCATTTGCCGCCTCCTGCCGTCCCGAGGCCAGTTCCTGACGCAACTCGCGTTCGAGCCGCTCGATGCCGCCTTGCAGGTCACGGAAACGCGCACTCACCACCTCCCGCGCCAACGCCGAGCGCAGGAGCAGGACGACCTGGAGGATCACCGTCACCAGGCCGAGCACGGTCAGCAGGTACAACAAGCCTTCATTCATGCGTGGCTGCTTTCAGGAAACGGCCGCCCGACTGGCGGCCGGGTGGCTGGTGCCGCTATTTCAGAGAGAAAAGCACCCGGTTTCCCTTCGCCTGCTCGGTCTGCTCCGACTTGCCGTCCGCCTTGCCGACTTTCACTGGCAGGATGAACAGGCGCTCGCCCGGGACCTCGTGCGCGACGAGCCAGTCACGCACGCCTCTCCCCCGGCGCTCGGCCAGATCGCGCAGGTCTTCTTCATCGACCGCCGAATTGGCGAGGATCAGTTTCTCCATTTCCTCGACTGGTAGCCCCTTGACCATGCCCACCAGGTTGCGCGGTTTCGGGAACTTCTCGGCGCGATAGACGCGCTCAAGCAGGGACGGATACTCCTTCGCGCTGACCTCGACGGGCTCGCCATCCAGCGCACCGTTTTCGACGCCCTTCTTTGTCAGATCCCCTCGTTTCAGCGCCCGCACCTTGCTCTCCAGGCGGTCGCGCTTGAGTCCCTCGGCGTCGACCTCGGGGTCGGCACGCCCCTCGATCTCGAGTCTGAGCGCCGGTCGGTCAAGCAAGGCCTTGGCCAGCTTCTCCAGCCGCGGCTGCGCCGGCGGGGTGATTACCGCCTGCCCGAAGTCGAAATCGATGTTCGACAGTTCCTCGCCGCCGCCGAACATCGACCCCAGCAAGGCGAAGGGTGCGGTAACTGCCTTGGCCAGCAGGTTGACGATCATCTTGACGACCAGCCCGCCGACGCTGAAGTCCGGATCGTCGAGCGAACCGGCGATCGGCAGGTTGATGTCGATCTCGCCATTGCGGTTCCTGAGCAGGGCAACGGCCAGGGTCACCGGCAGCTTGGTGGCGTCCGGGCTGTCAACCGGATCGCCAAAGGTCAGTTGATCGAGGAAAATTCGATTTTCGGCGGTCAGTTGGTGGTTCTCGATCTTGTACTTGACGAAAAGCGACAGCTTGCCTTTCTCGATTGCATAACCGGCGTACTTGCCCGAGTACGGCGACAGCGAAGTCAATTCAATGCCCTTGATGTCGGCCTCCAGGTCCAGAAAGGGCGAGGCTGCCAGCGGGTTAAGCCTGGCCTTGATGCTCAGCGGCGCTATGTTGTCGTAACTTCCGCGTAGCTCAAGACTGGCGACGCTGTCGGCCGCAGACGAGAGCCCGCTGATGGTTCCGCCGACCTTCTTCAGATTCGCCGAATAGTTCGGCTTGACGAAGTTGTCCGTGAACCTGATGTCGCCGCCCTGCAGGGTGATCTTGCCGATGTTTACCGGCAGCAGCGGATTGCTGACCGCAGGCACCGGTGCCACAGACTTGCCGTCACCGGCAACAGCCGCCAGCTCGGGAGCCTTCGCTGCCACGGCCGCCGGCACCACGGCCACCGGCGCCGCGTTGGCCTGACGAACAATCTGAAGCAGGTTCAACTTGCCCTCGCGACTGAGGATCACGCGGGCAAAGAAGTCGGTCAGAGCTATTTCGCCAATGGCCACCGAATTCGGATTCAGGCGCAGGTCGAGGTGGCCAAGGTAGAGAGATTTCCACTTCAGGAAGTCGGCAGAATTGATCTTGTCGACCGCATAAAAATCGCCAAGCGTGACTTGCCCGGAGAATCCCCCGCTCAGCTTGTCGGCGTCGCTGCCACCGGGCCTCGTCTGACGCAACTGGACGCCGCCGTTCAGCGTAAGCTGCCCGCGGGTCACCTCGATGTTCAGGCGCTCGGTAAAGTAAGGCTGCAGCGGCAGCAACTCCAGAGACTTGATGGCGACCTTGAGGTCGGTCTCGAGTGGCGAGACCTTGACGCTCCCTCCCACCTCGACGTCGGCCGTGCGATTGAGCCTGAAGCGAGTCGACACCCTGGCCGTCTGGCCGGGCTCAGTGGACAGATTGTCCGCCTCAACGCTCATGGCTTCAATCGTGTGCGTCACCGCCGGTGATACGGCGTGATCCTCGAAGCGAATTCCCACATCGTCGGCACGGTATTTGGCGACCGTCAGCTTCCAGGGTTGCGAAGAATCCTTCTGCGAGGCCTTGACGATCCGTAGCGCAGGTGGCTCGACAAACTCGATGCCGCCGCTGGCAGCCCGTCTGAGCAAGAGCTTCGCAGCACGTGCAGTGAGCTGTTCGATGGCGACTTCGCGCCTGGCCAGGTCGAGGCGTCCTCCCTTGATCGAGACAGCGTCCACCTTGGCCCATTCGCCCGCCTGCAGGTGCCATGCCACCTCGAACTTGGCGGGAATAGCGCTCTTGCCGTCAAGCTTTTTCAGATCGAGATCAATGCCTTCGACGCTGGCATTGAACGGTTTGCCATGCGACTCGTCGAGCCAGCGTACGATACCGCCACTGATTTTCGCTTCGCCCAGAGACCAATCAACGGGCGCCGGCTTCGCTTTCACTTCGGTGGCTGACGGCTCACGGGTAGCTGCTTCCCGGCTGAAGAAATCGACCCAGTTGATCGTTCCCTGCCGGCTTACGCGAGCATGAATCTCGGGCGAATCGACGGCAACCCGGTCGATCACGACCTTTTGCCTGAGCGGATCGAGAGTATCGACAAGCACCTCCAGGCGCTTCCAAGAGAGCAGGGGGGCGCCCGAGGTGTCCTTGACCATGAGATCCCTGATCGTGACGCGTCCCGACAGACTGAGCGCCGACTCGTGATTCTCGTGCCGGCCAAAGCTTAACTTCAAGTCAGTGTCGAGTGCGCCCGAAATCACCTCGACCGGCAAGCGCATCGGCGCGTAGTCGAGGTATTTGCCCAGGTGGACATCACGAAGATCAAATGCCAGTTCGCTTTCTCGTGAATTCGCGAAAGGCTTGCTCTTGCCCTTGATCACCAGCGGCGACCCGTCGATCGACGCTGAAAACGCTGGCTCGACGAAGATCTCGGTTGCTGAGGGCAAGCTTGAGACAAACGGGAGCGCGATGTTGAGCTCGCTGATGAGGTGTTTTTCGCCAAGCACCCGATCGTCGAATTCGATCTTGCCGCCGCTGATCTGGATGTTGTTGAGCGCAAACGGCGGTGTCGGATCGTCCGAAGCCGGCTTGGCCATGAATTCGTCGATCAGATCAGAGAAGTTGAAGCGCCCGTCGGCCAGGCGGACGATCCTGAACGACGGGCCGACGAGTTTCAGTTCGCTGATCACCGGCCCGCCATGGAACAGCGAACTCAACTCGATATTAAAAAAGAGGCTGTCAAAGCCGGCTACCGTCTCGCCACCACCTGTCTCGCCAGGACCTCTTTCCTGGATCGCGAGCCCGGCAACCTGCGCCGATAGTGTGTAGGGATTGATACTGATGCTTTCGACGCTCACCGGCCGGTGCAGAGCCTCGGAGAGCGTGTCAATCAGCGTCGATTTGACGATCTGTGGCAGCGCAAAGAATCCGAATGCGCCGATGACCAGCACGAAGAGTATGGCGCCAAGCGCGAGTCTTCTGATCGTCATGGAGGCTGTGATCTTGGCAGGATCGGATGCTTCATTCATGGCAGCGGGTCGCAAACTGACTGATGGAGGGCGGAATTTAGCACGAACATCGCACGACAATGCCCTTCCCGCCTTGGGTGATCGCTGGGTGCATCATCGGAACAACTGGGAAAAGGCCTGAACGCGGCCTGAACGCAGGGTCAGAAGCTGTTCTTCCACTCCCGCAGCACGGCAAAAACGGCTACTTCGTCGCGCGCATCAGGCGCTCTGCGGCGGGCCGCCGCCGCCACTTCCGGCTGATCACAGCGTAAGAACGGGTTGCTTGCCTTTTCGAGTTCTATCGTCGACGGCACCGTCGCCCAGCCCTTGGCGCGAGCCGCCGCTACCGCGTTTACCCGATCCTGCAGACGGCGGTTTCCAGGCTCGACCGCCAGGGCAAAGCGCAAATTAGCCGCGGTGTATTCATGGGCACAATAGACGGCGGTTTCATCCGGCAACTCGCTCAGCCGGGCCAGCGAAGCGGCCATTTGGGCGGCGGTCCCCTCGAACAGACGGCCACAGCCGCCGCTGAACAGGGTATCGCCACAGAACAGGCAGCCTGAGCCATAATACGCGATGTGTCCCCGGGTGTGGCCGGGAACCTCGATCACCTGAAACTCGACGTCGCAGGACGTGATGCGGACCGTCGCTCCGTCGCGCAAGGGCTGGCTGATGCCGGTGATGGACTCGGCCGCAGGGCCGAACACCTCGGCCGGATGGCGCGCCAGCAGACTCGCCACTCCACCCTGATGATCGGCATGGTGGTGGGTGATGAGAATGGCGGTCAGCGACAGGCCTTCGCGTTCTAGCACCTCGAGTACCGGAGACGCATCGCCTGGATCAACGACAGTGGCTGTGGCGCCTTTGCGCAACAACCAGATGTAGTTATCCTTGAAGGCTGGAATCCGGATGACGTCGAACATCGTTGAATTGTGGAAGAACTGCGGAAAATGTCAATCCCTGGCCTCGACGCCTGGCTTCAAACCCCGCAAGGGCGCTACGTCATGGCTTGGGAGCAGGCCAGGATCGACGCCGCGGTCGCCGACCTGTTCGGCTACAACGCGATCCAGCTTGGTCTGCCGCAATGCGATCTGCTCGCCCAGAACCGCATCCCTCTGCGCCAGGTGGCGCATGATTCGGGCAATGTGGATGTCATCTGCGATCTGCGTCAGATCCCCTTCGCGGCCCACAGCATCGATGTTGTGGTCATGGCGCACGTGCTTGAATTCCATGCCGAGCCGCACCAGATCCTGCGCGAGGTCGAGCGCGTCTTGATTCCCGAAGGCGAAGTGCTGATTACCGGCTTCAACCCGCTCTCGATCTGGGGCCTGCGCCGCCGCCTGCCCAACTGTCCTCGCGACTTTCCCTGGAACGGCCACTACCTGTCGCTTCTCCGTCTCAAGGACTGGTTGCAACTGCTCGGTTTCGAGGTCGATCGCGTCAGCTTCGGCTGTTACGCACCGCCCTGCCGTCATGAGCGCTGGCTGAAGCGTTGGCGTTTCATGGAAGCCTCTGGCGATCGCTGGTGGAGCTTTGCCGGCGGCGTTTACCTGGTGCGAGCGATCAAGCGGGTGCATAGCATGCGCCTGATCCTGCCTAACTGGAAGCAGCAAACGTCTCGCCGCAAGGCCTTGTCAGTCGTCAGCCAGAAGGAAATGGAAGATCATGAACGATGAAGCGATCGTCAACATCTATGCCGACGGCGGCTGTCGTGGCAATCCCGGGCCCGGAGGCTGGGGCGTTGTTCTTCGGGCCGGTGCGCATGAGAAGGAACTGTGGGGCGGCGAAGCCGACACCACCAACAACAGGATGGAACTGACGGCCGCCATCCGTGCGCTGGAGGCGCTCAAGAAGCCGGCGACGGTTCATCTGCACACCGATTCGCAGTACGTGCAAAAAGGCATCAGCGAGTGGATTCACAAATGGAAACGCAATGGCTGGCGCACCTCGGACAAGCGACCGGTGAAGAACGCCGACCTCTGGCAGCGTCTGGATGAGCTTGCTGGGCAGCACCAGATCAAGTGGTGCTGGGTCAAGGGGCATGCCGGGCATAGCGGCAACGAGCGCGCCGATGGCCTGGCCAATCGTGGCATGGACGAACTGCAGCGCAAGCGCAGCGAGCGAGCGCTGGCGGGCAGCGGTGCGTGATGCAGCCAGCCGGGCTGAGCGCAGCCCGGATCAACCTCAACCAGGGGAAAACGCGCGTGCGCCAGATCTTTCTCGATACTGAAACAACCGGCCTGGAGCACAAATTCGGCCATCGCATCATCGAAATTGCTGGCGTCGAGATGCGCAACCGGCGTTTGACCCACCGACATTTCCACCGCTACCTGAACCCGGAGCGGGAGATAGATGCCGGTGCCCTTTCGGTCCACGGCATCAGCCGCGAGTTCCTGCTCGACAAGCCACGCTTCGCTGAAATCGCCGCCGAGTTTCTAGAGTTTGTCCGTGGCGCCGAACTGGTGATCCACAACGCGGCCTTCGACGTTGGCTTCCTGAACGCTGAACTTGCGCTGCTCGACATGGCGCCTATGGACACCGTCTGTCCCGGGGTTCTCGACACGCTGCGCATGGCCAAGGACTTGCATCCAGGCAAGAAGAACAACCTCAATGCGCTATGCGAGCGCTACGGGGTGGACAACTCGCACCGCACTTTGCATGGGGCCTTGCTCGACGCGGAGATTCTCGCCGAAGTCTATCTGGCGATGACGCGCGGTCAGGAAAGTCTGATCATCGACCTCGGTGACGACAGCGGCGGGCGCCTCGATGTGGCCGGAACCGTATCGTCTACAGGCCCGCGCCGAGCGCAGCAGGTCAGGCGCGCCAGCCCGGAAGAGCTGGCGCAGCACCAGCAGGTGCTGACCGCCATCGAGGACGTCAGCAAGGGCAAGTGCCTGTGGCTGCAAGCCGAGACCGGTTGCTGATCACAGTTGTAACGAATTCTGGCTCACCGAGCATGTTACCTCCCATAGCAACTCCAAGGGCCAGACGACCATCTCGCAGGACGTTCTCGCTGCGATGCACATCCCGGATGGCGACCTTATCGCCTGGGATGTGGGTGCTGACGGCACGGCGAAGCAGGCCTCAACCTGGAGGCTGCGGCTGGTCAACCTTCTCCGCCGGTCTCTGGCGGACGCCGTGGCCGACGGACATGTCTTTTTGCAGTGCGCACATCAGGCTGCGCGTCGGACGTCGTTTCAGGTCTGGCCGCAGGCGGCCGCGGGTCGGGCCTGGGGGCTGGCCTTGGTCCGGTCTTGCGTTGGTCAGGGCGACGGCCAATACCAGGCGTACCAGGGCGCTTCTCTGCTTGCCGTTCGGGCTGCCTGTCCGACGGACGCTCGGACTCACGGTTGCCCGGAGCGAGGGTAATTTCAAGCTCGATGATTTCATCCCATTGCTCGTCGGTGCGATCACGCTCAGGGATGGTGAGAAGTTCGCGGAGCCGGCGACGCGGATCCAGGGGGGGAGAGTCGTTCATGGCGACATTATGACTCACACCATGGGGGTCGTTCAACAGCCATGAACATACACCAGAGTCGCGATGGGTAACCTTGTGTTTAGTGCGAGGCCCGCAGACTGGCAGCAAACGCCGATTCAAGGCTGGCAGGAAACTGGAAGCGGGTAAAGGCGAGATGGATGTCGGCCTCGTTCGCGCCACTACGGCTGTCCTGGAAGCGAATTCCCAGCGGACGCCCATTGGCCGCCAGCGTGGCGAAAGCGAAGCGCCAGCGCTGAGCTTCGGCCAGTCGCTCACGCAGTTCACACTCATTACTGATTTCAACACCAGCCTGCTTAAGTGAATCCAGGAACTGGTCAAATGACTCGGTGCTCAGGCTACCCATTTTATTCTCCTGTCGAAGTACGTTTGCGACACATGGAGAAGGTAACGCTCGCTTCCGTCATCGGTTGACAGCCGCCACAGTCGCCGCGGCAGCGATCGCCCAGGGGAAAGGTAGAAAGCGTCACTGCTGGGAGGGCAAAGCGGTGCTGACAAGCGCGTCGGGGTAGCTCGCCCAGGTGGCAGTGGCTACCGGCTTTGCTGCCATCCACGCCGCCGGGCCTTGACCGGGCGGGCGGCTGGGCGAGTTCCCAACGGGTTGGCGATGGTTCTACAGATTGGCCTAGCGCCACCAATTGCTGTGATCCCTCCTCAGCACGGCCTGCGAGAGCATCGGGTAATGGACCAGTTGGCCACCAATGCCCAGGTAGAAGCCGGTCTCGACCATCCGATAGAGGAACTCGAGCGAGTGCACGCGGTGGACGAGCTTGTTCTGCTTCGACCCTGGCCTGAGTTCCAGCAAGGCTTCCCGCAGGTGCTGCAGGAACGAATATGGTAGATCGCCCGCCTGGCTGTTCTCCGGATCGCGCGCCAGTGGGCCCAGTCCGCCCGCATCATCCGTGTCAAGGGTGCTACAAAGCAATTGTCGTGCCCATGACCATGTCGGCCTTGCGCCGGATGCGTTCATTAACGCGGCGCAGTCTGTGGCGCGCTATCGCAACGTCCAGGCTTCACTAAACCACACCTCGCATAACGAAAACGATAGAATCCAGACCGCAACCGAAAAAGCCGTTTTGCTCCACCGGAACCCTACAAATTTTTCGACGAGGGTACGTTTCCCGACAATCTCATCTTGGAGAAAGCACGCAACCATGACGATACATCTTTACTTCTCGCTGATCCCCGAGGCGTTGATCGCCTCCATGCTGGGCCCGGAGGAGTTCGGGCAATACTACTCGACCGGCCACCGGTACAAGTCCAAGGGGCAAGCGATCTTCTTCGAGGTCGATCCCAACTTCCGCCATGAATTCTTCAATATTGACGAGGGGTTCGAGCGTTGTACTCCGCATCCGGACGGCACGCCGAAGAACTCGGTCTATATTTCGGTCTATCGCGTACTCGAGCACATTCCGGTGAGCGCCTTGGGCAAACTGTACCTGAGCACCGCCTACGGCCAGACACTCGGCTTGAGCCAGGCCGACTCGTTGCCGGAGAAGGATGCGGGCTTGCACATGTACCAGGACCTGACGCCAATCAACAGTCTGGTCGTGAGCGCGCAGGAGCCGCAGACGTATTATGACAGTATCACTAGCCAGCCGGCCAAGTTCATCCGCTTTCCTGGTCTGTGCTTTGTCGAGTTGGGTCTGGGTGCGCTGGCGACGGATCCCGTCAATGGCGCTGTCGGCGATCTCCCGTACTCGTTCATGCACCACCTGCGTGAGGCCTTGCTGGAAGTGGACCCAACCGGCAAGCAGAGCAAGTTGGTGCACCGGGTGCATTCACTCGAATTCCCGTATCGGATGATCAAGAGTGGTTTCTATACGGGTAACGGCTCTGATCTGGTGTTCTACCGGATGCCTTCGCATGAGGTTTTGCGCCGCGATCACAACAGTTGGTGGCGTTCGGCCAATCTGTAAGCGCTCTTCAACAACAAGCCGCGGCCGGAGAAGCTTCTCGGCTGCGGCTTCTTGCCTCAGTACAGCAGGAATTCCTTGCGCTCAAGTTCCCAGGCCTTCTCGTCTGTCCGGCAGATCGCCTCAAGGTCGCTGGGCGTTGCTGCCGGGTCATCGACCCACTCGCGTAAGAGCGGCGAGCCATTGATCAGGTCGATCGCCAGCCGATCGGTTTCGTATTCGTAGGCGAAATCGCGCCACAGGGGGTAATCCGGACGGAGTTGACGCAGGGCCTTGAAAGCGAGACTCTGCAGGCGCCACGGGCGGAATGCCGAGTGCAGGTAATGGACGTCGTCGACATGAATCTGAAGGCCACTGCACAGCTTGCCGGCGTGCTTGTGGAAGGTCGGCTCGAACCAGCATTCGCGCAGTCGGCAGCCGAGCAGCCAGTCCGGGGCGATGACGTGCATTCTGGCGATCAACTGGCCGGCGTCGATGTCCGGCGCGCCGAAAAGCTCCAGCGGGCGGGTCGTGCCGCGGCCTTCAGAGAGCGTCGTTCCCTCAAGCATGACTGTGCCGGCGTAGCAGCGCGTCATCGAGACGTTGGCGGCGTTAGGGCTCGGGTTGATCCAGCTACGCTGGCCGACTGGCCAGCCGTAGCCGGGCGCCAGATCCGGTGCCCAGCCACGCATCTCGATCACCGTACAGTCGACGTCCAGGGCGAGGGTGTGGATGAACCAGCGCGCCAGTTCGCCCATGGTCAGGCCATGGCGCATCGGTAGCGGGCCGGCGCCGACGAAGCTCTCCCAGCCGGGATGCAGCAGCAAACCCTCGACTGGGCGTCCGGCCGGGTTCGGGCGGTCGAGGACCCAAACGGCCTTGCCGTGCTCGGCGGCGGCTTCGAGCAGGTAGCGCAGCGTGGTGATGAAGGTGTAGATCCGGCAACCGAGGTCCTGCAGGTCGATCAGCAACACGTCGAAGGTAGCCATCATTGCCGGCGTCGGACGACGCACCGTGCCGTACAGACTGAACACAGGGATGTGGTGCACGGGATCGACGAAGTCGTGCGACTCGATCATGTTGTCCTGCTTGTCGCCGCGCAAGCCATGCTGTGGGCCAAAGGCAGCAGTCGGCCGGAGGTCGGGTCTGGCGCTCAGGGCGTCGAGGGCGTGCCTCAGGTCGGCGCTGACGGAAGCCGGGTGGGCGACCAGCGCGAGACGGCGGCCCCGCAATGGCCGGCGCAGATCGGGGTCGGTCAGCAGGCGGTCGAGGCCGAACTCGAGGGCGGTCATCGGGCGTTCTCGTATGCAGGCGCTGGTGGCGGCGCCAGTTCGAGCGCAAAGCCGTCACGATGGTGGAAATCCGGCAGCGCGGCCGGGTGGTGCAGCGCCCAGTAGCTATGGCTACCGTCGATCGTGTCGGTGGCTTCAACAACGGCTGCGATACCGATCTGCAGCGTTGTCCCAGTCGCCATCGGCGGCAAGGCCGAGGGAGCAATGACCGCCTCCAGCTCGAGTCGGCCTGCGGTCAGCCGGGCCCTGATCCGCGGCGCGGTGACCCGCTCCAGTGTCGCGTCCCTCTGGCGGTAGTCGGCGAACGCATAGGCTGCCCACTGTCCGGCCGGCGAGAAGTTGAACTCGCGGTAGGAGGCTTGGCCAGCAATACCGACAAATGCCTCGAAGCAAGTGTGTTGCCAAAGCTCGTCTGCATCGCCCCTTGTTTCTGGCTCAGGGATCAACAAGCGGGCCATGTCGCCGCGCAGACAGTAAGCCAACTCAAGATGACCGTCCGCGGTGCGTGCGGCGTGGACTTCAATCAGCCGCACAACCGGAGCGGGCGTTGCGGGATGGCGAAGCAGGGTAAGTGCGAATTCGGTCGGGAACATGGTCAGGGGTTGGGGGTGGCGCGCCATGGCATTGCGGAAAGCCTTTGCCTCTTAAAGCGCTCTCGGATAAGTCCTCCGATCTTCAGAAGGCTCCAGGCCTTTGAAAACCGGGAACGGAAGCACGGAAGACTTTTTGATGACCGCTTACCGTCATCGACTATTGCCGAAACCGCCCAGCACTTTTCGGGTGAAAGACGCGCTTAAACCTAATGGCTAGTTTTGTATTTTCCCACATCTGGTGACCACTATACACAAACCGTGGCTCACAATAGCCGCACCCAACCGCAACAGTGACGACACGCCGCTGATTGTTGTCTTCGCCGGGCTGGACCGCCCTATCGCGGGCAGTCTGCATTCAATCATTTCACGGACAAACACTCCGAAGAGCCGCGCAGGTTCTGCTTTCACCTCTGACCGCCAAAGCGTATTATGTACAACATACTGCACACCTTGTGCGGCACAGGAGGCCATCATGGGTATTTGCGCAAGCGACGTTATTCCCCTCTCGAACGCCCGAGCGAATTTCTCCGAACTGGCTGAAGAGGTCAGGGGCGGCGCCGAGAAAATCATCACCAGAAACGGCGAGAGTTACATCGCCCTGATCGACGCCAGGCGTCTGGATTACTACCACCAGTTGGAGCGCGAGCGAATTCACCTGCTGCTGATCGACGAGGCTGCCAAGGGACTCGACGACATTGTCGCTGGCAAAGTGAAGGATGCCCGCAGCGCCATTACCGCCCTCAAGCGTCGGCGTAGTGCGTAATTGGTCGAGATCGCCGGGTTCTCAGAACCGTATTCAGGGGCTGTTGCCGTGCGAGTTGATCCGCACGTCAATAGCATCGCCCAGCTTGCCGCCGAAATCGACGTCATCCATCAACAGGCGGTGAACGAGTACACGCCCCTCGTTGAAGGGATCTTGCGCACCCGCAGCCAGGACACGCGGCAGATCGACCAAACCCTCGATGACCTGCTCAGCTTTTGCTGCTTTGAGCCTGCGCTCGACCTCTACCGTCGGCTGTGTCGCCACTATTGGGACATTGACCCAGTAGCGACGGCGTCCCACGTCTATGCTTACCGAACAACGTGGGATGCCGACGAGGGACGACATTAAGCATGGCGAAAAAACCTGCCGTCAAATTCACCGCGAATTTCGAGCGTAACCTCGAAGACATTGAACTTTTCCTGACCGAAGAGGAAGCACCGCAAGCCTTCGACGGCTTGTTGGATGAACTGCTTGAAACGGTGACTCCCAACCTTGAGCGCTTCCCCGAAATGGGGCGGCCATTTTTGGCCCGCCAACCGCGCTCGGTCGAGACCATCAATGCACTGGCAACGCTCAGCGCAAAGTTATCGGCGCTGACGCAGGACATGGACGCATTGCGCGAATACGTCCTCAAGGACTACCTGCTGCTCTACGCGCTGACTGGCGGAACGATTTACCTCCTCGCCATCCGCCATCAGCGGCAACTTTCCTTCGACTTTGAAGGCCATTGGGGACGATAGGCCAACGCCATAGTACTATTTGTCATACAGGGAAGAAGTGACGAACGATGAATTACAGTCCGCACCAGCTAGATTCCTTGGGTGAGAAATCTTGAAGCGGTTGAGTCAAATTGTGTTGAGTCAAGATTGTGTTATGCGGCGATTTTGGCGTTGTCGCACCATGAATGGACGGCTTTCTCGGCGGCCTGGAAAGTGCGATGCAGAGGGGATGGTGATGTCTTGTCGTCGTGTGCACTCAGAATGGCGAGACCCGGACGCAGGACGCGCGCGTACACGCGGGTGTAGAACATGGCTGTTCGCAGTCCATGTTCGGTGAGTCGATAGCGATGTGATTTCGGTATCCTCTCGATCAAGCCGTGCAAGCGCAAGCGGCGAAGCTCATAGCTCATGCGACCGGGCTTGATCTCACCGGAACATTTCCCGAGAAGCACAGCGAATACTTGGCGGAGTTCCTTGTTAGTGAACCCCTGAGGGAGAAAGACGAACATCAACAGAGCATGCAGGAGAGCTTGCACCTGTGGATCGGCGAAGCGCAGTGCCGGCACCCGCTGGCCTGCTATCTGGCGAGGATGTTGCAAGTCCTGGAAAGCCTCCTCGCCCAATGCGCAATCATGGCTGACCCGCTCCACTTCCAATAACCGCCGGTTGGCGGCGAAGCCCACGCGACGCAGTGCGGGCAGGTTATGCAGGAGGCGACCAATGCCGAAGTCGCGGGTGTCGTTGATGGTGGTTTCGGTGCGCAAGGCCTGACTTTCCTTGTGATACTGTTTGATCCGTGAACGCTTGTAGTCCACATGCAACGAAGGGGTGACCCCTTCGGTGATCACCCGGGTACGAAACCTCCCAGGCGTCCGCCGGGTTACACGGCGATTGAAGATCAGTTGCACTTGATCCGGACGGCCAATATCCAGATTTTCGCGGATGACCTGCTCGAAGAACACCCGGCCGGTCACCGGATGATCAAGGACTTGGGTCAAGGCAAACTCGGCTTGCAGGATCGACAGTTCGTAGCGATAACCGGCGGCGCGATCTTTGTCGTCGAACGGATGCGGCAAACGGTCCAGCCATTTGCGCAGCAGGCCGTCGATCTTCGTGGCGTCCAGTTCATCGCAGATGCGTTGGAGCGCTTTGGGGTCCGCGCACGACAAGATGCCATTGTCCAGCGCCTGGAAGGCGATGCCCTGTTTGCGCAATTGGCACTTGGCGTACTCGTTCCCGTTGAGGCAGAGCTTGGCGTTGTACGGAAAGTACGAGCAGAACTTCAGGAAGAAGGGACCAAAGTCTTCGTCCACACAGTAAAAGTAGTAGTAATTGACGAACGCGCTGCCATCCACCACCCATGGGTAGGTGCCTCCCGTGATCGTGCTGTGCCGCTTCTCGGTGCGCACCACGCGCGCCTTCTCTTGCGCCCGCCCGATGTACAGCACTCCTTCATCGGCCTCGAACTTCGCCAGATACTCCTGCGTGACGTCGTCTTTGCGTTGATCTTTCCTGAAACTCACGACGTCGACGCCACGGCGTTTCGCAAACTTTTCGATCGCCGCCACGAACTGTTCGGTCTTTGGCGCTATAGCAACCGTCGAGGCAAAGCGCTGCCCCAAATGCCCCCGCAGATACCACACCACGCCACCGATCCGCTGCAATTGTGGAACATAGACGTTCAGGTACATCCGGTCGATGCTCTCGTTCTCAAGCACCACATGTTCCCGTAGAACTTCGCCCACACTTTGTGGTAGTTTCATCTTCGGCTCCGGTCGTCCACGGGTCTTCTGACCCATTGAGGCTTTGACCTCCGACTCATCTGGGTTACTCCCAGCCGGCTCGACCGGGGCCACTTCATACCTATCGTCCGACAACTCGCCACTATCAAACGAGGCTCCGCCTCAGACCGGCAACTCCCCAATACCACTTGTCGGTCTGAGGCGGAGCCTCGTTAGCGTATTTCGCGCATCAATTGACCCGCCGTGCCGCGTCCAATTCCATGGACCGCATGGCCGGCGCGCTGCTGGATGCTCAAGTCGACTTGAACCCGCACCAGATCGACGCGGCGCTGTTCGCGACGAGCAACCCGCTGTCCAAGGGTGCCATCCTTGCCGACGAGGTCGGCCTCGGCAAAACCATCGAGGCCGGCTTGCTGATCACGCAGAAATGGGCCGGGCGCAAACGCCGCATTCTGGTCACCACCCCGGCTAACTTGCGCAAGCAGTGGCATCAGGAACTGGCCGACAAGTTCGCTATCGCCAGCAGTCTGCTTGAAGCCAAGTCCTACCGCCAAGCCATCAAGGATGGTGCCACCAACCCGTTCGACGTTGCAGGCAATAGCGCCACCGTACTCATCTGCTCCTACCAATTCGCGGCAGGCAAAGCCAAGGACGTGCAGTCGGTGCCGTGGGACTTGGTGGTCGTCGACGAAGCGCACCGCCTGCGCAACGTCTATAAGCCAGAGAACAAGACAGCCCGCATCCTGCGCGATGCGCTGCGGCTGCCGCACAAGGTCTTGCTGACGGCAACGCCGCTCCAGAATTCCTTGCTGGAACTGTACGGGCTGGTCAGCTTTGTTGACCAGCGCGTATTCGGTGATCTGGATAGCTTCCGCGCCCAATTCGGACAACTCAAGATTCAGGCCCGGCGAGACAGCCTGATCGACGAATTGGAGCTGCTGTGATGACGACATCGCTTTGCCGGCGCCGGCAGGGCGATCAAAGCATGGCGAATTCGCCACAATTAAAGGACAGGCGGAGCTGAACAGAAAGGGAATCGAGGGAGAAGGAAGATGCTCGAAGGTCCTGCCGGGATCGACTATAGCCCATACACGAGGCCGGTGTCACCGCGTCCTTCGCGGTTGTCGATGGTCGGTTGGTCGTGAGGCGCTGCTCGCGCCTGGAGCGGGCGGAGCAGCTTGGGGCGGGGCCACCTCGCGCTTGGCGGCGCACTTCGCCATCACCCTGCGGGGCGGTGCCGGGGTCCGGGTGGTGTGCCAATTCCTTGAGTTGAGCGGCCTGTCGGCGTTCGTCGGTGCTAAGGATTTGCAGGACATGCTGCATGCCTATTTGACGGTATCGGACACACCAAGGAGGCGTTCACAATAGCGTGCGATCAGGTCGATTTCGAGATTGACCCGGCTGCCGGGTTGAAGGCGCCCGAGCGTGGTGACTGCCAGCGTATGAGGAATCAGGTTGATGGTGAACGTTGCGCCATCGACCGAGTTGGTCGTCAGGCTGACTCCATCGACGGTGATCGAGCCCTTGCGCGCGATGTACCGGGCGAGATCTTCCGGCGCACGGATTGCGAGCAGGCGATTATCGCCGATCGGGTCGAAACGCAGCACTTCGCCGACGCCGTCCACATGACCGGAGACGAGGTGCCCGCCAAGGCGGTCAGCCAGGCGAAGCGCCTTTTCGAGATTGACCGGTCCCGGCGCTGCCAGGCCGACGGTGCACGCCAGGGATTCCGGTGAAACATCTACGAAGAAACAGCGTTCCTGTTTGCCGACCACGGTAAGGCAGACGCCGTTACAGGCGATCGAATCGCCAAGACCGACGTCGTCCAGCCCGAGCTGATGGGCATCGATCGTCAGGCGCAGGGTCGCGGCGCCGTCATGACGTGGGGATATTTTGGTGATCCGGCCGAGAGCGGCGATGATTCCCGAGAACATGGCGCAAATCAATCGGAGGGGAGATGAGAAGCTGTCTGAGCAGCGGGAGCCGCACCGCGTATCGTGGCGTTGGGTGATCGGCTGACTACCGCCGGAGTCGCGGCTGGGTAGGCCGGAACGTCGTCGATCCAGGCTTGTAGCAGCGTATACGCAACGGCGAGCACGACCGGGCCGACGAAGATGCCGACCAGCCCAAAGGCCAGCAGTCCGCCGATGACGCCAGCGAGGATCAGCAGCAGGGGAAGGTCAGCGCCTTTTCTAATCAGAAGCGGACGCAGAAAGTTATCCATCGTGCCGACGATGACGGTCCAGACCAGGAGAAAAGTGCCCCAGCCGGTGCTGTCACTCCAGTAGAGCCAGATGACGGCAGGCACCAGCACGAGTCCTGGCCCGAGTTGGGCGATGCAGAACATGAGCATCAGGGCAGTCAGGACGGGGACAAACGGGACGCCGGCGATGGCCAGGCCGATACCGCCAAGGATCGACTGCGCGAGCGCGGTAATGCCGACGCCGAGGGCAACGGCACGAACGGCCTGGCTGGCCAGCACAACGGCGTTATCGCCGCGTTCGCCCGCCAGGCGATAGCCGAAACGCCGCACGGCCACGGCAGCTTTCTCGCCCGCCGAATAGAGAATCGCCGACAGGGCGACGGTGAGCAGGAACTGGACGAAGACCAGTCCGAAACTGCCCACTTCCCTGACGAACCATTTCGTCAGGTTACCGGCGTAGGGAGCCGCCTTGGCGGCGAGTTCGGCCGTTCCGATGCTGGCCAGGTGCGCCCAGGCGTGCTCGACCCGGTTTCCGAGCAGAGGCAGGTCACTGACCCATGCGGGTGGCGACGGCACCTCGAAGGCAGCGACATATCTCGCCGCGTCGGCAATCCGGTCGGCATTGTCAACCAGGGTGGCGATGGCCAGAGACAAGGGGACGACAAGAACCAGCAGGACCAGCAGCGTCATGATGAGCACCGCCGGAGCACGCCGATTGCCGAGACGCTGCTGCACCCGCAGCATGACCGGCCAGGTAGCGATGACCACTGTCGTGGCCCAGATCAGCGCCGGCAGAAACGGGCTCAGGATCCAGGTCGAAGCGGCGATCAACGCGCAGAGGAAAAGGACTGCCAGCGTGGGGCGGGTCAGTTCGGGCGGTGTCATGTTCATCGACGTGTCGTCATCCATCCAAAATAGTCGGTTCGCCGGGGCACAATGGCTCCCTTTTTGCGTGCATGGTAGCGCAATTCAGCGACGGGAACGTATGATGCTTGGCTTGTCTACCGTCAAGAATGAAATGAAGCACGCGCTATTGTTCTCGGTTTTCATTGTTGCCTCCTGTGGGCTGGCCTACGAACTGATTGCCGGGGCGCTGGCCAGCTATCTACTTGGTGATTCGGTGACCCAGTTTTCGACGGTCATCGGCACCTACCTGTTCGCCATGGGAATCGGCTCGTGGCTGTCGCGCTACGTCGAACGCCATCTGGTGGCACGCTTTATTCAGGTCGAGTTGATGGTCGGCGTCCTCGGCGGTTTCTCGGCTGCGGCGCTGTTTTTCGTTTTCGCCTGGTCGCCAGCGCCGTTCAAACTGGCGCTCTACCTGGTGGTAGCCGGCATCGGTGTGCTGGTCGGGCTTGAAATTCCGTTGATCATGCGGATTCTAAAGCGAGATCTGGTGTTCAAGGATCTCGTTTCGCAGGTGCTGACCTTCGATTATCTCGGCGCGCTGGCCGTCTCGATCCTCTTTCCCGTCCTGCTCGTGCCGCATCTGGGACTGATGCGCAGCGGCCTGCTCTTCGGCCTGCTCAACGTCATTGTCGCGCTGTGGGCCTGGGGGCTGTTTCGCGAGCAGTTGCAGAACTTTGCCTGGCTGCGCGTGCAGGGTGGCATAGCCATGCTCGTACTGGTGGTCGCTTTCGCCGCTGCCGGCGAGTTGACCTCGCTGGCCGAGGCGCATCTCTACGCCGACGAGATCGTCCATGCCGAGAACACACCCTACCAGCGGATTGTCGTCACCCGCTGGAAAGATGACCTGCGCCTGCATCTGAACAACAACCTGCAGTTCAGTTCACGCGATGAGTACCGCTACCACGAGGCGCTCGTCCATCCGGGGCTATCCACGCTGCCGGCAGCACGGCAGGTGCTGGTGCTTGGCGGGGGCGACGGGCTGGCCTTGCGCGAGATTCTAAAGTACCCACAGATCGAGTCGGTGACACTGGTCGACCTTGATCCGGCGATGACCCGACTCTTTGCCACCGCGCCGCCTTTGCGCAAACTCAATCAGGACGCGCTCCTTTCGCCCAAGGTCAGGGTGGTCAATGCCGACGCGCTGCAGTGGCTGGAAGACAATGACGATCTGTTCGACTTCGTGGTCGTCGATTTCCCCGATCCATCGAATTTTGCCATTGGCAAGCTTTACAGCTCGGCTTTCTACCGCCTGCTAAACAAGCACCTGACGGGCGAAGCGCTGGCCGTCATCCAGTCGACCTCGCCGCTCTATGCGCGGCAGTCCTTCTGGTGCGTCGTCACGACGCTGGAGAGCGTCGGCCTGGTGACCACTCCCTACCACGCGCTGGTACCATCCTTCGGCGAATGGGGTTTCGTGCTGGCTGGTCGGCGGGCCTACAAGGCGCCGACGTCTTACGCGGTCGACACCCGCTTCCTGACTGCAGAAACCACGCCGGCGCTGTTCCTGTTTCCGAAAGACATGGCGCGCGTTGGCGCCGAGGTCAATCGCCTCAATAGTCAGGTACTGGTCCGCTACTTCGAACGTGAATGGCGACAGGTGATACGCTAAGGTGATGGATCGGCGTCAGTTCCTGCGCAGTTTCGCGTCTTCCCTCGCCGCCACCGGGGCGGCTTCGCTGGCCGGCTGCCACGGCGCGCGAACTCCCTTGCCGCCCGGTGAATTGCTCGGCGCTTCACTCGACCTTGGTCATCGGCTGCGCGACCCGCGCTTCCCGCCGCCAGGTGAAACGCGGCAGGTGCCGGTAGTCATTGTCGGTGCCGGCGTCGGTGGTCTGGCGGCCGGCTGGAAGCTTGCCAAGTCGGGCTTCGCCGAGTTCCTGCTGGTCGAGCTTGAGCGCGAAGCAGGAGGCAATTCACGTGCCGGCAGCAATACCGTCTGTGCCTATCCGTGGGGTGCGCATTACCTGCCGCTGCCAACGCGCGAGGCGACGGCTGTACGTGAGTTGCTCGCCGAACTGGAGGTGCTGCAGGGTGATCCGCGGGCAGTCAAACCGATCTATGACGAGCGCTACCTGTGCGCCACGCCGCAGGAGCGCCTTTTTCGCGACGGCCGCTGGCAGGAAGGGATATTGCCTCAAGTCGGTGTCGGTCCTGTCGAGCGCCGGCAGTACCAGTACTTTGCCGATCTCATGGCAGCCTTCAGGCGCCGTTGGGATGGCCTGGGGCGACGAGCTTTCGCCTTGCCGATGGCGCTATCGAGCGACTCTCCCGATCTGCTCGCGCTCGACCGAATCAGCATGCACGACTGGCTGCTCGCGCAGGGCCTCGATTCACCACATCTGCATTGGTACGTCGATTATGCCTGTCGCGACGACTATGGCACGGGCAGCGCGGCTGTCTCGGCGTGGGCCGGAATCCACTATTTTGCCTGCCGCGACGGCGAGGCGCAGAACGCCGGCAGTGAAACCGTGCTCACCGCGCCGGAGGGCAACGCCTGGTTGACCCGTGGAATGCTGCGCTCGATCAGCGCACGCGCCGGCGATCGGCTGCTCGGCGACGCTGTCGCCTTTCGCGTCGCTGTTCCAGACTGCGCCTCGCCCGGCCACAAGATCGAGGTCGACCTGTGGTTGCCGGGCGAGGGCCGGACGCTACGCCTGCTGGCCGAGCAACTGATCTGGGCGGCACCGCTGTTCCTCGTTCCACACGTCTTCGTCGGTCACGAAGCGCTGAAGGAGGCTGCCCGCGACTACAGCTACGCGCCCTGGCTGGTTGCCAACCTGACCTTGTCGGGTGTTCCCGACCACCGCCCCGGCGCGCCCCTGGCCTGGGACAACGTGCTCTACGGCAGTACCGGCCTCGGCTACGTGGTGGCCACGCACCAACGGATGCGCTTATGGTCGGGAGCAACGGTGCTCACCTACTACCGGGCGTTCGACGACCGCAGTCCGCAACAAGGCAGGAACGCGCTGCAGGACACGCCACGCGAGGTCTGGGCCGAACAGATCCTCGCCGAACTGGAGCGGCCACACCCCGAGATCAGGAAACTGACGACTCGCCTGGACGTCTTTCGCAATGGGCATGCCATGGCCCGGCCAGTCCCCGGCCTGATCTGGGGCGCGGCCCGGCAGCGCTTCGCCGTCGATGGCGAACGCTTGCGCTTTGCCCATGCCGACGTCAGCGGTTTTTCGTTGTTCGAAGAGGCGCAGTATCGCGGCGTGCTGGCGGCAGAAAGGACGCTCCGACGTCTCGGCGTGCGCTTCGCTTCGTCGCTGGCGTGATTCGGCGATTCCTCTGCTCGGCAATTGACTCTTGGAGTTGTGCCGAAACTGTGTTTATAATGCGCGGCTAAACTGTAAGATTATTTTTTTGACCTTGGGATGAGTCGATGCCTGCAATTCGTGTGAAGGAAAATGAGCCGTTCGAAGTTGCGATTCGTCGTTTCAAACGTACTGTTGAGAAAACCGGTTTGCTGACCGAGCTGAGGGCTCGCGAGTTCTACGAGAAGCCCACCGCGGAGCGCAAGCGCAAGCTGGCCGCCGCGGTCAAGCGTCACCACAAGCGGATGCGCAGCCAGACCCTGCCGCCCAAGTTGTACTAGCACTGCCCGCGTCTGGACAGCCGCCTGTCTTCAGATAGGCGGCTGTTGGCGTTTTATGGAATTGCCGCCTTGGTGGCGTGCGGAGTACGGCGTTGCCTGGGCCGCAGATCGGGAAGGATCCTGGGGATGACCCAAAAACGGCGCTCTAGATGATCCCGGATTCGTTCATTCAGGAACTGCTGCATCGCGTCGACGTGGTGGACCTCATTGATGGTTGCGTCCCACTGAAGAAGGCGGGCGCCAATTTCACTGCGTGTTGCCCGTTCCACAGCGAGAAGTCGCCGTCGTTTACGGTCAGTCCGAGCAAGCAGTTTTACCACTGTTTCGGCTGCGGCGCGCACGGCACGGCGATCGGCTTCCTGATGGAGTACTCCGGCCTTGGCTTCGTCGATGCCCTCAGGGAACTGGCAGCCCGCGTCGGCCTGCAGGTTCCCGATGGCCCGGGGCAAGGGCTGCCACCAGGCCCGAAAGCGAAGGCGCTCACCGAGATCATGAGGCGCGCGGCCAGGTTCTACTACGAGCAACTCAAGGTTTCGGAAAAGGCTGTGTCCTATCTCAAGGCACGCGGGGTCAGCGGTGAAGTCGCCCGTCGCTTCGGTCTTGGCTATGCGCCGGAAGAATGGCAGGGCCTCGGCATCGCTTTCGACGATTACGGCAGCCCTGAACTGCAGCTCGCCGGGCTGGTCATCAGCAACGAGCAAGGGCGTCTCTACGACCGCTTTCGCGACCGGGTGATGTTTCCGATCGTCAACCAGAAAGGCGACGTAATCGCCTTCGGTGGCCGCGTACTGGGCCACGGCGAGCCGAAATATCTGAATTCGCCAGAGACGCCGTTGTTCGAAAAAGGCCGTGAATTGTTTGGCCTGCCGCAGGCGCGCGCGGCCATCCGCGAGAACGAGACGGCCATCGTCGTCGAGGGTTACATGGATGTCGTCGCTCTGGCTCAGCATGGCGTTGGCAACGCGGTCGCCACGCTCGGCACCGCGACTACGCCCACGCATGTGCAGAAGTTGCTGCGCCAGGCTGACCGCGTGGTTTTCTGCTTCGACGGCGATAACGCCGGGCGCAAGGCCGCGTGGCGCGCGCTGGAGAACAGTATCGAGATACTCCCCGAGCAGAAGACCATTGGCTTTGCCTTTCTGCCCGAGGGCGACGACCCGGATAGCTTCGTACGCCAACAGGGCTGCGCGGAATTTCAGCGGCGGATTGTCGAGGCGCTGCCATTGTCGGACTTCCTGCTGCGCGAACTGGCCGGGCATTGCGACCTGACCACTGCCGAAGGGAGATCCCGACTCGTGGCCGATGCCAAACCGCTGCTCGGCCGCCTGCAGGCGCCTCTGTTGCGCTTGCAACTGGTCAAGCGCCTGGCCCGGGCCAGCGGCTTTTCGCAGGTCGAGGTGGAGCGGCTGTGCGAGCTGCGGCCGATTGCCCGCGCGGCACCCGCGCGCGTACCGCGACCGGCGCCTTCATCGCTGTTGCGGCAGCGATTATTGTGCTTGCTGCTCCAGAAACCGCAATTGGCCACGAGCCTGCCGCTCGACCTGTTGTCTGACAACTCGGCGGAAGCCCAAGCCATCCACCTGTTATGCGAAACCATTGCTGCCGGCGGCGATCGGATGCTGGCCTATCCGGCTTTGCTTGAAAGGCTCAGAGGGAGCGAGCACGAGAGCATGCTGCACTCCGCGGCGGCTGAACTAATGCAACAGCCCTTTGCCGAAGACGAGATCGATGCGGAATTTGACGGTGCGGTCAAGCGACTGCTCGAAGGCGAGCACAAGCGTGCTTTCAATGTTCTGCAGGACAAGATTCAAAAACTTGGCGTGAGCGGCCTGTCAAGTGAAGAAAAGCACCAGTACCTGCAGGCTCTCAGCGCTCGCGGGCGAGGCCGGCAGGTGACCTAAGGTGTGCTATAATTTAGAGTTTTCCAGTTCAACGCTATCCGGGAAATGCTCATGGCAAGGGAAAAGGCGGTAACTACGAAGGCGGCGAAAGCCAAGGCAGCGGCAGATCTGTTGGCGCAGGTCGGCACGCAACCGGTACCGGTGGACGACGAGACGCGCAAGATGCGCCTCAAGACGCTGATCAAGCTCGGCAAGGAACGGGGCTTTCTTACCTACGCTGAAATCAACGACCATCTGCCGGATGACGTCGTCGATGCCGAGCAGATCGAAAGCATCATCAGCACCTTCAACGACATGGGAATCCAGGTCTATGACGAGGCGCCCGATGCTGAAACGCTGCTCATGTCGGATGCCGCACCGGCGGCCGGTGCTGACGATGCCGATGTCGAAGAGCAGGCCGAACAGGCGCTGTCGACGGTGGACTCCGAATTCGGCAGGACGACTGACCCGGTGCGGATGTACATGCGCGAAATGGGTTCGGTTGAATTGTTGACTCGCGAAGGCGAAATCGAGATCGCCAAGCGCATCGAGGACGGCCTCAAGCACATGATCCAGGCGATCTCCGCCTGCCCGACGACCATTGTCGAGATCCTCAGTTGTGCCGACCGCATTGCACGCGATGAAATGCGTATCGATGAGCTGATCGACGGACTGATCGACCCCGAGACAAGCGGCTCGCTGGAGGAGCTTGCTGAGGAGGTTGCGGCTGAGGAGGCGGAGGAGGGCGACGAAGAAGAGGAAAGCGCTGAAGCGGTGGAAGGTGCGGCGGTGGCCGCCTCGCTGCTCAAGCTCAAGACCGAGGGCCTCGAACGGCTGGAGCTGATCAGGACATCGTACGCCAAAGCGCATGCCCTGTTGCCTCGGAAGTGCTCCCAGGACAACGGCTACCTCCAGATCCAGCAGGAGATCTCGGAAGCGATGATGGGCATGCGTTTCACCTCGAAAACCATCGAACGGCTGTGTGACTCAGTGCGCGCGATGGTCGAGGAGGCGCGCGCCTGCGAGCGGAAAATTCAGCGCATCTGCGTCGACACGGTGCGCATGCCGCGCGTCCATTTCATCAAGGTGTTTCCCGGCAACGAGCTCAACATCGACTGGGTCGATACCGAGATTACTGCCGCCGGCAAGACCTTCGGCGCGATTCTGTCGCGCAACGCGCCGAACATCAAGGAAGAGCAGAAGAAACTGCTTGCCCTGCAGGACCGCATCGGCATCCCGCTGAAAGAGCTCAAGGACATCAACAAGCAGATGTCCACCGGTGAGGCCAAGGCCCGTCGCGCCAAGCGGGAAATGACGGAGGCCAATCTGCGCCTGGTGATCTCGATTGCCAAGAAGTACACCAACCGTGGTCTGCAATTCCTGGATCTGATCCAGGAGGGCAATATCGGCCTGATGAAAGCCGTCGACAAGTTCGAATACCGGCGTGGCTACAAATTTTCAACCTATGCCACCTGGTGGATCCGTCAGGCCATCACGCGCTCGATCGCCGATCAGGCGCGGACGATCCGTATTCCGGTGCACATGATCGAGACGATCAACAAGATGAACCGCATCTCCCGGCAGATATTGCAGGAGACCGGCCTCGAAGCCGATCCCGCGACGCTGGCCAAGAAAATGGAAATGCCGGAAGAGAAGATCCGCAAGATTCTGAAGATCAGCAAGGAACCGATCTCGATGGAGACGCCGATCGGCGACGACGATGATTCTCATCTGGGGGACTTTATCGAGGATCACGCGACGCTCGCGCCGACCGAAGCCGCTCTCTATTCAAGCCTGCGCTTCATCACCAAGGATGTTCTCGATACGCTGACACCGCGCGAGGCCAAGGTCCTGCGCATGCGCTTCGGTATTGAAATGAATACCGATCACACGCTGGAGGAAGTCGGCAAGCAGTTCGATGTCACTCGCGAACGTATTCGGCAGATCGAAGCCAAGGCCCTGCGCAAACTTCGCCACCCGTCACGTTCCGACAAGTTGCGCAGCTTCCTGGATAGCGGCAACAGCTAGGCTGTCGGAAGGGGAGAGGGCCGCCGCAGCTCCACGAGGCCGGTAATGGCCCTGACCGGGTGGTGCCGACTCGGCGTCCCGCTCAGACGATCACTTCAAGGCAGGCCGGATGGCCGAGGAAGGCTTGTGGGCTTGCCGTCAGGCCATACGCCCCCGATTGGAAGATGACCACCAGGTCGCCCGGTTCAGCCGTGGCCAGTTCCATGCGGTCAGCGAGAAGGTCGAGTGGCGTGCACAGAGCTCCTACCACCGAGACGGTCTCACGTTTGGCCGGAGTCATCCTGTTGCCGATGGCGACCGGATAGTTCTTGCGGATCACTTGCCCGAAGTTGCCCGACGCCGACAGGTGGTGGTGCAGACCGCCATCAGTGACCAGAAAGGTTTGGCCACGCGAGATCTTGCGATCGACGACGCGCGTGACGTAGATGCCGGCTTCGCCGACCAGGTAGCGTCCGAGTTCGATGACCACTTCAGCTTCGGGCAAGTCTCGCGCGGCACGTTTCACGATGAGCGCGAGGTTGGTGCCGATGGCCGTCAGATCGAGGTGCTTTTCGCCCGGGAAGTAGGGGATGCCGAAGCCGCCGCCGAGATTGAGGAAACGAACCGGAGACGGCGCCGACTGCGCGAGGCGCAAGGCGAGGTCGAAACTCTTGTTCTGTGCTTCGACGATCGCCTCGGGCTTGAGGTTCTGCGAGCCGGCAAAGAGGTGGAAACCTTCAAATGCCAATCCCGATCGGCCAATTTCAGCCAGCAGTTCGGGGACCTGCTCTGCGTCCACGCCAAACTGCTTGGCACCGCCGCCCATTTTCATTCCCGCGCTCTTCAGTTCGAAATCGGGGTTGACCCGTACGGCCACGCGTGCCTGACAACCGGTTTCGCGGCTGATCGCCGCCAGTTCGGCGACTTCGCGAAAGGACTCGATGTTGATCAGAATGCCGGCAGCGACCGCCTGTTCCAACTCGCTGCGTCGCTTGCCGGGGCCGGCAAAACTGATCGCCTGCGGATCAGCGCCGGCGTCGAGAGCGACCTTCAGTTCGCCGCCCGACGCCACGTCGATGCCATCGACCAGCTTGGCCAGGTGACACACCACTGCCGGCATCGGGTTCGCTTTCATCGCAAAGTGCAGCTTTAGCGAAGCTGGGAACGCGGCGCGCAATTCGGCAACCCGGCGGGTCAGCAATTGGCGGTCACAGGCGTAGAAAGGCGTCTGCCCAACGCGCGCCGCGAGGCGGGACAAGGGTATGCCGCCGACGGCGAGTTCTCCGTTTTTCACCTGAAACTGGCTCATTGGCGCATGGAGCGGAAGAGTACGTTCGGGGGTGCTCATTTGTAGCTTTCTTTGCGGTCAGCATGTGCATGCAGGCCGGTGTTTTCGGGTGACGCGTCGGCAAGGAATTCGCTGGCCAGCGCTTTGCGGTCTATCTTGCCATTAGGGTTGCGTGGCAAAGGGCCTGGTCGCACGACGACATCCGCCGGCACCATGTAGGCGGGCATCCGGCGGCGACATTCGGCGAGCAAGGCGGCGGTGTCCAGACCAGCTCCGGCGGGTGGCGTGGCAATCACCTGGATGGCTTGGCCGAGTTTGGGGTGATCACTTCCGAAGGCGACGCACTCGCCGACCAGCCGAGTGGCGTAGACCACCTCCTCGACCTCGGTGGGGCTCACCCGATAGCCAGAGGTCTTGATCATTTCGTCGCGGCGACCGATGAAATAAAGGAATCCCTGTTCGTCCATGCGCACCGTATCGCCGGAAAAGACGGCGATTTCGGGCAGCACCAGTCCGGCATCGCGACCAGGTGTGTTGGCGGGAAGTGGCTTGTAGCGTTCGGCGGTCTTTTCGGGGTCATTCCAGTAGCCCATGCCGACCAGTGCGCCACGATGGACGAGTTCGCCAGCTTCGTTGGCTGCGCAGGGCGAGCCATCGTCACGCAGGACCAGGATTTCGGCGTTCGGGATGGCCTTGCCGATCGAATCGGGTCGCTGGTCGACCTCCGCCGGTGGCAGGTAGGTCGAGCGGAAGGCCTCCGTCAAGCCGTACATCAGAAACGGTTGGCTCTTCGGCAGGCGGGCGCGCAAGGCGGTCAGGGTCTCGCGCGGCATGCGCCCGCCGGTATTGGCAAAGTAGCGCAGACGCTCGCCAATGGCTAGCGGCCATTCGAGTTCCGCGAGCTGTATATAGAGCGGTGGCACCGCCGTCAGCCCGGTGACACTCTCGCGCGCCAGCGCCTTGAGCACGTCCTGAGGCAACAGGTAGTTGAGCAGCACCACGCGTGCTCCAACGTGGAAAGCTGTGGTCAACTGGCTGAATCCAGCATCGAAAGAGAGCGGCAGAGCCGCCAGCAGAGTATCGCCAGCGGTGTTTTCGAGGTAGCCGGCGACACTTTTTGCGCCGGCGACCATGTTGCGGTGCGAGAGAACAACGCCCTTTGGTTTGCCGGTACTGCCCGACGTATAGAGAATCGCCGCCATGTCGGTATCGATCACTCGGTGGCCGGTCTGCCCGCCCATCTGCAGCAGATCGGCCCAGCCCAGGTAGGCGAGCGGACCGTCACTGGCTGCATGCCGGTCGGCATTGACCAGCAGCACGTGCCGCAGATCATGGCAGGCAGGCAGAACCGATGCGAGCAGCGACAGGCGTTCGCTGGAGGTGACCAGCGCCCGCACATTGCAGTCGCGCAGGATGTAGGCCACCTGATCAGCTTTGAGCAGGGGATTGAGTGGCACGAAGACGCAGCCGGCGGCCGCGCTGCCAAAACTGGCGACGACCGTTTCGAGGCGCTTCTCGAGGTAGATGCCAACCCGCTCACCACGTTGCAGCCCGAGGCTGACAAGGCCACTGACAAAACCCGCGATCGACTGCTGCAGGACGCCGTAGTTCATCGACTGCTGGCCATAGGTGAGCGCGATGGCGCCCGGGTCGTGAGTTGCAGAGCGGGTGATCAGATCGTGCAGCAGGTTTGCATCGGTCATTTCTTCGGCGCCATTCGGGGGATGTGGTGGAAACGGATTCTCCCGATTCTAACGAAAACAGGAGTGGTGACCGTTAAATTGTTCCTCAACGTTCGCGCGATGCACGGCTGCCTTCCTGGCGTTTGGCCCATGCCCTGGACGACCTGAAGCGGAACATCAAGCAGGCGCAGCAAAGCGTTGCTGTACCTATGGTTTTTTTCATACCGTAAGCCCGAAGTAAGCAATGGTTATTATGATTTGTCGCTAGTCACGCTAAGTGACTCGACACAAGTCCAGACACAAGTCCAGACACAAGTCCATTTTGGAGGAGGAAAAGCGAAGTGAACGACGACATCGTTGCACGGATTGAGGCCAATCCGAAGTATCACGAGCTGGTGCACAAGCGCAATTCATTCGGCATCACCCTGTCGATCCTGATGATCATTGTGTACTACGGCTACATCCTGTTGATCGCCTTCAACAAGGAATGGCTGGCGACCAAACTCGGCGCCGGCATGGTTACGTCGATCGGCATCCCGCTCGGTGTCGGCGTGATCATATTCACGATCATCCTGACCAACATTTATGTTCGGCGCGCCAACACGGAGTTCGACGAACTGAACGCCGAGATCATCAAGGAGGCGAACAGGAAATGATCAGTAAATCGACTCGCAACATTATCGGCCTGACGCTCGGCCTCCTGGCCGCCACGGGCGCTGTTGCCGCGGGTGCCGACCTCGGCAACACGACAAAGCAGGCGACCAACTGGGTGGCGATTGCGATGTTCGCCATTTTCGTCGCCATTACCCTGGGGATCACCAAGTGGGCCGCGGCGAAAACGAAGTCCGCTGCCGACTTCTACACGGCCGGTGGCGGCATTACCGGCTTCCAGAATGGTCTGGCGATCGCCGGCGACTACATGTCGGCGGCGTCCTTCCTGGGTATTTCAGGTCTGGTGTTCAACAACGGTTTTGACGGGCTGATCTTCTCGATCGGCTGGTTGGTCGGCTGGCCGGTGATCACCTTCCTGATGGCTGAACGTCTGCGCAACCTCGGCAAGTTCACTTTTGCCGATGTCGCTGCCTATCGCTTCTCGCAGACGCCTATGCGCACCTTTGCGGCGACCGGTTCGCTGGTCGTCGTGGCCTTCTACATGATCGCCCAGATGGTCGGTGCCGGTCAGTTGATCAAGGTGTTATTCGGTCTCGAGTACACCTACGCGGTGGTCATCGTCGGTGTACTGATGATGTGCTACGTGCTGTTTGGCGGCATGACGGCGACCACCTGGGTGCAGATCATCAAGGCCATGATGCTGCTCACCGGTGCCACTTTCATGGCCCTGGCCGTGCTCTGGAAGTTCGGCTTCAACCCGGAAGCGCTGTTTGCCAAGGCGGTTGAGGTGCACAGCAAGCACGACGCGATCATGAGCCCTGGGGCGCTGATCAAGGACCCGATCTCCGCGATCTCGGTTGGCATGACGCTGATGTTCGGGACCGCGGGTCTGCCGCACATCCTGATGCGCTTCTTCACTGTGCCGAGCGCCAAGGAAGCACGCAAGTCCGTCGGTTGGGCGACCACCTGGATTGGCTACTTCTATATCCTCACCTTTATCATTGGTTTCGGCGCGGTGGTTTTGCTGATCGAGGCCCCCGAGCTCTATTACGTCGATGGGGACCTGGCCAAGGGCCTGAAGGGCGGGGGCAACATGGCCGCCATCCACTTGGCGAACGCGGTCGGCGGCAACGTCTTCCTCGGTTTCATCTCGGCGGTGGCCTTCGCGACGATCCTGGCGGTGGTTGCGGGCCTGACGCTGTCGGGCGCTTCGGCCGTGTCGCACGACCTGTACGCGACGGTGTTCAAGCATGGCAATGCCGACTCGGCGTCGGAACTGCGTGTTTCCAAGATCACCACGATCTGTCTCGGCATCCTCGCGGTGTTCCTCGGCATCGCCTTCGAGAAGGAGAACGTCGCCTACATGGTGATGCTGGCCTTTGCCATCGCGTGTTCGGCCAACTTCCCCGTGCTCTTCATGTCGGTCCTCTGGAAAGACTGCACGACCAAGGGGGCGGTTGCCGGCGGTGTCGTTGGGCTGATTTCTTCGGTGGTGCTGACCATTCTCTCGGCCTCGGTGTGGGAGCACGTGTTGCACAACCCGAAAGGCAGCGCGCTGTTCCCCTACTCCTCACCGGGCCTGTTCTCGATGTCGGCCGCCTTCCTGGTGATCTATCTGGTTTCCAAGATGGACAACAGCAAGCAGGCGCAACTTGAGCGTTCGCTCTACCCGGCGCAGAAGGTGCGTTCAGAAACGGGCGTCGGCTCGTCTTCGGCATCCGGTCACTGAGCGGTCGTTGGGCTGGCTTGAACCGCCAGAAGGCCTGGGAGTCAAAAGCTCCCAGGCTTTTTCAGTTTCTGGCGCCGGCCCTGGCTATTCGCTATTTGCTACTCGCAGCGTAGGCCGCTTCGAATCCCAGCAGAGCGAGCTTGAGCTCGCTGCCCCACCGATAACCTCCGACATCACCGCTCTCGCAAATGACGCGATGGCAGGGGATCAGCCACGCGATTCGATTGCGTGCCAGCGCGGAGCCGACGGCGCGCTGAGCACGCGAATTACCGATGCCAGCCGCCAGCGTTTGGTACGAGACGACATCACCGGGCGCAATGCTGAGCAGGGCCTCCCAGACTTTGATCTGGAAATTGCTCCCGCGGAGCAAGAGGTGCAGCCCTTGCTGCCCGTCGGCAAGCCGAAAAACCCGTTCGATGGTCTCGGCCAGGGTATCGTCGTCGCGCATCAGCGTCGCTCGTGGCCAGTCGGACTGCAGTTGTGTGATCGCCTCAAGGTCGTTATCCGACGCGGTGAAATGCAAATGGCAAAGGCCGCGCTCGGTCGTGCCGACGATCACCCATCCGAATGGCGTCGGGCCGAAACCGTAAGTGATGGCCAGCCCATCGCCCAGCGCGCGGACCTCTCCCGGCGTGACGGCGTCGCAGGTGACCATCAACTCGTGCAGTCGTCCAGGCCCTGACAGGCCGGCGGCGTGTGCGGTCGTGAGAACGTCGTGCTGCGCGCGCAGGAGTGTCCGCGCATGCTCCTTGGTCAGGTATTGCAGAAAGCGCTTGGGTGAAATCCCGGCCCACAGGGTGAAGGTGCGCTGCAGGTGAAACGGGCTCATGCCGACGTGGTCGGCGACCTGCTGCAGGTCGGGCTGCGAGGCGGTGTTCTGGCGTACGAAACGGATCGCCCTGGCGACCGTGGCGTACGCCCGGCAGCGTTCGCTGGCGTCATTCATGCCTGTTCTCTCCGTAGTTTGAGCAGCCCGCTAGTCAGTGCGATGCCGGCCAGGACCAGCGTGCCCCCGAACAGGGTATGCCAGCCGATGGCTTCGCCGAGGAACATGGCACCCCAGAGAACGCCAAATACCGGGATCAGAAAAGTCACCGAGAGTGCACGTGTGGGACCCACGTCGGCGATCAGCCGAAAGTAGAGCAGATACGCTGCCCCGGTACAGACGATACCGAGCAGCGAGACGGCAGCCCAGTCGCCGGCGTCCGGTGTCTGGCGGATCGGCGCGAGCAGGAACAGCGGCAGAACGGCCAGGCTGGCCATCCACATGCTGCCGTGCGAATTGATAGCAGCGAGGCGGGCAGCGATTGAGCGGCATAGGCAAAAAGGATGAAGGGCAAGGCCGAGTTCAACACGCCAAGAATCAGGAAATATCGCCAATGGTGGCCCAGTTCCAGCTTCTGCTTCAGCCAGCGGCTCGCCAGCCAGAGGAACCCGGCTGCAATGGCGACGCGGAAGAGGATAAACGCGACCGGGCCGAAGGCGGGAACACTGACGCGCATGAAGAGGAACGAAGCTCCCCAGATGGCGGCGAGCAAGAACAGTCTGGCGATGCTGGCGGCGTCCATGAAGGCCTTCGTCAAAGTCGTGGTGTGATCGGATTGTCGTACCGATGGGCTTTGCTGGCCACCCGATTCTTGCGCTTTTCGGGGTCTGTGCGAAAGACGCGGCACTGCTCAGGAACATCCATCACCACAGGTGGCGCGCTTCAGGACCGAGCGCGCGGTGTCGACAACGGGCAAATCGGCAGCGCCTGACGGGCTGTCTGTGGCTAGCGGCCGCCTCTGCTGCCACCCTTGTCCCAGCCATAGCGAACCGTCCGCTGCCAGCGGCGATCCGGCTGACGCTGCGCATGGTCGTCGGGCGCTGAATGACGCTGCTTGGCAAGGCCTGGACCGGGTCTTGCCGGCGGTTTGTGGGGGCGTATCGGCTTGATGCTCATCGGGGTCAGTCCAGGTGGGCAGCGGCACTGTGCTAGACTTTACTGCCATTCTAACCCGCCAGAGGAATCCATGTCCGGCAACACCATCGGTACCCTGTTTACCGTGACTTCGTTTGGCGAATCGCACGGGCCGGCGATCGGCTGCGTGGTTGACGGTTGTCCGCCGGGAGTGGCGATCAGCGAAGCCGACATCCAGGCTGAACTCGACCGCCGCAAGCCGGGCACTTCACGCCATGTGACGCAGCGGCGCGAGCCTGACGCCGTCGAGATCCTGTCCGGAGTATTCGAAGACCGGACGACAGGTGCGCCGATCGCCCTCTTGATCCGCAATCAGGACCAGCGCAGCAAGGACTACGGCAACATCGCCGAGACCTTTCGTCCCGGCCATGCGGATTACGTCTACACGCAGAAGTACGGCTTTCGCGACTACCGCGGCGGTGGCCGCTCTTCGGCACGCGAGACGGCGGTGCGCGTGGCCGCCGGGGCAATCGCCCGCAAGTGGCTGGCAGAACGCTACGGCGTGGCGATTCTGGGCTGGATGAGCCAACTCGGACCGATCGAGATTCCCTTTGTCGACGCGGCCGATATCGCCGGCAACGCTTTCTTCGCCCCGAATGCAGCACTGGTGCCGCAGCTCGAGATGTACATGGATCAATTGCGCAAGTCCGGCGATTCTGTCGGCGCGAAGATCACCGTGACCGCCACCGGCGTGCCGCCAGGCTGGGGCGAGCCGGTCTATGGCCGTCTCGATGCCGAGATCGCCTATGCCATGATGGGCATCAATGCCGTCAAGGGTGTCGAGATCGGCGCCGGCTTTGCCAGCATTGCCCAGAAGGGAAGTGAGCACGGCGACGAGATGACGCCGCAGGGCTTTCTCTCCAACCACGCTGGTGGCGTACTCGGCGGCATCTCTAGCGGACAGGATCTACGGGTCAACCTGGCCATCAAGCCGACCTCGAGCATCCGGTTGCCGCGCCGTTCGGTGGACCTGTCGGGCCAGGCCATGCGGGTCGAAACGCACGGTCGCCACGATCCCTGCGTCGGCATCCGGGCAACGCCGATTGCCGAGGCTATGCTGGCGCTGGTGTTGATCGATCAGGCGCTGCGCCATCGCGCCCAGTGCGGCGACGTGGTGTGCGCCACACCGCGCATCGCAGGCCGCGCTGTGGGGTGACGGGCAGGCGCGCCAATGGTTATAATGGCCAGGCCCGGTCGCGCATGGGGCGGACCAGGATCGATCAGTGAGAGGCTATGATCATGCAAGTTGAGCACCACGACCTTCACCATGAGTTCCCTGAGTATCTGGATGTGATTCACGCGCTGAAAGCCGCCAGTGAGCCATTCGGCACGCTGTATGATGAATACCAGCACCTGACCAGTGAGGTCGAACGTCTGGAAGAGGAAGATCTACCGGTCGATGATTTCGCGATCGAGACCATGAAGAAGCACCGCGTGCGACTCAAGGACCAGATGTACCGAATGCTGGTCGCACACAAGAACGGCGACTGATCCGATCTTCTCTGATCTGATGCATCCGGTATAATTGCCGGATGCATGCGTTGCCGTATTGGCGCCTCTCCGGCTACTACTTCTTCTATTTCGCCTTTGTCGGCGCGTTTTCGCCCTATTTTGGGCTTTATCTCCAGTCGCTGTCGTTTTCAGCCTGGGATATTGGTCTGTTGATGTCGCAGATGCAGTTGATGCGTCTCTGCGCGCCCTTTTTGTGGGGTGCGCTCGCGGATCATCTCGCCCAACGGATGGCCGTCGTTCGTCTGGCAGCCCTGTTGAGCCTGATCGGTTTTGCAGGCTTTTTCGCCGTGCAGGGCTTCGTCCCCGTGCTGCTCGCCATGGCCCTGCTGGCCTTCTTCTGGAGTGCTGCCCTCCCGCTGGTCGAAACGGTGACTTTCGATCATCTGCGTGATCAGTCGGGGCGTTACAGCCGTATACGGCTGTGGGGTTCGATCGGCTTCATCCTCGCCGTGATGGCCACCGGGGCGCTGCTCGATGAGCTGCCACTGCCCAGCCTGCTGTGGGTGATCGTCGGCACGCTGGCTGGCATTCTGATCTACGCGCTGGCCATTCCCGAGGCGCCAATGCACGGTTATGCAGAGGAGCCCGTGCCGGTCGCCACGGTTATCCGTCAGGTGCACGTCAAGGCACTGTTTGCCGCGTGTTTTGCGATGTCGGCGGCACACGGGGCGTTGTACGTCTTCTACTCGATCCACCTGTCGGATCATCACTACAGCAAACTGCTGGTCGGCTGCCTGTGGTCCCTTGGTGTGCTTGCCGAGATCGTTGTCTTCTTCTTCATGGTCGGCCTGCTGCACCGGTTCGGTCTGCGGACGATTCTGCTGGTCAGCTTTGCTGCTGCGGCGGTGCGTTTTCTGATGATCGGCTGGGGTGTCGAGTGGCTGCCGGTGATCGTCCTGGCCCAACTGCTGCACGGGCTGACCTTCGGTGCCTACCATGCGGCAGCGATTGCCGCCGTCAATCGCTGGTTCCCGGGTCGCTGCCAGGCGCGCGGACAGGCATTGTATTCAAGCGTGTCGTTTGGCGCCGGGGGTCTGGTCGGCGGTCTGCTCAGTGGGTGGACGTGGGAGCACCTGGGTGCGGCGCTGACCTTTTCCTTGAGTTCTGCTTTTGCGCTCGTCGGCCTGATCTTCGTCGCGTTATGGGTGAACAGGGCAGACCTCGATGATGCCGGTCAGAAAGCCACTCTGCGCGTGCCTGCTCCTGCCTTGCAGCCACCGCAGACCAGCGGGCGGTCAGATGGTCAACTCTTCGCTGACAGCGACGACAGCGCTGTGACATAATCCGCCATTCGATGTCCCAACGGTTCGAGGCCCTCGCCGAGAAGCCTGGGGTCGCGACACTCGGGTGGTTCGTTTGAAAGACAGAAGATGAAGATTTGTGTTCTCCCCGGCGACGGTATTGGCCCGGAAATCATGGCTGAAGCAGTGCGCGTCCTGCAGGCCCTCGACCTCGATTGCGAGCTGGCGGAAGCTCTGCTCGGAGGCTGCGCGGTCGATGCCACCGGCGACCCCTATCCGGAGGCCACGCAACGCCTGGCTCAGGAAGCCGATGCGGTCCTGCTCGGTGCGGTCGGCGGTCCGCAGTGGGACCAGCTTCCGCGGACCCAGCGTCCGGAGCGCGGTCTGCTCGGGATTCGCAAGCAGCTCGGCCTGTTCGCCAACCTGCGTCCGGCGATTCTGTACCCGGAACTTGCCAACGCGTCGACACTCAAGCCCGAAGTGGTGGCCGGTCTGGACATCCTGATCGTGCGCGAGCTGACCGGCGACATCTATTTCGGTCAGCCGCGCGGGATCGAAACGCGCGCTATCGATGGTCGCCAGGAGCGCTTCGGTTTCAATACCATGCACTACAGCGAAAGCGAGATTCGCCGGATCCTGCGGGTTGCTTTCGAGGCAGCGCGTCGGCGGAACCGGAAGTTGTGTTCGGTGGACAAGATGAACGTCCTCGAAACGACCCAGTTGTGGCGCGACGTGGCCAGCGAGACAGCCGCCGAGTACCCCGATGTCGCGCTCAGCCACATGCTGGTCGATAACGCAGCCATGCAGTTGGTGCGCAATCCGAAACAGTTCGACGTGATGGTAACCGGCAACATGTTCGGCGACATTCTGTCGGATGAGGCTTCGATGCTCACTGGCTCGATCGGCATGTTGCCTTCGGCCTCTCTCGATGCGAACAACAAGGGCCTGTATGAGCCTTGTCACGGTTCGGCACCCGATATCGCTGGCCAGGGCGTGGCCAATCCATTGGCGACGATCCTTTCGGTGGCGATGATGCTACGCTACACGTTTGCTCAGGAGGCGGTCGCTCTACGCGTCGAACGCGCGGTCAAACAGGTTCTGGCGCAGGGCTACCGCACCGCCGACATTTACGAGGAGGGTACTCGGAAGGTCGGTACCCGAGCGATGGGTGATGCGGTTCTGGCGGCGTTGTGATTCGGATTACTGGTCGAGGTGAAGCGATGCTGAAGGTTGGTCTGGTGGGTTGGCGTGGCATGGTAGGCTCGGTCCTGATGCAGCGGATGATCGACGAGCAGGATTTCGAGCACATCGAGCCGCTCTATTTTTCGACCTCCGCCGTGGGCGCCAAGGCGCCGGTGTTTGCCGGCAAGGAAGCCGGCACGCTTCAGGATGCGATGTCGATCGAGGCGCTCAGCCAGATGGACATCGTCATGACGTGTCAAGGTGGCGATTACACGAAGGAAGTCTTCCCCAGGCTGCGCGCTACCGGTTGGCAAGGCCACTGGATCGACGCGGCTTCAACGCTGCGCATGCACGCTGACGCGGTGATCATCCTTGATCCGGTGAACCTCGCGGTCATCAAGGAGGCACTGGCGAATGGCGGCCGCAACTGGATTGGCGGCAACTGCACCGTTTCGCTGATGCTGATGGGTGTGGGTGGGCTGTTCCGGCACGACCTGGTCGAGTGGGTCAGCGCCATGACCTACCAGGCGGCCTCCGGTGCCGGAGCGCAGAACATGCGTGAGTTGCTGCTACAAATGGGCGCTCTGCACGACGCGGTGAAGGTCGAACTGGCCGATCCGGCATCGGCGATCCTCGAGATCGATCGCAAGGTCGCCCAAACCATGCGCTCGCCGAGTTTCCCGACGACCAACTTCCGCGCTACGGCGCTGGCGGGAAGCCTGATCCCCTGGATCGACGTCCCGGTCGATGGCGGCCAGTCGAAGGAAGAGTGGAAGGGTGGCGCCGAGTGCAACAAGATTCTCGGTCGCCCCGCTTTTCGCTCGCCGGGCAGCATTCCGGTCGACGGGCTGTGCGTGCGCGTCGGTGCCATGCGTTGCCATGCGCAGGGCTTGACCATCAAGCTGAAGCGGGATGTCCCGCTGGATGAGGTCAACGACATCATCGCGCAGGCCAACCCCTGGGTGAAGGTGGTGGAGAATAAACGCGAGAGCAGTGAGCGGGAGCTGACCCCCGCAGCGGTCACGGGTACTCTGACCGTCCCGGTTGGCCGTCTGCACAAGCTGGCGATGGGGCCGGAATATCTTGCGGCTTTTACGGTAGGCGACCAGTTGCTGTGGGGGGCCGCCGAGCCACTCCGTCGTATGCTTCGTATTTTGCTTGATAACTAATTTAATGACAAAAAAGAACCGGGTGTTGGCAGCCGGTTGCCGGTTTTGGTGTGCACGCGGCTTTCGAATCAGAGGCAAGTTTAGCTTGCATGGCTAACTTCATGATGTTACTTTAATAATTCCGATTTCGACGCGCAGGGCGGCGCTGTGGCCAAGAAAATACATCACACAACGAAAAATCCGAGACTGCGGACCTCTGCCTGGGCGGTCGCGTCGGCTCTGGTGGTCGCAGCTTTGCCATTGGCCGCTGATGCCGCCGGGTTGGGCAAGGTCACTGTCCTGTCTGCTCTTGGCCAACCCTTGCGCGCTGAGGTCGAAGTCTTTGCGTCCCGCGAAGAACTCGCGGGAATGAAGGCGCAACTCGCCTCTCAGGATGCCTTCAGGCAGGCGGGTGTGGAGTACGCGCCGACCTTGCTGGGCATTGCTTTCACCGTCGGCAAGCGCCCAAATGGTCAGACCATCCTCAGGCTGAGTTCGGACAAGCCGATCAACGATCCATTCATCGATCTGCTGCTGGAACTCAACTGGGCAACAGGTCGCGTGGTTCGGGAGTACACCTTCCTGCTCGATCCTGTCGAGTTTGCCGCCAAGACCGCTGCTGCCACGGCGCCCGCCGTTGCCAGACCAGTGGCGGCGCTGCCGGCGTCTGGCGAAGCGCGCGCTGGCGATAGACCGGTCAGGGTGGAACGTTACAACAAGTCCAGGGGCAGCGAACAGGCGCCGCAAACGGCGGATGGTGGCGGCACCTACGAGGTCAGACGCGGTGAAACGCTGGGCAAGATTGCCAGTGAGCTCCGCCCCGATGGGGTATCGCTCGACCAAATGCTGGTTGGTTTGTTCCAGGCCAACCAGGACGCATTCGACCGGGGCAACATGAACCGGCTGAAGGCTGGACGAATTCTTGCGGTACCGGACAAGGCCTCGCTGGGGGCAATTCCGCGGGACGAAGCCAGCAGAATGGTGATCGCGCAGTCGTCGGACTGGGGTGGCTATCGCCGAAAACTGGCTGCCGTCGCCGCCGACGCCCCGGTAGTCGACGAGGCAGCAAGGCAGCAGGCTGGCGGCAAGATCACGGCCAGAGTGGCGGACAAGGCGAGCCCTTCGGTCGAGCCCAAGGATCAACTGAAGGTCTCGAAGACCGAGCTTCCCGGTGGCAAGCCGGTGGTGGCCACGGCCAAGCGCACTGACGAGGACCTGATCGCCAAGGAGAAGGCGCTCAAGGATGCCAACGAACGCTTGGCGAGCCTTGAGCGGAATGTCGCCGAGTTGCAGAGGCTGGTTGAGCTGAAGAGCCAGAGCCTGGCCGATCTGGAGAAACAGTCGGCTGCCAAGGGTGTGCCGGCCGTCGAAGCAAAGAAATCGGTCGAGGACACACGGACGCCGCCCGTCGCGCCGATCGTGGCGCCAGTGTCCACGCCAGCGGCTCCGCCTGGTCGAAGCGAAGCTTCGCCGCCTGCTGTACCGCTGCCCGCCGCGACGCCTGTTGAGAAGCCGGCCGAACAGGCTCCTGAGGTCAAGCCTGCCGAAGCCAAGCCCGAGCCCAAGCCGGAAGAGCCCAAGCCAGAGGTCAAGGAGGAAGCTCCGAAGCCAGCCGAAGTGCCAAAAGCCAAGATTGTGGTGCCTCCGCCGGCGCCGGAAGAACCCGGTTTCCTTGAGGAGTTGCTGACCAGAACGCCCGTCTTGCTCGGCGCTGCCGGCATCCTCGCGCTGCTTGCTGCGTACTGGTTTTCCAGACGTCGCCATCGGAGTGAGAGCGAGAGGTCGCTTGAGTCAACCAGCACGCTTGCGCCTCAGGGTGAAAGCGTGCTCGTGGCCAATTCGGTATTCCGCAGCACCGGCGGGCAGAGTGTCGATACCTCTCACTCGATGGCACAGACCGATTTCAGCCAGGCGGGCCCGGGGAGCATCGACACTGATGACGTGGATCCCGTGGCCGAAGCAGACGTCTATATGGCCTACGGGCGCGACGCACAGGCGGAAGAGATTCTGCTCGAAGCCAAGCAGAAGGAACCGCAACGCTATGCCATTCATCTGAAGCTGCTCGAGATCTATTTGAGCCGCCGCGATGCCAGACCATTTGACACGCTGGCTACAGAGCTCTTTGCGGCCACCGGCGGGGTCGGTGCCGATTGGGAGAAAGCGGCTGCCATGGGTTTGCAGATGGACCCGAGGAGCCGGCTGTATGGCGCGACCGAGATCATTACGCCGTCGTCTCCTGATGTCGAAGCGACCATCATCGTCCCCAAGGAGTCCGCTGCCTCGCTGCAGGATACGGTCAGCAAGCCGGGGCAACTGTCACAGATGGCTGCTGCCGCGGCCGTGGCGAACGTTCTTTCCGGGCCTTCCGAGGAGGGTCGAGTGGCAGCGGCAGCAGCAGCAGAGCCGATCGAGCTGGCGGGCCTGGATTTCGATCTTGGCCTGGGCCATGCCGAGCCAGTGGCACGCGCCGCTGCTGAGGATGCCTACCTGGAAACGACCCTGTCGTTCCCCAGTCCGGCTCCCGGAGAAACTCTGGATTTCGACCTGGCTGCTTCTTTGCCGCTGCCGTCGGCGCCGCCGATTCGGCCAGTGCCGCCAGCAGACGATCTGGATGATCTCCCACCTAGGGGCGACATCGAAGCGCCGGAGATCACCATCCTCGTTGCACCCGGCTCGCTGCCAGGTGCCTTGTCAGATGATACAGGGCTTGATTTCGAGTTTGACTTGGGGGCCGAGTGGCCAACCGATCCGGAAGTGGAGAAGCGGGAGACAGCGGAGGCTCGGGCACCTGCGCCTACCGAACCGGACGAACTGGTGGACGTCGGTTCAGCGGCTGGCGATGCCCTGGAGTTCGACGTCACACTGACCGAGTCGACCATCCTGGGTGAGTCGATGCAGCATCCCTCATACGATATGTCGTCGATCAGCCTGGATCTGGCGGATGTCGATGGACTCAGTCCTGCGGCGGCACGGGTGACGGGCGATTCGCCCGATCTCTCCTTCGATGCCGAGCAGGAGGATACGCTGGTCAATCCCGGCTTTCCCGCAGAACAGACAGACGCCGAACTGAACGCAGCGCTCCGCTCTGACATGGGTGACATGGACCTGGTGGCGGAACCCGAGATCAGCTCCAGCGAAGAGTTGGCCACCAAGCTAGACCTGGCCAAGGCCTATGAGGAAATGGGTGATCTGGAAGGTGCGCGCGAACTCTTGCAGGAGGTCCTCAAGGACGGTGATGCCGCGCAACGGGAAGCGGCGCTGGCGATTCTTGCCGGCCTGCGCGAGTAGGACAAGCCAGGGCGACTAGCGGCTGTTGGCCTGCGGTGTCGCGCGGGCCACGCCGATGCCTTGACTCCAGAGCAGCCAAGCGCGCTGTGCATCCCACCACCCGACTGGTCGTCTGGCTCTTCATGCTGGTCGCGCTCCAGTCCCTTGACGGCACCCTGCTGGCGACCGTGGTGCTGATGCTGCCTCTGGTCGGCGGACCGACGCTGCGGCGCTGGGGACGGCTGGTCTCGGGCGCGCGTTGGTTCTTCCTGTCGCTGTTTGTCATTCTCGCCTGGGGAGGAGCCGGTGAGCCTGTCTGGAGCGGCCCCCTGGCACCTGCTGGTGAGGGACTGGTTGATGCCTTGACCCATGTCGGACGCTTGCTGCTGGTGTTGATGGCGGTGGCGGTTCTCCGCGAGCGAATGGCGCTGCCCGATTTGTTGACCGCCACGCGCCGCTTGCTGGGACCACTGCGACGCTTGGGGCTAGACCCTGATCATGCCCTGGTTCGCCTGTTGTTGGTCCTGCGCCACCTCGAAACGATGCCGCGTCCCCGCGACTGGCGCCTGTTGCTCGATGTGCCCACCAGCAGCACAAACGAAGTCTTTGAAATTGCTGATTGCCAATTCTCCTGGGTGGACTATGTGGTCGCCGTGTTCGTGGTCGTGGCCGGCTGCGTGGCGCTGTTCTGTCTTCGGCAGGCGTGAGGAATGAGAATCGCCCTGGCTGTCGAGTACGATGGGAGTGGCTTTCGCGGCTGGCAGAAGCAAGCGCATGGCGGTACCGTGCAGGACGCCCTGCAAGACGCCTTGCAGAAGTTCGCCGGAGTGCCGCTCCAGGTGGTCTGTGCCGGGCGTACGGACGCCGGTGTGCATGCGACGGGGCAAGTCGTTCACTTCGATACCCTGATTGAACGTTCGCTGTTCTCCTGGGTGCGCGGTACCAACACCTTTCTGCCACCGGCGGTGGCCATCCGCTGGGCGCGAGTGGTGGCTGACGATTTTCATGCCCGGTTTTCGGCGTACGCCCGGCGATACCGTTATCTGCTGCTCAATCGGCCGCATCGAACGGGGGCTTGCCACGGCAAGGTCGGCTGGTACCATCATCCGCTCGATGTCGAAGCGATGCAGGTAGCCGCTGAGTTACTGCTCGGTGAGCACGATTTTTCCGCGTTCCGAGCGGCGGCTTGTCAGGCACGTTCGCCGGTGAAGCTCATGCGTCAGGCCGACATACGACGTTGCGGGGATCTGCTGGTCTTCGACTTCGAGGCGTCTGCCTTCCTTCACCATATGGTGCGCAATCTGGTCGGCAGTCTGGTGCACGTGGGGCAGGGCAAGCGTCCGCCGGAATGGATCGCAGAACTGCTGCTCGCCGGCGATCGCCGTCTGGCAGCGCCGACCTTTTCGGCCGCAGGGCTTTATCTCGTCGCGGTCAGCTACCCCGCGGATAGTGGTTTGCCGATTGCCGACGCGACGCCATTTCTGCCCTTCGTGCCGTCATGGTAATAGCTGAAACGAGCGTCAATGCGTAGGGTGCAATAAGCGAAGCGCATTGCACCACGTACCGGATGCCAGAGTCGACCGCAATCAGGTATCAGTCGGGCGATGCGATGTTCGGCACTTTAGGATGTTTTACTGATGACACGTATCAAAATCTGCGGGCTGACCCGCATCGACGATCTGCTGCACGCTGTGCACGCCGGCGCCGACGCGCTCGGCCTGGTCTTCTACCCGCCGAGTCCGCGCTTCGTCGATCTGCAGACGGCGGCTCGACTGGCGCGCGCCGTTCCGCCTTTCGTCAGTATCGTCGGCTTGTTCGTCAATGCTGATCCGGCGGTGGTGCGGGCAACGCTGGCCGCCGTGCCGATCCATGTGTTGCAACTGCACGGCGACGAAGACGAAGCGTATTGCCGGCAGTTCGATCGGCCTTACATCAAGGCAGCGCGCGTCAGGCCGGGAATGGATTTGGTACAATACGCGGCTGCCTTCCCGTCGGCCCAGGCGATCCTGCTCGATGCTTTTGTGGACGGGTACGGTGGTGGCGGCAAGGTCTTCGACTGGTCGCTGGTACCTGCGGCGCTGGACAGACCGCTGATCGTCTCCGGTGGTCTGGACGCCGACAATGTCGGCGAAGCGGTACGTCGCCTGCGACCGGCGGCGGTCGATGTCTCGTCGGGAGTCGAGGCGGGCAAGGGAATCAAGGATGCCGACAAGATGCGTGCCTTTGTCGCCGCAGTGTGGGCTGCTCGATTGATGAACAGCGATTGATGGCGACAAGGACAGTGTTGATGACCCAGCATGCGCAAGACTACGATCTACCCGACGCCAGTGGCCATTTCGGCCAGTATGGTGGTGTCTTCGTCGCCGAAACCCTGATCGGCGCGCTCGATGAACTGAAGGAAGCCTACGCCGCCGCTCAGCGTGATCCGCAGTTCATTGCCGAGTTCGACTACGACCTGAGGCATTACGTCGGTCGGCCGAGTCCGCTCTATCACGCCAGACGCTGGTCGGAAGGGCTTGGCGGGGCGCAGATTTACCTGAAACGCGAAGACCTGAACCACACCGGTGCGCATAAGATCAACAATTGCATCGGTCAGTCGATGCTCGCCCGGCGCATGGGCAAGCCGCGCGTCATCGCCGAGACCGGTGCCGGCCAGCATGGCGTCGCCACGGCGACCGTTGCCGCGCGCTATGGCATGGAGTGTGTCGTCTACATGGGTTCCGAAGACATCAGGCGGCAGGCCGCCAACGTCTACCGCATGAAGTTGCTCGGCGCCACCGTCGTTCCGGTCGAGAGTGGTTCACGAACGCTCAAGGACGCCTTGAATGAAGCGATGCGCGACTGGGTGACGAATGTCTCCAACACCTTCTACATCATCGGGACGGTGGCCGGTCCGCACCCCTATCCGATGATGGTGCGCGATTTTCAGTCGGTCATCGGTCGCGAGTCGATCGCCCAGATGCAGGAACAGTGCGGGCGCCAGCCGGACGCCGTGATCGCCTGTGTCGGTGGTGGCTCGAACGCGATGGGCATTTTTCATCCCTACATTCCGGTCGCGGCGGTGCGTCTAATTGGCGTCGAAGCAGCCGGTGAAGGCATCGCCACGGGGCGCCACGCCGCCTCCTTGACGGCTGGTCGGCCAGGCGTGCTGCACGGTAACCGGACCTATCTGCTGCAGGATGAGAATGGCCAGATCATCGAGACGCACTCTATCTCGGCCGGCCTCGACTATCCGGGCGTCGGCCCCGAGCATGCCTGGCTCATGGACTGCGGTCGCGCCGAATACGTCAGCGTCAGCGATGCCGAGGCGCTGCAGGCGTTTCACGATCTGTGCCGCCTCGAAGGCATCATTCCGGCGCTCGAATCAAGCCATGCCCTCGCTTACGCCAGCAAGCTGGCACCGACCCTGCCGAAAGACAAGATCCTGTTGGTCAACCTCTCCGGTCGTGGTGACAAGGATATGCACACCGTTGCCGAAAAATCGGGAATCACATTCTGACCATGTCGAAAATACAGGCTGTATTCGAGCGCCTGCAGGCGCAAGGGCGCAAGGCGCTGATCCCGTTCATCACCGCTGGTGACCCCCATCCGGAACTGACCGTTCCGCTTCTGCATACGTTGGTCCAGGCGGGGGCCGACATCATCGAGCTTGGTGTGCCTTTCTCCGATCCGATGGCCGACGGGCCAACCATCCAGCGGGCTTCCGAGCGAGCGCTGGCGCAGGGTGTCAACCTGCGGCAGGTGCTCGGCATGGTGGCCAACTTTCGTGCCGACGACAACGAGACGCCGATCGTCCTCATGGGCTACGCCAATCCGATCGAGTCAATGGGTCTCGATGCCTTTGCCGCCGCTTCCTTCGATGCCGGCGTCGACGGCGTCCTGGTGGTTGACTACCCACCCGAGGAAGCGGTCGAGTTTGCCCGGACCTTGCACCGGCACGCGCTCGATCCGATCTTTCTGGTCGCGCCGACGTCGAGCGAGGCGCGTATGGAGCAGGTCGGGGCACTAGCGAGCGGCTACATCTATTACGTCTCCCTGAAGGGCGTGACCGGCTCGGCCACCCTCGACGTCGCTGCCGTAGCCGCTCGCATCCCGGAAATTCGGGCCCGCACGGGTGTCCCGGTCGGCGTCGGTTTCGGTATCCGCGATGCTGCAACTGCCGCTGCCGTAGCCGAACTGGCTGACGCGGTCGTCATCGGCAGCCGGATCATCGAAGAAATCGAGCAGTCATCACCCGACAAAGCGTGTGAGAACGTGAGGGCCCTGGTTGCTGGCCTTCGTCGGGGGATCGATGCCACCAGCAGCGCTTTGCGCGAACAGCCATGAGCTGGTTGAGCAAGGCGCTGCCGCCGAAAATCAAGCGCAACGACAGCGGTGTGGCGCGCAGGTCGTCGCTGCCCGAAGGCTTGTGGAGCAAGTGCGTGGCGTGCGAAGCCGTGCTCTACGCCACCGATCTGGCGAACAACTGCCACGTCTGCCCCAGGTGTGGTCATCACAAGCGCCTGGACGCCCGGGCGCGTATCGATCTGCTGCTCGATGTCGAGGGACGTCGCGAAATCGGTGCCGAGGTGCTGCCGGTCGATTCGCTCGCTTTCAAGGATAGCCGCGCTTATCCCGAGCGCCTGCAGGACGCCACAGCGACCACTGGCGAGACTGACGCACTGGTGGTCATGCGCGGAGCGATCGCGTCAGTGCCAGTGGTTCTCGCCGTTTTTGAGTTCGACTTCATGGGTGGTTCGATGGGCTCGGTCCTTGGTGAGCGCTTCGCGTGGGGCGTGCTGGCGGCAGTCGAGCACGATGTGCCGTTTGTCTGCGTCACCGCTTCGGGGGGCGCGCGTATGCAGGAAGGCTTGTTCTCGCTGATGCAGATGGCCAAGACGACGGCAGTATTGACGCGACTGTCGCAAGTCGGATTACCCTTCATCTCGATCCTGACCGACCCGACGATGGGCGGCGTGTCCGCCTCCTTTGCCTTCATCGGCGATGTGGTGATTGCCGAACCGGGGGCGCTGATCGGTTTTGCCGGCCCGCGGGTCATCGAACAAACCGTGCGCGAGACCTTGCCCGACGGTTTTCAGCGCTCCGAGTTCCTCCTCGACAAGGGGGCGATCGACATGATCGTCGACCGCCGTGAAATGAAGCACCGGGTGGCCGGACTGTTGGCCCTGTTGCAGAAGCGGCCTGCATTGCAGTGAGGAGCGGCGTGATCGCTGAGCAGGGTGGGGGGCAGCCTGCGGCAACGACCGGTGCTCCCCCGGAATCCTCCTCACTGGCGTTGTGGCTGGCGCACCTAGAACGCCTCCATCCACTTGGGCAGGCCGGAATCGAACTGGGCCTGGAGCGCGTTGTCCTGGTCAAGGATGCGTTGGGTCAGCAACCGCAGTGTCCGCTGCTTACCGTCGCCGGGACCAACGGCAAGGGTTCGACCTGCGCCTATCTCGAAGCTATTTACGCCTTCGCCGGTTACCGCGTCGGTTGCTACACTTCGCCGCATTTGCTCGAGTACAACGAGCGAGTGCGCATTGATCGGCTGCCGGTGGGCGACGCCGAGCTGGGTGAGGCTTTCGCGAAGGTCGAGGCGGCAAGGCAGGAGGCCGGCGACGTAGCGCTGACCTATTTCGAGTTCGGTACGCTGGCCGCACTGGAGGTCTTTCGCGTCCGTCAGGTCGACGTGATGATTCTCGAAGTCGGCTTGGGTGGCCGGCTGGATGCGGTCAATGCCTACCATCCGGATTGCGCCGTGGTGACCAGCATTGCCCTCGATCACACAGACTGGCTGGGGTCGACGCGCGCGGCGGTGGGTTTCGAGAAGGCCGGCATCTACCGTGCAGGCAGACCGGCGCTTTGTGCCGATCCCGACCCGCCGCAGTCACTGATCGAGCACGCCTTGGCGATTGGTGCCGACCTGCACCTGCTCGGGCGTGATTTCGGCTATTTCGGAGACCAGCTGCAGTGGACCTTCTGGGGCCGCGATGGCCTGCGCCGCGGCGGCCTGGCCAATCCCGCCCTGCGTGGCCGCGGTCAATTGCGCAATGCCAGCGCCGCGCTTGCTGCCGTCGAGTTGCTCAGGCCCAGACTGCCGGTTTCGATGCAGGCGGTGCGGCGCGGACTCATCGAACCGGAACTCTCCGGACGCTTTCAGGTGCTCCCAGGGAGGCCAGCAATCGTCCTTGACGTGGCGCACAATCCGGAGGCCGTCGGTAACCTGGTCGACAACCTCGGTGAGATGGGTTTCTTCGCCAGAACGATCGTCGTTGTTGGCATGCTTGCCGACAAGGATATCGCCGGGTCGCTGGCGCCGCTGGCGGGCAAGGTCGACGTGTGGTTGGTAGCCAATCTCGACGTGCCACGGGGCGCGACGGCTGCTACCCTGGCCCATGCCGTGACCGCCGGTGGTCTCGGCGGTCAGGTCGAGTGCCTTGCTTCCCCGGCGCTGGCCTTCGACCGTTCTGCCAAGCTGGCCAGGGAAAATGATAGAATCGTCGTTTTTGGATCGTTCTACACGGTCGCTGCCGTCTTGCGCAGCTTAAAGAATGGCCGCTGAGCGAAGCGCGTTGACTGCACGATACCGATGACTGAATCCTCCGATCCGCAACTTCAGCTCAAGAAAAGGGCACGGCGCCGCCTGGTTGGCGCAGTGGCTCTTGCCGGGTTGGCGGCTGTGATTCTACCGATGGCCATGGACGAGGAGCCGAAACCCACGGTGCAGGAAGTCCTGATACGGATTCCGGGTCAGGATCCCCCGCCGCTGAAGGCCAGGGATCTGGCCGCCAAGTCGCCGTCAAGCGCGCCTGTTGCGCCCGTGGCCAGCGTCGAACCGCCGCCGGAGGCGATCGTGTCGAGCGATGCTCCGCAAAAGCCGCCGGCAGTCGTGCCAGTGGCCAAGCCGGCAGTTGGCACGGCGGCCAGGCCGACGGAGAAAGCGGGTGACCAGACTGCTGAACGGAAGCTTGTAAAGCCGGCCGAGAAGGTGCCGGAGAAAGCTGTTGACAAGAAAATCGTCAAGCCCGTCGAGAAGTTGCCGGAAAAAGCTGCCGAAGCGAAACCGACCCAGCCCGCCGACAAGGTGCCCGAGAAGCCGGTGGCAAGGAAGGTTGAAAAAGCCGCCGACAAGGCGCCCGAAAAGCCGGCGGCGAAGAAGGTTGAAAAGCCGGTCGAAAAGGCGCCCGAGAAGCCGGTGGCGAAGAAGGTTGAAAAGCCCGCGGAAAAGTCTCCGGATAAAGCCCCGGTGAAGAAGGCTGACCAGCCGGCCGAGAAGCCAGCCGAAAAAGCGGTTGACAAGCAGGCCGACAAACCGGTCGAGACGCCGACTCCTCAGGCGGCCGAGAAACCGGCTGAGGAGACTGGCAAGCCGGCCGCGGATGATCCACCGCGCACGAATGCGCACCCTGCCGGCAAGCCAGTGGCCGCCGCAGCGCCGCCCAAAGGGGGCAGGGGGCAGCATGTCATCGTGATCGGGGCTTTTGCCAATCCCGACAACGCCAAGCAGTTACAGAGCAAGATCGGTGGACTGGGGGTGAATACCTATACCGAGGTCCTCAGTTCGCCGGACGGCACGAAGACGCGTGTGCGCGCCGGCCCTTTCCCAACTCGCGAGGCCGCTGAGAAGGCTCTCGAGAAGCTGCAACGAAGTGGCGTCAATGGAGTCGTCGCCGGCAGGCAATGACCATCTTTGATTCCTTTGTAATACTGGTCGTCGCGGCGTCTCTCTTGCTCGGCATGTGGCGCGGCGTGGTCGGCGAGATCATCGCCTTGGTCGCCTGGGTGCTCGCTTTTCTTGCGGCGAAGGGATGGGGGTCATGGCTTGCCCAGGGGTACGCGGCGATTGCCGATCCGGCCTTGCGCGTGGCGGCTGGTTGGGTGACGGTATTCGTTCTCGTCCTGGTCGCGATGGCGATTCTTCGCCTGGCCGTACGTGGCCTGCTCAAGGCACTTGGCATGACTTTGACCGATCGTCTGCTCGGCGTCATCTTCGGGGTGGCTCGGGGTCTGCTGATCGTCCTGGTCCTCGTTGCTGTGGGCGGCATGACTTCCCTGCCGAGAGAAAAGTGGTGGAGTGAGGCGTATTTCGCTGCTCCGCTCGAAACGGCAGTTCTGGCCAGCAAGCCTTGGCTGCCATCGGAAGTGGCTAAACGAATCAGGTTCGGGTAGGAAAAGACTATGTGCGGGATTCTCGGGGTCGTTGCAACAACAGCCGTAAACCAGTTGCTCTATGATGGATTGATGGTCCTGCAGCATCGAGGACAGGACGCGGCCGGTATCGCGACCGCCGAGCATGATGCATTTCACATGCACAAGGGGTCGGGGCTGGTGCGCGATGTTTTCCGCACGCGCAACATGCGGGCCTTGCCAGGCAACATGGGGATTGCCCACTGCCGCTACCCGACCGCCGGCTCGGCATTCGATGCTGCCCTCTCCCAGCCCTTCTACGTCAACTCGCCCTTCGGCATCGTCCTCGGACACAATGGCAACCTGACCAATACCGAACAACTGAAGGAAGAGATGTTCCGTCAGGATCTGCGACACATCAACACCAGTTCGGATTCAGAGGTGTTGCTCAACGCTCTGGCCCATGAACTGCAGGCGACAGCCAAAGGCTGTCGCCTGGATCTCGACACCATCTTTGCCGCGGTGGCCGCCGTTCATCGCCGCTGCCGCGGAGCCTATGCGGTGGTCGCGATGATCGCTGGTTACGGCCTGCTCGCTTTCCGCGACCCCTTCGGAATCAGGCCGCTGGTCTTTGGGACGCATGAGACGCCTGAGGGCATCGAGTACCTGTTTTCTTCCGAGTCGGTGGCGCTCGATACCCTGGGTTTCCGGGTCCTACGCGATGTCGATCCGGGCGAGGCGATCTTCGTCGACCTCGAGCACCGCTTGCACCATCGTCAATGCGCCACCAAATCGGTGCTCTCACCCTGCATTTTCGAATTCGTCTACCTGGCCCGACCGGACTCGGTGATCGACGGGGTATCGGTTTATGAAGCACGTTTGCGCATGGGTGAGCATCTGGCCGACAAACTGGTCAAGTATATTCCGGTCGACCAGATCGACGTCGTCATCCCGATTCCCGATTCGAGCCGTCCTTCGGCCATGCAGTTGGCGCAGCGCATCGGTGTTCCGTATCGCGAAGGTTTCGTCAAGAATCGCTATATCGGCCGCACGTTCATCATGCCCGGTCAGGCGACGCGCACCCGGTCTGTCCGCCAGAAGCTCAATACCGTGGCCCAGGAGTTCAAGGGCAAGCGCGTCCTGCTGGTCGATGATTCGATCGTCCGAGGCACGACGAGCCGCGAGATCGTCGAGATGGCGCGGGCTGCTGGTGCGTTGAAGGTGTACTTCGCTTCCGCGTCGCCGCCCGTGCGTTATCCCAATGTCTATGGTATCGACATGCCGTCGCGCCACGAACTGATCGCCACCGGACGAACCGGCGAGGAGATCGCGTGCGAGATTGGTGCCGATGCCCTGGTCTATCAGGATCTGGACGCGCTAAAGACTTCGATTCGCGAATTGAAGCCGACGCTCTCGTCGTTTGATACGTCGTGCTTTGATGGCACCTACGTCACCGGCGATGTCAGCCTCGACTATCTGAATGCCATCGAACTGGCCCGCGAAGGTCACCACGCCTTGAGCAAGGACGATCGTTGGGCAGCAAAGCAGTTGCAACTGAACCTGATGTCTGAAGGCTGAAGTCAATGGATCATGATTACCCTTATTCCCTCGAAACTCTGGCGGTGCGCGCGGGCCAGGAACGTAGTCAGTTCAATGAGCACAGCGAAGCGCTGTACCTGACCTCGAGTTTCGTTTTCGACAACGCGGCGCAGGCTGCGGCACGGTTTTCAGGTGAGGAAGCGGGCAATGTGTACTCGCGCTTCACCAACCCGACCGTAGCCGCTTTTCAGGATCGCCTGGCGGCTCTCGAAGGCGCTGAGGCGTGCATTGCCACCGCATCGGGAATGTCGGCCATCCTTTCGCTGGTCATGGCGCTGTGCAGCAGCGGCGACCACATCGTTGGCTCGACGGGCTTGTTCGGCGCGACGCAGCAGATGCTCGCCACCATGATGCCGCGTTTCGGCATCCAGACCACCTTTGTCGCGCAGACGGATGTCGCCGCTTGGGAGGCTGCCATGCGGCCGGAAACGAAGCTGTTCTTTCTTGAAACACCGTCGAACCCGCTGACCGAAATCGCCGACATCGCAGCACTGGTCTCTCTCGCGCACAGGCAGGGTGTCCTGGTCGCGGTCGACAACTGCTTTTGTACGCCGATTTTGCAGCGACCGCTCGACCTCGGAGCTGATCTGGTCGTCCATTCGGCGACCAAGTTCCTCGATGGTCAGGGGCGGGTACTGGGAGGCGCCGTCGCTGGACGGAAAGTCTTGACCGATGAAGTATTCAAGTTTCTGCGTACGGCCGGGCCGACACTGTCTGCCTTCAACGCCTGGGTGTTGCTGAAAGGGCTGGAGACTCTCCAGATCCGCCTTGAAGCGCAGTCAGCCAAGGCACTGCAACTGGCCACGTGGCTGGAGAAGCATCCGAGTGTGGCGCGCGTCTACTATCCCGGCCTGCCCTCGCATCCGCAGTTCGATCTCGCCAGACGGCAGCAAAGAAGCGGTGGTGCAATCGTCTCGTTTACCGTCAAGGGAGGGCGCGCCGAAGCCTGGAAGGTGGTGGACCACTGTCGTCTGCTGTCGATTACCGCCAATCTTGGCGATACCAAGACCACCCTGACGCATCCTGCCTCGACGACGCATGGACGCATTACACCGGAGCAGCGGGCAGCAGCGGGAATCACCGAAGCATTGCTGCGTATTGCCGTCGGTCTGGAGGCGGTCATCGACCTGCAGAACGACCTTCAAACCGGGTTGTCCCTGCTCTAGCGGCCGCCGCCGGCCGGTTCCCTGCGCTTGGGCCGGGCGAGGTCCTCGCGTTCGCCGGCCGCCTTGGTGAGCACATCCTTGACACCACGCGGCATCATGAAATAGGTCATCAGGCTTGATCCGATGCAGACCAGCCAGAAGAGGAGAAAGCCCGTCGAGTAGGTGGCCGTCGGCGACCATTCGACCAGATTTCCGAACAGGTACAACTGCCGCGGATCAATCATCGTAAAAAATATCGTCTCCGCGATGCCGGCCGCGATGAATGCCGGCCACATTATCCAGATCACGTGCTGCATGTTGTCTCCTGAGAGCCTGTGGATAAATCAACAAATCCCGATTCCGGGTCTCGTCATTCCCGCGAAGGCGGGAATGACGGCTTGGTGGGGCTGCGTCAATTTTTTCACAGCCTCTGACTTCTGGTGTTGGGCAGATAGATGGGCGGAAATTCAGAATGTGGCACAGACGGGGCGCCGCTTCAAGCAATAAACGACCGCTGGAGGACTTCTACTGGCCGGGTTCGCCAGCGAGCGCCTTGATCGCTGCCCGGAGTTCAGCGACCTCGAGTTCCAGGCAAGCCACCCTTTCTGCCAAGGCCGCGTTTTCAGTGATGGTCTCGCCAGCAGAGGCTTCTCGCGGCAGGGCGGCTGTTCCGCAGAGCAGGTGCGCCCAGCGATGTTCGCGTGACCCCGGCTGTCTGGACAATCTGGTCGTCAAAGCGCCGCCACTGCGCGCTGCCAGTTCCTCGAGATAGGCTTCGACGGAGGAGGCATCGTCAAAGCGGTACAGCCGTTCGCTATTGGCGCGCAGCTCGCTGACCGTTTGCGCACCGCGCAGCATCAGGGTGGCCAGCAAGGCGACACTCGCTGCCGGTACGCCGAACACCTTCCCGAAATTCTGGGCATAACGCAGCACGCGGCCGGATGCCCCATAGGTTTCGAGCACCAGGACGCGGCTGCGCAGGGCCTCGAGCGCCGATTGCACTTCGCTGTCCGTGGCGCTGATCACCGGGTCGCGGGCTGATTTCTGATTACAGCCGGCGCTCAGGCTGTTCAGCGTCAGTGGATACGCGTCAGGGGTCGTTCTTTCCTTCTCGATCAGTACGCCGAGGATGCGCGCTTCGAGAAAGCTCAGTGTCGCTTGGCTATCAGGCATTCAGCAGGGTTCCTGTTGATCTCTTCTTGCTAGGCTCGGCAGCGCGGCCGTTCATTCTGCGCCGATTGGCCGATGTGGCCCTACCGTTCAACCGAGTACTTGTCCATGCTCACGCGAGTCGAGGAAGACGACGCTGGACCACTTTTCGCTCGTCACTTCGAGGTTGTAGCGCGTGCTGGCCAGGTAAACGGGATTGCCGTCAACATCCTTGGCCATGCGGTGGAGTTGCTCGCGCTCGAAATTGCGCCTTGTCGCGTCGTCGGGGAAAGTCAGCCAGCGCGCGGTGTAAATGTCGGCCGACTCGAAGATGGCATCGACCTTGTACTCGGTCTGCAGCCGCTGGGCGACCACTTCAAACTGCAGGTTGCCGACCGCGCCGAGCAGAAGTGCACCGCTGGCAAGGTTCTCGAAAACCTGGATCGCCCCCTCTTCGCCGAGTTCCTGAAGACCTTTCAGCAACTGCTTGCTCTTCAGTGGATCGCGTAGCCGCGCAACCCGGAACAGTTCGGGTGAGAAGTAGGGAATCCCTTTGAAGGCAAGGGTTTCACCTTCGCTCAAGGTGTCGCCGATGTGCAGATTGCCATGGTTGTGGATACCAATAATATCGCCGGCGACGGCGTCGTCCATCAGCAGACGCTCATTGGCCATGAAGGTCAGCACGTTGGCGAGTTTCATCTCGCGATCCAGGCGGATGTGCCTGACCTTCATTCCCGGCGTGTAGCGGCCCGAGCAGACGCGGAAGAAGGCGATCCGGTCACGATGCCGGGGGTCCATGTTGGCCTGAATCTTGAAGACGAAACCGCTGAAAGCCGCCTCGGCGGGCTGCACCACACGAGTGCCGCCGTCGCGTTCCTGCGGTGGCGGCGCCCAGTCGAGCAGGGCCTGAAGGATTTCCTGGACGCCGAAGTTATTGATCGCCGAGCCAAAAAAAACCGGCGATTGCCGTCCGGCGAGAAAACCGACCAGATCCAGCGGGCTGCTGGCGCTCTGAATGAGGTCGACATCTTCACGCAGCTTGCCAATTTCTCCAGGAAACTGGGCGTCGAGAAGTGCATTGTCCAGACCGTCAAGCCGCGCCGATTCGCTCCGCCGTTCCTCGCCGGCAGCAAAGTGCAGCAGGCGGTCATTGAGCAGGTGATACACTCCGCGAAATGTCTTTCCCATGCCGATCGGCCAGGTAATCGGCGCACATTCCATACCCAGTACTGACTCGATTTCCTCAAGCAGATCGAAGGGTTCGCGCACCTCGCGGTCGAACTTGTTCACAAACGTAATGATCGGCGTCTGCCTCATCCGACAGACGTTGAGCAGTTTGATCGTCTGTGCCTCGACTCCCTTGGCGGCATCGATGACCATCACCGCCGCGTCGACGGCGGTCAGCACGCGGTAGGTGTCTTCCGAAAAATCCTCGTGGCCAGGGGTGTCGAGGAGGTTGATGGTGTGCCCCTGATACTCAAACTGCATGACCGAGCTGGTTACCGAAATGCCACGCTGCTTCTCGACCTCCATCCAGTCCGAAGTGGCATGGCGAGCGCTCTTGCGTCCTTTGACCGTCCCGGCGAGCTGGATGGCGCCTCCGAACAGCAGGAGCTTTTCGGTCAGCGTGGTCTTGCCTGCGTCGGGGTGCGAAATGATGGCAAACGTTCGCCGCTGCGCGATATCGCGCAGAATCTCGGGTGGGAACCGGCTTTCGCTCGGCGTGTCGTTCGGGGTGGTGCTCATCAGAAGGCTTTCGGCAGCAGGAAAACAAAAGCCGCCGGCCGGGAAGATGAAGGCTGACCCGCTGGCGGTGCGCAGAATGGACTATAGCAAGACTCAGCCCGCGCTGGAACCTTGCTACCGGCCGAGAAGCCTGTGGTCACGTCGCCGTGCCACCACGAACGACGCCATTCGGGGTCAAAGTCAATTGACCAGAAGCTCTCGAACTAGCTATACTCGACGAGTTTTTCTGGCGCGCCGGCCGCTGCGACCGCGATCGGTGGACACAGATCATCGCTGTCTGGCGTCTGTTCGGCACGGCTGCCTCGCGCGGGCGTTGCCGTTGGCTGCGCCGTTGCGTGAGTGGGCTCCTGAGCGGCTTCCCGCGGGGCGCCACGTCGACTGAGAGGTGATATGGATTATCTTTTTTCTGTGGTTCTGGTGGTGCACATCATGGCGGCCATCGGTGTGATAGGTCTCGTCCTTGTGCAGCACGGCAAAGGTGCCGACATGGGCGCCGCTTTCGGTAGCGGCGCGTCAGGTAGCCTTTTCGGGGCCACCGGTTCAGCGAATTTTCTCAGCCGCGCCACCGCCGTGCTGGCCACGGTGTTTTTTGTCACCAGCCTGTCGCTGGCCTACCTTGCCTCCAGCAAGCCAAAAACGACTGGCAGTGTGATGCAGGATGCAGTAAAATCTGCCCCTGTCCCAGTCCCGCCGGCTGGCAGCGTTGACCAGCCTGCAGTGCCCGTAGATGCTGATTCGAAGGCGAGGGATATTCCAAAGTAATTGGGTTTGACGGCAGCGACGGGAAGTGCAGATTTCCTCGATGGACTCGTTCGCTGACGAGGGCAGTGCCGACGTGGTGAAATTGGTATACACGCTATCTTGAGGGGGTAGTGACTTCGGTCGTATGAGTTCGACTCTCATCGTCGGCACCAGGGGAGCCACCCGTTGCGGGTGGCTGTAGTGTGAATCGAAGGGCTTGTGGGGCGGATCATGCTGGAAAGCTATTTCCCGGTCTTTGTCTTCATCCTGGTCGGCATTGCGTTTGGTTTTGCGCCCGTCCTGACAGGTCTGATTGTGGCGCCGCATCGCCCCGACAGCGAAAAACTCTCTCCCTACGAATGTGGCTTCGAGGCTTTCGAAGATGCGCGCATGAAGTTCGATGTGCGCTACTACCTGATTGCCATCATCTTCATCCTCTTCGATCTCGAGGTGGCCTTTCTCCTGCCCTGGGCGACGATCTTCAAGGAGATCGCGAACACCGATTCAGTCAGGTGGTTCGGTTTCATCGAGATGATGGTCTTTATTGCCATTCTGGTCGTCGGCTATTTGTACGCCTGGGCCAAGGGCGCTCTGGATTGGGAGTGAGTAATGGGCATTGAAGGAATTCTTCAAGAAGGCTTCGTTACCACTACGGCCGACAAACTGATCAACTACGTCCGCACCGGTTCACTGTGGCCCATGAGTTTCGGGCTCGCGTGTTGCGCCATCGAAATGATTCATGCCGGCTGCTCGCGCTACGATCTCGACCGCTTCGGCATCGTCTTTCGTCCCAGTCCGCGGCAGTCCGATGTGATGGTCGTCGCCGGGACCTTGACCAACAAGATGGCGCCGGCGATGCGCAAAGTCTACGATCAGATGGCCGAGCCGCGCTGGGTGGTCTCGATGGGTTCGTGTGCCAACGGCGGTGGTTACTACCATTATTCGTATTCGGTGGTCCGTGGCTGCGACCGGATCGTCCCCGTTGACATCTACGTGCCGGGGTGTCCGCCGACTGCCGAGGCGCTGATCTATGGTTTGATCCAGTTGCAGAACAAGATCCGTCGCACGAACACCATCGCCCGCTGACAACCAACCGAGAGTGAGCCATGTCCGCCACGCTGGAAGCGCTTTGCCAAAACCTGCAGAAGCATCTCGGTGATCGAGTACAGTCGCTGAAAGTTGCGCTCGGTGAAGTGACCATCGAGGTCGATGTCGCCGATTACCTTGCCGTGATGAATACGCTTCGCGACGAGGCGGAGTTGTGCTTCGAAGAATTGATCGACCTTTGCGGGGTCGATTACTCAGCCTACGCCAATGTGCCGCGAGAGGGCAAACGCTTTGCCGCAGTCAGTCACCTGCTCTCGATTGCCAGGAACTGGCGCTTGCGTGTTCGCTGCTTCGCGCCCGATGACGATTTTCCGTCAGTCCCGTCGGTGACGGCGGTATGGAACGTGGCCGACTGGTTCGAACGCGAAGCTTTCGACCTCTTCGGTATTGTCTTCCCCGGTCACCTTGACCTGCGTCGGATTCTGACCGACTACGGATTCATCGGCCATCCATTCCGCAAGGATTTCCCGGTTTCCGGCTATGTCGAGATGCGTTACGACCCGGACCAGCAGCGGGTGATTTATCAACCGGTGACCATAGAGCCGCGCGAGGTCACGCCGCGGATCGTTCGCGAAGCGTCCTACGGGAACGTCGAAAATGCCTGAACTGCGTAATTTCACACTGAATTTCGGGCCGCAGCACCCGGCCGCCCACGGTGTGCTGCGAATGGTGCTCGAACTTGACGGCGAAGTGGTCATGCGTGCCGATCCGCATATTGGCCTCTTGCATCGGGCGACCGAAAAGCTGGCCGAAACCAAGACCTGGATTCAGTCGGTGCCCTACATGGACCGCCTCGACTACATGTCGATGATGTGCAACGAGCACGCATATTGTATGGCGATCGAACGTTTGTTGCAGATCGAGGTGCCCATCCGCGCGCAGTATATTCGCGTGATGTTCGATGAAATCACCCGCATCCTCAATCACCTGCTGTGGATCGGCTGTCACGGCCTCGACGTCGGTGCGATGACCATGGTGCTCTACGCCTTTCGCGAGCGCGAGGATCTGGTTGATGCCTACGAAGCCGTATCGGGTGCCAGGATGCATGCAGCCTACTACCGGCCGGGTGGCGTTTATCGTGATCTGCCCGATCATATGGGGCAGTACAAGGAATCGAAGTGGAAGAGTGCGGCGCAGATCAAGCCTTTCAACGACGCGCGTAGCGGCTCCCTGCTCGATTTCCTCGATGATTTCGTGAGCCGCTTTCCGAAGCTGCTCGACGAGTACGAAACGCTGCTGACGGACAACCGGATCTGGAAGCAGCGCTTGGTGGACGTCGGTATCGTTTCGCCTGAGCGCGCGCTGCAGCGCGGGTTTACGGGGCCGATGCTGCGCGGTTCCGGCATTGCCTGGGATCTGCGCAAGAAGCAGCCCTACGAAGTGTACGACCGGGTCGACTTCGACATCCCGGTGGGCAAGACGGGCGACTCCTATGATCGTTACCTGGTGCGCATGGAAGAGATGCGCCAGTCGAATCGTATCGTCAAGCAATGCATCGACTGGCTGCGGCTCAATCCTGGCCCGGTGATCTCCGACAATCACAAGGTCGCGCCGCCGAGCCGTGAAGCCATGAAGTCGAACATGGAAGAATTGATTCACCACTTCAAGCTGTGCACCGAAGGGATGCATGTCCCCGCCGGGGAAGCCTATTCGGCGGTTGAGCACCCGAAAGGGGAGTTCGGCATTTACGTGATTTCCGACGGGGCGAACAAGCCCTACCGCTTGAAGATTCGCCCTCCGGGCTACGTACACCTGTCGGCCATGAACGAGATGGTCTGTGGTCACATGCTGGCCGATGTGGTGACCATCATCGGTTCCCAGGACGTCGTTTTTGGCGAGATTGACCGCTGATGCTCACTTCAGAATCCCTCAAGAGAATCGATCGCGAGATTGCCAAGTACCCGGCTGAGCAGAAACAGTCGGCGGTCATGGCCGCTCTCGCCATCGCGCAGGAAGAACAGGGCTGGCTTTCCAGCGCCGCCATCGAGTTCGTTGCCGGCTATCTGGGCATGGCCCCGATTGCCGCCTACGAAGTGGCCAGTTTCTACAACATGTACGACCTGAAGCCGGTGGGCAAGTACAAGGTGTCCGTGTGCACCAACCTGCCGTGCATGCTCACGGGAGGTGTCGATGCCGGCGAGTACCTCAAGACGAAACTCGGAATTGGCTATAACGAGACGACCCCGGATGGCCTGATCACCCTCAAGGAAGGCGAGTGCATGGGTGCCTGCGGCGATGCGCCAGTGATGATCGTCAATAACCGTCGCATGTGTAGCTGGATGAACCCCGAGCAAATCGACAAACTGCTGGCGGAGCTCAAGTAATGGCGATCCTCGGTGCAATCAACCCGATGCTCAGCGTCGGTCTGGACGGCGACAACGCCTGGCGCCTCGCCGACTACGTCAAGCGCGGCGGTTACGTCGCCCTGCGTCGGATTCTGGAACAGAAGCTGCCGCAGGAATACGTCATCAATGAGGTAAAGAAATCCGTTCTGCGAGGTCGCGGCGGTGCCGGATTTCCGACGGGACTCAAATGGAGTTTCATGCCGCGCTCGTTTCCGGGTGACAAGTACGTGGTGTGCAACTCGGACGAAGGAGAGCCAGGAACCTTCAAGGACCGCGACATCCTGCGTTACAACCCGCATTCGGTAATCGAGGGAATGGCCATCGCGGCTTTTGCGATGGGCGCCGTGCGTGGCTATAACTACATCCATGGCGAAGTATGGGAGATCTACGAACGCTTCGAAGAGGCGATCGACGAGGCGCGGGCGGCGGGTTTTCTCGGCGCCGATATTCTTGGTTCGGGTTTCAACTTCGATCTCTTTGGCCATCACGGTTACGGCGCCTACATCTGCGGCGAGGAAACCGCGTTGCTCGAGTCGATCGAAGGCAAGAAGGGGCAGCCGCGCTTCAAGCCGCCATTTCCGGCTTCCTTCGGCCTCTACGGCAGACCGACGACGATCAACAACACCGAGACCTTTGCTTCGGTACCGTACATCATCAACCTGGGCGGCGAGCACTATCTCGAAGCCGGGAAGGCGAACAACGGCGGCACCAAGCTCTTTTCAGTTTCGGGTCACGTCAACCGACCGGGGAACTACGAAATCCCCCTCGGGACGCCCTTCGCCACGCTGCTCGAAATGGCTGGCGGAATTCGCGGTGGACGCAAGCTGAAGGGCTGCATTCCGGGTGGTTCGTCAGCGCCGGTAGTACCGGCAGCGGCGATGATGGACTGCACGATGGACTACGATTCGATAGCCAAGGCCGGCTCGATGCTCGGTTCGGGAGCGGTCATCGTGATGGACGAGACGACCTGCATGGTCAAGGCGCTAGAACGTCTTTCCTTCTTCTATTACGAAGAATCGTGTGGTCAGTGCACGCCGTGCCGTGAAGGAACCAGTTGGTTGTACAAGGTCGTGCACCGCATCGAGCATGGACAGGGCCGGCCAGATGATCTCGATCTGCTGGCCAGCGTCACCGGCAACATCATGGGCCGCACCATTTGCGCACTCGGTGACGCGGCGTCGATGCCTGTACAGAGCTTCATCAAGCATTATCGCGACGAGTTCGCGTACCACATCGAACAAAAGAAGTGCCTGGTGCCCGTTGATGTCCAGCGTGCCGGCAGTGGCTTCTTCACGGCAACGGTTTAGGGTCCGACACGATGGAAATCGAAATAGACGGCAAGATGGCGCAGGTGCCTGATGGCAGCACCATCATGGACGCTGCCCAGCAGGTTGGCGCCTATATCCCGCATTTCTGCTATCACAAGAAGCTCTCGATTGCTGCCAACTGTCGCATGTGTCTGGTACAGGTCGAGAAGGCACCCAAGCCCCTGCCTGCCTGCGCGACGCCGGCGACCAACGGGATGAGGGTGTTCACGCATTCTGAACTGGCGGTCAAGGCCCAGCAAGGCGTGATGGAGTTCCTGCTGATCAATCACCCGCTCGACTGCCCGATCTGCGATCAGGGCGGCGAGTGTCAGCTACAGGACCTGGCTGTGGGTTACGGCAACAGCGCCTCGCGTTTTCAGGAAGACAAGCGCGTCGTCTTCCACAAGGACGTCGGCCCACTGATCTCGATGCAGGAAATGGCGCGTTGCATCCACTGCACGCGTTGCGTTCGCTTCGGCCAGGAAATTGCCGGGGTCATGGAGCTGGGCATGGCCAACCGGAACATGCACGCCGAGATCATGACCTTTGTCGGGCGCTCGATCGATTCCGAGCTGTCGGGCAACATGATCGACCTGTGTCCGGTCGGCGCGCTGACTTCCAAACCGTTCCGCTATGCGGCGCGCAGTTGGGAGCTGGGGCGGCGCAAGTCGATCAGCCCGCACGACAGCATCGGCGCCAACCTCACGGTTCAGGTCAAGAACGGCGTCGTCCTGCGCGTTCTGCCGCGCGAGAACGAAGAGGTCAACGAGTGCTGGATTTCGGACAAGGAGCGCTTCTCCTACGAGGCACTCAATTCCCCGGCGCGGCTGACGAGACCGATGGTTCGCGTCGATGGCACCCTGCGCGAAGTTGATTGGAATAGCGCGCTCGATTACGTCGCCCACGCGCTGAAGGATATCGTCGCTACCCATGGCGGCGAATCGTTTGCGGCTCTTTCGTCACCGCAGGCGACGCTCGAAGAATTGTACTTGCTGCAGAAGCTGACCCGCGGTCTCGGTTCGGGAAACGTCGACTTCCGTCCGCGGCGACGCGATTTCTCGAACGATGGCCAGCTCGGCGGAATTCCCTGGCTGGGTCTGCGGTTCTCTGAAATCAAGGACCTCGACGCGGCGCTGGTCGTCGGCAGCTTCCTGCGCAAGGACCACCCGCTGTTTGCCCAGCGTCTGCGGCAGCTCGCCAAGAATTGGGGCCAGGTCAGTATGCTGTCGGTTGGCGGTGACGATCCGCTGATCGATCTGCACGCGCAGGTGACCGTTTCGCCGGCTGACCTGCCGCTGGCCCTGGCGCGAGTGGTCAAGGCCGCAGCACAGTTTCAAGGGGAAACGATCCCCGCCGGCCTCGATTCCGTCGAGGCTGACGCGACCAGTCAGGCGATCGCCAGGAGCCTGCTCGAACGAAACAAGCGGGCGATCTTTCTCGGCAACGCCGCCGAGCAGAGCCCTCAGGCGGCACAGTTGCATGCGCTGGCATTGGAACTCGCGCGGCTGACCGGTGCTACCTGTGGCTTCATCGGCGAGGCAGCCAACAGTGTCGGTGGTCACGTCGCCAAGGCCTTGCCGACCGCGCTCAACGCCGACGAGATGTTTGCCCAGCCGCGCAAGGCTTACATCCTGCTCGGCGTCGAACCGGAGCTGGATTGCTACAACCCCCAGCAAGCCGTGGCTGCCCTCAAGGAAGCCGCCCTGGTGGTCATGCTGACGCCGTTCAACGATGGCGCGGCGCGCGAGTACGCGGACGTTCTGCTGCCGACGACGCCTTTTACCGAGACTTCGGGTACCTTCGTGAACGCCGAGGGTCGTGTGCAGAGCTTCAATGGTGTCGTCCGTCCCCTGGGCGATGCCCGTCCAGGCTGGAAGGTGCTGCGTGTGCTCGGCAATCTGCTGGCGCTGCCCGGCTTCGATTACGACTCGAGTGAACAGGTTCGCGCCGAAATCGTGCCAGCGGGTGAGGGCTTTGTCGGCGGCCTGAGCAATGATCTTGAGCGAGGGGCCTGGTTGCTGGCTGATGCCGGTGAAGGCCTGCAGCGGGTCACCGATGTACCGATCTACTTCTCCGACCCGCTGGCTCGTCGTGCCCCGGCCCTGCAGAAAACGCGTGACGCAGTGGCGCCAACGGCGCGCATGAACGCCGACACGCTGGCGGCAATCGGGGTTACCGACGGCGTCCCGGTGCGCGTCAGGCAAGGCACTGGCGAGGCCGTTCTGACTGCCAGGTTTGACGAAACGGTACCCGCACGTTGTGTTCGCGTCGCCGCCGGACATCCTTCGACGGCAGCGCTGGGCGCCATGTTCGGTGCGATCAACGTGGAGCGTGCATGATGGTTGATGCGCTGCAGGGACTGTTGCAGGGTCTTTTCGGGTCGCTGTTCCCCCTGGTGTGGACGCTGCTCAAGATCGTCCTGATCATCGCGCCGTTGCTGCTGGCAGTGGCCTACCTGACTTTCTGGGAGCGCAAGGTCATTGGCTGGATGCAGGTACGCATCGGGCCCAATCGTGTCGGTCCCTGGGGGTTGATCCAGCCGATCGCCGACGGCTTGAAGCTGTTGTTGAAGGAAGTCGTGATCCCTACCGGATCGGACAAGGCTGTCTTCCTGATCGCCCCGATGTTTGCTTTTGCGCCGGCGCTTGCCGCCTGGGCGGTGATTCCATTCAACGACACGCTGGTGCTGGCGAACGTCAATGCCAGCCTGCTCTACATCATGTCGATCACGTCGATCGGCGTCTATGGAATCATCCTGTCGGGATGGGCGTCGAACTCGAAATACGCCTTCCTTGGCGGCATGCGCTCGGCAGCGCAGATGATCTCGTACGAAGTGGCCATGGGCCTGGCGTTGGTTGTCGTGCTGATGGTCTCGAACAGTCTCAACCTGGGCGATATCGTGCAGGGACAGGGGCAAGGGTATTTCGCTGACAAGGGGCTCGGCATCCTGTCGTGGAACTGGCTGCCACTGCTGCCGATGTTCGTCGTCTATCTGGTGTCGATCGTCGCCGAGACCAACCGGGCGCCATTCGACATGGCCGAAGGTGAATCCGAGATCGTCGGCTTCCACGTCGAATATTCGGGAATGGCCTTCGCGGTCTTCTTCCTCGCCGAATACGCCAACATGATCCTGGTGTCGACGCTGGCCTCAGTCCTCTTCCTCGGCGGCTGGTTGTCGCCCGTCGGATTTCTGCCGGATGGCATCCTGTGGCTGTTTGTGAAGATCTCGGCGGTTCTTTTCTTCTTCCTCTGGATTCGCGCCACTTTCCCCCGCTATCGCTACGACCAGATCATGCGTCTCGGCTGGAAAGTGTTCATTCCCTTGTGTCTGATCTGGCTGGTCGTCGTCGGCTGCTGGATGATGTCGCCGCTGAACATCTGGAAGTGAGAGGCTCGCCATGGGTTCGATGAAGGAAATTTTCAACAGTCTGCTGCTCAGGGAGCTGTTCAAGGGGATGTCGGTGACCGGGCGCTACATGTTCGCGCGAAAGATCACCGTTCAGTACCCGGAAGAAAAAACGCCACAAAGCGTCCGCTTTCGTGGCCTGCACGCGCTGCGACGGTATCCCAATGGTGAGGAACGATGCATTGCCTGCAAGTTGTGCGAGGCAGTCTGTCCGGCGATGGCGATCACCATCGAATCCGATCAGCGCGAGGACGGTTCGCGGCGAACGACGCGCTACGACATCGACCTGACGAAATGTATCTTCTGCGGTTTCTGCGAAGAGGCCTGCCCGGTCGATGCGATCGTTGAAACGCGGATTTACGAGTACCACGGGGAAACGCGTGGCGACCTCTATTACACCAAGCCGATGCTGCTGGCCAATGGTGACCGCTACGAAGCGCAGATCGCCGAAGACCGCGAACTCGACTCGAAATACCGCTGACAGGCCGACGCGATGGAATTCAAGACCTTCGTTTTCTATTTTCTCTCGGCGATCCTGGTGTTTGCCGCGCTGCGCGTGATCACCTCGCGCAATCCGGTGCACGCCGCGCTGTTTCTGGTCCTCGCCTTTTTTACGGCGAGCGGCGTCTGGCTGCTGTTGCAGGCCGAGTTTCTGGCCATGGCGCTGGTTCTGGTCTATGTCGGCGCGGTAATGGTGCTCTTCCTGTTCGTGGTCATGATGCTCGACATCAACCTCGACCGTCTGCGCGAAGGATTCTGGGGCTACCTGCCGATGGGTGCGATCATTGCGCTGCTCATGGTCGGCGAAATGGGACTGGTCCTCGGCGGAAATTATCTTGGCCTGTTCGAGAGCAGCGTCCGTCAGGCAGGCGCTGACGAGAGCAATGTCCAGGCAATCGGGCGCCTGATGTTTACCGAGTACGTCTACCCGTTCGAATTGGCGTCGGTGATCCTTCTCGTCGGGATTGTCGCCGCCGTGGCCCTGACGCAGCGCGAGAAGAGAAAAAACAAGTCGGTCAATCCCTCGCAGCAGGTCTTCGTCAAAGCCAGGGACCGTGTCCGCGTGCTGCAGATGCCCGCCGAGAAGCGAGATTGACCGCGCGACCCACGCGCAAAACCGAGAACAAGATGGGGTGGCAGAGAATCTTCCACCCCTGTGCAGAAGGAATCAGGGAGGCACCTTGCTTACACTGTCCCACTTTTTGATCCTGGGCGCGATCCTATTCGCGATCAGCGTCGTTGGCATCTTCCTCAACCGCAAAAACCTGATCATCATACTGATGTCGATCGAGTTGATGCTGCTGGCGGTGAACATGAATTTCATCGCCTTTTCCCACTACATGCAGGATCTTGCCGGACAGGTTTTCGTCTTCTTCATCCTGACCGTCGCCGCCGCCGAATCGGCCATCGGGCTGGCGATTCTCGTGGTGCTGTTCCGCAACCTGAAGACCATCCACGTGGATGATCTGGACAGCCTGAAGGGTTGACATGGAAATGCAAAAGCTCTACTTGCTGGTTCCTCTGGCACCGCTCGTCGGCGCCGCCATTGCCGGCCTTTTCTGCCGCGTGATTCCTCGCTGGCTGGCGCACACGGTGACCATCGCCGGGGTCGCCGTCGCCTGTCTGGCCTCGTATGTGATCTTCAAGGATGTGATGGCCGGGAACACGTATAACGGGCCCGTATACCAGTGGCTTACTTCCGGCGACTACCATTTCGAGGTCGGTTTCCTGATCGATCAACTCACGGTGACCATGATGCTTGTGGTCACCTCGGTCTCGCTGATGGTGCACATCTACACCATCGGCTACATGCAGGATGACCCCGGCTACAACCGTTTTTTCAGTTATATCTCGCTATTCACCTTCTCCATGTTGATGCTCGTGATGAGCAACAACTTCATGCAACTATTCTTTGGCTGGGAGGCCGTGGGACTGGTTTCCTATCTGTTGATCGGTTTCTGGTACACGCGGCCAACGGCGATTTTTGCCAACCTGAAAGCCTTCCTGGTGAACCGGGTGGGAGACTTCGGTTTCATTCTCGGCATCGGACTGGTCCTCGCTCACTTCGGAACGCTTGATTACGCGGCTGTTTTTGCCAAGGCGCCAGAACTGGCCGGCAATACCACCCTGGCGCTATTTGGCGAAGGCGAGGGCGTCGCACTGATGACCGCCATCTGCATCCTCCTCTTCATCGGTGCGATGGGCAAGTCGGCGCAGGTGCCGCTGCACGTGTGGCTGCCCGACTCGATGGAAGGCCCGACGCCGATCTCGGCGCTGATCCACGCGGCAACGATGGTCACGGCCGGTATCTTCATGGTCGCACGCATGTCGCCGCTGTTTGAACTGTCCAACACCGCGCTCTCCTTCGTCATCGTCATCGGTTCGATCACCGCGCTGTTCATGGGTTTCCTGGGCATCATCCAGAATGACATCAAGCGCGTGGTGGCCTATTCAACGCTCTCGCAGCTCGGCTACATGACCGTCGCGCTGGGTGTTTCAGCATACTCGGTGGCCATCTTCCACCTGATGACGCATGCCTTCTTCAAGGCGCTGCTCTTCCTGGGTGCTGGCTCGGTGATCATCGGCATGCACCACGACCAGGACATCCGCAACATGGGCGGTCTGCGCAAGTACATGCCGATCACCTGGATCACCTCGCTGGTCGGATCGCTGGCGCTGATCGGCACGCCCTTCTTTTCGGGCTTCTACTCCAAGGATTCGATCATCGAGTCGGTGGCGCTGTCGCATCTGCCCGGTGCCGGCTTTGCCTACTTTTCCGTCATGGCGGGTGTCTTCGTCACCGCATTCTATTCGTTCCGCATGTATTTCCTGGTCTTCCATGGCGAAGAGCGTTTCGGCAAGGCGGCAGACCATGACGCCCATGCAGCGCACGCCAGGACGGACGCACACGATGATCATTCGGCGCACGGCGATGCTGCCGCGCACCATGCCGATGACACGCATGCCGAAGAGCATCACGGTCTCGCTCCCGGCCAGAAGCCGCACGAGACGCCCTGGGTGGTGACGCTGCCGCTGGTCATGCTGGCGATTCCCTCGGTGATCATCGGCTATATCGGCATCGAGCCGATGCTGTTCGGCGACTTCTTCAAGGGCGCGATCTTCGTCGATACCGAGGCGCATCCGGTGATGGAGGAATTGGCCCATCACTTCCACGGCGCTTTCGCGATGGCCACGCACGCCGTCACCACAGCAGTGTTCTGGCTGGCGCTCCTCGGGGTGGCGCTGTCGTGGTTCTTCTACATGAAACGTCCGGATATCCCGGCAGCGATCAAGAGCCGCTGCGGACCGCTGTATACCCTGCTCGAAAACAAGTACTACTTCGACAAGTTCAACGACGTGGTCTTTGCCGGTGGTGCGCGCCTGCTTGGCCGGGGTCTGTGGAAGGGTGGCGACGCCGGTCTGATCGACGGCATCATCGTCAACGGTTCCGTCGGCCTCGTCCGCTGGTTTGCCGCCGTGGCTCGCCTGTTCCAGAGCGGTCACATCTACCACTACGCTTTTACGATGATTATCGGCGTGTTCGTCTTGATGACCCTTTGGGTCACGCGCGCCTGAGCTAGAGAAAGACTGGGAACGATATGTCAGGCACGCCGCTTCTCTCTCTTGCCATCTGGGTTCCGATCCTCGCCGGTTTTGTTGTCCTGGCGACCGGCTCCGATCGCAATGCACCACTGGCACGAATGCTGTCCTTGATTGGTGCGCTTGCCGGCCTGTTGGTGACCATTCCGCTCTATACCGGTTTTGACCTGCACACGCCGGCGATGCAGTTCGTCGAGCTGAAAAGCTGGATTCCGCGTTTCAATGTCAATTACCATCTCGGTGTTGACGGCATCTCGATGCTCTTCGTGATCCTCAACAGCTTCATCACGGTGACCGTGGTTCTCGCCGGCTGGAAGGTCATCGACAGCAAGGTGGCGCAGTACAACGCCGGTTTCCTGATCATGTCGGGTTTGTTGAACGGCATTTTTTCGTCGCTCGATGGCCTGCTCTTCTACGTCTTCTTCGAGGCTTCGCTGATTCCGCTGTACCTGATCATCGGCATCTGGGGCGGGGCCAGGCGCGTTTACGCGGCGTTCAAGTTCTTTCTCTTCACCCTGCTCGGTTCGTTGCTGTTCCTGATCGCCCTGCTCTACCTGTTCGTCCAGTCAGGAGGCAGCTTCTCGATTCTCGACTGGCAGCAGATGCCGCTGGGCATGGCGCCGCAGACCTGGCTCTTTCTGGCCTTCCTGGTCGCCTTTGCCGTCAAGGTGCCGATGTGGCCGGTGCATACCTGGTTGCCCGATGCGCACGTCGAGGCGCCGACCGGTGGCTCCATAGTGCTGGCGGCCATCGCCCTGAAACTCGGCGCCTACGGCTTCCTGCGTTTCTCGCTGCCGATTGCGCCGGATGCCGCACATCAGCTTGGCGGCCTGGTCATCGGACTATCGCTGATCGCCATCATCTACATCGGCTTTGTCGCCCTGGCCCAGGAGGACATGAAGAAGCTCGTCGCCTATTCGTCGATTGCGCACATGGGCTTTGTTACGCTGGGTTTCTTCGTTTTCAGCGCGCTGGGAATCGAAGGTGCGCTGGTGCAGATGATTTCGCACGGTTTCGTCTCCGGCGCCATGTTCTTCTCGATCGGCGTGATGTATGACCGGGCGCATTCACGCCAGATCGCGGATTACGGCGGTGTGGTCAACACGATGCCCAAGTTTGCCGCCTTCTTCATGCTCTTTGCCATGGCCAACGCCGGACTGCCGGCCACTTCGGGTTTCGTCGGCGAGTTCATGGTCATCCTCGCTGCCGTCGAGTATAACTTCTGGGTGGCCTTCGCAGCCGCCTCGACAATGATCGTCGGCGCCGCCTATACGCTGTGGATGTACAAGCGCGTCGTTTTTGGGGCGGTGGCCAATCACCACGTGGCGGAACTCACCGACATCACTGGCCGCGAGTTCTTCATTTTCCTCCTCTTCGCCGCTGGCGCGCTGGGCATGGGTCTCTATCCCCAGCCCTTTACTGAAGTCATGCACAGCTCGGTGAATGAGCTGTTGCGTCACGTCGCCCTCAGCAAGATCCAATAATTGGTAGCCGCTATGACTCTTGCCGAAATGCAGTTCCAGACGCCTGAGCTCCGCCTCGCAAGTGCGGAGATCTTCATGCTGGTGATGGCTTGCCTGATCCTGATGCTCGATCTCTTCGTCAAGGATCGGAAGCGGACAGTGACTTTCGTGGCCACGCAACTGACGCTGGTCGGCGCGGCGGTGGTCACCTTCGCCACGACCTCCGGGGACATTGGCTATACCTTCAGCAACATGTACGTCGGTGACCTCCTCGGTGACGTGCTGAAACTACTGCTGTACCTGACGGTGATCGTGGTGTTGTTCTATTCGCGTGGCTACATTCTCGAACGGCCGCAGATGGCCAGGGGCGAGTATTACGCACTGACGCTCTTCGCCACCCTGGGCATGATGGTGATGATCTCGGCCAACCATTTCCTGACCGTCTATCTGGGACTGGAACTGTTGTCGCTCTCGCTTTACGCGATGGTGGCCATGAATCGTGATTCGGTACCGGCGACCGAAGCGGCAATGAAGTACTTCGTTCTTGGCGCGCTGGCTTCCGGTCTTCTTCTGTACGGCATGTCGATGATCTACGGGGCGACCGGCACGCTCGAGATCACCGCTGTTGCCGAGCGTCTGTACATGGGCCAGGTCGACCGGGGGATCCTCGTTTTTGGCCTGGTTTTCCTGGTCTCGGGTATCGCCTTCAAGCTCGGCGTCGTCCCCTTTCACATGTGGATTCCGGACGTCTACCATGGTGCTCCGACGGCGGTCACCCTGTTCATCGCCACCGCGCCGAAGCTGGCGGCTTTCGCCATTGTCGTCCGCATGCTGGTCAACGGCCTGATCGTCATGGCGCCGGACTGGCAGATGATGCTCATCCTTCTCTCCGTGCTGTCGATGGCCATTGGCAATATTGCCGCGATCGCCCAGACCAACCTGAAGCGCATGCTCGCCTATTCGGCGATCTCGCACATGGGCTTCATGCTTCTTGGCATGGTCACCGGCGTCGCCAATGGCGACGCGCGCTTCGCACTCAACGCCTACAGTTCGTCGATGTTCTATGTCGTCACCTATGTGCTGACCAGTGCCGGAACCTTTGGCATGATCCTCCTGCTGGCCCGTGGTGGCCTTGAATCGGATGAACTCGAAGACCTGAAGGGACTCAACAAGCGCAGCCCGTGGTTTGCCGCGATGATGATGATGATGATGTTCTCGATGGCCGGGATACCGTTCTTCGTCGGCTTCTTCGCCAAGTTCTCGGTGTTGCAGGCGGTCGTTGCAGCAGGCTACCTGTGGCTGGCCCTCGTCGCCGTATTCTTCTCGCTGATCGGTTGTTTCTACTACTTGCGGGTGGTCAAGATCATGTATTTCGATCAGCCGACGAACAGCCTGCCGATCATAGCGCCGTTGGACATGAAAATTCTCATGTCGGCAAACGGACTGGCGGTCGCCTTGCTCGGGATCTTTCCGCAGGCGCTGATGTCGATTTGCGCCTTCGCGCTTCTGCGCTCACTCTGACCACCCAACGATCGATCAAAACGCCCCGCCAGTCGGGGCGTTTTGATTGGGAGTACCGCCATGGAAAACGCAGCCCCAGCGTACGAACATCTCCTCGAAGAGCAGCTCGAGAGCACGCAGGTTTTTCGCGGCAAGCTACTCGACGTCCGCCGTGATCGGGTTCGCCTGCCGGACGGCAACGAGTGCCTGCGGGAGTACGTGCGCCACCAGGGAGCGGCGGTGATCATCGCGTCACTCGACGACGGCCGGATTCTCTTCGTCCGGCAGCATCGCTATCCGCTGCATCGTACTTTCCTCGAGCTGCCGGCCGGCAAGATCGATCCCGGCGAGGAGGCCCTCGATACGGCGAGTCGTGAGTTGCTGGAAGAGACCGGCTACCGCGCAGCCGAGTGGCGTCACCTCGGCCTGATGCATCCCTGTGTCGGTTATTCCGATGAGCGGATCGAGATTCTTCTCGCCCGCGGTCTGCGTAGAGAAGCCGAGCCGAACCTCGACCGTGGCGAGTTCCTCGATGTTCTCAGTCTGTCCCTCGCCGAGGCCGTGGCTGCCGTGAGAAGCGGCGAAATCACCGATGCAAAAACCATCACCGGGCTTTTCTGGGCCGAGAAGGTGTTGCTTGACGGCTGGTGATTCACCTTCTCGCTGCTTGCTCGAGCTTGATTGACCGTGCAATGGATCGCCCCCTCCGAAAAAGACGCCGCCTCGGCCACGCTCGAAAAGCGCCTGTGGGATGCCGCCGACCAGTTCCGCGCCAACTCCGGTCTCAAGGCCCAGGAATACCCCGGCCCGATCCTCGGCTTGTTCTTCCTGCGCTTTGCCGAGGTGCGCTTCGCCATTCAGCGCAGCAAGCTCAAAGCCGCCGGCGCGTCATCAAGCGAATTTTCCCGTCGAAGCAGCCGAGTCGATGAACCCGTTGCCTATCACGCCGAAAGCATTCTGTATCTGAGCCCCGAGGCGCGCTTCGATTATTTGCTGACGCTGCCCGAGGTGGCCGACATCGGCGCCAAGGTCAACGCGGCGATGCGCGACATAGAGAAGCTCAACCCACAACTCGCCGGTGTGCTGCCCAAGACCTTCAACCTGTTCACCAGCACGCTGCTCAAGGAACTGCTCAAGAAGGTTTCCGAGATTCCGGCGACGGCCGACTACGACGCTTTCGGGCGCATCTACGAATACTTCCTCGGCGAATTCGCCCGCACCGAAGGCCAGAAAGGCGGCGAGTTCTACACGCCGAGTGGCATCGTCCGCCTGCTCGCCGAAGTCATCGAACCTTTTTACGGCCGCATCCTCGACCCCGCCTGTGGCTCCGGCGGGATGTTCGTGCAGTCGGCGCGCTTTGTCGCCGAGCACCGGAGGAACCCCGCCGCTGAGCTTGCCATCTTCGGCGTCGAAAAGACCGACGAAACCGGCCGCCTGTGCCGCCTCAACCTCGCCGTGCATGGGCTGGAAGGCGACATCAAGCACGGCGGCAACATCAACAGCTACTACGACGACCCGCACGCCGCCACTGGATCGTTCGACTTCGTCCTCGCCAATCCGCCCTTCAACGTCAATGCGGTGGACAAGGAACGGCTCAAGGACATGGTCGGCCATGATTCACGTGGTAAACCCTCGCCGCTTCCCCTTCGGCCTGCCGCGCACCGACAACGCCAACTACCTGTGGATTCAGCTCTTCTACTCGGCGCTGAACGCCACCGGCCGCGCCGGCTTCGTCATGGCCAACTCGGCCTCCGATGCCCGCTCCAGCGAGCAGGAACTGCGGCAGAAGCTGATCGAAGCGCGGGCGGTGGATGTGATGGTCGCCGTCGGCTCCAACATGTTCTACACCGTCACGCTGCCCTGCACGCTGTGGTTCTTCGACAAGGGCAAGGCCCAGACAAAGCGCGCCGACACGGTGCTCTTCATCGATGCCCGCCACATCTACCGGCAGGCGGATCGCGCCCACCGCGAATGGACACCGGCGCAGATCGGTTTCATCGCCAACCTTGTCCGCCTCTATCGCGGCGAGGCGCTCGACACCACCGTCGGCGGTGACGAGACGGCGGCCAGGCTCAAGGAAGTCTTTGGCGAGAAGGAAAAAGGCGGACCGGCCTATCGTGACGTGCCCGGTCTGTGCAAGGCGGCGACGCTGGTCGAGATCGAAGCCCAGGGCTGGTCGCTCAACCCCGGCCGCTACGTCGGCGTCGCGCCGGGCGAGGACGTGAGCGACGAAGACTTCAAGGAGCAGCTCGAAACCCTGACCGAGGAACTGGAATCGCTGAGTGCCCAGGCACTGGAGTTGCAAGACCGTATCGCGCAAAATGTCGCATCGTTGCTGTCATGAAGGAGGCCCCATGAACACCGAAACCATAGAACAAGCCGCACTGCATTTGCCCACGCATCAACGCGCCGAACTGGCGCACAAGTTGTTGCTCAGTCTCGAAGAGCAAAACGAGGAAGAGATCGCGCAGGCATGGCACACCGAGGCGGCTCGTCGCGCAGCAGAAATTGACAGCGGGCAGACCGATACCGCTTCGGCCGAAGACGCCCGCGCCGCTGCTCAAGCCCTGTTGCGATGAATTATCGCTTCCACCGGGCTGCTCTGGCCGAGCATCTGGATGAAGTTGCGTTTTATGAAAGCCGACTTCCGGGCCTAGGGCGCGGATTACCTTGCCGAATTCGAGAAGACCATGGCGCGCGTCTGCGCCACGCCAGACTTCTACCCAAGGGTCGGCGATTCCGACCTCCGCAAAGCCGGGCTCAAGCGTTTCCCGTTTCACGTCATTTATCAGGTGAAATCTGCGCAGATCCTTGTCCTCGCCATCGCACATCAGCGCCGCCGACCGGCTTATTGGGCGGGAAGAATTGGGAAATGAAGGTTGCGAAGGTACGGAAACTGGAGCAGACCATCGCCGCGAGTGGGGCGGGGATCCTGGAGCCGTGAGGATGATGAAATGGCAACAGCATCATCTTGGCGAATGCTTAACATTGTTGTCGGGCGGCACACCATCGAAGGCCAGAAATGATTTCTGGGGTGGTGATATTCCTTGGGTTTCTTGCAAGGACATGAAGACCGAGATAATCCGTGATGCCCAAGACCACCTGACGCCACTTGGCGCCAAAAATGGAACGAGGCTTGTTCCTGCGGACACGATTCCATTCGTCGTTCGCGGCATGATTTTGGCTCGCGAGTTTCCGGTGGCAATGACCAAGCGCCCGTCGCGTTCAATCAGGATTTGAAGGCTGCAAAGCCTGCACCCTTCATCGACAACGAGTTCTTGTTTCAATGGCTCCGCGCCAATACGTATGAAATCGTTGGTCGCGTTGACGAAGCCGGGCACGGAACTACGCGCATTCAAACTGACCGCTTGCTATCGCTCCCGATCTCCGTTCCCCCGCTCCCCGTCCAGCAACGCATCGCGGGCATCCTGTCGGCGTACGACGAACTCATCGAGAACAGCCAGCGGCGCATCAGGATTCTGGAGGCTATGGCCCGCGCCCTCTACCGCGAGTGGTTCGTCCACTTCCGCTTCCCCGGCCACGAAAACCACCCCCGCGTCGCTTCCCCCCTCGGCGAGATTCCGCATGGGTGGGAGGCCGTCGGCTTTACCGAAATCGCAAACGTGCTGAGTGGAGGTACGCCCAAGACCAGCACCCAGGAATACTGGGACGGGGGAATCCCATTTTTCACCCCACGCGACGCACCAGACTGTTTCTACGTTGAGGACGCTGACAAGCACGTTTCGGAACTCGGACTTTCCAAGTGCGCAAGCCAACTCTACCCACCCGATACTGTCTTCATCACAGCGCGTGGAACGGTTGGAAAAGTTGCTCTCCCGTCGGTGCCGATGGCGATGAACCAATCCTGCTATGCGCTCCGCGGCAAGCCTGGGATTTCACAACGGTTCCTATTTCTGATGACGCTCCAACAAGTTGAGTATTTGAAAACCAATACCGGCGGGGCGACATTCGACACCATCGTCGTCGATACCTTCCGCCGAATGCAGGTAGCGAAACCATCTCGCGACTTGGTCGCAGCCTTCACTCTCAATGTCGATGCCGTGTTCGAGCAGGTGAATACGCTACAACGCACAGTCCGGAACCTCCGCCGCACCCGCGACCTGCTACTTCCGCGCCTCCTCTCCGGGCGGGTTGCGGTCGACTCGCTTTCCGGGGCGATTTCCGCTTCGCCGGCCGCCGCGCCCTGCGGCGCTGCGAGGGCGCTGGAGCCGGGGACTTGAAGCCGCCCCGCGGCAGTGACACTCCTACTAATCTGTTGGTGTTTTAGTAGACATCCGCTCGGCACGGCCACCCCGTCGCCATTGCCAACAACGCGCCATGCGCCTATATTCGCTATTCGCGAATAGCGAATACAGAAAGCTTTCGGTGGCCGGCTCAAAGTCCAATCCGCAAATCGTGCTGCGTCCGCAGGATCTGGTGGTGCTGCTGCGCCTGGCGCTGGAGCGCGGCCCGGCGCCGACCTATGCGGCGCTGGCGGCCGAACTGGGCATGACGGCATCGGAGGTGCATGGGGCGGTGGAGCGGGCGGTGGCCGCCCAGCTTGCCCACAAGGGCACGAGCGGCAAGGCAGCGGTGATCCTTGCCGCGCTGCGGCTGTTCGTCCAGCACGGCGCGCGCTACTGCTTTCCAGCCACCCGCGGCGGGCTGACGCGGGGCATGCCAACCGGCTACGCGGCAGCGCCGCTGAAGGACCTGATCGTGCCGGGGGGCGACCCGCTGCCGGTGTGGCCGCACAAGGACGGCACCGTGCGCGGCGTGGCCTTTTATCCGCTTTACCCGAGGGTGCCGGATGCGGCCGGGCGCAACCCGGCGCTGTACGAGTTGCTGGTGCTCTTCGATGCGGTGCGCGGCGGTAGCGCCCGCGAACGCGCGCTGGCGATCGATCTGCTGGAAAAGCGCTTGCAGCCATGAACGCCAACGATCCCAACGTGGCCCTGCTGGAGGTCGTCGCCGAGTGTTGCCGGCGGAGTAAATCCGCATAAATCTGGCGGCAGTAATTGGCGGCGAGAAGGGCAA
>NZ_FLQX01000110.1 GCF_900089955.1 Candidatus Accumulibacter aalborgensis | reverse complement strand
TCTGTCTCAGCCTCGAACAGCTTGCGCCAAACAGTCTGAATCACCGCGCGACGTAACAGGCGGTCACTCCGGGCTTTGCAAAGCGGCCGCTCAACGTCCCGGTTCAGCGGCGGCGCGAAGCGCCGTCCGCTGGAACCGCTTGTTCATCGTTCTCACGACACCCAGCGTGTTCTTCATAGACTATGCCGTTTTTGCCGGCTGTCTTGACACGATACATGAGCTGGTCGGCAATCTTCATCGCTTCGTCGATGGAGGAAGGAACACGAGGAAAAACCGCAACCCCTATGCTGAAGCCAATCGGCCAGCCATTGTCGGCGCTCTCCCGCGCCAACTCATCGCGAACTCTACGGAACATTGTCTGGGCGTCTGCATAGTCGGCCTCCGGCAAAAGAATGGCGAATTCATCGCCCCCCAGTCGACCTACGACATCAGTGGTGCGAACACTTCCGGTTAATGCGTTCGCGACAGTCTTCAGAACTCGGTCCCCTTCCGAGTGACCTGATGTGTCGTTTACCGCTTTGAAATCGTCAATGTCGATAAACCCCAAAACTGCCGGACGCTGGTAACGTTCTGCCACCTCTAACAGGTGACCAGAAAGATCCTTGAAAGCCCGCGCATTCAAGAGTCCGGTCAGACCATCCGTACTTGCCAAAACCTGTTCGTGCTTCAGACTCGCTTTCAATTGAATGAGAAGCTTCGAAGTCATAAGAAAAACGCCGAGTCGGACGCCAGTATTCCAGTAAGGGGTGAGCGCGCTGCTATAGGTATGGCCGGAGGCGTGGTCAACAAGCAGCCCAACCATTGCGGCAAGGCCACAGAAGAAATAGCCTATCCATGACCGCGTGTACCACGTGACAAGCACTATGGGCAGGAGGTGGAAAATGGACAACGAAAGCTCGAACCCCGTGAGATGATCGAGTGTCCCGATGGAAGCCAGGAGCGTGAGACCCAAAGCGATCACCAGTGCTGGTGACCTACCATCGAAGAATTTTTTGAAAGCGCTCAGCATGAGTTGCCTACCATCGGGACGCCAAACGTTCGTGTTCAGCGACTGCCGTAGGCAGTCCGCTGGAACATGTGGTTCGGCGTCGCCCAGGCATCAGATTCGGCGACCCAACCGGCAGAGGTGTGGCGACTTGGCATCAGTAGGCTCTGGTGAATCCGCCGTCGTGCAAGATGTTTACCCCGGTCATGTGATCCGAGAGCGCTGAAAGCAATCCTTCCACCGCGGCGGCGACCTCTTTCGGCGACCCATACTTCTTCAAGGGGATGTTGTCTGTTTCATCTGCAAGACGCTGCTCGACACTCACTCCGGCGCTGGCGGCTCGCCGCTCGAGTGAGGCTGCGTAGCCCGGCGTGAGCGTGCCGCCGAGGGAAAGCGTGTTCACGTGGACGCCTCGCTCACCCAGCGCGAATGCCAGCGTCTTGGCCTCGGCCAGCCAGGCACAGCGGATGACGTTACTGGAGGCGTAGTGGCCCAAGACCTGGACTGAGGACATACCCGAGATGATCACGATCTTGCATCGCTTGCCGTTCGCAGGGTCGGGCTGCATCGTCGCGATGGCAGCTTTGAGCAATGCCAGCGGCCCGATAAAACTGTTCTGCAGAATCTCGCGCCATCTATCACTACTTGGGAAGGGGTCGTTCGTTGGCGGATCTTGCGGTGGCATCAAGACAGCGCCATGCAGGAACAGACTTCTCGCCGTGAGCTCTGTCGAGAATGACTCGACAGAGTCGTCACGTGTCATGTCGACGCTGATCCAAGAGTAAGCGCCAGCGTCGGGAAAGAGGCTCCCCAACTCAGAGGCGAGCGCCTGTAGCTTGTCGGCGTTGCGAGCCGCAAGAATGAGCGAGTATCCAGCGCCAGCCAAGCGCTCGGCGACTGCTCGGCCGATGCCACCTGTCGCGCCAGTGAGAAGTATCGTTGGTGGTACGTTGTTCATTCAGAGCTCCTCGGACAAAGCTCAATCGAGCCAGGATGATCATCAACGGGATTCGAGCAGTGTGGAGCCTACGACGCCCAATAGCGCTTATCTGCCGCTCCGAAAGCGCTGGGTCAACTTTGTTATCGGGAGCAGTTTGCCCATAACTCCTGCGCCCGCTCACCAACTCGGCGTCGCTCGGAACGCTCGAAGCTTTACCGCAGCAGGCTCTGCGCCCGATGTGTGTTGGTTCTATACAGTATCAAAGAATCGTGAAAAGCGGCACTTCGTAGACTATGTTTATAGCATACACTCAAGCCGCTTCAAGACTGCTTTCGGGAAACTTCTTCACCGTCTCTTCCTGGCCGATAGTACTCGTTGAACGCTGCTTCTGCAAAGCCGACACTGGCGACTTGTCCCATCCGGATCAGGCGTGAGCTCTGGCCGATGAGCAGCGAGTGCGAGCAGGGCGGGACGGTCAGGTCTGGAAGTCCCTCATTTGGGATTTCCAGACCCCGTGATTCACGGTCACGTCTCAGCCGGCGCACACGCCGGCAAGGAAACGGCCTGCAGAACTTCGCCCGTGCGCAGATCCTGGACAAAAGCCGCCATCCCGAGGTTTGCGGTCTTCCAGCCTGGCGCCAACCACAGCGTCCGCTTCAGGACCTGGGCGCCTGGCTCCGACTTGAGCGGCAGCGGCAGCCACTGGCGCACGACGTGCTCGTGCTGCAGCGTGACGCCCCGGTTCTCGCCGCGACTCACGCTCGAAACGAGCCCGTCTTCATAAAGCACCAGTACGCCCTGCAGGCCCGATCTGCGCTGTGCCTCAGCCGGCAGGCTGAAGCGCGCCTCGGCAACCAGACTTTGCGGCTCGCCCGCGTGCATGGCCAGCGTGATGCCGGCGCGCGCCGGCTGACCATTGACCTCGCGCAGCCAGCGCTCGACGTTGTCGGCGTCGCGCCAACCGCGCAGCTCGCGCGCGGAAACGAAAACTTCAGGCGTGTAGATCGTCGCGCCACCGGCGAGGCGGCGCTGACGTTCGCTGAACTGCGCCTGCGCGAATGGATCACTCCAGCCGATGTAGTCCCAGTAGTCGACGTGCAGTGACAGGGGCAGCACTCGCGTCGAATCGTGCCGCGAGAGGAGCGAACTCAGCCAGCGGTCGGCGGGAGGGCAACTGTTGCAGCCCTCCGACGTGTATAGCTCGACGAGGGCGACGGTATGCGCCGGACTGCTGCGCTCGCAGGCGGATTGCGCCGCCTGCGCCGGGGCGAGCGCCGAGAGCAGGGGTACGAGGATCAGCAATGGTCGCAACATGGGTGCCTCCCTGATTCGCTGTGGATTCGAGACACTGTTTGGTCGTACCAGCCGCAACAGACCTTACAGCGTTCTCGCCGATCAGGCCGGGAAACACAGCGCGCCGCCTTGCTCAGGCCGCACCTTGGCGTTGCAAAGCGTCTGTCGCGTGCATCTGCTCGGTCTTCTGACTACCGGCGCCGCCGGTAATCAGTCGCGTGCCGCTGCGATAAGTGAGGTACGCCCAGAACCAGTCGAGCACGACCGAAGTGCGGTTGCGCAGGCCGACCAGGAAGCCGAGGTGCACTGCGCCCCAGAGCCACCAGGCCAGTCCGCCATGCAGCTTGACGAAGCCGAAGTCCGCCACTGCCGCTTTGCGCCCGATGGTCGCCAAACTGCCCAGGTGTTGATACCGAAAAGAGGCTGGCGCCGGGCGGCCCTCGACGCGGGCGCGGATCACCTGCGCGACGTAGTCGCCGCCCTGCTTGGCCGCCGGTGCCAGCCCCGGCACCGGCGTGCCGTTCCAGGCGTTGGCGATGAGGAAGGTCAGCAGGCTGGCTTGCTCGGCGGGGTCGTCGGTTACCTCGGCCTGTTCGAAGGCAGTGAGCAGCCGCCGCCGGACCTCGGTGGCGTCTTCGACGCGCTTCAGTCCGGGGGCATGCGGTGCCCAGTCGTCGCGGCCGAAATACGAGTGCGCCGCTCCGGTGGCCAGGACCAGGTAATCGTAGGCGATTCGCTGACCGTCCATCAGCACCTCCCGCCTGACTCTGTCGACGCTGCTCACCTCGCCGAACAGCACACGGACGTTGAAGTGCTCGCGGAACAGACCACGCACCGGCGTCGCGATGTCGCCGGGCGACAGCCCTGAGGTGGCCACCTGGTAGAGCAGGGGCTGGAACAGATGGTAGTTGTGACGGTCGATCACGGTCACCGCCACTCGCGCGCGCGTCAGCGCCGCGGCACACGTCAGCCCGCCGAAGCCGGCGCCGACGATCACCACGCGCGGCACACCGTCGAGCGAGAAGGCCGGCTGGCCCGAGAGTTGCGGAAAACGTCGGCGCAGCGCGCGTTCGACCAGCGCATCGAGCGACACCGGCCCCGGCCCCGGCCCCCATAGTGCCACCAGCGCCAGCGCCATGAACCAATAGGGATAGGCTTCGACGCCCAGCCCCATCATGCGCACGGCGGATATGGCCACTATCAGCAGCAGGGCAGTCGGGCGGGTAGCGTAGCCGAGAGCCACCAGCGTGGCGCAAACGAGCGTCAAGGGCGCCGCGAAGGTGGCCGCCGAAGTGACCGGCAACAGCGACACGACGTCGCCTGCACTGCCGTTCGACGAGGCGATGGCCAGGGCACCAGGAATCGCGAAGGCCAGCCACAGGCGTAGGACCAGGGTATACAGCGGCGCCAGCCAGCGCGTGGCGTCGGCACACAAGCTGAGCGTCGCAGCGGCAAACGGAACGGCCGTTCGCGCCAGCCCGCGGGCGAGCAACCGATCGAGCGACAGATTCACCAGATCCGCCAGCCAGTCCAGGCGATGCGACAGGGTCGATGCGTGCGCGTGCTTCATGCTTGCTCTCCTTCGGTTTTCACGCCATAGCGGCAGCGGAAGATGCAGCGCTGCCCGTTTTCGTGGTGCAGCTTGCAGCACAGCACGGCTGCCGCACCCTTGAGGCGCACGTAGAGCGCGGCGGCGCCGAGCATGCCCAGAAGCGGTGCCGTGAAGTAGACCCAGATCGCCGTCCACTGCTGCGCCGACATTGCCGAAGCGAAGCTTCGCGCCGGATTCATGCTCATCCCCGATAGCGGCGCCTCAAGCGTGATGTAAAGCGCCACCAGCGCGCCGGCGACCAAACCCGTGTAGCGATTGGCGCGCTGCGAGTTGCTGACCAACAACACGGTCAACATGAGGCCGAAGGAGATTGCCGCTTCGGCAACGAAGGCCACGACCGCACCCTGCTTGCCGGGAAGCGTCGCGACGAAGTTCACCGCCGGATGCGACAGCACCGGCGAGTGAAGAAACAGTGCCGCGACCGCCATTCCGGTGACTCCGCCGACGAACTGAAAAATGACGTAGAACAGCGCGTCCCAGGGCTCGATCTTGCCGAGCCGGAAGAAGGTCAGCGTCACCGCCGGGTTGAGGTGGGCCCCCGAGCGCTTGCCCCACGGCGAGTAGATGAGGGTGATGGCGGTGAGCCCCATGGCGATGCCGATGAGGACGCGACGCAGTGAAGGGTTGCCGATGGCCTGCGGCAGCGGCGACGCCGGGTGCTCGATCAGGGCCACGAAAAGGCACGCCGAGATCATGAACAGCCCGAGACCCGCCGCCTCGATCAGATACTCGGGCCAGTGCTGGCGCAGGGTCTGGTGCATGCGTGCTCTCTCCTAGACCTGCTCGGCGGGCTCGGGCTGGCGTGCTGCCTGTGCTTCCTGTTGCTGCCGCCAGAAGGCTGGAATATCGACGCGATACCGGCGCTCGACCAGATTCGCCACCAGACCCGTCCAGCCAGTCTGATGCATCGCGCCCAGGCCCTGTCCGGTGTCGCCATGGAAATACTCGTGGAAGAGCAGCAGCTCCTGCCAATATGGATCGCTTTGAAACGGCGACCCGACGGGGAAAGCCGGCAGGCGTCCGTCGGGCATGCGGCGGAAGATGTTCACCAGCCGCTCGGAGATCAGCTTGGCGGCCTCCTTGAGCGTCACTTGTCCGCCCTCACAGCACGGTGCCGGCACCAGGAAGGTGTCGCCATAGTAGCGGTGGAACTTTTCAATGGCCTGAATGAGGACATAATTCGTCGGCATCCAGATTGGCCCGCGCCAGTTGGAGTTGCCACCGAACAGCCCCGAGTTGGACTCGCCCGGAACGTATTCGATGAGCGCCTGCCCGATCCCCGGCAGCGTCCCCAGGTCACACTGCTCGGCATGAACGCGCGACACGCTGCGCACGCCGAAGGGCGAGAGGAACTGGCGCTCGTCGAGCACCCGCTGCAGTACTGCCTTCAGTCGCGCCGGTCCGAGCAGCGACAGGAGATGTTCTTCGCGGACGTTGCTCTGAATCGGGCAGTGGGTGACCCTGTGCCCGTCAAACTTGCCCTGGTAATGGCCGACCAAAGCGGCGTGGAAGCGCGGCACGTTCGTCAGCAGGCGCTGGTCGATGACCTCGACGGCGAACAGCGGAATCAGCCCGACCCACGAAAAGACGTCGATGTGCCGGCTTTGCCCGTCGGGGCCCACGACGAGGTCCTTGAAGAACTGGTCCTTCTCGTCCCACAGGGTCAAACCCGTCTGGCTGTAACCGGCGATCGAGTTGGCGATGGCCATGAACTGCTCGTAGCACTGGATCGCCACGTCCTCGTAGTCGTGCGTTTGAGCAGCAGCTCGATCTGACCCTTGGCGAAATCGACGTCGACCAGGGCCAGTGCAGCGCAATGAAACGCGAGATCCCAGGCGGCAAACCAGGGATACTCCCACTTGTCGGGCATGGAGATGATGTCGGCCGCCTTCATGTGCCGCCAGGTGCGGTTGCGTCCCAGCTTGCGCTTCGCCGGTGGCGGCAACTGGTCGCCATCCTGCCAGCGCGCCACGTCGAAGTGAAAGAACTGCTTCGACCAGATCATGCCGGCGAGCGACTGGCGCAGAATGCGGCCGTCCTCACTGCTGCAGTGCGGTTGCAGATTCTCGTAGAAGATCGTCGCTTCCGCCTCGCGTTGGACGAAGACCGCCTCCTGCTGGGCGAATGGCGTCTGCCGTTCGCAGCGCGCGAGCGTCAGTTCGATGGTCACCGTCTGGCCGGCGGTCGCGGTCAGCACGTGCCGCGCGGCGAATCGAGTGCCGGTCCGGGCGGGATTCACTGCCGCCAGATCGCCGTCGACCACATAGCGATGGAAAGCGTCCTTGACGTAGGGCGTCGCATTGGCCCGGTTCCACAGGCGCTCGGCGTTGCTTTCGTTCTCGGTGTAGAGCGGCTCCGCCTGCTGCCGGCCGTAGAGAAAGTAGGCACCCAGCGTCTCGTCGTCGGCGCGCACGGCCCACTGCGCACCGCTGGGCGCCGGCGCCGCGGCGAGCAGCGGCTTGCGCACCGCTTTCGGGGCACCCCATTCGTCCACCCCGGCGCCCCACGACCAGGTGTTGCGAAACCACAGCGTCGGCAGCACGTGCAGCTTTGCCGCTTGCGGCCCGCGGTTGCTGGCGATGATGCGAATGTGGATCTCCTCGGGCGAGGCCTTGGCGTAAAGCACCTCCACATCCCAGTAGCGCTGGTCGTCGAAGACACCGGTGTCGAGCAGACTGAAAGGTGGATCCTGGCGGCTGCGGCGGCCATTCTCCGCCACCAACCGGGCGTAGGGATAGGCGGCCTGAGGGTACTTGTAGAGATAGCGCAGATAGCTGTGCGACGGAGTGGCGTCGAGATAGAAGTAGTGTTCCTTGACGTCCTCGCCGTGGTTTCCCTGGTTGCCGGTAAGCCCGAAGGCGCGTTCCTTGAGAATCGGGTCTTCGCCGTTCCACAGCGCGAGGGCGAAGCACAGGCGCTGCTTGTCGTCGCAAATGCCGCCCATGCCGTCTTCGTTCCAACGGTAGGCACGCGAGCGCGCCTGATCGTGGTCGAGGTAGTCCCACGCGCTGCCGCCTTCGCTGTAGTCCTCGCGAACCGTTCCCCAGGCGCGCTCAGCCAGGTACGGGCCCCACAGGCGCCAGTTCTCGCGTCCGTCGTGCTGAGCCTCCAGGCGTTGCCGCTCGCTATTCAGGATCTCGTTTGGTTTCATCGTCCGCTCCTTTGAAGTTTGCCGGCCAGAATCGTGTTGCCGAGGTGGCTTGCCAGGCGCAAGCCCCAGGCATAGATGGTGAGCGCCGGGTTGGCGCGACTGGAGCGCGGCAGCACGCTGCCATCGGCGACGTACAGGTTGCCCATGCCGTGCACCTTGCCGTGGGCATCGACGACGGAAGTCGCCGGATCGTTGCCGGCGACCAGCGTGCCGCAGGCGTGGGCGGTGCCCTGGAGCGGAATCGCCTTGACCAGGGTCACGTAACCCAGCCCGAGCAACTGGCGCTGCAGCGTACGCACCAGGCGCCGGTGCTCCGCCTGTGCCGCTGGCAACCGGGCAAGATCATAGTTCAGCAGCGGACGATCGCTGCCCTGCGCCCTCGCGACGACTCGATTGTCCGGATGCGACCCGTCTTCGGTCTGCAGGAACAATCCGTACACCCGTCTGGTAATCGGTGCCGAGAGCCAGTTCGGCACGAAGCGTGGGGATTGGCTGCGCACGATTTCCTCGGCCAGGTTGCCGCCGAGCGTCTGCACAGTACTGTGGGGCATGCCGTCATGCAGCAGGAGCAGCGTCTTGCACAACACGTCGGTAACCGGACGGTGTGACAGGGCGAGCATGGCCGTCAGCACGTGCGCCTTGTAATTGCGGCCCACCTGGCGATAACTCGGCAGCGCCTGCGCCAGACCCGTACGCTCCAGATAGGACTGCAGCAGGCGAGGGCTGTGCAGGGTGCCGGCGGCGATCACCACCGCGGCCGCGTTATGGCGGCTACCGTCCTCGCACTCGACTCCGGTCACCCGCGTCGCTTCGCCACTGGCGGCGATGAATCCGGACACCGCTTTGCCGGTGAGTACGGTCAGGTTCGATTTGTCGCTCACTCGCTGCAGAAGCGACGATTCGGCATCGCACTTCAGCCCGCGCACCGACGCGAAGGCGTCGAAGTGGCGCGCTTCTTCGGGATGGGAGAGGATATCCGCCGCCAGGCCAAGCGCCATCGGCTGTCGGCGCCATTGCGCATCCCGGCGACGCAGACCGGACACGATCTGCTGGAAGTTGGCCTCGACCGCGAACTGGCGAACGCCGAGAAGCCTCTCGGCTTCGTCATAGAACGGTGCCAGTTCCTCGTAGGGGAAAGGCCAGGCCAGGCAGGCGTGATCGGCATCGGCGGCAAATTCGTGCGCTGCGAAGCGCAACAGGGCAGCGCCGTACCACTTGGTCTTGCCGCCGAGATTGAAGTGTTCCTCGGGAACGATCGTCGCCCCGTGGCGATCGACCCAAGGCTCGTCGCTGAGAAACATTCCGCGCCGCAGGACCTTGTCGGCATCCAGGGTGCTGCCGTCCCTGGGCAAGGCCATTCCCTTTTCCAGCAGCAGCACACGCTTGCCCGACTGGGTCAGGTGATAGGCAGCGGCACAGCCGCCAGCGCCGGAGCCGACGATGATCACGTCGTAGTCCAATGCTCATCCTCCTTCGCGGAATTCGGGATACAGGGTCATTCCGCCGTCTACATAGAGCGTTGCGCCCGTGACGTAGTCGGAGTGATCCGAAGCGAGCCACACGGCGGCCCTGGCAATATCCCGCGTCTCGCCGACCCGGTAGTAAGGGATGAGCTTCAGCAAGGCCGCTTCCGCCTCCGCAGTCGCCCACGCCGAGGTATTGATGGGCGTCTTGATCGCGCCCGGCGAGATGGCGTTGACGCGGATCTTGTTCATCGCCAGTTCCTGCGCCATGGTCTTCATCAGCATCGCGACACCGCCCTTGCTCGCCGCGTAGTTGGCGTGCCCGGCCCAGGGGGTGACGTCATGCACCGACGACAGGCAGAGGATCTTGCCCAGCGAGCACGATAGTTGCGGCACCAGGCCGCGGCGCAGGAACTCGCGCACCGCTGCACGCGCACACAGGAACTGGCCGGTGAGATTGACGTCGATCACCTTGCGCCACTGGGCCAGGGACATCTCGTGAAAGGGAGCGTCCTGCTGCAAGCCGGCGTTGTTGACCACGATGTCGATCGAGCCCAACTCGGCAACTGCACGCCGGAACATCTCCTCCACCTGCTCCTCGCTGCTGACATCGGCCTTGATGGCCAAGGCGCGGCTACCGGTAGCGCAGATTTCATCGACCACCCGGTGGGCATTTTCGTCGTCGGCGACGTAGTTCACCACCACGGCCGCGCCGGCTTCTGCCAGTCCCTTGGCGATCGCTTCGCCGATGCCCGAGTTGGCACCCGTCACGATCGCCCGCTGACCGTCGAGAGTGGTTTCCCGAATGTTGGTCTGGTGCATCCGCATTTCGCACATTCCACATGACTCAGTCATCACGTCACCTCAGACAGGAAATTTACGGCGAATCAGATGGTCGAGGGAAAGCTTGCCGGGACCGTGAAATAAGGTCACCAAGAGGAGCAGACCCCAATACTGGTGATCTTTCAGGCCCACCTCGGAGAGGTCGGGATACGAGATCACCGCGATGATGTTGAACACGAACAATACGGCGGCAGAGAGCCGCGTTCCCAGGCCCAGCACCAGCAGCACGGGCAGGAACAACTCGACGCCGGTACCGAGGTAGGCAGCCACTTCCGGCGGTAGGCCGGGAACCGCGTATTCGTTTTCGAACAGCGCGACGGTGGACGACCAGGAAGCGATCTTGGTCAAGCCCGACTGAAAGAAGACGCTGCCGACCAGCAGGCGGATGCCGAAGTCAAGGCCAGGGGCCAGCCATTCGGCGGCGCGCAGCGCGAGTTGTGCGCAGCGCACGATACGGCCAGGGTTGTCGGCGGGTACGCTGATGCTGCCGTTTCGATTCGCTACCAGATCCATTTCACTCTCCTTCAGGATTGATCGGCGCCGCCCTGTCCGTTGCGGCTGCCTTGGACAGGGCGCATGCCAGGCTTACTTGCCCGCGGCGCCGCCCGGTTTGGCCATCGCGCTGGTGGTCACCGTGCCGCCGGCGATCTTGTCGCAAGTTCCTGTCGGCACGTACACCCAGGCCTCCGGGTCGCGATCGGCCTTGGCGGTTCCCGCGCACGAACTCTTGCTCGTGCCACAGTCGTTCTTGCCCGCCTTGACGATGCCGGCGCACTTTTCGTTGTCGCCGGCTGCGGCGATGGCCTGGCTGCTTGCGGCACTGACGCCGAGAGCCAGCAGACCGGCGATTGCACTGCGGATGATTTGCTCGGAATGGTTCATGGTTGGTTCTCCCTACGGGTTGGTTGAAGAGATCAGACAGGATGGCTTCCTATCTGTGGTCAGTATGCAGAGCGGACTTCACGCCCTGTTCACCGGAAGATCACGTTTCTGTCAACGCGATGACTGGCTACACGACCCGCAAACCAGGCGAGGTCGCCGGCCCGATGGTGCGGGAAACGTTTGTTGCGACGACGAAACCGACCAAAGTGGCGTCGCTGGCCCGCTTGATCAGAAACGCCTCGAAGTCGAAGCGGGCGTCGGCTGCATAGGCCGGCATCAACGCATCCTGAAGCGGGACGCCGCGCGCAAATGCGGCAAGCAATGCGAACTCCGCGGTGCCGACGGATTCGATCTCCACCGCATCACCCCGACGGCGGATCAACAGCCGCACCGCACCCGCGGCGAGGTCGACCGTCGCGATCTCGCCGCCGGCCGGCTGGTTGGCCTGCCAGATGCGGTCGATCGGAAAGGGCGATGCCAGGAGGCGGCAGCTCGGATGCAACTCGAAACGCAGCGACGGCAGCGACGCTTCCGCGACCGTTCTCAGCCCGTCGAGCGCCAGCGGACAGCGGTCGGCGGCGTGAAACGATTCATGCCAGCACCACTCGAGTCGCGCCACGTCGCCGAGATAGGGCAAGCCGGCCGCCGGCGGGAAGTGCTCGAGATAGGCAGCGAACTCGCCACCGAAGTCATGCAGGTTGCCATGGCGCGACGGATGGCGCGGGATATAGCGCTCAGCGGCAAAACGGAAGAAGTCATCGCCTACCAGCCGCTTGACGACCGGATAGACGTCGCTCAGCGCCGCGCGATAGTTGTGCATGATATCGTTGCGGTAGATCGCCAGCCGCGCTGCCGACGCCATGCCATGGGCGCAGACGAAAGCCTCGGCCGCACGGTCGGTCGCGTCGAACATCGCGCGGACGAAAGCAAGCTCCAGTTCATGCAGCGAGGGCATGTCGTTCCTCCTGCAGGCGGTCGGCGGTAGCAGCCTCTTGCAGCAGCACGGCCAGCGTCGGCAGGTCGCTATCCCACTCGATCAGCATCGGCAGTGCGCCGAAGAGGTGGACGGCCTCGCCGTACAGTTGCCACACCGCATCGGCCACGCGCGTGCCGTGGGTGTCAATGAGCAGGCCGTCGGCCAGGTCGAAGCCGGCGAGGTGTAGCTCGCCAACCGCCGACGGCGGCACTGCGTTCAGGTAGCGCCGCGCGTCAAAGCCGTAGTTGTAGGCACTGACGTAGATGTTGTTGATGTCGAGCAGGATGGCGCAGCCGCTACGGGCGGCGACCTCGGCGATGAAGTCCCATTCGTCGATCGTCGAATGCGAAAACTGCAGGTAGCTGGAGACGTTCTCGACCAGGATCTGGCGGCCGATGGCGTCCTGCGCTTCGCCCACGTGCGCACACACGACAGACAGGGCCTCCTCGGTGTACGGCAGCGGCAGGAGGTCGTTCACGTGCCTGCCGGCAACGCTGCTCCAGCACAGGTGCTCCGATACCAGGCCGGGCTCGATGCGCGCGATCAGGGCGCGCAGGGCGCGCAAATGGTCGCCGTCGAGGCTGTCTGTCGTGCCCAGCGACAGGCCGACACCGTGCAGACTGATCGGATAAGCTGCGCGGATGCGCTCCAGGTAGTGCAGCGGCTGACCGCCGGCGCCGAAGTAGTTCTCCTTGCTCAGCTCAGTGCCGAGGCAGCCGCGCGAGGCGCGCTGGTCATTCCCGATCGCTGTGCGAGCGATGACCTCCAGACGCTCCAGCGCGCCATCGAGGTGCTCGGCGAGGGAGCCACCAGACAACAACAACATACCGGCGAGGTGGAGCAACGACGCAAGCAGATCGAGGCCGCGCTTCAGTTGAGCGAAGAGCGTTATGCACTCGCCCTGCGCGGTAGCAGCGACGGCTTGTGGGAATGGAATCGGCTGAGCGGTGAAATGCTGCTTTCGCCGCGCTGGAAAAGCATGCTCGGGTTTGCCGACAGCGAGTGGCTCGGCAGCCGTGAACGGTGGCGGGAGCGCATCCATCCGGCCGATCTGCCAAGGGTCGAAGCCGCGCTCAAAGCCCATCTCGAGGGATCCGGCGAGCCGTATGAAGAGCAACTCCGCATGCGACACCGGGACGGCGGTACGCGCTGGATATTGTCGCGGGGGACCGCCATCCGCCATGCCAGTGGCAAGCCCTACCGCGTGGTGGGGCTGGATACCGACGTCACCCGCATCCGGCGGATCGAAACGATCCTCAACGAAATCGTCGAAGGCATTGCCGGCGCCGTCGGCGAGGCGTTCTTCCACACACTGGTCCAGCATTTCGCCCAGGCGCTACAGGTTTCCTGCGCTTTCATCACCGAATGCGCCGATTACCCGACGAGCCGCCAGCGCACTCTCGCCTTCTGGTCCGACAGCGCCTTTCGGGAGGACATCGAATATGACCTGCCCGGGACGCCCTGCGAGACCGTTGTCAAGGAAGGACGGATCTGCTTTCACCCGAAAAACGTCGGAGCCCTCTACCCCGTCGAGGCGGGTTATGAAGGTTATCTCGGTATTCCAATCTTCGCCAGCGACGGCAAGGTCATCGGCCACCTCGCTTTGCTCGATAGCAAGGAGATGGCTGACGACATGCTGTTCGCATCGATCTACCGTGTCTTCACGGCACGGGCGGGCGCCGAGATGGAAAGGAAAATTGCTCTCAAAATGCTGCAACGACAGGCGGCGACGCTTACCCCCGCCGCCGCCCTCGGGGCGAGTGTCTGACGCCGGAATCGGCAGTCAGCGGCAATGTGCAAAAGGCTTCCGCAGGGGTCGAGCGAGGCGGGCGTTCCCGCCATCACACGGTGACCCCCTACGCTTCGGCGACCAGTAGGGTCAGGGTGGCACGCATCTTTTGCATGGCCTTGACTTCAATCTGGCGAATGCGCTCGGCGGAGACACCGAACTCTGCCGCCAACTCGTGCAAGGTTGCAGGGTTTTCGTCGACCAGCCAGCGCGCTTCGACAATCCGGCGGCTACGCGGATCAAGGCTGGCCAGCGCACTCTGCAGGCCCTCGTTGTGCAGATGCTCGCGGGCACGGTTTTCGAGCACCCGAACGGGTTCGCTTGAGCTGTCGGCCAGATAGGTGATCGGCGCAAATACCTCATCATCGTCGGTGTCGCCATCGAGCGCCAGGTCATGACCCGACATGCGGGCTTCCATTTCGACGACCTCGTCCGGCTTGACGCTCAAACGGTGGGCAATATCCGCGACCTGCCCGGGACCGAGCGTTTCGCTGGTCGGTTTCATGCTGCGCAGGTTGAAGAACAGCTTGCGCTGCGCCTTGGTCGTTGCCAGCCTGACCATCCGCCAGTTCTTCAGGACGTACTCATGAATCTCGGCCTTGATCCAGTGGATGGCGAAGGATACCAGGCGAACACCGCGTTGCGGATCGAAACGCTTCACCGCTTTCATCAGGCCAATATTGCCTTCCTGGATCAGATCGGCGTGCGGCAGACCGTACCCCAGGTAGCCGCGCGCGATCGAAATCACCAGACGGAGATGCGAAAGGACCAACTCGCGCGCCGCGTCGAGATCGGCTTCGTCGCGGAAACGGGTGGCCAAGCGGAACTCCTCCTCCTGGGTCAACAGCGGAAACTGTCTGGCCGCCTGGATATAGGCATCAATACTGCCACCTGCACTGCCACCTGCACTGCCAAGAGCGGGAAGGGCGGGTAAAGCAAAGGCTTGCGTCATCTGAATTCCTCCTTGCGTGTGACTGAACTATTTTAGCACTCGCTGGTTGAGAGTGCCAATCTGCGGAAAGATTCGCCAGGACAAGCGCTTTGCGGCAAAGTGGGAGGTCGTCGGCAAGAGGCTCCGATGGTCAGCGAGGCGGGGTGCGCGGAGCAAAGCGTGCGCACGCAGCCGTTGCGGTCGCCGCGCAGGGCGCACCTGCTTTCGATCTATCACCATTTCTGTCATCATCGCCGCCCTTGCCCGCCTACCTTACGGCGACAACCTTGACCTGACGGGTCGCCGCTTCACCACCTCAGGATGCCTTGATGATCAGCTTTGCCATTACCGTCTTCCTGTCCGCCTTTCTGTTGTTCCAGGTCCAGCCGATCATCGCCAAGATGATCCTGCCGTGGTTTGGTGGTTCATCGTCGGTTTGGAGCGTCTGCCTGGTCTTCTTTCAGGCCGAGCTTCTGCTTGGCTACCTGTACGTCCATCTCCTGCACGAATCGTTTTCGCCACGGCGCCAGAACATCGTCCATTGCGTGCTGCTTCTGCTGAGTCTGGCGACACTGCCGGTCGTCGCCGACCCCACGTGGCGAGAAACGGCCGCTGAAAACCCGACCTGGAGTGTGCTCGTCGTGCTCGCCTCGGCAGTCGGCATGCCCTATCTGCTGCTGTCGACCACCGGCCCGTTGATGCAGGCATGGTACGCACGCTCGTTTGCGAGTCTGATGCCCTACCGCCTGTATGCCCTCTCGAATCTGGCTTCGATGCTGGCGCTGCTGAGCTATCCGGTCCTCGTCGAACCGTATTTTCCGGTGCACGAACAGGCCTGGGCCTGGTCGGCGGCGTACGTCCTGTTCGTTCTCGCCTGTCTCGGCAGCGCCTGGCAATCGTGGCAGGGGGTGTCGGGCGAACGGGAAAGAGTGGCCAGTGCTGCCGAGTCAACACCACGTCCGCCATGGCGCGAGTGCCTGCTATGGGTCGGCCTGGCGATGACCGCTTCGATCCTTTTGCTGGCCGTCACTCGCCATCTGACGCAGGACGTGGCACCGGTACCTTTTCTCTGGGTCTTGCCGCTCAGTATTTACCTGTTGAGTTTCATTCTCTGCTTCGACGCGCCGCGCTACTACTCCCGGCCGGGATTCCTGGTGGCCCTGCCGTTCGCCTTCCTGGCCGTCGACCGGGTGCTCGACGGCGGCCTGGCAGTGCCGATCCTGGTCGCCCTGTTGTCGCTATCGCTCTTCGTCTTCTGCATGGTCTGTCACGGTGAGCTGGTCAGGCGCAGGCCACCGGTTCGCCACCTGACCCTGTTCTACCTGATGCTCTCGATTGGCGGCGCATTGGGGGGTTCATTCGTCGGTCTGCTCGCCCCGGCGGTGTTCAACGCCTATTTCGAGCTGCCGATCGGTCTGTTCCTGTGCGCAGCGCTGGCGGCCATCGTCCTCTGGCGCGAACTCCGGCCAGCGTGGCGCTGGCTCGTTCTGGTGGCTCTGCTCGCTTATGGCTACCGTCTGGCAGAAATTTCGGTTGACTACGTCGCCGACTACCGCCGGGTGCTGCGCAACTTCTATGGCCAGTTGCGTGTCGCAGACCTCAACGACGACGGCCTGGGCATCAAACGCGCGATCTACCATGGCCGAGTCAATCATGGCGAACAGTTCCTGGCTGCCGAGTACCGCCGACGACCGACGGCCTACTATTGCGAGAAATCGGGCATTGGCCAGGCCCTGCGCAGCCTCTCCGGAGAGCCGGCGCTGAAGATCGGCATTCTCGGCCTCGGCACCGGCACGCTGGCCACCTATGGACGACGCGGTGACGAAATGCGCATCTACGAAATCAACGAACAGGTCGTCGACCTGGCGCGCAACGATTTCACTTACCTCGCCGACAGCGCCGCCCGGATTGTGCCGGTGCTCGGCGACGGCCGTCTGATGCTCGAACGCGAGCCAGCCCAGGATTTCGACCTGCTGGCGATCGATGCGTTTTCCGGCGACTCCATCCCGACGCACCTGCTGACCCTCGAAGCCATGCAAGGCTATCTGCGCCACCTGAAAAGTGACGGCCTGCTAGCCATCCACATCACCAACCGCTATCTCGATCTACGACCGGTCGTCGCCGCTGCTGCCGACCGACTGGGCAGAACGGCGATCATCGTTGACCTGACTCCGGATGCGGATGATCGCTTCTGCCGTCATTCGGTCTGGGTGTTGATGATGCGGCCGGAGCGGCTAGAGAGTCTGCCGGAGGACCTGAAGAAAGCCGAGGTGCTCGTTCCTCGCCCCGGGTTCACGGTGTGGACCGATGCTTTCTCGAATCTGCTGAAGATCCTCAAGTGAAATGCCACACCGAAACCGGACCGACCGAGGCGAAGCATGAAAATTCTTGAATACAACGGTCTCGACACCTCCCGCGTCAAGGCCGCTTATCGCAAGGTGGCGGAGGCCATCGCTCGTGACGACTTCCGCGCTGCGCAGGTCAAGAAGCTCACCAACCTCAGCCACGGCAAGTTCTACCGCGCCAGGCTCGACGACGCCGACCGGCTACTGTTCTCGCTGGTCCGCCACGGCGACGAGGTCTGCGCTCTGATGCTCGAGGTGATTGCCAATCACGATTACGATAAATCGCGCTTTCTGCGTGGCGCGCCGATCGACGAAAGCAGGATTCCAGACATCGGCGCCGAAGAAGCCATCCGGGAAGCTCAGCCGGTGCGCTACCTGCACCCGCAACGTACCGCGATTCATCTGCTGGACAAGCCGATCTCCTTCGACGACACGCAGGAGGCCATCTACCGCCAGCCACCGCCGCTGATCGTCGTCGGCAGCGCCGGCAGCGGCAAGACCGCGCTGACCCTCGAAAAGCTCAAGCATAGCGAAGGCGAGGTGCTTTACGTCACCCATTCCAGCTACCTCGCACAGAGCGCCCGTGACCTGTACTACGCCAACGGATTCGAACATGCCGGGCAGGAAGCCGTTTTCCTCTCCTACCGCGAGTTCGTCGAGTCAATCCGCGTACCGCCGGGCCGGGAAGCCACCTGGCGCGATTTTTCCGGCTGGTTCGGACGACTGCGGCAGACGTTCAAGGAGTTCGACGGACATCAGGTCTTCGAAGAGATTCGCGGCGTGCTGGCCGCGGGGTCCGACGGCGTCCTGACGCGCGCCGGCTACCTGGCGCTCGGCGTCCGCCAGTCGATCTTTCCCGCCGATCTGCGTGACCGGCTCTACGATGCGTTCGAGAAATACCGCGCCTGGCTGGCCGAGGCGAAGCTCTACGACCTGAATCTCGTCGCCCAGGATTGGCAGTCTCTGGCTGCGCCGCGCTACGACTTCGTGGTCATCGATGAGGTGCAGGACATCACCACCGTGCAACTGGCGCTGGTCTTCAAGACACTGAAGAGACCCGGTCATTTCCTCCTCTGCGGCGACTCGAACCAGATCGTTCATCCCAACTTTTTCTCGTGGAGTCAGGTCAAGAGCCTGTTCTGGAAGGACCCGAAGCTGGCCGAGCGGCAGGAGTTGCGCGTCCTGACCGCCAACTTCCGCAACGGACTGGAGACCACTCGGGTCGCCAACCAGTTACTGAAGATCAAGCAGCGGCGTTTTGGCTCGATCGACCGCGAGAGCAACTTTCTGGTCCAGGCGGTCGGTGGCGAAGCCGGGCAAGTCGCCCTGATGCCCGACAAGGACACGGCAAAGCGCGAACTTGACCGGAAGATTCGCCAGTCGACGCAGTTTGCTGTATTGGTAATGCGCGACGAAGACAAGGCCGAGGCAAGAAGGCACTTCGCGACACCGTTGCTGTTCTCGATCCATGAAGCCAAGGGCCTCGAGTACGAGAACATCGTCCTCTACCGCTTCATCTCGGACCATCGCGCCGAGTTCAGCGAGATTGTCGAAGGTGTCGTCAGCGCCGATCTGCTCGTCGAGACGCTGGATTACCGGCGGGCGAGAGACAAGAGCGACAAGTCACTGGAGATCTACAAGTTCTTCGTCAATGCCCTCTACGTGGCGCTGACGCGCGCCATAAAAAATGTTTACGTCATCGAGTCGGACATGACGCATCCGCTTTTTGGCCTGCTCGGCATGACTCCCGGCCAGGTCACCGTCGAGGCCAGACAATCGACCTTGGAAGACTGGCAGAAGGAAGCGCGCAAGCTCGAGCTGCAGGGCAAGCAGGAACAGGCCGAAGCCATCCGCAGCACGATCCTGAAACAGTCTCCGGTACCCTGGCCGGTGTGCAACGAGACTAAGGTCGTTGAGTTGCTGGTCAAAGTGTTCCGCGAACAGGCACCGGGCAACAAGATGAAGCAGCAGCTCTACGAATACGCAAGCTGTCATGACGAACCGCAACTCGCGGCCTGGCTGGCCGGAGAAGCGAAATTCGACCAGGCCAGCAATTTTCCCCAGCAACGCGCGACCTTCGGCCGAAAGACATACGTCCCCTACTTCGCCAACCATTTCAAGGACATTCTGAAACAGTGCGACCTGTATGGGATCGAGCATCGTCTGGCGATGAACCAGACCCCGCTGATGGCTGCCGCCGCGGCCGGCAACGTGCCGCTGGTGGAAGCCCTGATCGAGCGCGGCGCCAACCGCGACGCCGTCGATCACTATGGCTACAACGCGCTGCACTGGGCTTTGCGCGAGGCTTTCCGCGAGCCGAAATTCGCCCGCGGCCCGCTGGCCGGACTCTACGAACAATTGGCCCCGGCCAGTATCGACGTCAATACCGGCGAGCGCCTGGTACGCCTGGACCGGCATCTGTCCGAATACTTCCTCTTCCAGACGCTGTGGGTCCTGTTCAAGTCGCGCTTCACCCACGCTCAGCGCAGAGCCAACGGCGCCTTCGACACCCAGGCCATCATCGAGGCCTGGCAGCACCTGCCGGTCAATGTCGTGCGTCCGGAGCGCAACAAGCGCCAGTATCTTTCCAGTGTCCTCGCGCGTAACGAAATCGAACGCGACTACGCCTACAACAGGGCCTTGTTCAAACGCGTCTGCCAGGGCTGGTATCAGTTCAATCCAGGACTCGCCGTCCGTCGCCGGCAAGGCGACCATGAGCACTGGCTACCCATCTACGCCGCGCTCAATCTGCCGCTGATCAATGAATTCTCGCGCACGGACAACTGGGACTGGCGCGACAGTATCCCTGAGGCAATCGACAGCTATCTGGCTTGGGCGGGGCTGGGCAGGCGCAGCACACCGATCGCCGCCGAGCGCTCGGTCGCGCGAGCAGCGGCTGCAGTGCACGAGCCCGCCGGATGGACTGGTGCGGCGGCAAATCGCCTGGAGATCGAACGGCTGCAGCGGCAATACGACGAACGCAAAAAGCGCTGATCGTCAAGCAGTGCCAGCGTGGTCGCTCAGCACTGCGACTGATTGAAGCAAATCCTGTTGCGCCCTTCCTCCTTGGCTTGATACATCGCCGCATCGGCCCACTTGAGGAGGGTGTCCGGGCTCGCGCCATGACTGATGAACAAGGTCACGCCTATGCTTGCGGTGCACTGATGCTCGACGCTTGTATCCGGTTTTCCATCGCGCGTGATGGTCAGCCGATAGGATTGCGACAAAGTGGCCCGGATTTTTTCAGCAACCGTTCTGACTTGTGCAGTCGATTCGGCTTCATCCGCCTGGAGATCGCTCAATACGACGACAAACTCGTCACCGCCGAATCGCGCCACGGTGTCCGTCTCGCGGATACAACTTTTCAGTCGACCCGCCACCTCGATGAGGAGCAAATCGCCGAATTCGTGCCCATGCGTATCATTCAGTGGTTTGAAGTTGTCCAGATCAATGAACATCAGCGCGCCGTAGCATCCGCTGCGCTTGCTGGCAACCATCGCCTGGCGCAAGCGGTCGTCGAGTGTCAGTCGGTTGGGCAGTCGCGTCAAGGCATCATGGAAAGCCAGATGATGGATCTTGTCCTCGGCCTGTTTGCGCTCGGTCACGTCATGCGAGACGACGACGACGCGTTTGGTGCGGCCTGCGTCGTCCCTGATGACGCCACTGCGAGATTCCAACAGGCGAATGCGGCCGTCGGCCATCACGAAGCGAAACTCGAGTCGCTGCCCAATTCCTGTCGCCACCGCCTGACGAAAGGCCCCCATGACTCGCTCGCGGTCATCCGGATGGATATCGGCAAACGACGAGGTGCCGGAAATATTGCGCTTGCCGAGCAGACGTGCGTACGACGGACTGTTGTACAGCCGCCGCCCTTCGCTGTCGAGAACGGCGACGAAGCCGTCGAGATTCTCGGCGATCAAGCGAAAGAACTCCTTCTGCTCACGCAAGGCGGCCTCCTGCTGGGCCAGGATGGCCAGCAAACGATTGAAGCTGCCGATCAGTTCGCCGATTTCGTCCAGGCGCGCAATGGGCAAGGGTTGCGGCGGTTCGTTGGTTTCCGGCACCGCGGCGAGCATGTTCGCCGCCTCGACCAAGGGAAATAGCTGCCGGCGCACCATCCACCAGGTGAGCGCAGCCGCCAGCAGCGTAAAAAACAGCGTGGCGAACAGGGTTCGCTGCTGCATGGCGCGAATGGGCGCAAAAGCCTCGGCGGTCGGCAGGATAGCCACCATGTCCCAACCCACCACAGGAATCCGCTTGGATGAAGTCAGTATTTCGACGCCAACGGCGCTGACGTAAACGACGGTACCCTCGTAGCCGGCGATGAAGCGATCAATCGTCGGGTTGATGCCGGCACCGGGAAGCGTGGCCATGACGCGGCTTGGGTCGGTGGCGGTAACGATCAGACGGTACTGCGGCGCGACAAGAACATAGCCGCCGGTCTTGCCGTAGCTGCTCTTGCTGAGCTGGTCCAGGAAACTGGGGAGCTCAAGGCTCGTCACGCCGCACAGCGCACCGATCACCTGACGCGAACGGTCGCGAATCGGCGTCGCCATGACGAAAACCGGGCCTTTCATGCCCTTGCCGATGAACGGCCTACCGATCGTCGCCCGGCCGTCCCTGAGCGCCGCTACGATGTAATCCTGGTCGCTGTAACTGACACCCATCCGTCCTGAGGAGAGCGGAACGTCGGCAATTGCGGTGCCATCGAGTCGAACCACGAAACTTCCGGCGTTGAAACGCGCCGCCAGTAGCAGACGACCTTCGAGGAACTTCTGCACAACGGCGGGGTGACTCAGCAGGTCCGGGGTCAGGCTGGCGGCGACTTCAGCGAGCACTTCGAAGCGCCCGCCCAGTTCCTGATTCAGATCTGCCGCGATGAAGGAAACCGTTGAGAACTGCTGGTCACCCAAGAGCTGTTCTATATCCTCACGCAGCACCCTGCTGGTATAGAAGGCCAGCGACCAGATGCTCGTCAGGAAAATGGCCAGCGTGAAGAAGGTGATTCTGGTCTTCAGCCACCGCCACTGAAAGATACTTACGTTCATGCAGTCTCTCAGTGTCGATGATCTGGGCGAAGGAGTAAAGGCCAGGCTTACCGTCGCTCGGCACAGGCCACCCCTTGAGTTACATGTAACATTGCGCTAGAATGCTTGGGGCCACTTACCGGAGTGCATTCATGCGAACGACCATTGCTGAACGAGTGCAAAAGCACCGCGCTGGATTGCGGGCTGCCGGGCTACGCCCGGTGCAGATTTGGGTGCCGGATACGCGGCGTAGTGGCTTTGCGGATGAGTGTCGCCGCCAATCGCAGGCGCTGTCCGACGACCTGCAGGAAGCGGTAATGTTGAGCGCACTGGCCGCAGCCGCCGATACCGAGGGCTGGAAGTGAGGCGCGGCGATCTGGTCTCGCTTCCCCTGGCAACCGTGGACGGCGCGCCGCGACTGGCGCTGGTCATTCAGTCGGACCTGTTTGCCGCACATCCGTCGGTGACCATCCTTCCGGTCACCCACGAGGTGCGCAATACTCCGCTGTTTCGGGTTCCAGTGAACCCTGGCGAAAGAAACGGGCTGGACAAGCCGTGCGAGGTCATGGCCGACAAAGCGCAAACCGTTGCTCGCAGCACAGTCGGCGACCTGCTTGGCCATCTTGCCGAAGAGGACATGCTGGCGGTCAGCAGGGCGCTGGCGGTGTTTCTGGGTGTTGTTTGATCAACGAGTGTGACGGGAGAAGCGAGCACTGTTGTCGTTCATGCGCGGGGGGCGGCAAGCGCGGCGCACGCCGGGGCGGCAGCACGTATCTTGAGGCCCGTTCACTTGATGCGCTGCAGCTTGGGCCGACCGGCTGGCGGTGTCGTCGGCGGCTCAGGTGGGCCGTCGTGGTCGGCATTCGGCGAGGGTTCGGCAGTGTCCGCCGGATCCACGGCCGCGCCCTCGCTTTCGGGATCGAAGGCCATGCCGGCACCGTTCTCACGCGCATAGATGGCGGCCACGTTGCTGATCGGGATCGAGATATCGCGCGCGACGCCGCCGAAACGGGCCTGGAAAGTAATGCCGTCGTTGGCAATCGTCAACCTGGCGGTCGCTTCATAGTCGACGTTGAGCACAATCTGCCCGTCGCGAACATGCTCCCGCGGCACGCGCGTATGGGCGTCGACCAGCACCGCGAGGTAAGGGGTGAAGCCATTGTCACAGCACCATTGATGAATGGCGCGAATCAGGTAGGGTTTGGTCGACGGCAAGTCCACGTTCATTCCAGTCACGAGGGATTGAGGTGCGGCAAGCACCCGGCAACTGTGGACATTGCCGGGTGCTGCTTGCCGCGTCTACTTGCGCATGGCTTTCTCTGACGGCGTCAGCGCATCGATGAAGCCCTGACGGCTGAAGATCCGCTCGCCATACTTCATCAAGGGCGCCGCGACTCTCGACAACTCGATACCGTAGTGATCGAGCCGCCAGAGCAGCGGCGCGATGGCGACGTCGAGCATCGAGAACTCTTCACCGAGCATGTGCTTCTGCTTGACGAAGACCGGGGCCATTTCAGTGAGGCGATCGCGAATTTGTTGACGAGACTTGTCTGCGGCCTTGCTGTTCTTTTCCAGCGGTTCGATGTAGGCAAAAACCTCACGTTCCATGGTGATCAGGAGTTGGCGCGCACGCGCACGCATGATCGGGTCCGCGGGCATCAACTGCGGATGCGGAAAGCGCTCATCGATATACTCGTTGATGATGTTCGGCTCATAGAGGATGAGGTCGCGTTCAACGAGTACCGGAACACGGCCATAGGGGTTGATGATGGCGATGTCTTCCGGTTTGGCGAAGAGATCGACATCGATCACCTGGAAATCCATACCCTTTTCATAGAGCACGATACGGCAACGGTGACTGAACGGGCAGGTGGTTCCCGAATAGAGATTCATCATGATCAATACCCTCAAAAACGAATCGGCATCGCGACGGCGACGGGTGCTTTTCGCGCCCTTGCCGGCGATGCCGCGGCCTGAAAACTGGCGCTTGTTCTTCGGCTTACTTGACGTCTTTCCAGTACGCTTTCTTCAGCGGATAGGCGACGCCGAAGAGAACGACGAGAAAAGCCAGCACGCCAAAACCGAGCCGCTTGCGGAAACCGGCATCGGGCTCGGACATCCATACCAGGAAGCCAACCAGATCAGCGATCTGTTTGTCGTACTCGGCAGGCGAGAGTTTGCCGGGAACAAGCAGTTCAAGATGGTGATCCTTGTTTAATTCCTGCAAGCCCTGCGACTCCCAGAGGACGTTGGGCATGCCGACGTTCGGGAAAAGAGTGTTGTTCCAGCCGGTGGGCCGTTTTTCGTCGACGTAGAAGGAGCGCAAATAGGTGTACAGCCAGTCGGCACCACTACCCTCTTCCGAAGCACGGGCGCGCGCGACCAGCGTCAGGTCCGGGGGGGCCGCGCCAAACCACAGCTTCTGCTCGTCCGAACGAGCCGCGATGCGCATCGGTTCGGCGATCTTGACCGCCGTGAACATCAGGTTCTCCTTGACCTGCTGCTCGGTCAGGCCGAGTTCGGTCAGGCGACTGTAGCGGACGAAGCTGGCTCCATGGCAGTTCAGGCAATAGTTGACGAAGGTCCTGGCGCCGCTTTGCAGGGCTGCGTTGTCGCCCTGCACGTCCGGCGCCTTGTCAAGGTGGACACCCGCGCCACTGGCCAGAGCGATGACCGGGGCAAAGAGCAATGCCGTAAGCAGTTTTTTCATTTTTTGCATTCCTTCACATCGTCACGCGGTCGGGTTCCGGCCTGTACTTGTCTATCTTCGACCACCAGGGCATGGTCAGGAAGTAGAGGAAGTAGTACGCGCTGAGAAGCTGCGCCACCGGGGCGCCCGGGATGACGCCGAAGAAAACGTAGGACGGCGGTTTCGTGCCAAGGAAACCAAGAATGACAAACGCGATCACGAAGATGGTCAGCAAGGTCTTGAAGATCGGGCCACGGTAGCGGATCGACTTGACCGGACTACGGTCGAGCCACGGCAGAAAGGCCAGAATCACGACGCCGCCACCCATCGCCACGACACCCCAGAACTTGGCGTCGATGCCAAACAACGGCCAGACCATGGCGCGCAGGAGAGAGTAGTAGGGCGTGAAATACCACACCGGAGCGATGTGCAGCGGGGTCTTCAGTGGATCGGCAGGGAGGAAGTTGTTGTACTCGAGGAGGTAACCGCCACCCTCTGGCGCGAAGAAGACGATGATCGAGAAGACCATCAGGAACACCACCACGCCGACGATATCCTTGACCGTGTAGTACGGGTGGAAGGGTATGCCGTCGAGCGGATGTCCGTTGGCATCCTTGCGCTTCTTGATCTCGATGCCGTCCGGGTTGTTCGAGCCGACTTCATGCAGCGCGAGGATGTGTGCGGCGACGAGGCCGAGCAGCACCAGCGGCACCGCGATGACGTGAAACGAGAAGAAGCGGTTGAGCGTCGCGTCGCCGACAACGAAGTCGCCACGAATCCAGATCGACAGTGGCTCGCCGATCAGCGGAATCGCAGAGAACAGGTTGACGATCACCTGCGCTCCCCAGAACGACATCTGTCCCCAGGGCAGCAGATAGCCCATGAAAGCCTCGGCCATCAGACACAGGAAGATCAGTGTGCCGAAGATCCAGATCAGTTCGCGCGGTTGCCGATAAGAACCGTACAACATGCCGCGGAACATGTGCAGATAAACGACGACGAAGAATGCCGAAGCGCCGGTTGAGTGCATGTAGCGGATCAACCAGCCCCAGTTGACGTCGCGCATGATGTATTCGACGCTGGCAAAAGCCACTGGAATGCCATTCGCGTTGAGCGAAGCGTCCGGCTTGTAGTGCATGACGAGGAAGATGCCGGTGACGATCTGGATGACCAGCACGAGCATCGCCAGCGAGCCGAAGAAGTACCAGAAGTTGAAATTCTTCGGCGCATAGTACTCGGACAGATGCGCGCGCCACATCGACGTTGCCGGGAAGCGGGCGTCAACCCACTCGAGCAGATGGCCCTGCAGGGAACCGTCAGACTTGTACTTCTCGAAATCCGTATTCGACGCCATGGCTTAAGCCCCCTTCTTGTCTTCGCCGATGAGAATGCGCTTCTCCGACAGGTACATGTGCGGCGGCACCTCAAGGTTGTCCGGTGCCGGCTTGTTCTTGAAGACCCGCCCGGCGAAGTCGAAGGTAGAACCGTGACACGGGCAGAGGAAGCCGCCCAGCCAGCTACTGTCCATGCCGTCCTCGCTACCCTTCTTGAATTTGGCCGATGGCGAACAGCCCAAATGGGTGCAAATCCCGACGGCAACCAGAATTTCAGGCTTGATCGAGCGCCCCTCATTCTTGCAGTACGCCGGCTGCATCGGCTTTTCCGATTTCGGATCCGCCACCGCGTCATCGAGCTTGGGCAGCGTTTCGAGCATATTCGGGGTACGGTTGACGATCCATACCGGTTTTCCTCGCCACTCGACGGTCATCATCTGACCAGGCTCCAGACTGGCGATGTCAACTTCGACCGGCGCACCGGCCGCCTTGGCTCGCTCGGACGGCAGCATACTCGAGATGAAAGGCACGAGCGCGACTATTGCCCCCACGCCGCCGACCGCAGCGGTCGCGACGATCAGCCGCCGCCTCCCGCCGTCCACTTTGCACTCATTGCTCATAGCGCTGGTTCCCAGGACGTAATGAAAAGTTGGTACGAACTAAACCGCCGCATTATACGACAAACCCGCGGCGGTTTGAATCGCTGGACTTGCGACAGCAGGATCGCTTTGCCTGGCCATTGAAGTCATCGGCCTTCAGTTGTCGGTAATCGCCCGGCCATCGTCTGGTGGTCGACAGCTTCCGTTTTGCCCGGTGGCGGAATACTATTGGGCACGCCGCTGCTCGCCCGCTGCCCGCTGGGCGACGCGTCATCTGGCCACTTTGCCGAGGAGTGCAATGACCGAAACCGATGAAATCCTGGCCATCCCACTGTGGATCAACGGCCACGCATATCTGACCATGGCGCCAGCTTTTTTCGATGTCCGCGACCCGAGGAGTGGCCAGATCAAGCGGCGGACACCCCTGTGCGGGAGCGTCGAAGCGCTGGCTGCCGTCGACTCGGCAAGCGCTGCGCTGCCCGCCTGGTCGGCCCGCGCGGTCGGCGAACGTGCGGCACTGCTCGCGCTGGTCGGCGATGAGTTGGCGGCATACGCGGAACACTTTGCCGGCCTGATCGCTGAAGAGACCGGCAAGGACGCTGTTCTCGCAGCGGCCGAGGTGGGCGACACCGTCGCTCTGCTGCGCGGCGCAGCAAGCGACGACACGGCGACCACCGGCAGCAGCCGCATCGTGGCCATCGTCAGCGACGACGGCGCGCCCTTGCTGGGTCTCTTGCAAGCGGCCGTTCCGGCCCTGCTGACGGGCGCAACGGTGATCCTCAAACCGAGCCCGAAAGCGCCCGCGGCGGCCTTCGCGCTGGCTGAACTGACGGCGCTGAGCGGTTTTCCGGGCGGCGTGGTCAACGTCCTGCAGGGGGACCTGGCGGCGATCGAAGGCCTTTGCGCAGCGCAGCAAGTCAGCCTCGTGTTCTTTGCCGGTGATCCGGCGCTGGGCGCCAGAGTGAGCGCCATCGCCGATCGTCACGGCAAGCCTTTTGCCGACTGAAGCCATGCACCGCATCGTCTATCTCGAACGCGATTCGATCATCGCCGAGGTTCGCCGGCCGGATTTCCCCCATCACTGGGTCGAACATGCGAAAACCTTGCCGGCCCAACTCGAAGGCCGACTCGCCGACGCGACGATTGCGATCGTGAACAAGCTGCCGATTGGCGCGGCACTGGTCGGGGCACTGCCGGCATTGAAGATGGTCGCCGTCACTGCGACCGGCACCAACAACGTCGACCTCGAAGCCTGCCGCGCCCGCGGCATCGTCGTTGCCAACATTCGCGGCTACGCCGTCCATACCGTTCCCGAGCATGTCCTCGCCTTGTTGCTGGCGCTGTCGCGCAATCTGCTCGGCTATCACCAGGCCGTAGCAGCCGGCAACTGGCAACGTTCCGACCAGTTCTGCTGTTTCGACTACCCGATCCGCGACCTGCACGGGGCGACGCTCGCGCTGATCGGCAGCGGTAGCCTCGGCAGCGGTGTCGCCCGACTGGCCGAGGCTTTCGGCATGCGCATCCTGCGCTGCGAGCGCAAAGGCGCGCCAGGCGTCCGTCCGGGTCACACGCCATTCGCCGATGCCCTGCGCGAGGCTGACGCGGTCTCGCTGCACTGCCCGCTGACGACAGCGACGACAGACCTGATCGGCGAGCCCGAACTGCGCGCCATGAAGCGTTCAGCCCTGCTGATCAACACCGCGCGCGGCGGTCTGGTCAATGAGACAGCGCTGGCGCGGGCCTTGCAGGAAGGCTGGATCGCCGGCGCCGCTTGCGACGTGTTGACCACCGAGCCGCCGAGCGCGGGCAACGTGCTTTTGGCACCGCAACTGCTTGCGCTGCCCAACTTCCTCCTGACGCCGCATGTCGCCTGGGCAAGCGGCCCGGCGATGCAGGCCCTCGCCGACCAGTTGACCACCAACCTCGAAGCCTTCGCCCGCGGCGAGCCGCAGAACCGGGTCGCCTGAGCCGATGCGTCAGGGGTCCCGGCGGCGCCTTTGCCTCTTGCCGCTGGCTTTTTTTGCCAGCATGAGCCTCGCCGACGCGCCTCGTGTGGCCGCGGCCGCCGACCTGAAGTTCGCCCTCGGCGAGATCGCCGCCACCTACGCCCAGCAGACCGGCAGCAAGGTCCAGATCTCCTTCGGTTCTTCCGGCAATTTCGCCCGCCAGATTCCGCAAGGAGCCCCTTTCGACCTCTTCCTGTCGGCCGACGAGGACTACATTTTCCGCCTGGCGGCGCAGGGCCTGCTGCGCGACCGGGGTCGACTGTACGCCATTGGCCGTATTGCGCTACTGGCGCCACCCGGATCGCCGCTGCCGGTCGATGGCCAACTGCGCGGCCTGGCCGCGACGCTTGCCGATGGCCGCCTGCAGCGTCTGGCGATCGCCAACCCCGCACACGCGCCCTACGGGCGGGCCGCCCGCGCCGCCCTCGAACATGCCGGCCTCTGGCAGGCGCTGCAGGGCCGACTGGTGTTCGGCGAGAATGTTGCCCAGGCGGCGCAGTTCGCGCTCAGCGGCTCGGCCCAGGGCGGAATCGTCGCCTGGTCGCTGGTCCGCTCGCCGGAACTGTCGGAACGTGGCGAAGCAGCGCTGATTCCCGAGAGCTGGCACCCCCCCCTGCGCCAGCGTATGGCGTTGACCAGACGGGCGAGCCCGGAGGCGACGGCTTTCTACGACTACCTGCAACAACCCGCTGCACGCGCCGTCTTCGAACATTACGGTTTCTCGTTGCCGGCCAGGTGATCAGCTCATGGACTGGCAGGCCCTCTCGCTGTCGCTGCAACTGGCTGCCGCCACGGCGCTGTTGCTTCTCCCTTTCGCCGTCTGGCTGGCGCGGCGACTCGCGTGGTCGCCGTTTCGCGGCCAGGGCGCCATCGAAGCGGCGATCCTGTTACCGCTGGTCCTGCCACCGACGGTGCTCGGCTACTACCTGCTGCTCGGCTTCGGCGGCGCTTCGCCGCTGGCTGAGTTGTACCACGCGCTGACCGGCCGGGCACTGGTGTTCACCTTCGACGGCCTGCTCGCCGCCTCGTTGATTTTCAACCTGCCTTTTGCCGTCCAGCCGATGCAGCGCGCCTTCGCGGCCATTCCGCGCGAAGTGCGCGAAGCGGCGTGGGTCTCCGGCCTGTCGCGCTGGCAAACTTTCCTGCGCGTCGAACTGCCGCTCGCCTGGCCGGGAATCGCCGCCGCGCTGGCGCTGACCTTTGCGCACACGCTAGGCGAATTCGGCGTCGTCCTGATGGTCGGCGGCAGCCTACCCGGCGAGACGCGAACCATCGCCATCGCTATCTACGACCAGGCGCAGGCGTTCAACGATTCGGCAGCGGCCGGAATGTCCGCCCTGCTGTTGGTCCTCTCGTTCATCGCCGTGGCGCTGGTCAGCCGTCTCGGCCGTTCAGTCACCGGCCGATGACCCTGAGCGCCCGACTCGAACAGTCGGCACCGATCCCGCTGGCCGCCGACATCACCTGTGCGAACGGCGAACTGCTGGCGCTGGTTGGCCCGTCGGGCAGCGGCAAGTCGACCATCCTGCGCTGCCTCGCCGGGCTGCACCGGCCGACCGGCGGCCATGTGCGCTGTGCTGACGAAACCTGGTTCGACGCCGGCCGCGGCGTCAATGTGACGCCGCAACAGCGCCGGGTTGGCTTCGTCTTTCAACACTACGCGCTCTTCCCGCACCTGACGGCACTGGCCAACGTGGCGCTGGCCCTGCACCATCTGCCGGCCCACCAGCGCGCCGCGAAGGCGCGTCAATGGCTGGCGCGCGCCAACCTCGAAGGCCTCGAGACGCGTCGCCCCGGCGAGCTCTCCGGCGGCCAACAGCAACGCGTGGCGCTGGCCCGCGCACTGGCCCGTGAGCCGCAGGTGCTGCTGCTCGACGAGCCGTTCTCGGCGGTCGACCAGGTCACGCGCCGCAAACTGCTACGCCAGTTGATCGAGCTGCGGCGCTCGCTGGCCATCCCGATCGTCCTCGTCACGCACGACCTGGAAGAGGCGAGCCTGCTCGCCGACCGGATGACCGTTCTCCATCACGGCCGCACACTGCAGACGGCGCCTCCGGACGAGATGCTCGCGCGGCCGGTAAGCGCACTCGTCGCCCGTCTCACCGACCAGCCAAACCTCTTTGTCGGCCAGGTGCGACAGCAGTCGCCGGAAAGCGACACGACAGTCGTCGAATGGCTAGGCCGACCGCTACTGGCGACTCACCAGCCGGATTTTGCGGTCGGCGACACGGTCTGCTGGCTGGTTCCCGAGGGCGGCGTCGTCCTGGTGCGCGAACACCAGGTCGATCGTGAGAACACCGTCGCCGCACGGGTCAGCGAAAGACTCGCCTGGCGCGGCCACGCGACGGTGACCGCGCGCGTCGCCGATCGCCGCGACGCAGCCCTGTCGTTCGCCATAGGCGCGTCGGTTGCGCAACGGCGCGGCATCGACCCCGGCGCCAGCGTACTGCTGCAGTTACAGAAATCAGCCATTCGCCTGATCCCCGCCGACCCGGCCATCATCGCCCAACTCGGCGCTGCCGGCGATCTCCCGCCATGATCACAGCCCGCAAAGAGCCGTGCAGGCTCGCGTCTCAGCGCTCCGCGAGAGGCACGTAGGGTCGAATCGGATGACCAGTGTAACGCTGTCTCGGCCGAGCGATATGCTGGTCCGGCGCCTCGATCATCTCCTTCCACTGGGCGATCCAGCCGATCGTGCGAGCAAGCGCAAAGAGAGGCGGAAACATCGTGGTAGGGAAGCCGATGGCCCGCAGCATGATGCCCGAGTAGAAATCGACGTTCGGAAACAGCTTGCGCTGGACGAAGTAGTCATCATCGAGGGCAATGCGCTCAAGTTCGAGGGCCAGTTCGAACAACGGCTCGTCCTTCTTGCCCAGTTCGCCGAGCACCTCGTGGCAGGATTCACGCAGGATCGCCGCTCGTGGGTCGTAATTCTTGTAGACGCGGTGACCGAAACCGGTCAGCCGGAAAGGATCGCTCCTGTCCTTGGCGCGCTTGATGTACAGGGGAATGCGGTCCTTGCTGCCGATCTCCTCGAGCATGTTCACCACCGCCTCGTTCGCGCCGCCGTGGTCCGGCCCCCAGAGCGCGGCGATTCCCGCAGCAACGCAGGCATACGGATTGGCGCGGCTCGAGCCGGCAATACGCACCGTCGAGGTAGAGGCGTTCTGCTCGTGGTCGGCGTGCAGGACGAGGAAACGGTTGATCGCCCGCTCCAGGACGGGGTTCACGACATATTCCTCGACCGGTACACCAAAAGCCATGCGCAGGAAATTCGGGACGTAACCCAGGTCGTTGCGCGGGTACAGGAAGGGTTGCCCGCGTGAGTACTGGAAGGCCATTGCGCAGATGGTTGGCATCTTGGCGACGAGGCGGTGCGTGGCCACCATGCGCGCCTCGGTGTCCGTAATATCGATCTGGTCATGATAGAACGCGCTGAGCGCGCCAACGGTTCCCACCATCACCGCCATCGGGGGAGCATCCCGGCGGAAGCCCTCGAAAAACCGCCTGAACTGCTCGTGGACCATATTGTGGTGGCCGATCACATGGCCGAAGTCGCCGAGTTCCGACTGAGTGGGCAACTTCCCGTAAAGCAGAAGATAGCAAACTTCGAGGAAGTCGGCATGCGCCGCTAGATCCTCGATCGCGTACCCGCGGTGCAGGAGAATGCCGCGCTCGCCGTCGATGAAGGTGAGTGCGGAATCGCAATTGGCGGTCGACATGAATCCCGGGTCGTAGGTGAGGTAACCCGTCTCTGCGTAAAGCCGCCGAACGTCGATGACCTTGGGTCCGTGGGTACCGCCGAGCACGGGAAGATCGTACTGCTTCCCATCGGCGTGCAGGACAAGGGTCACTTTCTCGCCCGCTGCGGGCTGATCGACTGTCAGATCGGGAAGAGCGCGTTTCATGTCTCGGTCTCCTTCCTGCGTGCAACTCGTCATCATTCGGTGCCACCGACCCAGCCCGGAAGATGGACCATGGCCTTGCGGCGTCCGCGCGGCCTGTTTCACTCTCCTCGCGCATCCCGCCAGGAAGTGGAAATCCATTGAGCCCGCTGCGAGTATATGGACGCCGATCAAGCGCTGTCAATCTCGATCAACCTTTCCGATTCCTGGCCGTTATGTGAAACACGAGCCTCGCTCCAAGGAGAACCATCATGACACACACCTGCACGTGGCAAACCGACCTGCAAGAACTCATCGGCAGCGAAGACTGGGAAGGGCAATGCCTGCGTTTTCATTACGGCCCGCTGGCCCAGGCCATGAAGGGGGGCGAAGAGTTGATTCTGGAAAACAGCGCCGCACTCTCCACCTTCACTCGCGCCAAACTCGCGTTCGTTCGCGGATCGCTCTTCATTGACGACACTTCCGAGCAGATTCAGCCGCACGACGGTTTCCGGCTAACGCTCAGGTAGACCTCGGCAACGAGTCGTGGCGAAGTCACCTGTCGTTGCCGGAACAACAGGGCTCGAAACGATGCACATTATCGGCGAGCGTCCGCATCCCGGACCCGTCCCGGCTACCGCCTCAATTGAGGGTGGCCACGATTTGCCGAATCTGCTCCGCCGTATGCTCGCCAGCGAGCGGCGTTCCCGGGATCAGATACCTGCCCATGGCGAGCGATCCGATGACGACCGGTTCGAAGCCGATCTCGCGCACCAGGCTCGAAGCCAGTGCGAGGGCGCTCGCATCATCGCCCGCCATGGGCATCCCGATACGCTCGCCCGGGCGATGCGCAGCCTCGGGCAGCTTCGCGTAATTGATCGCATTGAAGGCGCGCACCAGGCGTGCGCCGGGCAGCAACTCGGCTGAGGCGAGACCGGCACCCTTCTCCCGGGCCCAGGTCGCAATCTCGCCGTCGCGCGCGACGATCGGATTGCTTGCGTCAACAATGAGCGCTTTCGTGGCCAGCGCCGGCGCATGGTCCTTGCCTATCTGCGGCAGCGCGCGATACGGGACGGCGAGCAGCACGACATCGGCGAACGCCAGCGCCTCCTGCACCGTGCCGGTATGCGCCAGCCGGCCGAGGCCCTCGGCCAGGCCCTTCAGATCCTCCGGATGGCGTGAGGAGAACATCACCGAGTGACCCGCCTGCACCCACAAGGTACCCAGCGTACTGCCGATATGTCCAGCGCCAAGGGTGGCAATCTTGAGCGGCGAGGCGCCTGGGAGGCTGGCGGCCAAAGCCCCCAGCGGCGAAGCGGCGAGCAGCGAGAAGCCGCCCGCGAGGCGAAAAAAATTGCGACGGCTGCCATCGGCGACATCAGATTTTGCCATATTCGACTCCTCGGGTGATGGTGGGCGGCGCTGGACGCCTGAAATCAATCATATACGGGGTCTGAAGTCACCCGGTCGGCGCGGCGTTCCTGCGTCCGACCGAGCGCGACCGAGAGCACGAGCCAGCCGACCGCTGCTGGAACGGCACAGGCGGCGATCGCGGCAAGTTTGAGTCCGATCACCTGCAGGCCGTCGAAAAGCCAGCCGTAGAGCGCGTCGGAACCGCGGAACACGACGACGTCGATCAGGTTCTTCGCCTTGTACTTCGCCTCGCGCGACACGACGGTGTAGAGCACCTGCCGCGCCGGGTTGGAGATGGCAAAGTTCATCGTCCGCTGGATGGTCTGGAAAAAGACCACTGCAGCCAGGCCGGGAACCAGCGCCAGTACGGCAAAGGCCACGACATAGACCGCAGGCAGCGCAGCCGCCGCCGCTGCCACACCAAAGCGCTTCAGGAAGCCAGCGGTAAGGAACGACTGGGTGGCCAGCGTCAGCAGGCCCACCGCAAGATCGATACCGGCGAAGAGACGCGTTTGCAAGGCCGGATCCTGCAGGGTTGTCGACACGATGTGTGCCTGCTGGTAATACAGAAAGGTCCCACCGAAAGAGAGCAGACTCGTCCAGACAGCAATACCGAGCAGGTAGGGGGATCGCGAAAGCTCGACGAGGGCGGCAAACGCGCTGCCGCCGATGCGCGTGTCGTCGCTCGCTGGCGGTGGGACAATCTCGGCGCGCAGACCCGGCGAACCATGACCGCCGACCTGCGCCGCCTTTTCCAGCCGATGCGCGCAGAGCACGCCGAGCTCGAGGAAGAGCACGGCGACCACCAGCAGATTGACCGGCCCCAGCGGCACCGAGAGCCAGATCGTGATGAGGGGACCGAGCAGCGCGCCGGCGGTGCCGCCGGCACCAATAAAACCGAACAGGCGCTTGCCCTGCTCGCTGGTGAAGATATCGGCCATAAACGACCAGAACACCACGATGGCGAAAAGGTTGAAGACGCTGACCCAGACAAAGAACACCCGCGCGACCTCGGCCGTGGCGATACCGAGGGTCAGCAGCAGCCAGAAGAGAACGAGGTTGACGGCAAAGAAGTGATAGACGACGGGAATGAAGCGCGCACGCGGCAGGCGCGCGACCAGCGCGCCGTAGAGCGGTTGCGCCAGGAGCAGGACGACAAAAGTTGCGGTGAACAGCCACGGCAGGTTGCGTACGCCGGCGGCAATTCCCATCTGGTCGCGCAGCGGGCGCAACACGTAATAACTGGCGAGCAAGGAAAAGAAGTAGGCGAACGACCAGAGCAATGCGCTCAATTCCGCGAGAGTCACCGGAACCGCTCGGGCCACCCAGCCGTGCAAGGCAAGCGTGCTGCGGCGCGCGGTCATCGAGACGTCGCCAGCCGAGCGAAACGCGCTGGCGCAGCGTTGGTGACGCGTGCGAGTGAATCGTCGTGGCTGCCATTGCGCGTTGTCAAAGGTCGGTCCCTGTCACAGCTTCGAGTCGCCGCCTGGGCCGGACAGCTACTCGGCGACGGCTCTGGGGAGCGAACAGTATAACGGCACGAGTGCCTTCAAGGCGATCGACGTGCTAGCTCGTCTTCATGCCGTAGATGTAAATCTCGAACAGGCCGGTCTGCAGGCCGAGTTCCTCGAAACCGAGGTTCTGCAAGCCGCGCCGAACCGCATCGGCGATCTCGTAGGGCAGATCAGGATCGAGATCATGCCCTCCTGGGCGCAGCAGACCGTTCAGCAACCGGCCCTGGTCGACATAGACGTACGGTATCGAGATGACTACCCGGCCCCCGCTGGCGAGCACCCGGCAGGCCGCGAACAAGGCATCGCCGATATCGAAGAAGGTCGACTGATAGGTTCGCAGCGACAGGTAAAGGTCGAAGGCGTTGCTCGCCACGCCTTCCAGTTCCTCAGCCTCGGCACGGCGTGTGGCGAGGTTCGCTATCACTTGCGCCGCCCTGGCAAGCGCCTTCGCCGACAGATCGACTCCCAGCAACTGTTTGAAGTCCTTGTAGAAGAACGGCTTCTCCAGCCCATTGCCGATGCCTACGTTGATCGCCCGGCAGCGTGCGAAGTCGCGAATGCCGACATGCCGCAGCAGCGCGTGCAGTTCGGTTTCCCACTCCTCGAAGCCGCGGTAGCGTTCGTCTTCCTTCTGGCTGCGCTGCGCGTACTTTTCTTCGTAGGCCAGTGCGCGGCTGCCGTTGATCTTTTGTGCCACCTGTTGCGGATCCAGATTCGGGTACTGAAGCTGGCAGCGGCGAATGAGCATGCTGATGGTCGCCCCGAGCCCGCGCGGTATCGATGCCAGGTCGATGCCCTCAGGACGCAAGGCGTCTTCCATGATCTCGCGCACGCTCTTGAGTATGTACGGCGAGCCCGTGGACAGCTTCTGCACCCCGGAGCGGCCGGGCGCCTGCCCGCGAATGCCTGCGACCAGCCGCGAAAAGGCGACCGGGTCGTCGATGCCGGCGGTCAAGTCGACCCAGGTGAAGCGCAGCAGAAAGGACGGCAACTTGTCCCGGGCCTCTTGGTCAGCGCCCGGCAGCAGGACCGGGATGACACGGAAGCGGTTTTCCTGAACCCGCCTGCTCAGCGCAGCCCGCATCTCCTCGTTTTCCCAGGAGTTGACTCCGCTGGGCCCGACGAAGACGGCAACGCAGCGGCTCCGGTTCAGCGCCTCTTCGAGACTCTCCTGCCAGGGCTCTCCCGGAATCAGGTGCCAGCGGTCGAGAAACGGATTGAGCTGCGCCTCCTCGACGAGCTTGTCTGCCAGTCGCTCGACCATGGGCTTGTCCGGTGAACGGTGGGAAAGGAATACGTCATACCCTTCTAGAAGAGTGCCTGCCAATTGAGTGTCCCCTGACGATCATGCGGCTACGAAAATCTCACCGGCAAACTGAATTATGTACCGAATCCGACGCAGAGGAACGACCCATCCGTCACCGGTAGCTGCGGCTCCCTGATGAGCTTGCTGCGACCGTGGTACGTGCCCTTTCGGAATACCCGCTGATAGTGGAGTGAACGACGGTCAGAAGCCGCGTCGGAATGGACGATACCCCGGACGATACCCCGGCCGGAATCAAAATACACCGTACACGGTACAATTCGACGCCTCTACTCCTCGATCATCCGAGCCATGGACTGCTGCGTGACACCGTGTCTGGCATGACCGACACCGATCAAGACCGACACCTGCCGACCGCATCTCTGACCGAGAGTGCCTGAGGCGATGCTCAGTCGCCTGCTCGCCGCTACGCTCTGGCTGCTTCACTTCCTGCCGCTGCGGACCCTGGCTCTGGTCGGTAATGCCTTGGGGCTGGCCCTCTTCAGCGTTGCCAGCAGACGGCGGCGCATTGTCCTGGTGAACCTGGGTCTGTGCTTTCCGGAACTCGACGAACGACAGCGCTGGCGCCTGGCGAGGGCGCACTTCAAGGTGCTCAGTCGCAGCATGCTCGAGCGCGGCCTCCTGTGGTGGTCCAGTCCACAACGCCTCGCTCGGCTGACGAGGGTCGATGGCGCGGAAAGGATCCGCGCGCTGCTCGATGCCGGCCGTCCGGTGCTGATGCTGACGCCCCATTTCGTCGGGCTCGACGCTGGCGGTGTCGCGATTGCCATGCGCTACGACAGCGCGAGCATCTACGCGGTACAGTCCGACCCCGTTTTCGACCGCCTGCTGTACCGCGGTCGCCGTCGCTTCGGCGATCAACTGCTGCTCTCGCGACAGGAGAGCGTACGCGCCAGCGTCAGGGCCATGAAAGCGGGACGCCCGCTCTATTATCTGCCGGACATGGACTTCGGGCGCCGCGATTCCATTTTTGTCCCCTTCTTCGGCGTGCAGGCAGCGACGCTCCCCGGTTTGTCGCGCCTGGCGCGACTGAGTGGCGCTACGGTCGTCCCGGTGGTAACGCGCATTCTGCCTGGCGGTGCAGGCTATGCGGTCACCGTCGGCGAACCCTGGCCGGACTTTCCCTCCGACGACGTCGAGGCCGATACCCGACGCATGAACGCCTGGATCGAAACGGCCGTGCGCGAGATGCCGGAACAGTACTACTGGGTCCATCGCCGTTTCAAGACCCGCCCGGCCGGCGAACCGCGGCCGTACTGAAAGGTGCCTGGCAGGCGGCGACCGCCCAGGCATCGGCCCGGTCAGCGAACCGAAGCGGGGCGGGGACAGGTATACTCGCCGCTTTCGTCGGGCGGCAGCCGTTGCCCGGGCCGACCGTGTGATTCTCTGAGAACTCGACCTTGGCACTGACCCTACTCGGACTGTCCGGCGCGCTGACCCACGACCCTTCGGCGGCGCTCTACATCGACGGCAAGCTCGTCGCAGCGGCAGAGGAGGAACGCTTCGTTCGCGACAAGCACGCCAAGAACCGCATGCCGTACGAGGCGGCGAAGTTCTGCCTGGAGTTTGCCGGCATCAAGCCCGCCGACGTCGACGCAGTCGCTATTCCCTTTGCGCCGATCAGCCTCGGCGAACCGGCGCGCTGGCATTACGCCCGACGCTACTGGTACGCTCCCGATCGTGCGCTCGACGCGATCCTGACCGGCAACCGGCGCTTCCACCGCTATCGCAAACGCATCGAGTGGTGCCTTCAGCAACTGGGCTTCGATCTGAAGAAGATCGAGATCGTTCCCGTCGAGCACCACCTCGCGCATGCGGCCAGCGCCTACCATTGTTCGGGTTTCGCCGAGAAGACGGCGATTCTGGGCATCGACGGCAAGGGTGAATACGCAACCACCTTCTTTGGCTATGGCGAGAACGGCCGGATTCACAAAATCAAGGAGTTTTACGACCCCGATTCGCTGGGCGGACTGTACGGCGCCCTGACCGAGTTTCTGGGTTTCGAAATGCTCGACGGTGAATACAAGGTGATGGGCATGGCGCCTTACGGTGACCCGAGCCGATACGATTTCTCACGCCTGGCCAGCTTCGAGAACGGTGAACTGACGGTCAACACCGACTACGCCAACGTGATCGGCTTCCGTCGCTACAAGGAAGACGGCAAGGGTTACTACTTTTCTCCCAAGCTCGTCGACTGGCTAGGTCCCCGACGTTCCGGTGACGTCGCCGACGACCCCTACATCCACTACGCGGCGAGCATGCAGAAGCTCTTCGAGGACCTGTCGCTGCAGATGCTCGACCACTACCTCGGAGACATCCTGCGCGAGACCGGCCGGCTCGCTTTCTCCGGCGGCGGTGCGCTGAACGTCAAGCTCAACCAGAAAATCATCGCCCGCCCCGAGGTCAGGGAACTCTTTGTCCAGCCGGCCTCGGGCGATGCCGGTACGGCGGTCGGCGCCGCGGCCTACGTTTCGGTACAACGCGGCGTGCCGGTCGAGAAGATGGCGCACGTCTACCTCGGCCCGGCGTACAGCAATGAAGACGTCATTGCCGCCTGCGCCCGCCATCCGGCGCGACCGCTGGGGCAGCGGCTTGACGATGTGCCGCAGCACGTTGCCCGCCTGCTGGTCGAGGGTAACCCCGTGGCCTGGTTTCAGGGGCGCATGGAGTTTGGCCCGCGCGCCCTCGGCGGTCGCTCGATCGTCGGCTGCCCTAGCGTCCCTGGCGTCGCCGATCGCATCAACGCGCAGATCAAGTTCCGCGAACGCTGGCGCCCTTTCTGCCCGAGCATGCTCGACACGGTCGGCCCGCAGATGCTCGGCAGCGCACATCCCGCGCCCTTCATGACCTTCACCTTCGAGGTCGCCGATGGCTGGCAGGAGCGTGTCCCGGAAGTGGTACACGAAGACGGCACCTCGCGAGCGCAGGTGCTGCAGCGCGAATTCAATCCGCGCTACTACGACCTGATGGTCGAACTCGAAAAGCTGACCGGTAACGGCGTAGTCCTCAACACCTCACTGAATCGTCGCGGCGAAGCGATGATCTGTTCGCCGACCGACGCGCTGAACATGTTCTTCGGGTCGGATCTGGAGTATCTGGTGATGGAGGACATTCTGGTCGTCAAGGCACAAGCCAGCACCAGCGCTTCACCGCTGGCCCGGGAAGCCATCGCCGGGACTTGATCGAGTCGAACGGTCGATCAAGGCCCTGATTCGAAATCGACTTCCCGCAAACGGCCATGCTGGGCCGCGGTCTTGCTCGCTCAGTCGTCGTCGCGCAGTACTTTCTCCCAACCGATGACGACTTCGGGCAGCACGCCGCAGGCGGTTTCGCCGTCGAGTTCGCGGATGTCGGGCTTGCCGTAGGCACCGTCGATCAGACGATAGATGGTGACAATACGGTCGGTTGGATGAACCAGCCAGTATTCGCGCACACCGACGCGCTCGTAGAGGGCGCGTTTGATGATCTGGTCGTGGCTGGCGGTCGCCGGCGAAAGGACTTCGATGATCCAGTCCGGCGCGCCCTTGCCGCCCTTGTCGTCAACCCTGTTGCGGTCGCAGATGACGCTGATATCGGGCTGGACGACCGTATCGATGCGGTTGTCGGTCTGGTCGGCCTGCGTCAGGCGCACGTCAAAGGGCGAGATGTACGGGCGACAGGGTGTGCCGTCGAGCGTGTTGGCGATCTGGCGGAAGATTTCCCCGACCGTGATTTGATGCCTACGCGATGGCGCCGGCGCCATCGCGTAGGCAATACCGTCGATCAGTTCGTGACGGCAGTCGTCCGGCCAAGTCTGATAGTCGGCGTAGGTGTGCAGTTCAAGGTCGCGCTTCGGCAGGCCCATGATGTGTTCTCGCGGATTCAAGCGCTTGAAAGGATAGGAAATTCCGGCAAGTTCGAGCAGGGCGACCACCGTTGTGGTCGGAACTATCCACAGCGGCGCGTCGACAAGTATCCCGTTTCAGTGGCGCGGAATCAACTTCTGGCAACCTGTCTTCACAAGCTCGCCATGGACTTGCGGTTGACAGCGCCGGCAGGGCCACAGATACTCTTCGCAGTGCCGTTGAGTTTCACATCCTTGGGGCTTTCGCAGCCATTTGTCCATCGGGAGAGAATGCATGAAACGTGCCCTGCTTGCTGCCTTTGCGGCAGCCGCTATTCTTGGCGTCGGCGTCGGCGTTTTCCAGAGCCGTGGCGTGAGCCCCGCCCACGCCGAAAACGCGCCGGTCGTTGCCGCCGCGCCGCCCGCCAAGCCGCTTCCAGAAGCGTCGCTCGTCGATCAGGATGCGCCCTACCACGAGGCCTGCGCCCGTGAGGGCCTGAACGACTCCGAATGTGTCGGGCGCCTGATCTGGTTCAAGGCCACCGCTGGCAATGACCGCTTTCATACCTATACCTTCCAGCAGCGCATCGGCGTGCTGGTGGACTGGTTCCGTGTCCTGCGTGGCGATCAGCGCGACGATCGTTTCTGGGCCTGGGGAATCATCAACGACCCGGCCTGCTGCAAGCCCGGCGATGCAGACTGCCCGGCGAAATCGGCCGAGGAAACCTACGGCTTCGACTGGTGCCCCGGCGACGATGTGCTGCTCAAGTACGTCGGCAAGCCCGGCTACGTAGACCCCGCCTGCGGTCTGCAGGATGCGCCGCTGGACGCGAACGACCCGCACAGCCAGGCGGGCAAGGAAGATCAGCGGCACTCGGCCTGCGATCTCAAGTTCGGCACATCCACCGGCGCTCTCGGTATCCGCAAGTTTCCCAATCCCCGTTTCGACGCCGCCAAGTGGAAACAACTGAACGGCGACCTGGCCAACTGGTCCGGATTCAGCCGCCTCATGGCCACTACCACCGGCATCGAATCGGACCAGCGGGTGAGCAAACTCGCCGATGCCTCGGTGGAACCACCCTTCCTCATCGGCACGTCCTGCGGCTCGTGCCACATCGCCTTCGACCCGCTCAACCCGCCTGCCGATCCGGCGCATCCCAAGTGGGAGAACATCAAGGGGCTGATCGGCAACCAGTACACCCGGATGTCCGAACTGCTGGGTTCCGGCATGCCGATCAGCAGCCTGGAATACCAGATGTTCGCTCACGCCCGGCCGGGAGCGACGGACACATCGGCGATCTCGCACGACCAGATCAACAACCCGGGCACCATCAACGCGCTGATCAATGTCGCCCAGCGGCCGGTATTCAAGGGCGAGACGGTCAGCAAGTGGCGCAAGACCAACTCCTGCGGCGTTGAGAAAGACGAGGACAAGTGCTGGTGCGAACCGGGCCGCAACGGCAAGTGCTGGCAGAAGAGCACGCGCGAGGACGACACCACGGTGGTCAATCTCGGCGGCCAGAGGGTCGTTCTGCCCGGCGTTCATCACATCCTGAAGGGCGGCGAGGATTCCATCGGCGCCCACGAGGCCATCCAGCGGGTTTATTTCAATATCGGCTCGTGTTCCGAACAGTGCTGGGTCAATCACTTGTCCGACATGCGCCAGGTGGACCCGGCGCAGCGCGGCTTCGGGCAGACCTCCTTCAACATCGGCCAGTGTCGGCGCGACTGCCCGAATTTCCGGGCCATCGAGGATCGACTGCAGAACGTGCTCGACTTCTTCGCTTCGGCCGAATCGGACGAGGCCGACCTCCAGGTCGCCATGGCCAAGGCCCGCCAGGCCAGCGATCCGGCGGCGACTTACAGCCGCGCGGATTTCGTCGCCGACCTGGAAAAGGAATTCGGCAAGGGCGCTGTGAGTCGCGGCCAGACCGTCTTTGCCGACAACTGCGCGCGCTGCCATTCGAGCATTCCGGAAAGCGCAGGCGGTCCGTTCAGGAACCGCGACTTTGCCGCCGCCAACGAGCAGCATCCGCGCAAGGTGCGGGCCGATTTCCTGGGCAACGATCAGGCGACACCGGTGACCGAAGTCGGCACCTTCCGCTGCCGGGCACTGCACTCGAATCACAAGCCCGGCCACCTGTACATGGAATACGCGTCGGCCACGGTGCACAATCGACCGGTGGTAGCGGACATCCCGGAGCGCGTCGAACTCAAGGACGGCGGTCGCGGCTATTACCGCAACGTCTCGCTGATCAATGTCTGGGCGACCGCTCCCTTCATGCACAACAACGCCATCGGGCCGGAAATCTGCGGCCAACCGGCCAACAAGGGCAACGACTTCCATCGCGCCCGCTACGTGGACAGCAATGGCAAGCTGCTCGAAAAGCAGCCCGACTGCCTGCGCTACGACCCCAGCGTCGAGGGCCGCTTCAAGCTGTTCAAGCTGTCGATGGCCGACCTGCTGCACCCGAAGGACAGGGGAATCAAGCGCACGCTGACCAACAGCGATCTGCTCATCGACGTCGGTATCCGGCCCCTCGACGGCAAGATCGAGAAGCCGCTGGGCGGCTTCGGGCAGGTGAAGATCCCGGCCGGCAGCAGCGCCGGCTTCCTCAACGGCGTGATGCACAAGCAACTGGTGGACGACCTGTTTCTCGCCAAGCGCGACCCGGCGCGTCTGGAAGCGGCCGGCAAGAAAGGCCTGCTGCCCACCCTGCAGGCGATGGCCGACGAGATCCTCAAACAGCCGTCGCGCTTCGTCGATATCCTGCGTGAAAAACGGGATTTCATCAGCGCCAACTACGAGACCTGCAGCCAGGAAATAGAGAACGAGGGCCACCGCTTTGGCGAGGACCTCTCCGAGGCGGACAAGAAGGCGCTCACCGCCTTCCTCGCCACGCTGTAAGGAAACGGGAGATCACATCATGGGACTGCCGGGCACCTTCATTCTGCGCGCAGGTCCGAGCGTGCTTGCGGCATTGGCGCTGGCCTCGTGCAGCCAGCCGGAACCGCCGACCATCGCTTTCGCCCCCTACGACAAGGGCTACCAGACGAAGATGGATCTGGCGCAGGTCGACTACAAGTACCCCATCGCTGCGGTTGAACTGGCGAAGATCACGCCGGACTACCTGGCCACCTTCGACCAGGAACAGCTCGACCAGATCTACGCGCGCCTGCCCGCCGGCCCGATTCCCGATGGCGCTTTCGACGGCCGCATCCTGCTGCCCAAAGGGAGCAGCGGCAAGTTCCGCCTTTCCGAGGTGGTCGGCGGTTTTGCCGGCACCGCTCTGCATCTCAAGGGGCTGGTCATCGAGGACATCGGCGAAGCGCTGTGGCGGGGCAAGGTTTTTTTCCGCGACGAGCGAGTGTTGCGTAACCGGATCGACGATCTGTCGGTGCTGAAGAAGGTCGGCCTGGTCGAAGGCGAACCCAGGAAAATGAGCTATGGCGGCAAGGACACCTGGCTGCTCTTCCCGGCCAAGCTCTACTGCGGCCAGAGCCTGCTCGACGCCCGGCGGGAATCGATCATCATCGACTACCTGTTCACCGATGACATCCCCGGCTATCAGGAAAACCCGGATTACCTGGCCGGCCGGCGCGGCCTCAAGGTGCGCGACGAAATCCGCATGATCCGCCCCGGTTTCTACCTCGGCCGGGCTTACCTGGACCGCGGCTTCGCGCTCAATTTCACGCTCTACGACAAGGCCACCGACGACAAGGCGCGGCAGGATTTCGTCAACGGCGGCAAGGTGCAGGAAGACTGCTGGCCGGGCACCCAAACGCGCTCTGTGGTCGCCGCCAAACGGTCGTGACTTCTCAAGACACACCCGATAATAAAAATCATGACCGTTTCCCTCACCCCCAACCCCTCTCCCGCGTGCGGGAGAGGGGAGGTTCGTGAGTCGCTTGCGCGACTTTCATCGTCACCCTGACCGGCACACCGGGCCGCCGAGTATGGGAACCCGTGATGAGCCCGCGCAAAGCCCTTCTGACTGGCCTGCTGGGCCTTGTCTGCGCCTGGGCAGCCGTGGTGCAGGTGCTGGCGGCTGAACTGCCGACCCCGGTCCGGGTCGTCGACCCGGCCGACCCCGGCGAGAATCTCCCCAGCCGCGGCCGCTCGCTGTTCGACCGGATTTTTGCCGTGACGCGCGGCGGGCAGACGAAAATCGACCTGCCTTTCCCTTTCGAGCTTCTGCTGGCGCGGCTCGACGCCCAGTTGCAAAGCGACCCGGCCAGCGCTCTGCCACCTGCCAAGCGGGTACTCATTCCGTTGGGTCGCTCGCTGCAGCGCACGGCGGCCGCACCGGACTACTTCGCCTACCCGCGGGTGGTGGTCGCCATCGATCGCCAACCAGCCACCGCGGCTGCGCCCCTGCTCAAGGATCGGCTCTACATCGGCTATCAGGAAAAGTCGGCAATCCTGGAGATCATCAGTTACAACGAGGATGCCGGCCGCTTCGAATTCCAATTGGTCAAGGACTACCGGGCCGGCGGCAAACCGAGGGTGATCTATGCCAATCGCACGCTCTGCTTCGCCTGTCATCAGAACGGCTCGCCGATCTTCTCCCGCGCGCTGTGGGACGAGACCAACGCCAATCCCCAGGTTGCAGCCCTGCTGCTGGCCAGTGGCCGGCGCTTTTACGGCATTGCGCCCGAGCGGGGAATCGACATCCCCTACGCCATCGACAACGCCACCGAACGAGCCAACGGCTTTGCCCTGACCCAGCACCTGTGGCGCGAAGGCTGCGGCGCGACCGATCGCGCCGCCCAGCGCTGCCGCGCCGGCTTGTTCGCCGCCGCCTTGCGCCATGCGCTCTCCGGCGGCCAGCCCTGGGCGCCGGATGCCCGATTCGAACAGACCGTTGCCGCTCCGCTGCGCGACGAGGGCCGCCGCCGCTGGCCAGGCGGCCTGGCCGCCGGCAATCCCGACATCCCCAACCGCAATCCGCTACAGGGCGTGGCCAACTGGCCGCCAGACCGCGCTGGCCAGTTGGCCCTCGCGCATGTGCCGGCGCGCTTCGATCCTCTGCTGCCGCGCCCGCCACGGGGAAGCTGGCAGGCCGATGACCCCGATGGACTGCGCCAGCTGGTCACCGGCCTGGCCGAGTTTGTCGCCGATCCCGACCGGCTGAGGCTGGAAAGCTCCCTGGCCCGGACGCCAACCGCGCCGCTGCGGGTGACGCTACCGTGTCGCATCGACGCCAGCGTGCCGGCTTCGCGCTGGGCACTGCGCTGCGCAGCGAAAGGAGGGATGCTGCTCGAAGGATCGCTTTTCCTGCACTCCGGACGACCGACTGGTGGGCAACTGACGCGCCTGACGCTACCCGGCGGCACTGCGCTGAACAACCTGGAACTGATGCTCATTGGCCAGGCGACGCCCAGCCGGGCGACCCTGCTGGCGCAGGCAGGAGGTCGCCCAGCGCGCACCGCGGAGGGCAACGCCATCGGCCGCATCGAATTCCGCCGCGGAGCTGACCCCACTTCGTCCGACTATAGCGGCGAGGCGAGCGTGGAAATCCGCCAGGAATTCCCCGTTCTGGAGCAGGCCATCGACCGCCTGGCCGCCGGCCCCGAAGCGGCGACGCTGTTCGCGCCAGCCCCCTTGCCGCGCGAGAAGCTCTTCGCCGCACTCTTCGCCGAACTCGGCGCAGGTGCTCCGACGCCCTGTTGCCAGGCGGCACGCTTGCTGCTGCCGCCCGAGCTGGAAGTGCCCGCCGTGGCCTCCGGCCAGTCGCCGGGAGCCGCCGGCGAAACGGCGGCGCGCGCTTTTCACCCCTACTGCGCCGCCTGTCATCAGACGGCCGAGACCTTCCCGCCGAATTTCCTCCAGGGCGGCCCAGCCGAGGTGGCCAGCAAACTCCGCCACTGCGCGCCGCGCATCTACGTCCGCCTGGCCATGGCCGACGTGGCGCAGGAGCAGCGGGAAAAGACGCCGATGCCGCCGGCCAGCGTGTTGCCGGCTTTCGCGACCGATGCCAGAGCCTGGCGGGAGAGCCCGGCGCGGGCCGTCTTGTTGACTCTGGTCGAGGACTGGCTGCACGGCGAAACCGGCCACCCGCCGCAGTTGAAAGCCATGCTCGCCGGCGGCTACGAAGCCCTGCGGCCGTGCCTGCCGCCGCACTAACGCACCATCAGTGGGGGAAAGCACCATGAACGACGACCACGCACAAGCCGCGAACCCCTGGAGGCGGCGCTTTCTCATCCTCTTGATCGTCATTGTGGCGCTGCCGACGTTGATCGGGATCTGGCTGGTGCAACGCTTCGGCGGCGACGTCGCGGTCGATTACGACAGTCCGACCGAACACTTCAAGTACGGGTCTACCGGCGGCGAGCACGAAATGGGCTTCCCTTACTGGATCTGGCGAGCCTTGCCCGATGTCTGCCCCCAGTACTTGCCTGGCAAGGGTTACCAGTCGCTGGGAATGGTCTACGAGAAAAATTCCGACGGCAGCGACAAGGATGTCCCGGTGGGGACATCCCGTCGCCGCTACCAGGGGATTGACCGGGTCTTCGTCAATTGCGCCGTCTGCCATACCAGCACCGTGCGCACCGCAGCCGACCAGCCACCGACCATCGTTCTCGGCATGCCCGCCGCCACTTTCAACATGAAGGGGTTCGAGGAGTTTTTCTTCCGCTGCGCCGCCGATGCGAAATTCTCCAAGGAATTCATCATGCCGGAAATCGAGCGCCAGGGCGGGCAACTCGACCTGCTCGACCGCTACGTCGTCTATCCCGTGGCCATCGCGATCATGCGCGATCGGGTGCTGGCCCTGGCCGGACGTTTCAAGTGGGTGTTCGACCAGGAGGAATGGGGCCCCGGACGGGTCGACACGTTCAACTCGGCCAAAGTGATCTTCAACTTCCCCATGGCGCATCTCGACCCCAGCGAGTTCAACGGGCCGGCGGATTTTCCCTCGCTCTGGCGGCAACGCCAGCGCAAGGAGCCGCACGAGATGCAACTGCACTGGGACGGCAACAATACCAATGTCGAGGAGCGCAACAAGAGCGCTGCCTTCGGCACCGGAACGACGCCGCCGACCATCGACCTGGCGCGCATCCGCCGGGTCGAGGACTGGATCATGGACGCGACGCCTCCCCTCTTCAGCCAGTTCTTCCCCATCGATAGCCATTTGGCAGCCCGCGGCGAACCGATCTACCAGGCGTATTGCTCTGCCTGCCACGGTGCCTCGGGCAGCGATTTCAGCGGCGAATATGTCGGCCAGGTGACGCCTCTGGGCGCCATCGGCACCGACCGGCGGCGGCTCGACTCCTACACCCACACCCTGGCGGTGAACCAGGCCACGCTTTACGCCGGCTACCCGTGGCGCTTCACGCATTTCCGGAAGACCTTCGGCTACGCCAACATGCCGCTCGACGGACTGTGGCTGCGAGCGCCCTACCTGCACAACGGCTCGGTGCCCAGCCTGCGCGACCTGCTTGAGCCGGCGGCCAGGCGACCCGCGGCCTTCTATCGCGGCAACGACGTCTACGACCCGGCCAAGGTCGGCTTCGTCTCCGATCAGCCGGAAGCCAACGGCCACAAGTTCTTCCGCCTCGACACCGCGGTGCTGGGCAACGGCAACGGCGGCCACGAAGGCAAGGACTACGGCACCGACCTCAGCCCCGCCGACAAGACCGCGCTGGTCGAGTTCCTGAAGACTTTCTGAGGGTTCAATGATGAGCAACTTCTTCTCCAGGATCTGGTTCAAGATCATCGTCCTCGTCGTTATCGTGATCGCCATCGTCGGCGCCTGGATCGGCTACGACCGCGGCTTCCGCGAACATCCGCAGCCCGACTGGGTGACCGCCACGCCAGAGATGCGTTTCAAGTACGGGTCGATCGGCGCCGAGCACGACGCCGGCGTTCCCTACTGGATCTTCTACGTCCTGCCGCGAATTTTTCCCGAAAAGCTTACCCAGGACGGCAAGGTGATTCCCGGTGGCTACGCTGCGCTGGGCGTTCCCTGGGAGGAGGGCCAGGAACTGCCGGTGGGCTTCACGAATAAAATCATCGGCTTCCCGCGGGTGGGCAACAACTGCGCCGTCTGCCACACCACCAGCTACCGTGCGACGCCCGATGCCGACCCGGTTTTCGTCGTCGGCGGCGCGGCCCATACCACCAACGTCGAGGGCTTCTTTCGCTATCTCATCGACTGCGCCAAGGACCCGCGCTTCAACGCCGACATCCTGATGGCCGAGATCAACCGGGTGACCGACCTCGATGTCATCGACAAACTGCTCTACCGTTTCTTCATCATCCCGATCACCAGGAAGCGCCTGCTTGAACGCGAGGCCCAGTTCGCCTGGATCTACCGCCAGGACTTTCCCGACTGGGGTCGGGGCCGCGACGACGCGATGAACCTCACCAAGTACTTCATGATCCGAGCCCCGATGGATGACTCCTTCGGCCCGACCGACATGCCCTCGGTATGGAACCTGAAGAAGTACGTCTGGGACAAGGGCCACCGCATGAACTATGCCGGCGACAGCAACGACGCCTACTCGGTGATCATGGACTCGGCCCTCGGCCTGCTCGGCGCCCCACCGGCAGACAAGGATGATTTCGTCGAGCAGGTCAAATGGCTGCACGCTTACCTCTCGGAAATGCCGTCCCCCAGGTACCCGTTCCCCATCGACGCGGCCAGGGCCGCTGCCGGCAAAACGCTGTTCGACGCGAACTGTGCCGGCTGTCACGCCAGCGAACTGACCGGACGGCCGCTGGCTCTGGCCGAAGTCGGTACCGACCGCGGGCGCCTCGATTCCTGGAACAAGGGCGCCGCGATCAAGGCCAACCAGGTGGTCAAGGAAATGGGCCTCGAGCGCCGCGGCCTGGTGGAGGAAGACCTGAAGGGCTATGTCGCTGCCTTCCTCGACGGTATCTGGCTGAAAGCCCCGTACCTGCACAACGGTTCGGTCCCCACCCTGCGTGATCTGCTCGAACCGGCAGCCGAACGCCCCAAGGTATTCTGGCGCGGTTACGATGTGTATGACCAGACTAGGGTGGGCTTCGTGACCGATGGCCCCGAGGCACAGCGTATCGGCACGCGGCTCGACACGAGAAGCAAGGGTGGCGGCAACTACGGCCACGAGTTCGGTACCGCGTTGTCAGGCGACGAAAAGGACGCGCTGGTGGAGTACATGAAGACGCTGTGAAGACTCGGTGTCGGCGCCAACGGCGTTGCCTAGCCCCGCGGCGTAGGCGTATTGGGTGTCAAGAACCGGTTGGGGTGAGCTTGCGAACCCCAACATTCGGCCATCGCTCGCCGTTCGCTCGTCACGGTCATCTGACCCGCCAGGCGCGGCAGAAAAGAGATGGCGTATGGGTTTTGGCGTTGGGGTTCGCAAGCTCACCCCAACCTGCGCGTTGCGCGCTGGCGCAGACCTTTCCGCGATCCAGGTGTCGGAAAATTTTACAGTTGCTCAAGGGAGTAGACGCGACCTGTCATGAATGCTATTGATTATTAAACGCAAATGCAAACTGGCACGAGCATTGCTTTTAGATCCGGGCGTACGGTTCAATCGCGTCGCGCGGGCCAGCAGGCAGGACAGTCGTTGACTGCGTCTACTGACCCTTCGTTGGCGTAGAGAAAGCAGAGGAATCGATACGCAATGCGCTGAGCGCGACGGATGACGAACGCTCGGAGTGACTATTCATCAGGAGGAGACAGACCATGAAACAGATTGTCAAGATGCTTGCCGGAGTTGGGTTGCTGGTCGTGGGCACCATGGGGGCAGCCATCGCTGCTCCGGCGTCGAGCTGCGTCCTCGACGCCCTGGGTAACATCCAGTGCGACCTCTACGAGGAAGATGCCAACGGGGATGTATCGGAAATTGGCTGGGTGATTTCGCTGCCGAAAAGCGTCACACCCGGAAATGTGCTGATCCTTGAGCCCGGTGGCAACATTCAGGACCGAAACACCTGGAGCGACATGCTCCTCTTCACCAACCAGACGGTGCAACTGGTCAGCGATGGCTGCGGCACGGGTAACGTGGGCGATCTGTCGTGTTTCGGGGCCCCAAACGAAGTGATCTTTGAAGATGCCCAAGGGTTGGCCGTCTGGGATGTGGGCAACGTCTATCGCGTCCATAGCGACGGTGACGTGCCTGAGCCGGCGACGGCCCTGCTACTGAGCCTGGGTCTCGGTGGGCTGGGCTGGGCTAGGCGCAGAAAGGCGGCCTGACCCGCTTTCCTTCTTGCCTCAGCGAGCGCCGGCGGGCGCTCTTTTTTTGTGCGTCAAAGACGCTACGCGTTGCGCGACGCCGAAGCCATCGGAATGCTCGCCGGGCTTGCCAGCCCGGCGCTTTCGTCGGACCATAGTGAGCCTTGATGCCAGGCATCGTTCCCCATCCCGGTTCCCGCCATGCCGTCACCCTTGATCCGCCGCCTGCTCATCGCGTTTCTGCTTGTCCTGCTGATCATCGGCGGGATATGGTGGGCGACTCGGCCGAAACCGGTGACCGTCGTAGTCAAGGAAATCGAAACCGGCCTGGTCGAATCGACACTCGCCAACACGCGCGCCGGGACCGTTGAAGCGTGTCAGCGGACCAAACTGTCGACGATTACCGGTGGCCGCATCGAGGTGCTGGCAGTGAAGGAAGGCGACCGCGTGCGCAAGGGCCAGTTGCTGATGAAGTTGTGGAACGACGACCAGCAGGCCCAGAGCACCTTGGCCATGACGCAGGTAGCCACGGCTCGCTACCGCGCCAGCGAGGCCTGCGCCGTGGCGGCCAACGCCGAGCGCGAAGCCGACCGTCAGGCGGCCTTGCGCGCCATGGGTTTTGTCTCGGGTGCCAGGGAGGACAGCGCTCGCAGCGAGGCGCTGGCCAAGCGCGCGGCCTGCGCTGCGACGACGGCCGACGTCGCGCAAACCGAAGCCAAGGTCAGCCTGACTCGCGTCGAGCAGGGGCGGACGGTACTCTACGCGCCATTTGCCGGCACCATCGCCAAGATCGTCGGCGAAGTCGGTGAGTACTCGACGCCTTCGCCGCCCGGCGTACCGACACCACCGGCCATCGACCTGATCGACGACTCGTGCCTGTACGTCAAGGCGCCGATGGATGAAGTCGATGCGCCGAAGATCAGCGCCGGGCAGTCGGTACGGATCAGCCTAGACGCGCTGCCAAGACAGTCGTTTCCCGGCAAGGTCAGGCGCGTCGCACCGTACGTATCGGCGGTCGAGAAGCAGGCGCGAACGGTCGACATCGAGGCGATTTTCGACGATCCAGCGGCACCCGGCAAACTGCTCGTCGGCTACAGCGCCGACATCGAAGTGATTCTCGACGCTCGCGAGAAAGTCGTCCGGGTGCCCACGTCGGCTCTGCTCGAAGGCGGCCGGGTGCTGGTCGCTGCTGCCGACGGTACGCTGGAAGAGCGCCAGGTGAAGACCGGACTGGCCAACTGGGAGTTCACCGAAGTGCTGGCCGGATTGGTCGCCGGTGAGCGCGTGGTCACTTCGCTCGAGCGCGCCGGCGTCAAGGCCGGCGCGCACTATGCCGTCGATGTCCAAGCGGTCGGCAAGTAGTCGATGAGCGCCGCGCTGATCGAACTCGCCGGCATCGAGCGGGTTTTTCACCTTGGCGACAGCGAGGTGCATGCGCTGCGCCGCCTCGATGTCAGCATCGCGGCTGGCGAGTACGTCGCCGTGATGGGACCTTCAGGGTCAGGCAAGTCGACGCTGCTCAACCTGATCGGTCTCCTCGACCGTCCCAATGCCGGCGTCTATCGTCTCGAAGGCCGCGACGTGACGACGCTGTCGGCAGAAGAGCAGGCGCGCGTGCGCAGCGAGCGCATCGGTTTCGTCTTCCAGAGCTTCCACCTGGTGCCCCGTCTGACCGCTGGCGAGAACATCGCCCTGCCAATGATCCTGGCCGGCATCGCCCCGGCGCAACGCGCCGAGCGCGTGGCCCGGGCGCTGGGCGACTACGGGCTGGAGAACCGCGCCGATCATCGTCCCGACCAACTCTCCGGCGGCCAGCGCCAGCGCGTCGCCATCGCCCGGGCGACGATCATGCAGCCGGCGGTGATCCTCGCCGACGAGCCGACCGGCAACCTCGACCGCGCCACCGGCGAAGAGGTGATGCGTCTGCTCGAAGCACTCAACGAGAATGGCGTCACGCTGATCGTCGTCACGCACGACGGCAGCCTCGGAGCGCGCGCGCGACGCCAGTTGCTGATGGAGGACGGCGCACTGCAGAACGACCAGTCACGCAGCAACAGGGTGATTCCCGAAGCATGCGTACTCCCGACCTGATTCGCTTCGCGCGCGACGCGGCGACCGGCAACCCGCTGCGCACCTTCCTGCTGGTGCTGGCGATGGCCATCGGCGTCGCCGCGGTCGTCGTCCTCACCGCGCTCGGCGACGGCGCGCGCCGCTACGTGCTGAACGAATTCTCGTCGATCGGCAGCAATCTGGTGATCGTTCTGCCCGGTCGCTCGCAAACAGGCGGTTTCAATCCGGGCAACGCGATCACCAGCACGCCGCGCGACCTGACCGTGGACGATGCGCAGGCACTGCTGCGCGCCAGCGCCGTGCACCGCGTCGCGCCGCTGGCCGTCGGCACTTCGGAAATCAGCGTCGGCGGCAAGCTGCGCGAAGTGATGGTCGCCGGCACGACGGCCGAGTTCATCGACGTGCGTCGCCTGGTGCTTGCCCAGGGGCGCTTTCTGCCCGCCGGCGACTGGCGGCGCGGCGCTTCCGAAGCGGTGATCGGCGCCAAGGTGCGCGACGAGATGTTCGGCCGCCAGGCGGCGCTCGGCCAACTGGTGCGCATTGGCGACCGACGCTTCCGCATTGTCGGCGTCCTCGCGGCGAGCGGCCAGGGCCTGGGAATGAACACCGACGAGCTGGTGATCGTACCCGTGGCCCTGGCGCAGGCGATGTTCAACAGCAACACGCTGTTCCGCATCCTCGTCGAAGCCGCCAGCCGCGATGCCATCGAGCCGGCCAAGGCGCAGGTCGCCGAGATCATCAGGCTGCGCCACGAGGGCGAGCAGGACGTGACGATCATCACCCAGGACGCCGTCCTGGCCACCTTCGACCGGCTGCTCGGTACGATGACCCTGGCGGTCGCGGGGATTGCGGCGATCAGCCTGGCCGTCGCAGGTATCCTGGTGATGAACGTGATGCTCGTTTCGGTGGCCCAGCGCACGGCGGAAATCGGCCTCCTCAAGGCGCTTGGCGCAACCAGTGCGACGATTCGCAACGCTTTTCTCACCGAGGCGGCGATGCTCTCGGTGGCTGGCGCAGTGCTCGGCTTTCTGCTCGGTCAAGCCGGAGCGGCGATCATCCGCCAGCTCTATCCCGCCTATCCCGCCTTTCCGCCGGATTGGGCGGTGCTCGCCGGACTGGCAACGGCGCTGACCACCGGGATCGTCTTCGGCGTGCTGCCCGCGCGCCAGGCGGCGCGCCTCGACCCCGTCGAGTCGCTGGCCAAGCGCTGAGCCGAGAGCGATCAGCAAATCCGGGCGTGGTGCGGATGAACATTTTATCCCCGCTTCAGGTCGCCGGCAGTTCGTCGGTACGGACGAGAAAGCTCTTCAGGACGCTTGGCCCGAAGGTGGTGACCATCGCGACGTCGGCAGCGTCGCGGCCGCGCGCAATGAGGATGCGCCCGATGCGAGGAACGTTGTTGCGGGCATCGAAGGCGTACCAGCGGCCGCCCAGGTACACGTCGAACCACCCGGAGAAGTCCATCGGACCGGGCACCGGCGTGATGCCGATGTCGCCCAGATAGCCGGTGCAGTAGCGGGCCGGTATGTTCAGGCAGCGGCAGAAGGTGACCGCCAGATGGGCGTAGTCGCGGCAAACTCCGACGCGCTCGTTGTAGGCTTCCCAGGCGGTCTTGGTCGGGCGGGCAAACTGGTAACCAAACTGAATGTGCTGATGGACGAAATCGCAAATCGCCTGCACGCGTGCCCAGCCCGGCTGCGTGTGCCCGAACAGGCGCCAGGCCTCGGCGGACAACAGATCGGTTTCGCAATAGCGGCTGCCGAGCAGGAAGACCAGCGTCTCCTCGGGCAGATCCTGAAGGGCGAGCTGGTTCGCCTCCGGTGCGAGGTCGTCTACCCGGCCGGAATCGCGAACGACGCCGTCGGCAAAAATGCGGATATCGCCGCGCGGCGCGACGATTCGGCTACACCAATTGCCGAAGCCGTCGCGATAGGCAACCAGTGGTACCGCCGGGTCGGTCATCAGGTGAGCAGGCACGACGACGTCGTTCACCCGCGAGTAGTGGACATCGAGCGTCAGGATCATCGGTGTCGGCTGCGGGCACTCATAAACGATTTCATAGCCGATGCGGATTTTCATTTCAGGTTCCTTGCGGTAAGCGATGTCATGGAGGATGGAACATGGAGAAGGCGTGGCGGCGGTGAGGGGTCAGCACAGTGCCGCGTGCAGCAGTCGTGGCCAGGGCAAATTCACCAGACCAACTCGGGGAGTTCTCGAAACACCCGGCGAGTGCCCTCGCTCCAGCTTTGGTGCAAGGACGTGAAATACGCGTCGCCTTCGGCAAAACGGCGTCGCATCCGGATTTCGAGGCTGTCACGTTCGTAGCAGATGAGGTCGATCGGCATACCCACCGAAAGATTGCTGCGCATCGTCGAGTCGAACGAGACGAGAATACATTTCGCTGCGTCCGCAAGCCTTGTCGAGCCGATGATGACGCGGTCGATGAGCGGCTTGCCGTACTTCGTTTCACCGGTCTGGATATAGGGTGTGTCCATGCCAGCCTCGATGAAGTTACCTTCGGCGTAGATGCGGAACAGGCGTTGCCCTTCGCCGCGGATCTGCCCGCCGACGATGAACGAGGCGTTGAACCTAATGTCGCTTGCTTCGAGGAAGGGCGCGTCGCGCCGTTCGATGTCGCGCATGGCGTCGGAGACCAGATTGACCGTGTCGAACATGGTGCGCGCATTCCATAGTGACGCCTGCTGGTCAGTGCCTTCGCTGCGTTGGGTCAACAGGCTGACGATCGCCTGCGTGCCAGCGAGATTGCCCGAACTCAAGAGGATGATCACGCGCTCGCCCCGGCGCTCGAATACCGTCATCTTGCAGAACTTCGCGAAGTTATCGACGCCGGCATTGGTTCGCGAATCCGAGGCGAAGATCATTCCCTCGTCCAGCCGTACACCGACACAATAAGTCATCCTTGCTGTCCCCGAGTGGCAACGTCGGAGCGACGCTGCGAACACCTTGGCCATGGTCCATGATGGCGCCTGGCTGCCTGGCCTTGACCCCATGAGCCGCGTACACGGCCACCGGAAGAGAAGCAGCGGCCATTGGCCGCTGCTTCTCTTCGCTGATGGGCAGGAACACCCATTGTATTACGGCTTCATGGCTTCCTTGACGGCGTCTGTCGCGTCCTTGACGTTTTCTTCCAGGTCGCCGACATGTTCCTGCACCTTGCCTTGGGCCTGATTTTTCAGTCCCTTGGCCTGCTGCTCCTTGCTGCCAGTCAATTTGCCGACCTCTTCCTGAATTTTTCCACCGAAGTCTTTTGCTGCGCCCTTGACTTGATCCTTGTTCATCCTGGTCTCCGTGCTGGTTGATGGGTAGTTCTGATGGACGAGCCAGCCTCGGCCCGTCCGGCAAATCATGCAATGCAGACATCGCATCGACGCAAGAAGACTACCAGCACACGGAGAACGGTTCTGTGCGCTGGCCAACATACGGGCTTACGCCAACGGTGGCAAAGTCCGACCCGCGCATCGACGAGATGCTTCGCAGGAGGGCCGTATGGTATTGCCCCCCCCCCCCCCCAATTTGGATAGAATCCGATCATCGGTAATCTGCCAACCAGGCGATGCGGAAATCATGGCCAGCGAACGAGTCACGAACAAGGATTCCCTTCAACCTTTGCCGCCGCCGCTCAACTGCGGCGACCCGTCAGAGCAGACGCCGGAGGCGTCCTTCCCGGTCGTCGGCATCGGCGCGTCGGCCGGGGGACTGGCGGCGTTCGAGGCCTTCTTCTCGGGCATGCCGGCCGATACCGATACAGGCATGGCCTTTGTCCTGGTTCAGCACCTGGCACCCGACCACAAGAGTCTCCTGTGCAGCCTCATCCAGCGGTGCACGCGCATGCAGGTCTTCGAGGTCGAGGACGGCATGTGCGTGCAGCCCAACTGCACCTACATCATCCCACCCAACCGCGACATGGCTTTTCTCAACGGCACGCTGCAATTGCTCGAGCCCTCGTCGCCGCGCGGTCATCGCCTGCCCATCGACTTTCTGTTTCGCTCGCTGGCCCACGACCAGCGCGAGCGGGCAATCGGTATCGTCCTCTCCGGCACGGGCAGCGACGGCACCCTGGGCGTGGGCGCGATCAAGGGCGAGGGCGGCCTGGTGATCGCTCAGAACCCCGCTTCCGCCGAGTACGACGGCATGCCGCGCAGCGCGCTGGCCACCGGCCTGGTGGATTACGAGCTGCCACCGGCCGAAATGCCTGCTCAGCTCGTCGCCTACGCGGCGCGAGCCTTCGCCCGGCCTGCCCGCCCCGACCCGGTTCATACCCTGAAGACCGAGGGCGCGCTGAAGAAGATCTTCGTCGTCCTGCGCTCGCAGACGGGCCACGACTTCTCGCAATACAAGCCGAGCACGATCAATCGCCGCATCGAGCGGCGCATGGCCGTGCACCAGATCGAAGCGATCGACAGCTATGTCAAGTACCTGCAGCAGACGCCGCAGGAGGTGGAATCGCTGTTTCGCGACCTGCTGATCGGCGTGACCAGCTTTTTCCGTGATCCCGAGGCCTTCGCCGCACTGGCGGAGAAGGCCGTCCCCCGGCTCTTTGCCGACAAACCTGCCGGCGCCGTGATCCGTGTCTGGTCAACGGGATGCTCCACCGGCGAGGAGGCTTATTCACTGGCCATCATCCTGCAGGAGTACCTGCAGGCGATCAAGCAGCGCTACACCGTACAAGTGTTCGCCACCGACATCGACAGCCGCGCCATCGCCACGGCGCGCAGCGGGCTTTATCCGGCCAGCATCGCTGCCGACGTCTCGCCGGAACGGCTGAAGCGCTTCTTTACGGCCGAGGCCGACGGCGGCGCCTACCGCATCCACAAGGGCATCCGCGACCTGATGGTCTTTTCCGAGCAGGATGTGATCAAGGACCCGCCCTTCTCTCGACTGGACCTGATCAGTTGTAACTTCTCAAAAAGCGCGGGCATGACCGTTCGCTGAATCTGGGATTCTTGCTTGCAGGTT
>NZ_FLQX01000109.1 GCF_900089955.1 Candidatus Accumulibacter aalborgensis | reverse complement strand
CTGCCGCGATACGCCTGCGCTTGGACCGAACGTCCTCGGGGCGGCAGATAAACGCTATTCGTTCGGCAAGGGCTTCGACGTCACAAACCTGCGCCACATGCGGCTGTTTTTTCAATTGTTTCCAATTCGCGACGCACTGCGTCGCGAATTGAGCTGGACCCACTACCGATCGCTTCTGCGCGTCGAAGATGCCGATACCCGCCTGTGGTACATGAATGAAGCCGCCCAGCAGAACTGGAGCACGCGGGCGCTCGACCGGCAGATCGGCACGCTGTACTACGAGCGCCTGCTGGCGAGCCAGGATCGTCTACCCGTTCGCGAAGAAGCGGCCGCAAGAATTGGCGCGCTGGCACTCACCCCGCGCGATTTCGTTCGCGATCCCGTCATGCTGGAATTCCTCGGCCTGCCCAACACCGGCAAGCTGCTCGAATCGAGTCTCGAAGACGCGCTCATCGGCCATCTGCAGTCGTTTCTCCTGGAGCTTGGCAAGGGCTTTGCCTTTGTCGCCCGCCAACAGCGCATCAGCACCGAGTCGAAGGATTTCTACCTCGACCTCGTTTTCTACAACTACCTGCTCAAGTGTTTCGTTCTCTTCGATCTGAAGACCGACGAACTGACGCACCAGGACATCGGCCAGATGGACATGTACGTGCGCATGTACGACGATCTGCGGCGCGGCGAGCAGGACAATCCGACCGTCGGAATCATCCTGTGCGCCCGGAAAGACCAGTCGGTCGTCCGCTACTCGGTGCTACACGGGAATGAACAGCTTTTCGCGACCAAGTACAAACTCGTCCTGCCTTCAGAGGAAGAACTGCGCGCCGAGTTGGTCCGCGAACAGGAGGTTCTGGCTGAGCAGATTGCCGATCTCGCTGAGGACGAGCAAGGAGACGGGGATGATCGCTGACCTCAAGCCATATGCGGAGTACAAGGAGTCGGGGCTACTCTGGTCGCCAATAATTCCGGCGCATTGGCATGAAGAACGTGCGAAACGGCTCTTCACGAAGATGGAACGTCCCGTTAGAGATGACGATGGCGTCGTTACCTGTTTCCGTGATGGCATGGTGACACTCCGCAAGAACCGCCGCTTGGCTGGCTTTACCGAAGCAATCTATGAACTCGGTTATCAAGGGATTCGCAGGGGGGATCTTGTCATTCATGCGATGGATGCCTTCGCGGGAGCAGTAGGTGTATCGGATAGCGATGGCAAAGCCACGCCGGTCTACGCGGTTTGTCAGGCAAGGAGCGGCGCCAACGCGTACTACTATGCGTTCATCGTCCGCGAGATGGCGAGGTCCCAATGGATTCTTGCGCTCTCTCGCGGGATTCGAGAACGTTCGACTGACTTCCGCTATGCTGCTTTCGGGGGGCAACGCGTACCTTTCCCCCCGCCCGAAGAGCAGGCCGCGATCGTGCGCTTTCTGGATTGGGCGACCGGCCGGCTGGAGCGAACGATCCGGGCAAAGCGCAAGGTGATCGCGCTGCTCAACGAACAGAAGCAGGCCATCATCCACCGCGCCGTCACCCGCGGCCTCGACCCGTCCGTGTTTCTCAAACCCACAGGCACCCCTTGGCTCGGCGACATTCCACAGCACTGGGAAGTTTGGCGTGTTAGTCATTTTGCCCGGGTAGGCAACGGCTCGACGCCTTCTCGTGCCAACCCAGGCTACTGGACAAAAGGGGTCTGTCCTTGGCTCAACAGTTCTCAAGTAAACCGCGGTTTCATAGATAGCGCTGACCAATTCGTGACCGCAGCCGCGCTGCGCGAGTGCCATCTTCCCAAAGTCGCGGCTGGCAGCGTGCTCGTGGCCATTACAGGCCAAGGGAAGACGCGCGGCATGTCTGCTGTGCTCGGTTTCGAGGCGACCATCAATCAGCATATCGCGTTCATCACTCCGCGAGTACCGATCACAACTGCCGCGTTCCTTCATCTCGCGCTGACGGCTGCGTACTTGCAACTTCGCGCATCAAGCGAAGATGCCGGCAGCACGAAGGGTGCCATCACGTGTGAGGACCTCAAACGATTCAAGTTGGCGATTCCACCGCTGCCCGAGCAGGATGAATTGCTCGCGCGTATCCAGGCCGAGACGCGCACACTGACGCACGCCATCTCCCGGCTCGCACGCGAGATCGAGCTGCTGCGAGAATACCGCACCCGCCTCGTCGCCGATGTGGTGACCGGCAAGCTCGACGTACGCGAGGCAGCGGCGAAACTGCCCGATGAAGCCCAGTCCGAAACCGCCGACGAAGCCGTCGACTTTGGCGACGAAGCTGAAATCATCGACGAAGAAATTGCGGCATGAACCTAAAAACCTCCATTGGCGGGGGGAAATCCCGTTCATGCTTCGACAGGCTCATACTTCGACAGGCTCAGCAGAACGGGATTTTTTCGGCTCATCCCACGGGTGAGTTTCCGTTCGCCCTGAGCAGCCCGCGCAGCGGGCGTGTCGAAGGGCTCTCGTGTCATCAGCAGAGGTTTCCAGGATGACCACCGACACCAGCGAAAAAGGCCTCGAAACGCTGATCATGCGCCACATGACCGGCAGCGACGGCATCAAAGTCACGCCCGGCATGGTCGCCGAGGCGCCCGCGCCCTACGGCGGAACGGGCTACTTCGCCGGCAGCGCACAGGACTACGACCGGGAACACGCGCTCGACGTGCCGCAACTCTTCGCTTTCCTGCGCACTACGCAGCCCGACGCGTTCAGGAAGCTCTCGATCGCCGACACCGGCGACGCCAGGAACCTCAACCGCCTGAAGTTCCTCGCCCGCCTGTCGACCGAGGTCGGCCGGCGAGGCGTCATCGACGTGCTGCGCAAGGGAATCGACCACCATCCCGCCGGCCACTTCGACCTGTTCCACGCTACGCCATCGGAAGGTAACGCCAAGGCGGCAGCGCTGTACGCGCAGAACCGCTTCTCGCTCACTCGCCAGCTCGCCTACAGCAGCGACGAGACACGCCGTGCGCTCGACCTCGGGCTCTTCATCAACGGCCTGCCGATCATCACTTTCGAACTGAAGAACCGCCTCACCAAACAGACCGTCGAGGATGCCGTCGAGCAGTACCGCCGCGACCGCGACCCGCGCGAGAAGCTCTTCCAGTTCGGCCGCTGCGTCGTGCACTTCGCCGTCGACGACAGCGAAGTGCGGATGTGCACCGAACTCAAGGGCAAGGGTTCGTGGTTCCTGCCCTTCAACAAGGGCTACCACGACGGCGCCGGCAACCCGCCCAACGACGGTCTCAAGACCGACTACCTGTGGATGGAGATTCTGACGCCGGCGGGCCTGACCGACATCGTCGAGAACTACGCGCAGGTCGTCGAGACGAAGGACGCCAGGACGGGCAGGAAGAAACGCACGCAGGTCTTCCCGCGTTACCACCAGCTCGGCGTCGTTCGCCTGTCTCTGGCCGACGTGCGCGACCACGGCGCCGGACGGCGCTACCTCGTCCAGCACTCGGCCGGCAGCGGCAAGTCGAATTCGATCGCCTGGCTCGCACACCAGCTCATCGGCGTCAAGCGCGATGGCAAGGCGATCTTCGACTCGGTGATCGTCGTCACCGACCGGCGCCTCCTCGATGCCCAGATACAGACGACGATCAAGCAGTTCATGCAGGTCGGCGCGACGGTCGGCCACGCCGAGCACTCGGGCGACTTGCGCCGCTTCATCGTGCAGGGCAGGAAGATCATCGTCTCGACGGTGCAGAAGTTCCCTTTCATCCTCGACGAGATCGCCACACAGGGCGACAAGACCTTCGCCATCCTGATCGACGAAGCGCATTCGAGCCAGGGCGGCAAGACCACGGCGGCAATGAGCCGCGTCCTGGCTAATGCGACGGGCGATTCGGGCGAGGCCGTCGACCCCGAAGATACGGTGAACGACGCGCTGGAAGCGCGCGTGGCGGCACGCAGGATGCTGACCAACGCGAGCTACTTCGCGTTCACCGCGACACCCAAGAACCGGACGCTGGAGATGTTCGGCGAGGCGCTGCCGCCCGACGCCGAGGGCAAGGTGAGGCATCGGCCGTTCCACAGCTACACCATGAAGCAGGCGATCGAGGAGCGCTTCATCCTCGACGTGCTCAAGGCCTACACGCCGGTCGACAGTTACTACAAGCTGATCAAGAAGATCGAGGACGATCCGCTGTTCGACAAGAAGAAGGCGAAGAAGAAGCTGCGCCGCTACGTCGAGAGTCACGAGCACGCGATCCGGCTCAAGGCCGAGATCATGGTCGACCACTTTCACGAGCAGGTGCTCGCCGCCGGCAAGATCGGCGGCCAGGCGCGGGCGATGGTGGTCACCAGCGGCATAGCGCACGCGATCCAGTATTACCACGCCTTCCAGGCCTACCTCGTCGAGCGCAAGAGCCCGTACCGGGCGATCGTCGCCTTCTCCGGCGAGCACGAGAGTGGTGGCGGCGGCGCCAGGGTCAGCGAGGAGTCGGTGAACGGCTTTGCCAGCGGCGACATCGCCGAGAAGATTCAGAGCGACCCGTACCGCTTCCTGATCTGCGCCGACAAGTTCCAGACCGGCTACGACGAGCCGCTGATGCACTCGATGTACGTGGACAAGGCGCTTGCCGGAATCAAGGCGGTGCAGACGCTGACGCGGATCAACCGCGCGCATCCGCTGAAGCACGACTGCTTCGTCCTCGACTTCCAGAACAACAGCGAGGCGATCACCTTCGCCTTCCAGGATTACTACCGCACGACGCTGCTCGCCGACGAGACCGACCCCAACAAGCTGCACGACCTCAAGCTGGCGCTCGATGGCGCAGAGGTGTACTCGCCGGCGCAGGTGCAGGAGTTCGTCGCCCTGTTCCTCGCCGGCGCCGACCGCGAGCGCCTTGATCCTCTCCTCGACGCATGTGTCGCGGTGTACACCGACACGCTCGACGAGGACCAGCAGGTCGACTTCAAGGGCAAGGCCAGGGCGTTCTGCCGCGCCTACGACTTCCTCGCCGCCGTCATGCCGTGCAGCAACCCGGAATGGGAGAAGCTCTCGATCCTGCTCAACCTGCTCACGGCCAAGCTACCGGCGCCGCAGGAGGAAGACCTCGCCCATGGCATCCTCGAAACGATCGACATGGATACCTACCGCGTCGAGAAGAAGGCGGCGATGAAGATCGCGCTGGCCGACGCCGACGCCGAGATCGAACCGGCGCCGACGGCTGGCGGTGGTCACCAGCCTCAACCCGAACTCGACCGCCTGAGCGAAATACTGAAGACCTTCAACGACCACTTCGGCACGCTGTTCGACGACGCCGATCGCATCGTCAAACGCATCCTGGACGACATCGCGCCGAAGGTCGCCGCCAACGCCGGCTACCAGAACGCCAAAGAGAACACGCCACACACCGCGCGCGTGGCGCACGACCAGGCGCTGAACAAAGTGATGCAAATCCTCCTCAAGGACGACACGCTGGTCTACAAGCAGTTCGTCGAGAACGAGTCGTTCCGGCGCTTCGTCGGCGACATGGTGTACGCGATCACCAGCCGATGAACCTAGAAACCTCGGTTGATGACAAGAGAGCCCTTCGACACGCCCGCTACGCGGGCTGCTCAGGGCGAACGGAAGCTCACCCGTTGGGTGAGCCGAGAAAATCCCGTTCGTGCTGAGCCTGTCGAAGCATGAACGGGATTTTCCCCGCCAACAGAGGTTTTCAGGATGAACGTCCTGCGCGACGTTTCTGGTTAGAATGCGTCGACCATGAGCGACGACCCCCAAGCGCACACCCGCCACGGCGACGGCGGACACAGGGTGACCGACAGCCCGTCGCTGGCCCTCGCCGCCTTTGCCGCCTGGCTTGCGTCACGACCTCCGACCACAGGCGAGGCGTGCCTCCGTGACGAGTGAACTGAAGCACCGGCGCCCGCCCTCGGCGGTCTGCAGCCAGCGGAGGCCTGGCGCCAGGGCAGCGCCATGAGAGTCGTCGTGCAGCGAGTCGCATCGGCGCGGGTTGAGGTTGGCGGACAGGTGGTCGGCGCCATCGGCTCGGGCTTGCTCGTCCTCACAGGTTTCACAGCCAGCGACACCGAGGACGATCTGCTCTGGATGTCTGCCAAGCTTGCCAGGCTACGCATCTTCGCCGACGCGAGCGGGGTAATGAACCGCAGCGTCGTCGAGGCCCAGGGTCAGATTCTGGCGGTCAGCCAGTTCACCCTCTTCGCTTCGACGAAGAAGGGCAATCGCCCCTCCTGGAGTCGCGCTGCCCGACCGGAACTGGCGCAGCCCCTGTTCGAGCGCTTTGTCGAGCATCTCGAGCAGGCGCTTGGCCGCCAGGTCCACACCGGCGTCTTTGGCGCCGAGATGCAGTTGCACCTGATCAACGACGGTCCGGTGACGATCAGTATCGATTCGCACTCGCCGGAATAGCCGGGTAGCCGGGCACTCGCCGGTCCTGACCAATCGCCTCACCGGCCTTTACCTGGCGAGACCGAGCCAGGCAAAGGTCTGTGCTCAGGGTCTCGCCGCAGCGAGAGCCGACCTTGACCGCCGTTGATCGGCGCACCTATACTCCTGCCCCTGCGGTGGTATTTTCCATCCTTCTTGTCGCGCCACTCGGCCGAGTCTGCAGGTCTCGATCCCGGTATCGTCGATACCTCCCTTTCAATAGATCAGGTGCTCACCAAACTTGCGCAACGCCCTTCATTGATTTCGGTGCGGGATTAGGGCGACCTGAGAACGCGGCGGTCTTTGGGCACGCAGCGTTAGTCACATTTCGATAAAGCGACCCTTTTCGAGCCCGGAAACCATGTCCATCAACTATAACCTGGCGTGCGCAGTGCATCGCCACAGCCTCGCAACGCCAGACGCTATCGCTGTGGTCTACAAAGACCGCTCGGTTAGTTACCGAGAGATGGCCGAGCGCGCGGCGTCGCTGGCAGAATGCCTGACGCGCCGCGCCAACTGGCAGCGCCAGGACGGCACCCCGCCGCGAGTGGGCATCCTGGCTTCGCGCGGGATTGATGCCTGCGTTGCTTTGCTTGGCGCGTGCTGGGCCGGTGCCACTTATGTTCCGCTCAGTCTGAAACTTCCAGAGGAGCGCCTTCTCACGCTGTTGTCTCTTTGTCGTCTCTCGGCGATCATCGCTGACCAAGAGGGAGCAAAGCTGCTCAGCAGGAGGGTGCTGGGCGCTTGCCCGTCTCTGGTGATTCATGCGGCGCATGAGCTGGATGCGCCGCCGGACAGCCAAGTCGAGCTGGTAGACATCGAGTCTTTGCCGGCTACCGAAGCTGGCGAACCACAGCCGATGGAGGCGAATGATACCGCCTACATCATTTTCACTTCCGGGACGACGGGGGTTCCGAAGGGTGTGATGATCCCGACACGGTCGATTCGGCATTACCTTGAGGTGATCACCCCTCTGTTGGACCTGAGAGCCAGCGACCGGGCGCTCGAGCCCTGCGAGCTGAGCTTCGACTTCTCGGTGCACAATATGTTTTCGACCTGGCAGGCGGGCGCATCGCTGCATATCCTGCCGGCAACGGTAGTCATGAATGCCGTCAAGTTCGCGCGCCAGTCCCGCTTGACGGTGTGGAACTCAGTGCCATCTCTGGTTGGCATGCTGCGCCAGGTCAAGGCCCTCAGTCCCGGTATTCTGCCTGATCTACGGGTCACGGTTTTCGGTGGCGAACAACTCCCCGCGGGAACCGTGGCGGCCTGGCAAACGACGGCCACCAACAGCGCGGTTTACAATCTCTATGGTCCGACCGAGGTGACCGTTTTCTGCCTTGGTCAAGCGATTACGAGACCGATTCCACTTACCCCAGGGCGAGACTTCGTGGCCGTCGGCACGCCGCTGCCGGGTAGCGAAGCCATGGTGGTGAGCGAAAACGGTGAGGTCGTGGCGGACGGCGCGACGGGAGAACTGCTGGTCGCCGGTGCCCAGATTGCCGAAGGCTATCTCGACGCGCCCGACCTGACGGCGGCCCGCTTTCCAATGCTTGACGGCCAGCGCTGGTACCGGACCGGAGATTTGGCGATGCGCGACGATGGCGGGACTTTTCATTGCCTCGGCCGCATCGACAACCAGGTGAAGGTTCTGGGCTATCGAGTAGAACTGGAGGAGGTCGACGCACACTTGCGCATCGTCAGCCACGCGGATGTCGTCGGATCGGTCGCCTGGCCTTCGCTGGACGGGATGGCGCGCGGGCTGGTCAGCTTTGTCGGTGGCCAAACGATCGACAGCGACCAGATCATTGCCGACCTCAAGGCGCGGCTTCCGGCTTACATGGTTCCGAGCCGGCTTATTGCCCTTGAGCACATGCCGCTCAACGCAAGCGGAAAGGTGGACCGTCGCGCACTCCTTCAGTTGCTCGACCAAGAATCTCCATGAACCAGATGCCTACCGAAACTGGCACGCCAAATCCTCTGCAGCGCGTCGGCAGCACGCTATTTGACGGACGAAGGCTGCGCGGCATTCTGGCGATAGACGAGCGAGAAAATTGCATCGCGCTCGCCCAGATCATGATTGGCAGACTGGTGATTGGTCTTGTCGCGCTGGCAACTGTGTCAACGAGTTACGACTGGTGGCATGCCGCTCTGGTCGTTGGCGCCGCCATGGCGTCCGCTTTTTTTCCGAAATACCGCAACGCAATCATCTTCGGTGCGACGTGGGTGGTCGCATTCTTGTACTTGTGGCTCTCGAAGACTTTTGTTCCGGACTACATCAGTAACGTGATGGAACAGGAATACGTGGAGAATATTTCGCCACTGGCGCTGGCCTGTGGAGCGACGCTGTTTTTTCTCATCTGTGCATGGTGCACCTTGTGGTTGGCTCGCCGCGACAAGACTTGGTTCTTTGCGCGCCGACCCATAATGACGTTGATCGGGCTGGCGGCAGTCCTGTGCGGCCTCACGTCTCTGGACGGCGTTCAAGGCTTGTCTCGTGTGCTCCTGTGTTCGATCCTGATCGTTTACACGCGCTACCTGTGGTTTCTGGCTTATGCGATCATCGATCAGCGCTCGCGTGAGGCTAGTCCACCACTTTTTCAACTGGGCGTTTTTCGCCCCTTCTGGAGTAGCTCGTCGATTCCGATTGGCAAGGGGGCTGCCTTTCTGCGCAAGGCGTTGTCGAAGACGCCTAGAGACCTCGCAGTCACGCAAATCAAGGGCCTCAAGTTGCTCCTTTGGGCCAACATACTGCTCGCGCTAAAATTAGCGCTCACCTGGTTTTTTGAAGATCACCTGCAAGTCCCGAGTGTGGAACTGGCGATGGATGCGTTTCTCCACCATCAACCTTTTTCGATTCATGTCGGCTGGGCATCGCTGATCTGGTCGACAACCAAATTCTGTTTGAAGGCGGCATATGGCGGTCATTTATTTGTTGGCGTAGCGCGATTGGCAGGCTTCAGACTGGCGCGCAATACCTGGCGGCCACTTGAGTCAAGAACACTGATGGAGTATTTCAATCGCTTCAGTTACTATTTCAAGGAGCTGCTGGTTGATTTCTTCTTTTTGCCGACCTTCTTCACGACCTTTCGCAATCACCCACGTCTGCGCATGTTCTTCGCCACTTTCATGGCCGCCGGTGTGGGGAATGCCATCTGGCACTTCATCCGGGATATCGATGTGGTGGCCACAATGGGTCTGGCGGGAGCTTTTGAGACTTACACCAGTTATGCCTTTTATTGCCTCATTCTGGCGACCGGTGTCGGCGTCTCTCAGGTTCGTGCGAGCATGGGAGTCAAGCCCTCGGCGACTTTTTTTGGCAGACTTCATTCGTTCCTCTTCGTCTGGTCGTTTGTCGTCTGCCTGCATGTCTTCAGCGACGAGTCGCGCAACCACACCCTCGGTGAACGTCTCTCTTTTTTGGCCAGCCTGTTTGGAGTGAGTTAATGAACATCAGCGGTAAAGAGAAATTGCGCGAATTTCTCAGGGAAACCTTGGCAAAACACGGTGATCGGAACGATCTCACGGATAGCGAATCAATTTTCGTCAGCGGCAGACTCGATTCCTTCTCCATGATGATGCTGGTCATGCACCTGGAGGAGTCGTTTGGCATTGATTTTTCCAGCGTTGAATTTGACGTCGGACTCCTTGATTCAATCAACGAAATCGAGTCTTTCGTCGATTCAAGAACTGAGGGATAGCGCATGAACGCCGGACGCGATGCGCAAGCCGCGGCGACGGAACGCGCGCTCGCACGGGCGCACGGACTGGCCAACGCTTTTCTCGCCTCGCTGGCGGAGCGCGCGGTGAGTCGCGCGCCCTCCCCGGACGAAATGGCAGCGGCGCTCGACGAGCCGCTACCGGAGACCGGAAGCGATCCTGCCGCCGTGGTTGACGAGTGGTTCGAGCGCGCCGAACGCGGCATCACTGCGTCGCCAGGTCCTCGCTTCTTCGGTTTCGTGACCGGCGGCGTGACGCCAGCCGCACTGGCCGGAGACTGGCTCGCTTCGGCGATCGACCAGAACGCGGGGCTGTGGGCGAGCAGCCCCGCTGCGGCGCAAACAGAACTCGTCGTCCTGCGCTGGCTCAAGGAACTTTTCGGTTTGCCTGTCGAGTGGGCCGGTGCGCTGACCAGCGGCGCGACGATGGCCAACCTCGTCGGCCTGATCGCGGCGCGCCAGTGGGCCGGCCGGCGACTGGGCTTTGATGCGGCGGCTGAAGGGCTCGCGGGTCATTCGCCGATCGTCGTCGTGGCCAGTACGGAGATCCACCTCAGCGCCGTCAAATGCCTGGGCACTCTCGGCCTTGGCCGCAAACAGGTGCGCAAGGCATCGGCGCCGGGCGGCTCGGTCGACATCGCGGCGCTGGCGACCCTGCTGCGCGACATCGACGGACCGGTGATCATCGTCGGCAACGCGGCCGAGGTGAACAGCGGCCACTTCGACGACATCGCCGCGCTCGCCGATCTGCGCGATTCCCACCCCGGTGGCGCCTGGCTACATGTGGACGGCGCATTCGGCCTTTTCGCCAGCGCGTCGCCGCGGCTCGCGCACCTGACGCGCGGCATCGAGCGGGCGGACTCCGTTGCGTCGGACGCGCACAAGTGGCTGAACGTGCCTTACGACAGCGGCTTCGCCTTCGTTCGCGACGGGGCCATCCTGCGCGAAGCGTTTGCTGCGAGCGGCGCCTATGTCGTCGGCAGCGGCGGCTGGGACCCGTTCACGCATGTTCCGGAAATGTCACGCCGCTTCCGCGGGCTCGCCGCCTGGTGTGCGCTCAAGGCGTTTGGCCGGGAGGGCTACCGAGCGCTCGTCGAGCGCTGCGTGGACCATGCAGCCGCCTTTGCACGCTGGGTCGAGGCGACGCCCGACGTCGAACTGATGAATCCCGCACCGCTGAACATCGTCTGCTTTCGCATTGTCCGCGAGGGCTGCGGAAAGGCGGCGACCGACGAACTCAACCGCCTGGCGGTTCGCGCCATCCAGGAAGACGGCCGCGCGTTCGTCACCGGAACCATCTGGAATGGCCAGGCGGCGATTCGCGCCGCGTTCGACAACTGGCAAACGACGCTTGACGACGTTGCAATGCTCCAGGCTGCCGTCAAGGATGTCGCCACGTCGCTCACGCCTTGAACGTTCCACAGGCGAATGGGCTGCGCCGGCGCAGAGAATCGCCTCGACGAGGATACCGCTGACGCCAGCAATCGAGATTCCACCCTTGCGATGAGGCATGGGGCTATACTCAAAGTGTGGCCACTGTGGCCAAGGTGACTCATGACAGCAGTTTTTCTGGGTGTCTTGTCGTGAAAAAAATACGCAGGAGAACGGCCATGGCGAACGAACCGCAGATGGTGTCTCTCGGGTTTACGCAGCAGACATTTCCGGCCGGTGTACATGTCTGCCAGGTTTTCGCCAGCGAGGGGGAAAGACTGCATGCCTTGCTCGAATTTCTGCGCAGCGGTCTGCAGGCAGGAGAGCGAACCGCGTGCTTCACCGAGCAACTCGATGAAGCCCATCTTGATAGCTATCTGGCCGAACGGAATATGTCGTATGGCCAACTCAAGGAGTCGGGAACGTTCTCGAATGCCGGGACCCACGATGTCTATTTTCAGGATGGCCGCTTCGACCCCGACCGCATGCTTGCCATACTGGCGCAGTACCATACCGACTCGGTCGCCAATGGTTTCCCCGCGGCGCGCGTCATCGGTGAGATGACCTCGGAGGTACAGCATGTTCCCGGTGGTTCTCGCCTGATGGAGTATGAATCGCGGGTCAGCCTTCTGCTCAAGGAACATCCGGTAACCGCCGTCTGCCAATACAACGCCAGGGCTTTTGACGGAGCGACGATCATGCAGGTACTCAAGGTTCATCCCTTGATGATCATCCGCGGCACGGTGGTCCACAATCCATTCTATACCCCACCCGAGGAATATCTGGCGCGATGCTGCTGACCCTCCGGGATCGCGAAATGATCGGACATTCCGTACCCGATGCCAGAGTGCTCGGGCAACTCCTGCTGATGCAAAGCGTCGTCGCTTCGCTCCCTGACACGGCCATTCTTCCGTTCGTGGTGCAAGGGCTTGGCGACGTTCCGGGGGTCAGTCTGGTTGCTTTTCAAGCGAGTGTTGCCAACGGGAAGGATTCCAGCCTGCGCTTCCGGCTCACCGCAGGGTCCAGCGATTTCGGCGAACTGGCTTTCAGCGTGACCGATAGCGAAGCGTTTGCGCCCTATATCGACCATATTCGCAATTTCTCGTTCACGGTGGCGCTGATCATGGAGGAGCGACAGCAGCGGCGAGTCATTGAAGGGCACCGATCACTGCTTGAACATCAGGTGGCAGAAAGAACCAGCGAACTGGCCAAGGAGCGAGATCTGGTGAAGCGGTATCTCGATGTGGCTGGTGTGATGCTCATGGCGCTTGACCGAAATGGGCGAATCACGATGATCAACAGGAAAGGAGCGCAGATTCTTGACCTGCCCGAAAGCAGCCTTGTGGGCATGAACTGGTTCGAACACTTCATTCCCGACGACGAAATCGGAGCGCTTCGCCAGGTTTTTTCAAGCCTCATGGCGGGAAAAACGCGCCTTGTCGAACGTTACGAGAATCGCATCATGACGGCTGGAGGACGGGCCTTGATGATGGCTTGGAACAACACCCTGCTGCGCGACGAGACGGGTGCTGTGACGGGAACGCTTTCCTCGGCTGAAGATATCACCGCGCGCAAGGCGGCAGAAGACGAGATCAGGAATCTGGCCTTCTTCGACCCCTTGACCAGCCTGCCCAACCGCCGGCGGCTGATCGACCGCCTCAAGCAAGCGATTGCCGCCAGAGCACGCAGTAAACAATATGGCGCGCTGCTGTTTATTGATCTCGATCACTTCAAGGTCCTCAACGATACGCTCGGCCATGACATCGGCGATTTGCTGCTCCAGCAGGTCGGCAAGCGCCTGACGACCTGTGTGCGTGAGGGTGACGCAGTGGCCAGACTGGGGGGAGACGAATTCGTGGTGATGCTTGAAAACCTGGGCGAGAGCCTGCACCAGGCAATCGCCCATACCGACGCGGTGGGCAGGAAGATCCTGACCACGCTGAACCAACCGTACCAACTTGCCGAGTACACCTATAGCAGCACGCCGAGCATCGGTATCACCCTCATATCCGATAGCCAGGGCAGCGTCGACGATCTGCTGAAGCAGGCCGATCTCGCCATGTACCAGGCCAAGGCTGCAGGCCGAGACACCTTGCGCTTCTTCGAACCGGAGATGCAGGCGGCGGTCGCGATTCGCGCGCTGCTCGAAGCGGCCTTGCGTGAGGCGCTCCCGAACAATCAGTTTCGTGTTTTCTATCAACCGCAGGTCGATGGCCAGCGCGGTCTGACCGGAGTCGAAGCGCTGTTGCGCTGGCAGCATCCGCAGCGCGGACTGGTACTTCCCCTCGAATTCATTCACGTCGCCGAAGAAACCGGCCTGATCCTTCCCCTGGGCCTCTGGGTGCTGGAGACTGCCTGCGTCCAGCTCGCCCTCTGGGCCGCCCGACCGGAGATGGCCCATCTCATTATTGCGGTGAATGTGAGCGTCTGTCAGCTTCACCACCATGACTTTGTCGACCAGGTGCTGGCGGTGCTCGAGCGCACGGGAGCGAACGCGCACCGGCTCAAACTGGAGCTTACCGAGAGCCTACTGGTGAAGGATCAAGCAAGCGCCATCGCCAAGATGACGGCACTGAAAACGAGGGGCGTGGGTTTCTCACTGGACGACTTCGGCACCGGCTATTCCTCTCTTGCCTACCTGAAGCGGCTTCCCCTGGATCAACTCAAAATCGACCAGAGCTTCGTCGGGAACATCCTCACCGACCGCCATGATGCGGCCATTTCAAGGATGATCATCGCCCTGGCCGAGAGTGTCGGACTGGAGGTCATCGCCGAGGGTGTGGAAACCGAGGCCCAGAGGGATTTTCTTGCCCGACAGGGTTGCTATGCGTATCAGGGGTACCTGTTCAGCCGCCCATTGCCGCTGGCCGACTTCGAGGAATTATGCACGCCCGCCGTCCTGTCGTTTGGCCACGACGACGACCGATACCCTTCCTTCGCTCAGCACAGCCTGCGGATCTAGGCCTTGCCGGCCGGTGTTGACGGCTTCTTGCCCGCGGCGGCTTGCTCCTGCTTCGCTGCGGCCGCGTGATACTTTTCGGTGATCGCCTTTAGGTCGACTCGCGTCGGCGGCAGCTTCAGTCCCATGTCGACGATGGTGACCAGGACGCTGGCGGTCCAGGCGAAGGTGAACATTCCCGAGATGGCAATGATCGGCGCGAGCATTCGCCATTCCGCCGGCAGTTGGCTGCGCTGCCAAGGGTGGTGCAGGAAAGCGCAGCGAAGCGGGCGGCGAGTATACTGGCTTGTTCGCGCGGTTGGCGAGCCTTGGCCCTGTCCCTGCGGTCGCCGCGGCGGCGGGAAAGGGCATTTCGCCGGTCTCGGTTTGCGTGCGTGCGTTCACGCGACTTCGAGTCCGGACCAGAGCCAGCTTTAATCATGACAGGGAGGTATGCCGCGAAATGAAGGCGACGCTTACAGATGCCCAGGGCGTGAGCACGCCATTTTCCGGGAATGATCTTGCTGCCCAGTTACCCAGGGATGGTTTTTTCTGGCTTGACGTCGTGAACGCCAGCGAGGACGAAATCGCCGCGCTGGCCACCGCGCTGCAGCTCGACGCTACGCTGAGTGCCTGGTTGCCGCGCTTTGGCCAGTCGGCGCGCTTCAAGGCGAGCCCGCAATACCTGCGCATCTCGACCTGGGCAAACGCCGGAAACCACGGTGTCGTCGAGGGACATCTCCTGTTTTCGTCGGCGTCGCTGATTACGGTATTTGACGGCGCGCCGGTGCGCATGGACGCAGCACGCCAGCGTTTTCGCGAGCTTGCCGAAAGGATCGCGACCCATCCCGATTACGCGCTGCTCATCGTCCTCAATGAACTGGTGACCGGTTTCTACCCGCGCCTGGAGCGCGCCGACGAGTTGCTCGACAGTCTCGAGGAGCAGATCTTTCTCAACCCGGCCGCCGAGCAACTGCTGAGCTTGGCCGATCTGCGCCGGGAAATGTCGTCGCTGCATCGGATGCTGGTGCCGTTGCGTGACAGGGTGAAGACCGTGCTAACGTCGATCGGCGGAATTGCCGGCATCAGCGCCGAAGTATGGCCGTCGTTTCTAAGCTATAGCGAACGCCTGGCCGATCTGGTGAATCTGATCGACGATTACCGCCAGCGCACCACCGAGGCGATGGAGAGTTATCGGGCGAGCATGTCCAACCGCCAGGCCGAGCAGATCAACCGGTTGACGATGATCTCCTGGGTCTTCCTGCCGATCACTTTCCTTACCGGCTACTTCGGGATGAACTTCAACTGGGCTATTGATCAACTGCTGGCGACCCGCGACGACTTTTTCCTGCTCGGCGTCGGGCTGCCCTTGTTGTCACTTGGTTTGACCCTGCTGTTGTTCAAGAGTCTCGGCTGGATGGGGGTGTGGCGGCGCAAGCAACTGCAGTCGGCTGCGGCCGGCGTGCGTGCGGTTGGGGCATTGGCTACGTCCGTACCAGACCGCAAAGCAGGTCGGCGCAGCGCATCCGCCGAGCCATCAAACAGCGGCCCTTAGCGCGACGAGCGACCGCTCGCGACGATCTGCCGTCGCGATGGGCCGAAGTTGGCGGTGACTGACGCGCTCCCGTAGCCGCTCTCGGCGACCGGCATCAGGGCACTGCCTGGCCAGCCGCGCCGGCGGTTGTCGTCGCCTCGGGCGTACCCAACTGGTCCTCGTGGTCTGCGATAACGGCATGCACCGACCCGTAAATCGCGCTCGCGCCCACGATTTCGGTGATCCCATGGCGGTCGAACTGGTCGCGCAGATGCGCCGAAACATTGGCGAACACCAGCAGGATATCCTGCTGCTTGAGCAAGGTGCAGGTGTCGCGTAGCGTTGTGGCTGCCGAGAAGTCGATGTCGCCGATCGCTGCCGCCTCGACGCACAGGCGCGACAAAGGCGGCTGTGCCTGGTCGTTCGCCAGCCTGAGGATCTCTTCGGCGAACTGCCCGACGTTGGCGTAGTACAGGCTGTGGCTGAACAAATACACCACGAGACCTGGCGCAATCTGCTGCGGCGCACTGAGCGGCACCGTCTGCCAGCCTTTCTTCCGCTTGTCGGCGACGATCACGGCATTGGTACCGCGATAACCCCGCCGCACATGATCGAGCAGCGACAGCACCATGGCCAGGATGATTCCCTGCTCGACGCCAACGACGACGACGGTTGCGGCGGTCAGCAAGGCGACCCAGAACTCGGCGCGCGCCTCGACGAAGATCCGGGTCATGCCTTCGATGTCGATCATGTGCACCGCCACCAGGAAAACGATCGCCGACAGAACGGCCGTCGGCAAATGCGCCAGTGGCCCGGTCAGGAACACAGCAGCACCAGCAGCACCAGGACGCAGGTGGTGAGCTGTGACACCTGACTGCGGCCGCCGCCACCGTCGACCATCGCCGTGTTGGTCGGGCTGCCATTGACAATGAAGGTCCCCGACAAGCCGGCGCCGAGGTTGGCCATGCCCAGCCCGACCATGTCGACGTTCTCGTCGAAGCGATCGCTGTACTTCGCGGCGTAGGCGCGCGAGGTGGCGGCGCTCTGCGCGAGAATCACCACAAAGCAGGCAAAGGCGATCGGCAGCAGCTTCTCGATCAAGGCCCAGCTCCAGGCTACGTGTGGCAGGCCGAGCGTCGGCAGGCCGCGCGGAACGCTGCCCAGGGTCTCCAGATGGGCACCCAGATCCAGCGCCCAACTGGTGCCGATGGCGGCGACGACGGCGATCAGTCCGCCGGGTATCTTCTCCGAAATCCTCTTGCCGCCGACGATCACCACCATCACGGCGAGCGACACGCAGACCGCATAGGGATTGGCTTCCCCGAGCAGCCGCAGGTCGCGCACGATCTCCTTGAGCGGTTCGTTGCTGGTGCCTTGCAGGCCCAACAGGCCGGAAACCTCGAGTAGCGCCACCTGCACACCGACACCGGTCATGAAACCGGTGAGCACCGTGCGCGACAGAAAATCGGCGAGGAAACCAATCCGCAGCACCCGTGCAGCAAACATGAACACCGCCGCCATCAGGGCCAGCAGGCTGCACAGGGCCAGCCATTCGTTCGATCCGCGCACCGCCATGCCGGCGAGACCGGCGGCGACCACCGCCGCCGTCGCCGAATCGGCACCGACCGACAGATGCCGCGACGACCCGAAAATGACGAACAGGCCCATCGGGATGAGAATGGTATACAGCCCGGTGATCACCGGCGTGCCGATGATCTTGGTATAACCCATGGTCCCCGGAATGGCTAGCGCAGCGAGCGTGAATCCGGCGAGAATGTCCCGCCCCAGCGCTGACCGATCGACCGGCAGGACGCCCTGGAAAACCGGCAGCCGGAAGCCCTTGCCGCCGCTATCTTGCGTCATCGTCGCGCCGGTTCAAGCCAACTACTTCTTGCCAGGCGGCTTTGGCGTCTTGCCCGCCCGCTGTTCCTGCGCCGCCTCGGCAGCGTGATACTTCACGGCGATTTCCTGGAGGTCCACCCGCGTCGGCGGCAGCTTGAGTCCCATATCTTCCATGGTGTCCACGATGATCTGCGAGATGGCCAGGTTGCGGAACCACTTGTGGTTGGCAGGAATGACGTACCAGGGAGCGTCCTTGCTGCTGGTCTTGCTCATCGCCTCCTCGTAGGCTCCGACATAGTCGGACCAGAACTCGCGCTCGGAGTAGTCGCCTTCGCTGATCTTCCAGTTGCGCGCCGGGTCGTCGAGCCGCTGCTTGAAGCGCAGCAGTTGCTCCTCGGGACTGATGTGCAGGAAGAACTTGAGGATACGGGTGCCGTTCTCGGCCAGCATCTTCTCGAAGTCGTTGATCAAGGCGTAGCGCTTCGACCAGACCGCCTTCGGCACCAGTTGATGGACCCGCACGACGAGGACGTCTTCGTAATGCGAGCGGTTGAAGACGGCCACCTCACCCCTCGCCGGGGTGCGCTGATGCGCACGCCAGAGGAAGTCGTGCGCGGCTTCCTCGGCGCTCGGCTGCTTGAATCCGTAGACCCGGGTGCCCTGCGGGTTCATGCCGCTGAACAGGTGCCGGACGACGCCGTCCTTGCCGGCCGCGTCGAGCGCCTGCAGGACGACCAGCAGCGACTGGTTGCCGTCGGCGTAGAGCAGGGCCTGCAGCTCGGCCATGCGGGCGACATTTTTCTGGATCTCGGGCAGAGCCTCTTCAGACGAGGCGTGGCCACCGGTGTGCGCCGGGTCGATTCCGGCGAGTTTCAGTTTCTCGCCCGGGCCGACGAAGAATTGCTTGCGGAAGTCCATCGTTTGCTACTCCTCTAGTGACGATCAGGTATTGGCCAGGGAGGCCGGAACGTGCGGCTGCAGCGACTGATTGACCAGCGCGGCGTGCTTCTGGTGGCGAGCTGTCCGGTAGCTGGCGAAGCGATCGTAGATCAACCGGATGCCACCGAGGATGAACAACCAGGCAATCAGGTAGACCCACACCCAGCCGATCAGCTTCCACGGAATCGCCGGTACCAGCCAGCCAAAGCCGCACATGACTGCCGCCACGACCTGCGTCGCGACGATCGCCCAGAAAAGCGGTGCGGCGGGGAATGGCGGCTTGAAGAACCAGCCCTCGGTGCGGGTGATGAACAGCAACACCTGGCCGCCCCCGACCAGTTGTACGAACATCATCGTCTGCAGTTGCGCGTGCGTCGCCAACCCGAAGTAGGCCTGCAGTTCCGGAAGCGACAGCGCCTTGATGCCGAACAGCAGCAGACCGAACGACTCGGCCACCGAGAAGACGCCAAGAACGGTGGCCAGGCCGAAGATGCGCGGCAGGTCCCAGCGCACCGGCTGTGGACTCACCGGCGTGTTGTCGTAGGCGATAGTCATCATCGGCAGGTCGTCGAGCAGTGACATGACGACAATCATGATCGCGGTCAGTGGCGAGAAACCGAGGAAGATCGACGACAGGACGACGACGAACATGATGTCGATGGTCAGGGCGATGCGATAGATGAGGTAGCTGTTGATGCGCCCGAAGATCCGCCGCGCCTCGTCGATGGCGCCGTTGATCACCGACAGGCCGGGGGCGGTGAGGATCAGCGCCGCGGCACCGCGGGCGGCATCGGTGGCGCCCGAAACGGCGGTGCCGCAGTCGGCCTGTTTCAATGCCGGTGCGTCATTGACGCCGTCGCCGGTCATCGCCACCAGGTGGCCGCGCGACTGCAGTGCCTTGACGATGGCGTACTTGTGCTCGGGGAAGACGCGCGCGAAGCCGTCTGCGCGCTCGATGGCGTCGATGATCGCCGGCGGCACGTTGTCCGGGTCCATATCCTTGGGGAAGGCGTCCGCCGCAGCGATGATGTGCGTGCCCATGCCGAGCTGGCGCGCCGTTTCGATGGCGATGGCCGTGTCGTCGCCGGTGATCATCATCACCCGGACACCCTTCTCGGCGGCCTTGTCGATGGTTTCCTTGGAGTCATCGCGTGGCGGGTCGAACATCGGCAGGATGCCGAGGAACGACCAGCTCGTTCCGCCGTCTGCCGAGCGCGCGACGCCCAATGCCCGTGCGCCCTGCGCGGCCAGCTTGTCGACCGCGTCCTTGACTTTCTGCGCGATCTCCGCAGGCGCCTGGGCAAGATCGACGATCGCTTGCGGGGCGCCCTTGGCGACCATGAAGGACTTGCCGCTGGCGTCGGTGACCGTCGCCTGGGTGCGCTTGGTGACCGGATCGAAGGCCACGAACTTGGTCAGCGTCCAGCTCTTGAGGACGCTCTGGTCTTTGAGCGCGGTGATCACCGCGGTATCGATGGCGTCCTTGTCCTCGAGCTTCGAGGCGAGTGCAGCGGCCAGGATGCAGTCCTGCGGATCGGTGGCGGCGAAAAGCATCGGCTCGCTGAGGCTCAACTGGTTCTTGGTCAGGGTGCCGGTCTTGTCCGAGCAGAGGATATCGACGCCGGCCATCTCCTCGATCGCCGACAGCTTGGAAACGATCGCCTGTTGTTTCGACAGCGCCAGTGCGCCGAGCGCCATGGTGATCGAGAAAACCGCGGGCATCGCCACCGGGATCGAGGCGACCATCAGGACCAGAACGAACTGCAGGATGTTGAGGGCGTCGCTGAGGTTCCAGTCCTTGGCAATCACGATATCGTGATAGACCTTGACGGCCACCAGGATCAGCGTCAGGCAGACGGCGATGACGATCAGGAAGTTGCTGATCTGGAACATCGCCTTCTGCGCGTGACTGACCGAGCCGGCGCCGGAGACCAGCTTGGCGGTCCGGCCGAAGAAGGTGTTGGAACCGGTCGCGATGACCACGGCTTCCATCTCGCCCTGCTTGACGACACTGCCCGCGTAAGCCTCGTCGCCGACCTTTTTCCTGGCAGGCAGCGACTCGCCGGTGAGCGCTGCCTGGTCGATCGAGGCGAATTCACCACCAATCAAGCGCAGGTCGGCCGGGACAATCACGCCGAGGCGGATCTTGACGATGTCGCCGGGGACCAGCGTCGACGCCTGCACCGTGCTCCACTGGCCGTCGCGCAGGACGGTGGCCTCGGGTGCCAGGCCGGCCTTCAGAGCGGCCAGCGCGCTCGACGCCTTGCGGTCCTGCCAGAATTCGAGCGCCGCGTTGAACAGCAGCAGAGAGCCGATGATCACGAAGTCGTCCCAGTGGCCGAGCAGCGCGGAGACCAGTGCCGCCGCTTCGATGACGTAGGCCATCGAGCCGGTGAAGTAGCCGAGAAGCTGCTCGCCGAGGGTCTTTTCCTTGACGATGATCGCGTTGGGGCCGTACCGGGCGACTCGCTGCTGCGCTTCGGACGCGCTGAGCCCCTGCTCGGGCTTGACGGTGAGCGTGGCCAGCACCTGCTCGACCGGGATCTTCTCAAGATCCGGTCCGCTGGCGGCGGGAGTATCTGATTGCTTGCTGAGGTCGGCCATACCTTACTCCTGGATCAAGTGGATCAAGAACTGCGAAACGGCATCAATGGATTAATGTAGCACGCGGGAAGATGGTAAGTGGAAAAGCCCGCAGTGCGGCGGAGCGCACGGTGAACCCGACCTTGGGCGCCCGCCAAGATCGCCCAGCTCGCGGTAGATGGTCCTTGCTGCTCAATTGGACGGCAGCTTCGCGGTCAGTTTCTCGGCGGCCATGACCCAGCCGCCGCCCATCGCCTTGTAGATGTTGACCAGCGAAATGCACAGTTGCGCCTGCGCGGCGGCCCAGTCGAGCTCGGCCGGGAAGAGCTGCTCCTCCGCCTGCAGAACGGTCGAGTATGGCGCGCGCCCGCCGTCGAACAGCAGTTGCGCGAGCCGCGAGTAGCCGCGCAGCGCATCGACTAGCTGCGCCTGCGCGGCAAGCTGATCGTTGAGCGTCTCGCGCGAGATCAGCGCGTTGTCGACGTCGGCGAAGGCGCTCTGAATGGCCAGCTCGTAGGACAGCAGCGCGGCTTGCTGCGCCGCCTCCGCCTGCGCGACCTGGCCGGCGATCGCGCCGCCGGTGAAGATCGGCCCCGCCAGCGCGCCGGCGTAGCTCCACGCCCGCGCCGGACCCGTGAACAGGTTGGCGAGGTCGGTGCTCGCGGTGCCCAGCGCGCCGGTCAGTGAAATGGTCGGAAAGTACTGGGCCTTGGCCGCGCCGATCAGCGCATTGGCGGCAATCAGTTGCTGCTCCGCCTGCAGCAGGTCGGGGCGGCGCTCGAGCAGCTCCGAGGGAACTCCCGGCGGAACCGGCGGCAGCGTCAGCGCGAAGATTCCCTTGCCGCGCGGGATGCGGCCGGGCGGGTTGCCGAGCAGGACCGACAGCGCGTCCTCGGTCAGGGCGATGTCGCGCCGGATCCGCGGCAGCTGCGCCGCGGCGGTCTGGTAGCGCGCCTTCGCCTGCTCGACGTTCATCTGCGAGACGCGACCATACTTGAACTTGAGCTCCATCAGCCGCAGCGACTCGGCGTAGCTGTCGAGCGTGCGCTGCGCGATGACGAGCTGCTCGTCGAGGCCGCGCAGCTGCAGGTAGCCGCTCGCGACCGATGCCACCAGGCTCAGGATCACGCCGCGTCGCGCCTCGTCGCTGGCCAGCAAGCTGGCCTGCGCCGACTCGGTCAGGCGGCGCACGCGCCCCCACAGGTCGATCTCCCAGCTCGCGCCGGCGAGCACCTGGTAGGCGTTGGTCGGGTTGGAAATGCCGGAAGGCAGCTTATCGAGGCCGCCCTGCGAGAAGCGCTCGCGCGCGGCGCTCCCCTGGTAGTTGAGCTGCGGGAAGAGCGGCGAGCGCGTGCTGGTCAGGACGCCTGCCGCCTGCTCGACGTTGGCGGCGGCGATCTTGACGTTCTTGTTGTTGGCGAGCGCTTCGGCGATCAGGGCATCCAGCACGGGGTCGTCGAATTGCTTCCAGAACTCGACGTTCGCGGTCGCCGCCGTCTGCTTCGGCTCGTACAGGTAGGTGCCCGGCGCGGCGATTTCCGGGCGGTGGTAGTCGGGGCCAATCATGCAGCCGGCGACGAGGCTGCAGGCGATCGCGACGACGGTGGCGCGGCGCATCCCGCCCCCATGGGCGGCGGCGAGCGGGGCGGACTTCGCGGGCCGTTTCATCCTATTCACCCCCGCGCGGTGCGCTGGGCGCGACGGCGGCGCCATCGTCCGGCGTCTTCTCGACGGTGTCGATCGCCTTGCTCTGCGCGCCGCCGAAGAGCTTCGCGCTCACCGTTTCCAGCAGCCAGTAGAACATCGGGATGAAGAAGATCGCGATGATCGTCGCCGCCAGCGTCCCGCCGATGACGCCGGTGCCGATCGAATGCCGGCTGTTGGCCGAAGCGCCGGTGGCAATCGCGAGCGGAACGGTACCCAGCACGAAAGCGAACGAGGTCATGATGATCGGCCGCAGGCGCAGCCGCGCCGCCTCGACCGCCGCGTCGAAGAACGGCTTGCCTTCCTTGCGGTTCATCTCCACCGCGAACTCGACGATCAGGATCGCGTTCTTGGCGGCGAGGCCGATCAGCGTCAACAGGCCGATCTGGAAGTAGAGGTCGTTGGGAATTCCGCGCAGTGCGATCGCGGCGAGCGCGCCCAGAATGGCGAACGGCACCGCCATCATCACGCCGATGGGCAGCGACCAGCTCTCGTACTGCGCCGCCAGGATCATGAACACGAACAGCAGGCCGAAGACGAACGCGATGGCCGATGTGGAGCCCGACGAAACTTCCTCGCGCGCTTCACCCGCCCATTCGTAGCCGTAACCGTTCGGCATGATTTCCGCCGCGACCTCGCGGATCGCGGCCAGCGCCTCGCCGGAGCTCACACCCGGCGCCGGCGAGCCGTTGATCGCGATCGCCGGATAGTTGTTGAAGCGGGTGACGAGGTCGGGGCCAGTGACGAAGCGCGTGGTGACCAGCGCGGACAGCGGCACCATGTCGCCCTGGCGGTTCTTGACGTAGAAGCGGCCGATGTCCTCCGGCGTCATCCGGTACTTGGGCTCGGCCTGCAGCACCACCTGGTAGAGCCGCGAGTCCTTCGGGAACTGGCTCACGTAGAGCGACCCGAACATGGTCTGCAGCGTGTTGTAGGCGTCCTGCACGGCCACACCGAGCACTTCGGCCTTCTCGCGGTCGACGTCGGCGAGCAGTTGCTGGCCGTCGGCGCGGATGGTGGTGCTCACCCCCGTCAGCTCCTTCCGCGTGCGCGCCTTGGCGATGATCTTCTCGGCGACGTCGGAGAGCTGCTGGTAGTTGCCCGCGCCCTTCTGCTCGATCCACATCTGGAAGCCGGCGGTGACGCCCAGGCCGGGGATGGCCGGCGGGTTCACGGGCACCACCAGGCCGCCCTGGATGGCGCCAAACTCCCGCCGCAGGTCGGCGATCAGCGCGTCGGCCGAAAGGGCGGGCGTCTTGCGCTCCTCGTAATCCTTCAGCGCCACGAACAGCACGCCAAAGTTGGTCTTCATCTGCGAGTCGATCAGGCTGTAGCCGTCGACCTGCGAGACGTTGGCCACCGCCTCGTGCTTGCGCACCATCGCCGCCGCAGCGCTACCCACGTCGCCCGTGCGGTCGAGGCTCGCCGAGTCGGGCAGGAAATACGCGACGAAGATGTAGCCCTGGTCCTCCTGCGGAACGAACGCGGTGGGCAGCAGCCTGAACATGAACACCGTGCCCGCCACCACGGCGACGAAAACGGCGAGACCGATCAGGTAATGGCGCGTGATCCACTTGACGCCGCCCACGTAGCCGTTGGTGATCCGCTCGAAGCTGTCGTCGAACCACTTGAAGAAGCCTTTCTTCTGCCCGTGCTTGGCCTTGATCAGGATCGCCGCCAGCGCCGGCGACAGGGTGAGCGCGACCAGGCCAGAGAACACGACGGAAATCGCGATGGTCACGGCGAACTGCTTGTAGAGCGCGCCCGTGATGCCGCCGAGGAACGCCACCGGGATGAACACCGCGTTCAGCACCAGCACCACCGCGATCACCGGGCCCGAGACCTCGTCCATCGCGCGCTTCGCCGCGTCGCGCGGCGACAGGCCGAACTGGACCATATTGCGCTCGGTGTTCTCCACCACGACGATCGCGTCGTCGACGACCAGGCCGATGGCCAGGATCATTCCGAACAGCGTCAGCATGTTGATCGAGAAGCCGAACACCAGCATTCCCACCAGCGCACCGAGGATCGACACCGGCACCGCCAGCGTCGGGATAATCGTCAGGCGCAGGCTGTGCAGGAAAATGAACACCACCAGCACCACCAGGACCACGGCCTCGAAGAAAGTCTTCACCACCTCGTCGATCGACGCCTGCACGAACAGCGTGGTGTCGAGCGCGACCGCGTAGTCGAGGCCGTCCGGGAAGCTCTTCTGCAGCTCCTTGAGCGTGGCGCGCACTTCCTTGGAGACCTGCAGCGCGTTGGCGCCGGGCTGCTGGTAGACCGCGATCAGCGTCGCCGGCTTGTCCTGGTAGCTGGTGCGCAGCGAGTAGCTCTGCGCGCCGAGGTTGGTGTAGCCGACGTCCTTCACCCGCACCAGCGCGGCGTCGGCGTTCTGGCTGCGCAGGATCATGTTGTCGAACTGCGACGGCTCGGTGATGGTGCTGGTGGTGACCGGGAACGTTTGCTTCACCGGGTACGGCGTGGGCGGCGCGCCGATCCGGCCGACCGCGAACTGCTGGTTCTGGTTCTTGATCGCGTTGGCGATCTCGCTCGTGCCGATGCCGAGCTGCGCCATCCGGTCGGGCTTCAGCCAGACGCGCATCGCGTACTCGGGAACCCCGAAGACCGACGCCTGGTTGGCGCCGTTGATGCGGTTGATCGTCCCGAGGACCTGGACGTTGGTGTAATTGGAGATGAAGTCCGCGTCGTAGCGCCCGTCGGGCGAGTAGAACGCCAGCACCATCAGGAAGGTCGAGGTCTTCTGCTGCACGTCGACGCCCTGCGCCTGAACCGACTGCGGCAGCTGCGCCATCGCCTGGCTGACGCGGTTCTGCACGTCCACCTGCGCCAGCGCCGGGTCCGTGTCGATGGTGAAATAGACGGTCAGCGTGTAGTTGCCGGTCGACGAGTTGGTCGACGACATGTAGATCATGTTGTTGGCGCCGTTGACCTGCTGCTCGATCGGCGCACCGACGTTCTGCGCAACGAGCGTGGCATTGGCGCCGGGGTAGGTGGCCGTCACCTGGATCTGGATCGGCGTCACCTGCGGGTACTGGGCGATCGGCAGCTTGACCATCGCCACCACGCCGACGACCGAGATGATCAGCGCGATGACCGCCGAGAAGATCGGGCGGTCGATAAAGAAATGGGAGAACATTGGGCGCGGGCTCCGGTGCTTACTGCTTGGCGGCCGGCGCCGGCGCGGCGGGCGGGACGATCTTCACCGGCGCGCCTGGCGTTAGACGTACGACGCCGTCGGTCGCGACCACGTCGCCGGGCTTCAACCCGGCGGTGATGAACCACTCGTCGCCGTACCACTGCCCCACCTGCACGCCGCGGATCTCCGCCTTGCTCTCCTTGTCGATCACCACGACGAAATGCCCTTTCGCGCCCTGCAGCACGGCCTGCTGCGGCACCATGATCGCGTTGATGCGCACGGCGCCCGACACCCGCACCCGGACGAACTGCCCCGGCCGCAGCTCGCCCGAAGGATTGGGCAACGTTGCGCGCAGCAGGAAGGTACCGGTCTGCGAGTTGAAGCTGGCGTTGGCGAAAGTGATCTTGCCCTTTTGCGGGAAGGTAGAGCCGTCGGCCAGCACCGCCTCGACCGTGTACTCGTCCTTCGGAGGCAGCCTGAGCGCGCCCGCCGCCTGCGCGGTGCGCAAGGCGAGCAGGTCGTTCTCGGACAGTGTGAAATTCACCCAGATCGGATCGATCTGCTCGACGTAGGTGAGCAGGCTGTTCTCCGCGTTGACGTAGGCGCCGTCCTGCACGCGCGCGAAGCTGGAGAGCCCGGTCACCGGCGTGGTGATCGTCGTGTAGCCGAGATTGAGCTGCGCCTGCACGACGTTGGCCTTTGCCGACTGTACGGCCGCGGCCGCGGCCTGCTGCTGCCCGGTCGCGTCGTCGAGATCCTTGACGCTCAACGCATTGAGCGCCGCCAGCGGCTTGACCTGCGCCAGATTGTCGTTCGCGGTCTGCAGGCGCGCCTGCTGCTCCGCCAGGCCACCCTGCGCGACTTCCAGTTGCGCCTGAAACGGCTTTTTGTCCTGCTGGAACATCACGTCGCCGGCCTTGACCATCGCGCCTTCGGTGTAGACGCGCTGATTGAGGAAGCCGTTCACGCGCGCTCTGATCTGCACCTGATGCGAGCTCTGCGTCTGGCCGACGTACTCGTAGCTGACCGGCGTGTCGCGCGGGGTGACCGTCATCACCGTCACCTCGGCGGGAGGACGCGCCTCGGGTGCTGCCTCCTTCTTGCCGCAGCCCGCCAGCAAGACCGTCGCTGCCAGAATCATCACGAGCCAACGCATATAGATAAACCTCCAAGGCCTGCGGGGATGGTGGGCGCCGAACCGAAAAACGGTGGGCAATATACCATCAGACTCCTGTGAGCGCCACAACCGGAGCGCCTGGATCGGGCACGCTGGCACAGTGGGTGCGACGCACTGCGAATCCCCCGGTCGGTGTAGGGCATACGCTCCCGGGACCGATACGATGCCATCGGGAGGCCGCCGACCATGAACGAGATGCAACTGCCGCTTCGGTTCCGCTTCTTCCATGGTGTCCACGATGATCTGCGAGACGGCCGGTTTGCGGAACCCCCTGTGGTTGGCAGGGATGACGGACCATGGAGCGTTTTTGCTGTCGGCTACCCGGCGCAGTCCAGCGCCGCCTGCAGCCTCGCTTCCTCGGCGTGCGTGAGCGTGGTCTCGAGAAGCTTGCCGCCGGTACCGCGAAGCTCGGCCAGCACCTTCTCGGTCGATGCTTCGCGGACCAGCGCGAAGAGTACGGAAGTGCCGTTCTGGAACGTTGCGGTGAGGTCCTTCAAGAAATCCTGGTCGACGCCGACTTCGGTCAGCGCACCGCCGACGGCATTCGCGCGTCGGGAGGTCGACATGCCCAGCACCGGATTCATCAGGATCAGACCGACCAGCGAGTTCCAGAAACCTCGGTTCGGTGCCTCCGTGGCGATTGGTTTGTAGGTCTGGAGCAGCGACACCTCGCCCTCCTCGTCCTTGACCGCCACCAGGGCCTCATCCAGGTCGATGGTCTGATCCTTCTGCATCGTGCGCAGCCTGCTACGGACTTCCGCGGCCTTGTTGGCTGAGTCGTAGGCAATTACCACCAGCTTGCTCATGAAACTTTCTCCTCATGCTTGATTGATTGAATCACTGTCAGCGGAACGTCTGCAGTTGCGGCGAGCGGTCGCCGTTGCCCCCTCCCGGCCTCCCACTACTACCACCACCACTACCTGCGGTCGATTCACTTGGCTGCTGCTGCAGGGGCCGCCACCACCTCGATCTTGGCTTTGGCCTTGAGATCCTCCAGTTGCTTCTTCAAGTTCTGCTGCTGAAGCTGTTGCGCCAGATTGGCTTTGACTTCCTCAAAGGAGGGCACCTCAATCGGCCTGGAATCCTCCAGTTGGATGACATGATAACCAAAGTTGGTTTTCACGGGCTCTTCGGTGATCTTGCCTTTTTCCAGCTTGCTGACCGCAGCACCAAATTCGGGCACCATCCTGCTCAAGTCAAACCACCCCAGCTCGCCGCCCTTGACCTTGGAACCAGCATCTCTTGATTTGTCCATGGCCAGCTTGGCGAACAATCGCGGATCCTTCTTGAGCTTGGCAATGATGTCCCTGGCTTCGGCTTCGCTTTCCACCAGGATGTGGCGCGCCTTGTATTCGCTGCCGGTGATGGTGGCCTTGATACGATCGTACTCGGCTTTCAGCATGTCGTCACTGACCGGGTTTTTCTTGATGAAATCCTGAACATAGGCGTTGGCCAGAACCGATTGCCTGATCGAATCGATTTGCTCGGCAACCTCGGGAGATTTGTCCAGGCCCTTCTTGATGGCCTCATCTGCGACGACCATCTGCAGGACCATACGGTCGATGATCGTCTGGCGCGTCTCCGGCGTATCCGGATGGCCAGCGGTCGCGCCCTGCCTGGCGATGACGTCGACGCTGCTCTGACTGATGGCTTTACCGTTCACCGTGGCCACGGCCGGGCTTGTCGAGGCCGGAGTCGAGGCCGGAGTCGAGGGCGGGGCTGAGGCCGGAGCCGGGGGCGTTGCGTTCTTGTCGGCATTGCATGCGCCAAGGGCCAGCAACGACGCTGCGCTGGCCACGAGAATTCCGTTCTTGATCGATCTCATTTATCAGTCCTCAAGGGTTTCTTCAATGAATCCAGCAGTCGTTTCAGTAGCTGGTCGCTGCAGCCCCGCGTCTGCCGGGTGTGCAGCGACTGCAACACGGAGAGCGAGAATGTACCGGGTTTCTGCCTGTGGGGAAAGTCCCTGAACGTGGAGGTGAATTGCCCGATGCCCTGCTGCACAAGAGCGTGCAGTCTTGTTCAATCGCCACGTCGTACAGCACGGCCGTAACGACAGTCCCGGCCTCGGTCGCTGGCCGTCGTTGGGCACGCTTCGCTTTGCCCAACTGCCGCGCCTCGGCCGCAGCGCGTTCAGGGCCGCCCTGTTGCTTCGCCCGCGGCATCGACAGATTGGGGAGCCGACATCAAGCCAGGCACATGGACGCCGTCGGGCGGCAGGTTGCCCCGCCTTGGCGGCAGCGCGAGGCGGACGCGGCCATCCTTCAGTTGGCCCACTTTCTTCACAGCGCCGCCAAAGTGTTCGTAGAAACGCATGACCAGCTTTACATAGGCCTGAGTTTCCGGGTACGGCGGCACCGTATTGCGGTAGTGCTGCACGGCGCCTTCGCCAGCATTGAAGCCAGCCAGCGCGAGCACCAGATTGCCATCGAACAGGTCGAGCAGGTAGCGCAGGTAGCGCGTGCCGCCGCGCACGTTGTCCTGCGGGTCGGCGATCTGGCGCACGCCGTAACGTGTGGCGGTATCCGGGATCAACTGCATCAGCCCGGTCGCGCCCTTGGCAGACACCGCGTCCGGGTCGTACGCCGACTCGACCGCGATGACTGCCTTGACCAGTGCTGGCTCGAGCTTCTGGCGCTGCGCTTCCCTGGCCACCAGCGCGTCGAATCTTTGCAGCCTGGGCGGGTCCTGCAGGCGCTTGTTGATGCCCTGGTCTTCGACGCGCACCTTCTCCGGCCTGGACTTGAGCTCGGACGACAGCTTGAGGTCGGTTCGGGCTTCTCCCCTGGCGAACAGTTCGTAGCGTTCGTCGACCTTCTCTTCGGCGAGATGGGCGATGCCCTGCTCATCGACGAAGCCGTAAATGTCGGCATGGGCGGCTGCCGACAACAGGCAAAGCGCGGGCAAGAAGAACAATCGGTGGAGTTTCACCTCGCCATTCTACCTGAGGCGAGTCGCGTGCCGCTTGATTGGCAGATATATCATCGAGTAGCCGGGCCAAAAGGCCGCTGTCGCCATTTCTGTGCAAGCACTGCGCTGCACCAATTTTCAGCGGAGGACGCCAGCGACCTGCCAGACGGCAAAACCCAGCAGGAACACGCCGACCGTGCGATTGATGGCCTGCATCACGCGCGGCCCGATGCGCTGACGAATCGCGGCAACTCCCACGGCCAGCGCGAGCCACCAGATCGCCGAACCAGCCCATACGCCCGACACCATGACCAGCGCCGCCGAACTGGTGGTCGCCGCATCGCCGCCAATGGTAGCGAAGACGGCGATGAACGAGAGGATGGTCATCGGGTTGGTCAGCGTAAGCGCGAAGACCGACGAGAAGGCGCGCCAGGCGCCCAGCGCATCGGACACCCTCGCCGCCTGTGCGGCAGGCGCCGCGCGCAGCAGGCGAACTCCCATCCAGCCAAGAAAGACCGCCCCACCGATGGCCAGCGGTGTGGCGAGCGTGACGAAGATCCGGGTGATTGCCGCCAGGCCAAAGGCACCAATGGCGCCGTAAACCCCATCGGCCGCTGCCGCCCCGAGGCCACTGACGAAGCCGACGCGTGCCCCATGCGCCAGCGTCCGCTGAATACACAAGAGGCCGATCGGCCCGACCGGTGCGGCAATCGACAAGCCGATCAGAACCGCTTTGAGAAACAGAAAAGCATTCACTTCAAGCCCCCCCCGGCAAGCACTCATCAGCCGATCGATTCTGGCAGTCTGGCGCACGCTCTTGAATGGAGAAGTTCAGCTCCTGGCTGCTGTCTGGCGCACCAGCCGCCAGAAAGACACCCCTTTCCGTGACCGAGTTCATAACGCTCAACGGGATCGCCGAGAGACACTTGGCTGCGAAGTCGAGGACCGTCCGTACTCGCCTTCACCACCTCAGAGACCAAACAACTCACTGGTTCAAGGACCATAGCATGGAAAAGACTTTTTGCAAGACCCTCGGCGTCAAGGCCACAACTTCTCAATCTGCATCACTGCCGGCTGCTCGTGCCAGCGCGGGAAAACGCTTCGCACGCGCTGTGTTCTGCAGCCTGGTCACTTTGGCGATGACCACTCCGGGCGCGAGCCATGCCGGCCAAATCTGGAACGGCTGGAACTATGCCATCGACTCGAACAGCGACGGTTCCGGTGGCTCCGGCTACGAGGAACTCAGCCTCGCCTACCATCAGCAGGGTTCAACCGGGTACTTTGCGATCAGCGGCGGGATGCCACTGGCCGGCGTGCCTCATTCCGGCGTCCTGAATGAAACCATCGCCCCAGGTGAACTGTATCTGAATTTCTCCTCGCACAATCTCGACACACAGGCCAAGTACTCCGACCCGGATGTCTTCGCGATTCGCTTCACCAGCGCCAACGATTCGCTGGGTAACGTCAGCGGCAGCAACCCGACCCTGGGCCTCTTCAAGAATCTGACCGTGACCAACCTCACCGGTGCGCCCTATGGCTACACTTCGTTGCAGCAGTATTACGACTATGGCTTCGGGCGAACTGTCGGCGCCATGGGCGATTTGAACACGACCACCGACGTGACCAACTATTTCGGCAACGGAACGATGTATCCCAATGTCGCGACCGGAACCTTCGTCGAGGGGATCAGTTCGCTTGACGCGATTCAACTCGCCGCGCTGGGTCTCGATTTTGCTCACTTTCCCGGTGCCCTTGGCGGCGAGGTCTACGGCTTCTCGTTCGACCGTTCCAAGCTGCCCACAGGCGCTTTCAGGGCGCATTTCTTCGAGGAGTGCATCAACGACGGCATCGCACTGAATGTTCCGGAGCCGGGGACTCTTGCCCTGCTGAGCTCGTCCCTCGCAGGCATCGCGTTCCGCCGCCGTCGCCAATGATGACTCCGTCAGGCGGGCAAGGATCGCCCGCCTGATCGACAAGCCTTTTCGGGTCGCGCCGACGAACTACAGTTCGCGCATCGTCCTCGGCAAGAATGACCCGATCACGATCAGCATGCCTATGAGTCGGCAAGGCTCTTGAAATAGATAGAGTGCCTGGGGACTGCCCCGTTGCGTTGCTGGCGCCAACGGGAAAAGTTTACCTTCGAGGGAACCAAGTAGGCGCTGCCATCGCGCAGCTTTGTGGTTCCAATTCCGGTCGTATTGTAGGTTTCGGTACGCCGAGATCCGGTATCTTCCTTCACTCGACTACCGACGTACTTCCAGTCGGCATCGGGCTCTTGATGCCCTCTGAGCATCGCAAACATGACGTGTATGAACTGGATGCCGGCATCGGTTCGATCAAAGCAGATGACCGTATGCCAACCGCTGTGGCCGTTATGCGATTCGCCACCTTTTCCAATCTGGATCGTGGACTTCACCTCCAGGCCTTCGTGCGAAACCTCGCAAATCAAGTCCGGGTAGCGCTGATCGTGGTTGTGCTTGAAAATGGTGCATTGATCCATCGCGTCACTGAAAACATTAGAGACCAGGCCGCTGAAGTTGTTTCCTTGAGTTGAAAAATGACTTACGCCCTATGCCATGCTGACTGCTTCGATTGGCTTGCTTTGCGCCAAGCGAACTCAATCCATGCGGTGGTCACCGACCCGCCCTATGGCCTCATTGAGTTCTCGGCAAGGGAAAGAGAAATTCTGCGTAATGGGCATCGTGGCGGGGTGTGGCGTATACCTCCCACGCTCAATGGAGTCCAGCGCGATCCGCTCCCACGTTTCACCATTCTTACTGATGCGGAGAAGAGCAAACTCCGCGAATACATGCGCGACTGGGGTAAGGCACTGTTGCCCATTCTCGTCCCCGGTGCGCACGTTTGTGTCGCCGGCAACCCCATACTCCAATACTTGGTTCAGTCCGCAATGGCAGAAGCGGGCTACGAAGTGAGAACGGCGATCATGAGGTTGTACGTTGGGCTTCGCGGAGGTGATCGCCCGAAGCTTGCGGAAAGTGAGTTTCCTGAGGTTTGCGTGACGCCACGCGGTGGATATGAGCCATGGATGCTCTTCCGCAAGCCTATCGGCGAGCGGACAGTAGCAGAGAACCTGCGACGCTGGGGAACCGGGGGTCTCAGACGACTCAGCGGTGAGAAACCGCTCCCCGACGTAATTCAGTCTGGCCGTACGCCCGATGTCGAAACGGACCTCACGAAGCACCCCACAATGAAGCCACAGCATATTCTGCGCATCCTCGTGCGCTCGATGCTGCCGGTTGGGGAAGGCATCGTGCTCGACACGTTCGCCGGCTCGGGCTCAACGCTTGCTGCAGCGGAGGCTGTCGGCTATGAATCTGTGGGTATCGAACTGGATCAGCAATACTATGAGGATGCCTTACGGCTCATTCCCTTGCTAGCCAGAATGTATCCGGGATTCGTAGGCGCTACGCTCGATCAGCCGTCAGCGCACTTGTCAATGGCGGAAAAGCCAAGACGACAGCCCAAAGCATCATCACAGGGCAGCCTCCTATAAGGCGACGAAATCAGATCTTCGCGCAGAGCTCGCTAAGTGACTGCGCATAGGCCGCTGCTTCGGCCTCGTCCTCGGCAGGCGCCCATGGCGCGCGTTCGCTTGCGCCGAGCGGCAGGTACGGGCCGGCCTTGGCCTCGAACATCACCGTCCCGGTTTCGAGAGCGAGCACCGTGTGATAGACGCCATGCGGAATGTCGACGCCGCAGACGGCGCCTGCCGGCGCCAGGATCACCGCTTGCTGCACCTGGCCACTGTCGTCGAAGAAAACGACACCCAGCCGGCCGCGCAGGACGATGATCGTTTCATCCTTGTGGGCGTCGAGATGACGATGCGGCATCAGGTACGACCCCGGCTCGATGGCGTTGAGCAGGCGATGCGCGATCGCCGCATCTTCGGCGTGGAAGTTATGGTTCTTGCGCCGGCGCGGACTGCCCTTCGCTTCGCTGCCGACCGCGTCGAGCAGTTCTCGATCGATCAGGACGGGCGTGGGCGTGGTGGTCATGGCGGACATTGCTGTCAGTTCGGTCATCTCAGGCGTACTCCACGTTGACGTTGTCGCTGCTCAACCAGTCCTTCAGCGCGACCAGCAGGTCGTCTTCGAGGCGGACGCGATTGGCCTCGCCGAAGTCCAGCTCGCAGGCCGCCTCATGGTTGCGGTAAGCCAGGCGCACCTGGCAATCGCCAGGCGTATAGGGCGCCAGCAGGCTGCGCAGGCGGTGCACGGCGGCGCTGCTGGCCTGGCCATTGAGTGACAGGCGCAGGTGACGGGCAAAGCGGCCGCGTGCTTCGGCGAGCGTCAGCAGGCGTTCGGCGATGATCCGCACGCGGCCTTCGCCGGCAAAATCGTCGCGCTGTACGCGGCCTTCGATGATCAACACCTCGTCTTCCCTGATCTTGGCCCTTTCGCTTTCGAACAACTCGTTGAACACCGAGACTTCGAGCGAAGTAGTGCCGTCGTCGATCTGGATGAACAGCATCTTGCCGCGCGCGGTGAGCTTGGTGCGCACACCGACCACCAGACCGGCGAGCAATTGTGTCTCCTTCCTCGCTTCCAGCGCGGCCAGCGGTTTGCGGACGAAGCGCGACACTTCGGCCTGCACGCCGTGAAATGGGTGGCCGGAAAAGTAGAACCCGAGCGCCAGCTTCTCTTCATTGAGCTGCTGCCGTTCGCTCCAGCGCGCGACGTCGACGTACTTCGGGCCCTGCGCGCGACTCCCCTCGCCACCCGCTTCGAGGATGTCGAACAGGCTGACCTGCATGGCGTTGCGCTCGGCCTGCTCGGCGGCTTCGATGGCGATGCCGACCGAGGCGAGCAAGCGGGCACGATGGTTGTCGAGCGCGTCGAAAGCGCCGGCACGAATCAGTGCCTCGATCGTGCGGCGGTTTACCAGCCGCTTGTCTGCACGCCGGCAGAAGTCGAACAGATCCTTGAACGGGCCGCCCGCCTGGCGCGCTTTCAGGAGGGTGTTGACCGCCTGTTCGCCGGTGCCCTTGACCGCTCCGAGGCCGTAACGAACGGTGCTGCGATCGACCGGCGTGAAGCGGTATTCGGAAGCATTGACGTCCGGGCCGAGGATGCGCAGGCCATTCGCGACGGCATCGTCGTGGAAAATCTTCACCGTGTCGGTGTTGTCCATTTCCGACGACAGCGTGGCGGCCATGAAGGCCGCGCAATGGTGCGCTTTCAACCAGGCCGTATGGTAGGTGACGACGGCGTAGGCAGCGGTATGCGACTTGTTGAAACCGTACTCGGCAAACTTCTCCATGAGGTCGAAAAGCTGCATCGCGAGCTTTTCGTCGTAGCCTTTCTTCTTGGCTCCTTCGCGCATCAGGTCGCGATGCAGCGCCATCTCCTCGGCCTTCTTCTTGCCCATCGCGCGGCGCAGCAGGTCGGCGGCACCGAGCGTATAGCCGCCGATGATCTGCGCGATCTGCATCACCTGTTCCTGATAGACGATGACGCCGTAGGTCGGTTCGAGGCAGATCTTCAGATCGTCGATGTAGTAGTCGATTTTCTGCTGACCCTTCTTGCGCAGGATGAAGTCGTCGACCATTCCCGAACCGAGCGGGCCTGGCCGATAGAGGGCGAGCACCGCGATGATGTCCTCGAAACGGTCGGGCGCCAGCTTTCTGACCAGCTTCTTCATGCCCTCCGATTCGACCTGGAAGATCGCCGTCGTGTTGCCGTCCTTGAGAATCTGGTAAGCCTGCGGATCGTCAAAAGCGAGCGTCGTCAGATCGGGACGCGCACCGCTGAGCTGGGCCACGTAGTTGAGCGCCAGTTCGATGATCGTCAGGTTTCTCAGGCCGAGAAAGTCGAACTTGACCAGCCCGACCTTCTCGACGTCGTCCTTGTCGAACTGCGACACGACCGAACCACCGTCGGCCGAATAGACCGGGCAGAAGTCGGTGAGTTTGCCGGGCGCGATCAGCACCCCGCCGGCGTGCATGCCGACGTTGCGCGTCAGGTCCTCGAGGCGGGCGGCCAGGTCGAAGAGGTCTCTGACTTCTTCCTCGTCGTCGATCCTCGCCTTGAGTTGTGCTTCGGCGGCAATCGCCTTGGCCAGCGATAGCGGCTTGTTGGTCTCGATCGGGATCAGCTTGGAAAGCTGATCACAGAAGTTGTACGGCAGATCGAGCACCCGCCCGACGTCGCGAATGACGGCCTTCGACGACATGGTGCCGAAGGTGACGATCTGTGATACCGCCGCCGCGCCGTATTTCTGACGTACATACTCGATGACCCGCCAGCGGTTGTCCTGGCAGAAGTCGATGTCGAAGTCGGGCATCGACACCCGCTCGGGGTTGAGGAAGCGCTCGAAGAGGAGCGCGTAGCGCAGCGGGTCGAGGTCGGTGATTCCCAGCGCGTAGGCGACCACCGACCCGGCACCCGAGCCACGTCCCGGACCCACCGGGCAGCCGTTGTGCTTGGCCCAGTTGATGAAATCGGCGACGATCAGGAAGTAGCCGGGGAAGCCCATCTGCACGACGGTATCGGTTTCGAGCTGCAGGCGCGCATCGTAGGGAGCGCGCTGCGCCGCGCGCTCGGCCGGATCAGGAAAAAGTTGCTGCAGGCGGACTTCGAGGCCGACAACCGCCTGCTGACGAAGAAAGTCGTCGAGTGTCACGCCTTCCGGGGTCGGGAAATCGGGCAGGTAGCTTTTTCCCAGCGTGATCTCAAGGTTGCAGCGTTTGGCGATCTCCACCGAATTCTCGAGCGCTGCCGGCAGATCGGCGAACAACGCGCACATTTCGTCGACCGATTTGAAATACTGCTCTTCGGTGTACAGCCTGGGGCGCCGCGCATCGCCGAGCATGTAGCCCTCGGCAATGCAGACCCGCGCCTCGTGCGCCTTGAAATCGTGACGCTCGAGAAACTGGATCGGATGCGTGGCGACCAGCGGCAACTCGAGCTCGGCCGCCAGATCGGCGGTGGCCGCAAGCAGTGCCTCCTGCTGCGCCTGTCCATAACGCTGCACTTCAAGATAGAAAGCGCCGGGAAAGGTCGCTTCCCAGCGCTGCGCGCGAGCCGCAGCCTGCTCCCGATTGCCCTGCAGCAGCGCTTCGCCGACGTCGCCGCCGGCAGCTCCCGACAGGGCGATCAGACCGCTGACCCCGACTTCCTGCAGCATCCGGCGCGTGATCTCGGCGCGCCCACGCACGCGCGGCGCAAGGTAGGCGCGCGACAGCAATTCGCAAAGCTGCAGATAGCCCTGCCGTGAGCGACAGAGCAGCAGCAGACGATAGGGACGATCCGGGTCGGCATCGTTGGCCATGAAGGCATCGCTGCCGAGCACCGGCTTGATCCCCTTGTAGCGCGCTGCCATATAGAACTTGACCAGGCCGAAGACATTGGCGAGATCGGTCAACGCCAGCGCCGGCATGCCGCAACTGCCCGCACGGGCGACCGCATCGCCGAGACGGACGATCCCGTCGGTGACCGAATACTCGCTGTGCAGACGGAGATGGATGAACGGGGCTTCAGGCATCCCGCCATTTTACCCTGTGACGGGCGGGCGGAACTACAACCCAGGCCCGCCAATTCGATCCGCCAGCGGAGCGAAACCCGTCACGCGTGCGGCAGGTACTCCAGACCGGTTTGCAGCAAGCCGACCAGGTCGATGTTGCTGGCATTGATGCCCAGTTCCGCGCCAGCAATGGCCAGGGAGGCCTGAGAGAACTGGCCGGCATCGATGGCGTTGGACCAGAAGGTCGATTCGTCCGAAGTCGGGCCATGACCGAAAAGATTCTGGTACAACAGGTCCACTTCCGCCGCATTTGAGAAATGGTCGCCCAGCTTCGCTGTCAGAGCCGCCATCATCAGGTCCGGGTAGCTCATGCCGCCATCGAGCAAGGCCAGACCTATGCCAGCAAAGGTCTTGTTGGCGACAGCAGACGGCCCGAACACCACGCCAAGTATCTTGGCGGTGGTGCCGGCAGGGCCGTTGGCGACATCCAGCGCAACGCTCTCGTCGGTGAACTTGATACGCTCGACGTGGATCAGGGTGTCCTCCCCTTCCGCCCCTGTGTTGTCGTGGGCGGTGTAAGCGATGGGGGTCTGCGTGATCGTGAAATCATGCCTGACTCCATTGAGAACGTAGCTGTCCAGACCGGTATCGCCGTCCACCACGTCGTTGCTGGCGGTGCTTCTCATCTGGTCATTGCCGCTTGTGCCGGTGATCGTATTGGCGGCGACCTTGGTCAGGGAAACCTCGTCCTCGCCAACCAACGACATGGTCAGGGTTCCGCCGCTGACCTTGATCGAAGAGACGATGGCATGGGACAGCCCCCACTCGCCATCGGTATCGATCAGCGTCTTGTGCGCAAGAGCGCCTGTGCCGGCATCCCAGGTGTAGGTGCCCAGTTCCATGCCACTATGCCCACTCGGGTCGGCCGCGCTATCACCGGTATCTTTGAGCAGGTAGGTGCCGTTGCTGAGGAAGGTGAACAGCAAGCTGCCTGACTTGTCGATGGCATACCAACTGCCGACAATGGCTGACGATGCTGCCGCTTGTAGTCTAATCATGTGGATTCCCTTTCGTCAGCACATCCTACAGCCCTGTTGACGTCGATGCAAACCATCGCTGAACTGTTTGGCGACTGACAAGATCCGGCCGCCAGCTAGCTGTTCACCCAGTCGATGATCGGCTGCCACTGCTCGATATCTCTCGCCGCACGCGACGCCGAGAGGTCGAACAGCGTCATCCCGTGCATCGTCGTCTGTACGTAGAGCTGCGTATTGCGCAGGTGGGTGAGAACCGGCAGGTCGAATTTCTCGAGAAAGCGCTCCAGTTCGGCGGCCGAGCGCGTTCTGGGATCGACCCGCATGCCCACCACGGCGACGAAAGCATGCTCGTTGCGCACGGCTTTTTCGGCCAGCAGGATGTCGAGGAAATGGCGCGTCGCGAGCATGTCGAAGAGCGATGGCTGGACCGGGACGATGACCCGATTGACCTGCTTGACGACCGTGTCCAGAGCCTTCCCGTGCAGGGCTGCCGGCGTGTCGAGAACGACGTGCGTGGTCCCTTTCGGCGGTTTGGCTGTTTTCCCCGGCTCGATCTCCCAACTGCGAATCTTGGGCAGGATCGAAGGACGCAAGTGCAGCCAATCCCGCGACGACTGCTGGCGATCGACGTCACCGAGCATCACCCGATGTCCGCTGCGCGCCAGATAGCCGGCCAGATTGATGGCCAGCGTCGATTTTCCCGAACCCCCTTTTGGATTGGCAACCAGAAAGGATTTCATTTTTCTTCTTCCTTGTCGTGGCTCGTGCGAAGGCGAAGAAGCTCCTTGCGAACCAGATTGATATGCTCGCGCAAAGTGTAAAGCAGATCGCTGAAGGCCAGAGGAATATTGAGTGTGCTGGCGTCGTGCTCGACGCGGTCAAGGCGATCGACGTACTCCTGGCCGCGTTCCGGATCGTAATGTTGACGCAGATCGTTCTCGAGAAACTTGAGATCGCCATAGCAACGGAAGATTTTCGATCGCACTCGCCAACTGTAGATCGCCGGCGCAAATTTGAGCAAAGGCAGCGACAACACTACCAACGGCAGGATCATCACGAACAGGCGATCGACGAGCACCGCCAGCCAGAAAGGCAGATAGCGCTGCAGAAACGGCGGCCCTGACTGGTAGTAGCGCTGCGCCTCGGGCAAGAGTGGGAAGCTCGCGTCCTTGTAGGCAGGGAACTCGCCGGCGCGCTGGAAGAAACCGCCCTTGCCGTTGACCTCGGTCATCGCCTGCAGCAGCAGACTGACCAAGGCCGGATGCAGGTCGTCACGAACGACCACGTTGGCGGTCGTTGCCAGCAGGACGGCATCTCGTGGCGGTACGTGCCGGACCAGACTGACCACCCCACGAGGCAGGACGACCTTCGACAGAAACGGGAAAAGTCGCAGATAAGCGTCGGCCTGGCTGAAACTGACCACATGCAGACCCGGCGAGCGCAGCATGACCTGCACCACCGGCGCCTCCTGAGCGGCGACAATCACGACCGCATCGATTTCGCCCTTCTGCAGGGCTTCGACCGCAGCAAGGCCGGCCAGCGGCAAGAGGTTCGGGCTGTCGGCCCGGATCTCGTTGGCCTCGAGCAACTTGAGTGCCAGTCCACGGGTGCCGCTCCCCTCTTCACCGACGGCGATGCGCTGGCCATTGAGCTGATGCAACTTGTCGACTGGCTGCTCGCCGCGATAGAACACCCACGCCGGCTCGTAAGCGACGCTGCCCAGCGAGCGCAGGAGACCGGACTCGTGGCTCTGGTCGATCTGGCCATTATCGCCGGCTGTCGGTGGTGCAATGCCGCCCTGCACGAAGGCGATCTCGGCCTCGCCCTTTTCCAGGCGTTCGAGGTTCTCGTACGAACCCGCCGACGTCCTGATCTCGAGCGTGATGCCCTTGGCGGCCAGCAGTGCCGCGTAACGCCTGGCGTAGGCATAGTAGGCACCGCTCTCGCTGCCGGTGCTGATCGTCATCCGGCTGGGGGGTGCCGGCTCGACGAACTGATAGGCGACGACCAAGCCGATCGCCGTGATCAGGATGATCGGCCAGGCCGTCGCCAGCAAGTAGCGGACAGCCACCAGCCTGGCGCGCAGGCGGTGCATCAAGGCAGCAGGATCGTCGACCCGGTATGCTTGCGCGCTTCCAGGTCACAATGCGCGCGAGCGACGTCGACGAGTGGGTAGGTCTGATTGACCTCGATCTTCACCTTGCCCGAGCCAACGACCTCGAACAACTCGGCACCCAGCGCAGACAGGTCGGCGCGCTTCGCCGTATAGTGGATCAGCGTCGGCCGGGTGAGGAACAGCGAGCCCTTCTGCGAGAGCAGCAGCGGATCGAACGGCGGCACCGGGCCGGAAGCATTACCGAAGCTGACCAGCATGCCGCAGGTCCGCAGGCTGTCGAGCGAGCCGGCAAAGGTGTCCTTGCCGACGCCATCGTAGACCACGCGAACTCCCTCGCCGCCGGTAATCTCGCGCACCCGCCGGGCGAAATCCTCGTGTGTATAGTCGATGACATGGTCGCAGCCATGCGCCGTCGCCAGCGCAGCCTTGGCCTCATTCGACACCGTGCCGATCACCGTGGCGCCTAGCGCCTTGGCCCACTGGCAGGCAATCAGACCGACGCCGCCGGCAGCGGCATGAATCAGCACCGCGTCACCGGCCTGCACGCGACAGGTACGGCGCAGCAGGTAAGCGCTGGTCAAGCCCTGCAGCATCATCGCCGCCGCCGAGCGGCAATCGATCGCCTCGGGCAGCTTCAGCAGACGGTCGGCCGACAAACAGCGGACCTGGCTGTAGGCGCCGACCGGCCCGCCCGCGTAAGCGACCCGATCGCCGGGGTTCAAATCAGTGACCGCCGCGCCGACCGCTTCGACGACTCCGGCCGCTTCCAGGCCCAGGCCGCTGGGCAGCGGCAAGGGGTAGAGGCCGGTCCGATGGTAGATGTCGATGTAATTGAGGCCGACAGCCTCGTGGCGCACGCGTGCCTCGGTGGGCGCCGGGTCGGCGACCTGAACATCCTCCCAGGACATGACTTCGGGCCCACCGACACGATGTATACGAATGGCAAATGGCATGGCGATCTCCTGACAATTAAAGTCGCGCGAGCGACTCACAATAGTGCGCCCGCTTTTTGAGCGAGCGCAAAAAGACGAGTCAGGCCGGCGTCAGCCTGGCGTACTCCAGCGCCAGCCACTTCATGCCAGCCGAACCAAAATTGACCTGCACGCGGGCTTCCGGCCCGGCACCTTCGGTCGACACGATGACGCCAACTCCGAACCGGGCATGACGCACGTTCTGGCCGATGCGCAAACCATGCGTGGCCGCCGGCCAGCCGCTGCCGGCAGCAGCTCGCGCCGGGGCGGGCACTTGCCCGCCAGCGCCCATGGCGCGGTTGATCTTGCGCAACAGCTCGGCCGGCAGCTCGTCGACGAACGCCGAAGGCAGGCAGTAGCGCGTCTGCCCGTGCAGCATGCGCGTCTGCGCATGCGTCAGATAGAGGCGGTGACGCGCGCGGGTCACGGCGACGTACATCAGCCGCCGCTCCTCCTCGAGTCCGCCCTGCTCCTGCGCCGCGTTCTCGTGTGGAAAAAGGCCCTGTTCGAGGCCGGTGATGAAAACGACATCGAACTCGAGCCCCTTGGCAGCGTGCACGGTCATCAACTGCACTGCCGCCTCGCCCTCACCCGCCTGGTGCTCGCCGGCCTCCAGCGAGGCATGCGCGAGGAAGGAAGCGAGCGGGCCGCCGGTCGCCGAGGCCTCGCCGTCGGCCAACGGAGCGCCCTCTTCACGCGCGAAGCTGGTGGCTGCGTTGATCAGTTCGTCGAGGTTCTCGAGTCGATCCTGGCCTTCTTTCTCGGCCAGGTAGTGCTGGCGCAGGCCGCTCTTCTCGATCAGGTGATCGACCACCTCGGGCAAGGGCAGATCCCTCGTTTCGGCCCGCAGGGTCTCGATCAGCGCGATGAATCGGGTTACCGCCGTGTTGGGCTTGCCGGCCAGACTGGCCGCAGCGTGATAGAGGCTGGCATTGGCGCGCTGCGCTGCTTCCTGCAGGGCCTCGACGCTGCGACTGCCGATACCGCGCGTCGGGAAATTGACCACCCTGGCAAACGCCGTATCGTCGTCGGGGTTGGCGATCAGGCGCAGATACGCCAGGGCATGCTTGATCTCCTGCCGATCGAAGAAGCGCAGGCCGCCGTGAACGCGATAGGGCAGGCCAACCGTGAACAACTGATGCTCGAGGACTCGCGACTGAGCGTTCGAGCGATAGAGCAGCGCGATCTGGTCGCGCGCCATCCCGTCGCGTACGAGTTCGGCGATCTCCTCGGTAATGAAGCGCGCTTCGTCGAAGTCGGACAGGCCCTCGAAAACCCGGATCGGTTCGCCGGCGCCGGCTTCGGTCCACAGGTTCTTGCCGAGACGACCGCGGTTCTGCTTGATCAGCGCGTTGGCGGCGTCGAGGATATTGCCCTGCGAGCGATAATTCTGTTCGAGGCGAATCACGTTCGCCAACTCGAACTCGCGCTGCAGGTCCCGCATGTTGCCGATCTCCGCGCCGCGAAACGCATAGATCGACTGGTCGTCGTCGCCGACCGCAAAGACGCACGCCGCCGGCGTTTCCGGACTGACGCTGCCGCGCCCGGCGAGCAATTTCAACCAGGCATACTGCAAGCGGTTGGTGTCCTGGAACTCGTCTACCAGGATGTGCCGGAAACGCTCCTGATAGTGCCGGCACAGCGGCTCGTTCCGCTGCAGCAGTTCGTACGAGCGCAGCAGCAGTTCGGCGAAGTCGACCACGCCTTCGCGCTGGCACTGCCCTTCGTACTCGGTATACAGCTCGACGCGGCCGCTGGTGTAGTGGTCATAAGCCTCGGCCTGCGCGGCGCGCAGGCCTTGTTCCTTGTGGGCGTTGATGAAGTGCATCAGCTCGCGCGGCGGAAACTTCTCGTCGTCGACGTTGAGATTCTTCAGCAGGCGCTTGATCGCCGAGAGTTGATCGGCGGAATCGAGTATCTGGAAAGTTTCCGGCAGCCCGGCCTCGCGGTGGTGTGCGCGCAGCAGGCGATTGCAAAGGCCATGAAAAGTGCCGATCCACATGCCGCGCGTGTTGATCGGCAGCATCGCGGCGAGGCGCGAGCGCATTTCCTTCGCTGCCTTGTTGGTGAAAGTCACCGCCAGGATGCCCTGCGGCCCGACCTGTCCGGTCGAGATCAGCCAGGCGATTCGCGTGGTCAGCACCCGCGTCTTGCCGCTGCCGGCCCCGGCCAGGATCAGTGCGTGCTGCGCCGGCAGCGTCACGGCGGCCAGTTGTGGCGGATTGAGGTTGGCGAGCAAATCGGACATGGATCAGGATTCCCCTGGCGAAGTAGCCCCGATTATAGCCGGCGCGCCTGGCGTGAGCGTCGTCCGCGGCGCTCGATCACCGGCGACTGACCGATGACGAGTACAGCGACTTCAAGGCCGACGTGAAGGCGACGACCGCGTGAGCGCCGGGGACTGGAAAAGAATGCGCCAGGCGCCGAGCGCTGATGCGCACCATTCAGTATTTTCCGCTTGCTGACCGGCTGTTAGAATACCTCGACATTCCTTTCCCTTGAACGCCATGCCCAGCTTCTCGAATCCCTCGGAAATTGCCCGCGAAGCCTTGCGCCTGCTGGCTGTCAGGCGCCTGCCGCCGTCCCCCGAAAATTACCAGGCGCTGTACCACGAGATTGCGGGAACCAGCGGCGGCATCGCGGAAGCGTTCCCGGAACGTGAACTGAAAGCTCTCATCGCCGCGCTACCGACCGAGACGCCCGTTCAGCAGAAGCTGGCCAGACGTTTCGAGCAGGCACTCAAGGGAAAGCACTGGGGCGAAGTCCAGGCAGGCCTTGCCGACATGCTCCGGCAACTGGCCAAGGAAAGCGATCTGGCGTGGAGTGACTTGTTCGCCGACTTCCTGCGCCAGTGGGAAGGCAAGCACGCCGGGCTGACGGTCGCTCGCAAGCGCGAAGCGCTCGAACGTGTGTTGGCCAGCGGATCGGGGAACGCCGAGTTGTTCTTCGGGCGATTGCAGGGCTTGATCAGATCCTGGGCACTCAATTCACCGGGGGAGCCGGAAAGTCCCCTGGTCGAGCCGGCTATGGTGGACACTCTAGCGGCCACCTCGCCAGTGGTGGGCGACCGGGCGGCTGCCAGTCCGCCGCTCAGCGACGAGCCAGCGAACGAGCTGCGCGAGATCTTCGCGTACACCCTGGAAGAAGTCATCGCCACGCAGTTTGCTGATGAGCCGGACATCGCCGCTGATACCCGCGCGCTGGCCCACAAAGTCCGCACCTCGACTTCACGCGCGGCGATGGAAGGTCTGCTGGCGAGCATCAAGCGCTTCGCCTTCCGTCTGGAGATCCTTGCCGAGGACCGTGCCGAACTGCGCACAGGCTTGCTCAATCTGCTGCAATTGTTGATCGAGAATGTCGGCGAACTGGTCGTCGAGGACCATTGGCTGAAGGGGCAGATCGACATCGTCCGTGACATCGTTGCCCAGCCCCTGAGCATCCGTTCCATCGGCGACGCGGAAAACCGGCTCAGGGAAGTGATCTTCAAGCAGAGCCAGCTCAAGCACAGCCTCAACGACGCCAAGGAAACGCTCAAGCAAATGCTCGCCGGCTTCGTCGATCACCTCGCCCAGTTCGCCGATTCGACCTCGGACTACCACGACAAGATCGAACTCTGCGCCGAACGAATCAGCAAGGCCGAAGACATCAACCAACTGGAGGGCGTTCTCGCGGAAGTGATCCGTGAGACGCGGATCATTCAGTTGAACGCCCAACGCTCGCGTGACGATCTGCGTGCCGCCACACTGCGCGTCGAAGAAGCCAACAAGCACATCGGCGAACTACAGCTCGAACTCGACAAAGCCAGCACGCTGGTTCGCCACGACCAGTTGACCGGTGCGCTCAACCGCCGCGGTCTTGAAGAAGCGTTCGACAAGGAAACCGCGCGCGCCCAGCGTCGCCGGTCGCCCCTGTGCGTCGCTTTGCTGGACATCGATAACTTCAAGAAGCTGAACGACTCTCTCGGCCACGATGCCGGCGATGCAGCGCTGATCCACCTGAGCACCGTCATTCGGGAAACGATGCGCCCACAGGACACCATCGCCCGCTTCGGTGGCGAGGAGTTCATCATTCTGCTGCCGGAAACCCCGCTCGACGACGCGCAGACTGCCCTCGTTCGCCTGCAGCGCGAACTGACGCGGCGCTTTTTCCTGCACAACAACGACCGGCAACTGATCACCTTCAGCGCCGGCGTAACCGATCTTCGGCCCGGCGATACACAGGCGTCGGTCACCAAGCGGGCAGACGAGGCCATGTATGCGGCCAAGCAGGCCGGCAAGAATCGCGTATTGGTCGGTTGAGCCACGGCAAGAGAGTCAAGACACCGAACCGTGACTGGCTGATTCCTTCACCGCCACTCGGCGCCCGCCGACGCCTGGTCAATCCCTGCCAGCCAGATACCTGAGCACTTCGCCGGCGGCCAGCAGCCCGAAAGGTGCCGTCACGCAAACCGACGAACCGAAGCCGGCGCAGTTCAGGCCGCTCACGGTGCGCGGCTGTTCACCGGCGGTGGCGCGCTCCGGATAGCGCAGCGGTTCGCTTGAAAAGACGGCCGGGACACCGAATTTCTTCTTCGCTTCGCGCGTGAAACCGTAGTCTTTGCGGAGCAGTGAGCGCACCTTGGCGAGCAGCGGATCCTGAAGAGTGAAGGCCAGGTCGGCGACCTGGATACGCCTCGCGTCGATCTGCCCACCGGCGCCACCGGCGGTGATCAGGGGAATCGCGCCACGTCGTGACCAGTCGATCATCGCTGCCTTGGTGCGTACCTGGTCGATGGCGTCGATGACATAGTCGAAGCGACCGCCGAGAATCGTTTCGACGTTCTCGGGGCTGACGAAATCCTCGATCTCGCTGACCACGCAAGCCGGGTTGATGGCGCGGATGCGCTGCGCCATGGCGCTGACCTTGGCCTTGCCGAACTCGCCGTCGAGGGCGTGCACCTGCCGGTTGACGTTCGACTCGGCGATCATGTCCAGATCGATCAGCGTGATCCTGCCGACAGCCGACCGCGCCAGCCCCTCGGCAGCCCATGAACCCACGCCGCCGACGCCGACGACAGCCACATGAGCGCTCTGGAAGCGCTGCAAACCCAGGTCGCCGTACAGGCGAGCGACGCCGCCGAAGCGGCGCACCAGATCAGCGCTGGTCGCGCTCATCGTGCTTCAACGCTGCGCCGTATCACACGGTTGAAACACTCGATCCACTGCGGTGCAAACTGCTTGTCACAAGCATTTATTTCCGCGATCGCACGCAGAATGGAGCGGTTCCGGCCATGTTCGCCGTGCCTCAACATGATCGCATCAAAAGCATCGATGATCGACAGCAACTTGGCGCCCGGGCAAATCCCGGCTGCCGCGAGCGCCGCCGGGTAGCCTTTTCCGTCGGGCATTTCATGGTGTTGCGCGACCATCTCGGCAGCCTCTGACCACCCCGGCATTCGTGCCAGCAGACCCGCCGCGTAGGTCGGGTGGGCGCGCAGACCCGCTTTTTCCGCCCGCGTCAATGCGCCGGCCTTCAGCCATGTCGATTCGGCAAGAAACATCATTCCGACGTCGTGCATGCAAACGGCGGCTTCGAGCTGTACCGGGTCGATGGGGTAGCCGGCGATCTGATTGGTTTCCAGTGCCAGGCGCAGCACCCGCATCGTACGACCCTGAAAGCGCGGCGAGCGGGCATCCAGCCGGTCGGCAAGGGTACGGAAGAAGAACAGATCGTCGTCCGTCTGCGCTGTTGATCGGGCAGAGGCGGGCGATGCCAGGTCTACAATCCTGACCGACAGTGCCGAGGCAGAGCGAAAGCCGGTGACCGCCTCGATCAGTTGCGCAGCGCTATCATCAAGGTTGGCCGGTCCGGCCAAGGCGAGCCTTTCGAGGCCATTGACTAGGGGCAATAGCGCCAGACCATCGAGCTCTTCGCCTGAAGAGACGCTTGCCACTGCCAGTTCAAGGCGATCAATGGTCAACAGGACCACATCGGCAAGCTGATCGGTGAACGGTAGACTGCCGTGGCGGACACGGTCGAGAACGGTCTCGAGCGGGTGGACGATGGCCACCGCCAGATCGACCCGACACATGGCCGCGTCGCCCTTGACGTTGTGCAGGGTGCGGAACAGGCTGTTGATCAGCTCCTTGTTGTCCGGTGAACTCCTCAGTTGGGCGATATTACGTTCCATGCTCGGCACGTAGTCGCGCAGAGCATCGATGAACTCCTGCAGGGCATCCCCGTCGGGAATGACCTGCGCCGCGATCGTCTGTCTGTGCATGGCGCTTGCTCGTCGTGAATGTTGCCGCAGAGTTTACCGGAAAGCAGGCTGAATGGCAGCGCAGGATCAGGCCGGAGGACAGCCCGAACTTGAAGGTCGCCCATTGCTGTGCGGGCCGAGAAAAGTCGAATCAAGGCTCGGCAGAACTAATCGGCAGACGGGCTTGTGGTCGTGAGTAGACGGCACAAATTGGCTTCATCAAGTAAGCGCCGCGCAACCACCGCCGCCACCAGGTCGAAGCGAAGACAAGCTGCGAACTTCAATTCACTGCGCTCCGCAAGCCTCACGCCAAACGCGGCTATGGCGGAATGATCGGCTGGCTGCTGAATCAGTTCAGGCACCGGGACGTCAGCGTCTGTTTCCACCCACAGATCGTCTACCCGCGTGCTTCCACTGTCACCTAGCCTTAGCAGCAATGCACTATTGACCGCAGCGCCGGCAAATGTCCACCAACGATGCCGGCCAGACGGCAGGTGCTCAAGCACGAGCGATCCCTGGCGTTCGGGCGCGGTGATCAGATCGCGGACTTCGTCGAGTTGCTGAGTTCCCCGCTTCGACAGCCCCAACTCCGCGTCGCCTTCCTTCAGCAACACCCGTCGCATGGCCTGACAGACCTCGAAACCCAAGCAGCGAGACGTTCCCAGCCAGCGCGATTTGCCCTTCTCGTCGCTCGGCTCCACCCACACGGTACGCCTGGACCACTCGACTGAATTCACTTTCCAGCTTCGCCCGCCAAGCAGGAGGACAGTCGGGCCATCCTTTTGCTGCTGAACCGCCATCGGATCGACATTCCCCAGCTCGATGGAGCCGTGCCGCGCCGCCAGTGTCATCGGGCTCGCAAACGCCGACAGCAGGTCAAGGAAATGAGCACGCCCGAACAGCTTCTCGCCTTCGGGTCCCATTGACGCGAGGCCGCTACTGACGAACAGGATGCCCTTGGCCGCCATGAAATCGAACGCCGTCGCCACCGTTACCGGATCGAGATCGGGGAACTGTGTTCGAGCCACGTCCACGACCTCGTGCCTCGGTAGACCAGGGTGCTCCAGTACGAGCGCCATCATCTGCTGCGCCACCATGTGCCACGGCAGCGGAGGTGGCGCGATGTGCTCGACATACTTCTCGCGCCACAGCGTGGTGATCGCACAAGCCAGCAGAAAGGCCTCGTCGGTTGTCGTCAGGAACAGGTAGTTGCGGCGGCTGCCGGTGCGCCGGCCGGCGCGCCCCATGCGCTGCAGGAACGAAGACACCGTACTCGGCGAGTCGATCTGGATCACGTAATCCAGGTCTCCGACATCGATCCCCAACTCCAGCGTGCTGGTGGCAACGATCACGCAGTCCTGCTCTTCGGCGAACGCGGTCTCGGCGAGCCTTCGCTCGGACGCACTCAAAGACGAATGCGACACGAAGGTACGGGTGTTCAAGCTGCGCAGCGCTACCCCCAGCTCTTCCACCTTGGAGCGGCTGTCGCAGAAAACCAGACGTTTCGAGCCACGGTGCAGCCGTGAGATGACCGTCGCGGCATTGGTCATCGAGCCCACATGATCGATGGTGACATCGGCGTCCGTGCTGACCGACGACGAGCCGACGATTTGTCGCTCACCCGACCCGGCAAACCAATCCAGCAGTTCATCCGGATTGCCCACCGTCGCCGACAAGCCAAGCCTCTGAATCGGCAGCCTGGCGTAAGCCTCAATGCGCTTTATCACAGCGCGCAGGTGCCACCCACGGTCGTCACCGGCAAATGCATGCAGTTCATCAGCGATGACGACGCGGACACCGCCGAACCACGACGCTCGATCGACCTTCGTCGAAATGAGCATCCCTTCGAGAGATTCAGGCGTCGTCAGAAGGATGTCCGGTGCCGAGCGCCTGGCCCGCGCCTTGGCACCTTGCCCGACATCACCGTGCCACACCTGCACGGTTCTGCCGACGAAGCCGGCATAGAGCGACAACCTCGACTCAAGGTTGTTGAGCAGCGCCTTGATCGGGCACACGTAGAGAACGCTTGGCCCTGGCCACTCCTCGCTCGCCATGCGCGACAACACCGGGATGAATGCCGCTTCTGTCTTGCCACCGGCCGTCGGCGCCAGGATCAGGCAATGTTTGCCGTCAAGGATCGGAACTACCGCATCCGCCTGCGTCGAGCGCAGACCAGTCCAGCCCATCGAATTGACGATGTGATACTGCAACGCCCCGTGCAGGCGCTCGAAGGCGTCCAGACTCACGAACAGCCGCCCAGAGGACCTGACCGCTTACAGCTCGATGTCATCGACCGAGCTCACGCCCACGGACGCACGTTCCTGCGCGGTCATCTCGCTCTCCGAAATCGTCAGCGCATAGTGCTTGCGAGGGTCGAAGTCGTCGAACTGATCGACGCGATCCATCACATCGGAGACCAGCTTCTTCAAGAACAAGCGGGGTGACACGCCTACCTTGCCGCCCAGGTTGCCAGTCACCGCCCTGGCCAGGGATTCGACGTAGGAGTCGTCAACCAAAGCGCGAACACGATCGCCGGCAACAGCGCCATCGGCATAGATGTCCCGCACCTTGCGCCCTACTTCGAGCAGCGAATCGTGTCCGAAGGCCGGCAGACGTACCTGCACCGCCCGCGGATTGTCGAATCGGGAGTCGGTGGCGAAATCAACATGCAATCGTTGCGCCAGTGGAGCAAGACGTTGAACGCCCTGTGCACCTTCGTAAAAAGCCTGGGTGCCGGTGATCAAGAGATAAAGCCCCGGAAAGTGGCCGGCGTCGATTTCGTCGATCCACTGGCGCAGCGCGTTCAGGCCCCGCTCGCGGGTATCGGCGCGCATGCGTTGCAGGGTCTCGACTTCATCCAGGACCAGTAGCAGACCGCCATAGCCCGAGTCGCGCAGCATGGTCAGCAGCCCGGAGAGAAAGTTGGTCGCGCCGAAGTGATCGATGTTGCCCTTCACGCCAGCCGAGCGCCGAATCGATGCCGCCACATTGGGCTGGCCGCTGAGCCAGGCCATCAGCCCATCGGCCGTGGCGTTATCGCCGGCCTGCAGTGCGTGGCGGTAAGCGCGAAGCGTGGCCGAGAAGGCCGGCGCTACCTTGGTCACACCAGCCAACCTCGCCTCCATCAGTGCTTCGGTCGTGGCGAGCAAGCTCACTTCATCCGTCGGGTCGAGGCTGGTGTCCTCCAGCACGTCGCGCTCCAGCGCGTAGAACCAGCCATCGACGATGCCACGAAAGGCGCCCTCGCCGCTGTCCGCCGTGGCGATGCGCTCGACCAATCGGCGGTATACCGTTTCCAGGCGATGCAGCGGCGTCTCGGTTTCTGAGATTTGCACCTCACTGGTCGCGAGACCACGCGAGCGAGCGCGTTCTTGCAGCCAACGGCCAAAGAAGGTCTTGCCCGAGCCGTATTCACCGCGAATAGCCTTGAAGGCGCCGCGCCCGGAAGCCACGGCGTCCAACTCGTCATCAAGCGTTCCCTGGAGCCGGCCATAACCGACGGCCAAGGCATCCAGGCCAGCTTTAGGGACCGTGCCGCGTCTCAAGGCGTCGATGACTTCGGCTCTGCGCTGCGGACTGATCACTTGTGAACCCTCATTGCGTACTCCACCCGGAACCGACTCGCCGAAACGACAGAAAGCCGCTGCCGATAACGATGCAAACTCGACCGGGGCTCTAACGACCATTACTGAACTGCTGTCTTGCTGGCTTGTGAACGACCGCTTCCGACCCTGAGCTGCCTGATGCCCTTTTCATGGGGAATGGCGGCTTATCGATCATCAAGCAGTCCGTCGCGGGAATCTGATGCCGAACTGGTGCTCGGCCAGAGCGGGTTCCGACACATGCGGTCACTTCAACATCCAAACTGGACGGGTACTACCCGATGTCCTCCAGCTTTCCAATATTTCTTCCCGAGAACCTCGCTTGCCTCAGCGAAGTTGGTAGTACTGCGTCCGAGTAGGCTGCGAGCCATCGACCCTTTTCGCGAACAGACGGCTCCGGGCTTGTCAGCAACCTCAGAACTATCCTCGCGACCACATCGTGAAGATGCTTTCTTCGCTTGTTTTTTGTAAGACCCAAGTAATCCACAAAAAACAAACCATCGTCCTCTTGTACGAGGAAGGGAGGAATAGATTTCCTACCCGGCAGAGCAAGGTCCAATACCTCTGGCGAAACCACGACTCTCGGGTATCGCGCCATCTTGCTCTCGACCATGTACGCATCAATCAGGCCAGCACTGAATGTAAAAGAGGCATTCGAGAAATGCTTGTTAATGGCGATTCCACCTCGGCACAGCAATTCCTCGTCGAGCAAAAGTCGTTGGTAGTCTCCTACCCGTTTGACGAACCATTCAAATGCAGTAGAATCATAAGGTTTCGATATAACTATTGAGTCCGAGAATTGGAGAATGCTACAGTCCGGGCTGCCATCAAAGATAGCTGCTGCACGCTGATGGCAGCGGAACAGCCTATTCAGATACTCCTCGCTGTCATTTATCGTATCGAACTGAACCATCTCGGAAAACCCAAGCACGTCCAGAAATGCTACGTAGTGTTGCTTTATCTCAAGCGGCATTACCGACCCCAGAGATAAGATCAGAGCGACTCAACAATTTCTGCCAATGTGTCAAATCGCTCGCGGTAGTCAGCCATTCTTCGCTGCGCTCCTGTCCAGTTGTTTCCCACCCATGGCTTCCCGCTATCAGTAATCCGAGCGGTATCTTCTTGCTCAATCTTGAAGACGGCCTTTCCCACCTCCTGCATTAGTGGAGCCAGTTGACTGAAATCCGGAATTTCAACTGGGAGCGCCTTGTTGCTTGTAGGAAGGTAAAGCCTCCGGTCGCTCTCATGTTTCAGCATTACGGGCTTGAGAGATCCCAAAATCTCTTTCGGCAGCCGATTCATCCATAGCTTGTAGCCGGGTTTTGGTTTGCCAGCATATAGCTTGAACGCTTGTATGATGCCGCCAAGAAAGGCTGGCGTGCCCGGACGGATTGGCAGTTCGAGCTCCTGGTAACGTTTTACCACTGAGGAATGCTCCGTCATCCACCGATCTATAATTCTTGAAAGCGTACCAATCGCTTGAACGTTGAACCTATCAGGTGCAACGTAAGCGTTTAGCCCCCCTACCACACGTACCGAGCAGGTTGGTGCGGAGCGCAGCGCTTGC
>NZ_FLQX01000108.1 GCF_900089955.1 Candidatus Accumulibacter aalborgensis | reverse complement strand
AAGCGTTCCGAGATGGCCGGGCTGATCGAGCATCACAAGAAGGAAATGGGGCGCCTGGCGGCTGATCTGGCCCACCTCGACGCAACGCTAAAGCTGTTTTCCCCGGAAATCGACCTGCGGATCATCCGCGCCAAGGAACATCGGACGCGCAACCGCTTCTTCCGGCAGGGAGAATGCCAGCGCATGGTTCTGGACATCTTCCGCGAGGCCCAAGGCACGGCGCTGAGCAGCCGCCAGATCGGCGAAGCCCTGGTGGCACGCCAAGGCCTGGAATCCACCCCGGTCATGATCGAGCAGATGCAGAAGAACGCCATTGCCGTCGTGCATCGCCTGGAGCGCACAGGCACTCTGATTCCCGCGGGCCGTGACGGACACGGCACGACCTGGTCAGTCGCATGACGCCTTCACAGCGCCAGGCTTTCCCCCAGCCGGTGGTTGCCCTGCCAGTACCCGCACCAGTCCCGGCTCACCAGAGCACGGGCGCACTTGCCGACGATATCCAGGAAAATGTGGCCGTTGCTCCAGCGCCGGGTATCTTCCCGGTAGGCAATCTCGTGGGCGTAGTTGTCGAGGTACTTCGGAGAAAGCTTGTGGACCTGGCCGATCTGGAAGCGGCGGAAGCGGGAGAAGTACGATTCGGCAAGGTTGTTGGTCGTGCCGTCATCGGCGCGGTACGCCTGGCTGTGGTTCACCCGGCGGACCTCGTACTTGGCAGGCAGCAGGTCGTAGGCCGCGGATTCGTCGGCACAGATCACCGCACCCGGGGCGATGTAGGCCGGCGCCAGTTTGCCGAGGTCGGACTGGTTCTCATTCTTCACGATGAAGGTGAGCGTCTTCCTGGCCCCGGCGTGGCCGGCTTCCACCTCCGCCTCGGTGTGCGCCTCGCGCATCACCAGAATACAGCGCTTGTCCGGGTCTTGATTCTCCGCCAGGCGCCGGTCCACCCGGTCTTCCCTCTTGTTCTCCGGTCGCACCTTCCCCCCGACATACGCCCCGTCGACGTGAACGTGACCCGTCAGGGCCGATTCATCCCGGTCCACCAGCAGGCTCTCCCGTATCTTCTGCAGGAGGACGTAGGCGGTCTTGTGGGACACGCCCAGGTCACGGCCCACCTGCAGCGCGGAAATGCCCTTCACGGCGTTGGCAAACAGGATCACCGCCGCCAGGTACAGGCGCAGGGGCAGCTTGTGGAAGGCGAAAATCGTCCCGGACGTGACGGAGAAATCTTCCTGGCAGCCTGCACAGCGCCAAATCTTGCGCGTCGGCCGAAAGTAGTGCCGGTGCACCAGGCCGCAGTGCGGGCAGACCACTTCGTCCCCATCGCCCCAGCGCACGCGCCGGAACAGGGTAAAAGCGTCATCGTCGCTCATGCCCAGGACTTCCACCAGGGACAGCGTACGGGCTTCGGCTTTCAGCAGGAAATGCAGACTCATCGCAGGGGCTCACGGGGGTATGTCATGCGTACCAGTGTATTCGT
>NZ_FLQX01000107.1 GCF_900089955.1 Candidatus Accumulibacter aalborgensis | reverse complement strand
GTCCTGCTGCGCCACCGTCACCACTTCCACTACCGGCGGCGGCGCCGCCGCCGGCTTCTCCTTTTCACAAGCTGCCGTGAACAGAAGCGCCACGCCGGCCAGACCCAGGGTGGCCCGCCGGACCGCTTGCGCTACAGCGGAATACGATAATGAGATCGACGACATGACGGCTCCTGCTGGGGAAATCTGGAGTGGCTGGCTGCCTTGGGAGCCAAGTGACCCTGGTGCAACCCCCTCGACTACGGCATAAAGTCGGTCTCTCGGCCGACGACGATGAAGTTGGAGATGGGGAACCCGGTAACTCAGAGACAAACCTCCATGGCATATATCTTGGCAGGCACTGAAAAATCCGACAGGCTGCCCGGCCTCTTGTCGTTCTTTACCGGACCATGTTTAAGTCTATCAGGGTTTCTTCCAGACATCACTGCGTTGCGATGCCGAACAGACTGTACTCCAGCACGAATGCATTCAGTCGAGCCTTCGTGGAGTGAGTGGGCTCCCCGCCCGCCACCTGGCGCCCGCGCATTCTGGCCGGCCACAAGGGAGACTCGCATCGGCCCAAGGTCCGGGAACGGTCCTGATTTCGGTCGCCGATTCGTCTCGCGCCGGCCAAGCTATAATGATCAGTGCCGTGAAGGGTGCGCGCGGAGATCCAGCGCCGATCGCATACCTATTCTCCCTCCCTCCAGCGAGCAGATCATGAACTCACAAACCCTCCGGAATCGGTGCTTCGACGAAATACACATCGGCGACTCGGCGAGCATCACCCACACCCTGACCTTGCGCGATGTACAGCTTTTCGCGGCCGTTTCGGGCGACATCAGTCCAACGCAGTTGGACAGCGAACTCGACCGGCAGCTCGGCCCATCCGACCTCGGCGCACACGGCATGTGGCTGGGCGCGCTGGTTTCCGGCCTGCTCGGCAACCAGCTCCCTGGCCCGGGAACGGTACACTCGGGGCAGGATCTGGAGTTTCTGGCACCGGTGCCTATCGGTGAGCAGGTGACGATCTCGATCACCGTCACAGCCAGGGATGCCGCACGCCGGCGAGTGACCTTCGACTGCCGCGGCCTCAACGCACGCGGTGAGACGATCATGACCGGCACCGCCCGGGTAGTCGCACCAGAGGTCAGGATCACGATGGAACGTCCGGACGCGGCGCAGGTATCGATCCAGAGCCACGACCGCTTCGAGACGCTCATCGAACGCTGCCGGCAACTGCCACCGGTGGCGGTGGCAGTCGTGCATCCCTGTGACCAATCTTCGCTCGGCGCGGCCTTGCAGGCCAGGCGCGCGAGACTGATCGAACCGATTCTGGTCGGACCGCTGGCCAGGCTGCACGCGCTCGCCGAGCAGCACGGCTTCGATCTTGCCGACGTGCAGATCGAAGACGTGGCGCACAGCCATGCAGCCGCTTTTCGGGCCGTTGAACTGGTTCGCCTTGGTAAGGCGGCGGCACTGATGAAGGGCAGCCTGCACACCGACGAACTGATGAGCGCAGTGGTCCATCGGGACACCGGGCTGCGCACCGAGCGGCGCATCACGCACGCCTTTTTGATGGACGTACCGACCTACCACAAGCCGCTGATAGTCACCGACGCGGCGATCAACATCGCTCCCGATCTCGATACCAAGCGCGACATCTGCCAGAACGCGATCGATCTGGCACTCGTCCTGGGCATTGCGCGACCCAAGGTGGCGATCATTTGTGCGGTCGAGGGAGTCAATTCACGGATGGTTTGCACGACCGACGCCGCCTCGCTGTGCAAGATGGCCGACCGCGGCCAGATTACCGGCGCGCTGGTCGATGGTCCGCTGGCCTTCGACAACGCGATCAGCAAGGAAGCCGCACGGATCAAAAAGATCGATTCGGTTGTCGCTGGCGATCCGGATATCCTTCTCGTCCCTGATCTCGCGGCCGGCAACATCCTCGCCAAGCAGCTCACCTTCATGAGCCATGCCGATGGCGCCGGTATCGTGCTCGGCGCACGCGTGCCGATCATCCTGACCAGCCGGGCCGACAACGAACGGACCAAACTTGCCTCGTGCGCGGTGGCCTGCCTGATGGCCAGTGCGGCGGCAGGTCAATCGCCAAAGAAGACAGGAGCCTGAGATGGAAAAAGTGATACTGGTACTCAATGCCGGCTCGTCAAGCCTCAAGTTTTCGGTATTTGCGCTACCGGCGGCCGGGTCGATGCATCCTGTTGCCGTCGGCCAGATCGAGGGCCTGGGAACGGCGCCACGCCTCAAGGTCAAGGACGGCGCCGGCGAGCGGATGGTCGACGAACAGTGGGACATGAGCGAGGTGGCCACCCATGCGCAGGCACTGCAGCGAATTGCCGGACTGCTGCGCTCGCGTTTTCAGGGCAGCGTCCTGGCCGGCGTCGGTCACCGGGTGGTGCATGGCGGCCCCGAGTACTCGGCACCACTGCTGATCACGCCGGCGGCAATGACCCGGCTGGAAACCTACGTGCCGCTGGCGCCACTGCATCAGCCGCACAACCTGGCCGCGATCCGCGCCGTGCAGGAGGTGCAGCCGGACCTGCCGCAAGTCGCCTGCTTCGATACCGCTTTCCACCGCAGCCAGGACATCGTCGGGCAGTTGTATGGTCTGCCCTACGAATACTACGAGCGCGGTATCCGGCGTTACGGCTTCCATGGGCTGTCCTACGAATACATCGCCACAACCCTGCCATCCGTCGCGCCCGAGATTGCCAGCGGGCGGGTGGTCGTCGCCCACCTGGGCAGCGGCGCCAGCATGTGCGCGATCCATGACGGTCGCAGTGTGACGAGTTCGATGGGCTTCACCGCGCTCGACGGTCTGCTGATGGGCACCCGGCCGGGCAACATGGATCCCGGCATCGTCCTCTACCTGCTCCAGCAGGAAGGCTTGAGCGCCAAAGAGATCGAGGATCTGCTCTACAAGCGCTCCGGCCTGCTCGGCCTGTCGGGTATCGGCAACGATATGCGTGTTCTGCTGGCCAGCGACGCGCCGCGTGCCCGGCTGGCGATCGAGCATTTTGTCTACCGCATCAGCCGCGAACTGGGCGCGCTCGCCGCCGTTCTCGGCGGCCTCGACGCACTGGTGTTCACCGCCGGGATTGGCGAAAACAGCGCCCGTATTCGCCAACTCGTTTGCGAAAAAGCGTCCTGGCTGGGCGTCGAAATCGATGAGGCTGCCAATGAGCAGGGTAGCCTGCGCATCAGCCGTACCGGCAGCCGGGTCTCGGCGTGGGTGGTGCCGACCAACGAAGAGTTGATGATCGCCCACCACACCCGCAAACTGCTGGCCCTGTGAACACAGAACTGCGCATTTGCCGGGCTGACTACGAGGGTGTGAGGGCGAGGTGAGCCTCGTTCAACCGACGATGTGATAGCCGCCGTCGATGTGCATCGTCTCGCCGGTGATGAGCTTGGCGTAGTCCGAAGCGAGGAAGGCCGTTGCCATGCCGACATCCTCGATGGTCACCAACATGCGGCTCGGTGCGCGCGCCGCGGCCATATCCATCAACTCGTCGAAGCGATCGATGCCGGTAGCCGCCCGAGTCTTGATCGGGCCAGGCGAGATCGGGTGCACACGAATCCCCTTCGGCCCCAGCTCGGCGGCAAGATACCTTGCGGATGCCTCCAGCGCCGCTTTCACCGGGCCCATGAGGTTGTATCGATCGACCACCTTCTCGGCACCGTAGTAGCTCATTGTGAACAGCGAGCCTCCGTCGGTCATCAGCGGCTCGGCGAGTTTCGCCATGCGGATGAACGAGTGACAGGAAACGTCCATGGCCATCAGGAATCCGTCGCGCGAGCAATCGGTGACTCGGCCATGGAGGTCCTCGCGTGGCGCGAAGGCGATGGAATGTAGTGCGATGTCGAGTTTGCCCCAGGTTCTGCCGATCGCGTCGAAAACGGCCTCGAGCTGCCCTGGGACGCGCACATCGCAGGGCAGATAAAGCGCCGGATCGACACCCAGGTGATCGGCCAGCGACTGGGTGTACGGCTTGCTCTTTTCGTTGAGGTAGGTCATCGCGACGCTGGCGCCTAGCGCGCGGAAAGCGAGCGCGCAGCCGTAGGCGATGGACTGGTTGTTGGCGATTCCGATGACCAGCGCTTTCTTGCCTTCGAGCGCGCCTGCCGGCCCTTTCACCTTCTTCTCAAGGTCGAGAAAGAACGCTTCGGTGGGGTTGATCTGCGTCATTTATGGTGCTCCTCAGTGGGTAATCAAGGCTGGGCCTGCGACAGGCCATCGAGCTGCAGCCGGCAAATTTTGACCGACCAGTCGTCGGGGTCCGGTGAGATGACAAAGCCGAGGCGGGCAGCGAGTCGCAACATCGGCCCGTTGACCGCCAGCACGAAACCCGCCATCTCCTTGAGCCCGCGCCGTTTCGCGGCATCAATGAGCAGGCTCATGAGTGCTTGCCCGAGCCCCGTCCGGCCATAGTCAGGCGACACGGTGATCGCGAACTCGCAGGTCGCCGAGTCATTGCCGATCACAAAGAAGGCGCCGCCGACGATATCGATCCCGTCGGCAGCCGGCACCGTAGCGACCATCCCGACGCCGCTCTCCGGAAAGGATGCCAGGCGCTTCCGCAAGCGGTCCAGGTTGGGTTCCCGGACAACGTGCATGAAGCGCATGTAGAGGATCTCCGGGCTCAGCCGCTCGAAGGCCTGCAGAAGTTCACGCTCGTCGGCAGTGCCGACAGCCCGGAAGTGCACCACACGCCCGTCGCGCAAAGTGACGTCGATGTCAGAGAAGCCAGCGTCCATTCTATTCCCCTAGTCTCCTGCTCTGTCGGACCAGAGTCAGGCGTTTCGCAGCATCAGCACAGAAAGGGAAAGCGGGTGGCAAGATGCGCTACAGATTATACCCTGACCCTACCCGGCGTATCTGCAGGGGGACTGGCCATTGATCGTGTCAAACCGAAGTGGCCTGACAGGATGTAAGATAAAGGCAGCCACCGACCTGCCACTCGTCAAGTCAGGTTCACCGGGTACAGATCGCGGTCCCGATGGCAGTACCTGCTGCCAGATAGCGGGAGTCACCATCTTGCACGGGATCATCAGCAGCCGCCAGCAGGCGGGCAGACATATCGACAAGCAACTTTTTCATCGGAGGATGCGGAAAATGGGAATTCTCGACTGGTTCAAGAATCGGGCCGGTCAATTCGATCCGGATAGGCTATCCGACGAGACGGTCCGCTGGGCTGTCGACCAAGCGATCACACTGACCAATCCCCGACTCAAGCTGCTGTCGAACTGCCACAAGCGCCTGACCGCTTCCGTCGAGACCACGGTCGAATTCCTCGGCGCGCAGGTCCAGGCGCTGCCGGCCGTGCGACCGGTTTCATCTGCGCTTTGGTCGTCCGATCCGGCCCTGCGGGCATTCTTCGTCGCACCGTCGGATATCCCGGCCGTCCTCGGCCGCTCGGAAAGTCTGCGCACCCTCTTCGACAGGTTCCCGGAAATCAATGAGGCCTACCTGGTCCTGGGCATGGCCTTCAACGAGCAGCGCGTCTTCGGGATGGCGATGCACGGAGACATGGTGCAGCGCGATGTGGCGCAGACCAGCGTGAGCTTTTCGGACCACCGGGCGCGCCTCTGCGACCGCGACCAGGCGCTGCTACGCCGTGTCGTGGGCGTCGAGGTCTTCGAGTATCTGGTTGCCCACGCCTTGTCCGAGATAGGCGCCGAGCGGGTCGAAAGACTGGAACTGCAGGGGACTCGTTCGCTGATCCGGGCACGCCTGCGCTTGCTTCAGCAGCACGGGCCAGGACTCGGATCAATGCTCGGCGATGCGCCGGCGCCGCGCAGCGAGCAGGCCAGACTGCAGGTGGAACTGCTGGAAAACGAGCGGCAACTGGAAACGCTAGGCGGCAGTGAATCGGTACTGGAAGCGGAACTCGAATGCCTGAAGTCGGTGCTTGACCACCCGCAACGTTACCTGCACATCGAGCCAAGGCGATTGCGGCTCAGCCCAATGAACGTGATGCTCGATGAAACCAGCACCGACCCGGCTGCCGACGTCGATTTTGCCGTTGCCGAACTGAGCGGTTCGCCACCCATGCGCAGAGCTTTTGTTCTGGCGCGCGTCGCGCGCACGGAACTGCCGTCTCCGCAGAAGATCAATTTTGACGACGTGACGCGTTACCTCTGAGGTGTCGACCGCCGACTGCCTGCCAAACGTCCTCCCTCGACTGTACGCCGTTGACAAGTTGAGCTACGATTACAGCGCTCACCAGCACGCTCGCAGGTCGTCGCAGAACTATCAAGAGGTCTACCGATGAAGGCAATATTCGCTTTTCTGGCACTTGTCGTTTCAACTGCGGCATCTTCGGCGTGCTATCTGATCTATTCGCCAGCCAACGAGCTGGTCTGGCGGGGCACTCGCGCACCCATTCCAATGGATACCGTTTCGCTCAACGACGAAGTCCAGAAGAAAGTTCCCCAAGGGCATTTGGTGATCATCAACAATTCTGCGGCACCTTGTCCCAGGCTGGATTTGACAACGCCGAGAAAGACAATGCGCGACATGGCGGAAGAGATGAAGAACGACTGAGCCATCCCGGCAGTCGCCTGCGAGGCTTGACCGCTTACTCAGCGGATGAAGTCGCCGGCGATGGCTTGATCGGTAGCCAGACCGTGAACGCTGTTCCCTTGCCGACCGTGCTTTTGACGTCGATGCGACCCAGGTGCTTCTGCACGATGCCATAGGCAATCGAAAGGCCAAGCCCGGTCCCCTGGCCGACCGGCTTGGTGGTGAAGAACGGATCGAACAAACGGGGCAAGTCTTCGTTGGCTATGCCAGCGCCGGTGTCGGCAATCGTTACAAAGACTTCGCTGCCGGCTTGTCCGGTGGTGATCGTGATTTCGCCTTTTCCTGGTATGGCCTGGGCTGCGTTGACCAGCAAATTCAGGAAGACCTGGTTGATCTGTGAAGGAAGGCAATAAACCTCGGGAATGTTTCCGTAAGCCTTTTTCAAGGTGCAGTGGTACTTGATCTCGTTGCCGATAATATTCAGGGTGGAGTCGAGTCCGGTATGCAGAATGACCGACCGCCACTGTTTATCATCGGCTCGCGAAAAGCTCTTCAGATCGCTCACCAGCTGAGCGACACGGCCTATCCCTTCCTGGGACTCCGAAATCAACTGACCACAGTCTTGCCGAATGAAGGCGTAATCAGTCCGTATCTTGAGATCTCTTATGGTCGACGGCAGGGCATCCGCTGGGCAGCTTTTCTCGAGTGCGCCATAGGCGTCGAGCAGATCGAAGAGGTCCTGCAAATAGCCTGCCAGGGAGCCCAGATTGGATCTGACAAAGCACACGGGATTATTGATCTCATGAGCCAGACCAGCAGCCAGCAAGCCTATGGCTGCCAGCTTTTCGGACTGCAGTAATTGAAGCTGGGCCTGCTGATTTTCCTGCACGCGCCGCTCCACCTCTTTGCTCAAATAGGCGTTTTGATTGGCCAGCCAGTCGCGCGCACGCTTGAGTTCGAGCTGGTTGCGTACCCGGGCGAGGACGATGGCAGGGCTGATCGGCTTGGTGATGTAATCGACAGCGCCGAGTTCGAGCCCGCGCCGCTCATTTTCAATCGAATCCATCGCGGTGACGAAGATCACCGGCAAGTCGCGGTTGGCCGGTGCTTCGCGCAAACGTGCCAGCACCTTGTAACCATCCATTTCCGGCATCATGACATCGAGCAGCATGAGGTCCGGCCAAGGCTCGGTGGCGACCGCGCGTAGTGCATCGGCGCCCGAACGGACGACCCGAACACGGAAATAAGGCTGCAGTACCTCATTGAGTACGGCGAGATTGGCCGGCTCGTCATCGACGACGAGGATGGTGGCATCGGCGGAGAATGAATTTCTCGTGTCAGCAACTTCGTTCATGGCTTCGCCTCGTCAGTTCTCCGGTGTTTGCCGGATCAGTTTGCCCACCGCAGCCAGCGCGGAGGGATAATCAAAGGTCTCGATTTGTCGTTCTAGCGATAGTGCCGCCGTGCCTAGCGTGGCCAGCAACAACGGCCGGCTGGCCGCGAACAGATCGCCTGCCGCCGTATCGTCGCGGGCGAGCAGAAATCTCAGCTCGTTGAGCACCGTCCGCGCCCCGCCAGGGTCGGCCGGGCGCTGGTCGCCTTCGCTTGTCGTGTTGGGCAGTTGCGCGAGAACTTCGTCCAGCGCGTTCTGCTCGGCTTGCAAACGATCGCGCAGGAGCAGCAGGGTCGCTGCCGGGTCGGCGTCGTGCAAGGCCTTTTCGATGGCCCCGGCAGTGGCCTGAATTCGCGTGGCAGCCAGACTCCCGGCTGCCCCCTTGAGCGCGTGCGCCCGTTGCCGGGCCGCATCGATGCGCCCCGCCGCAAGGTCCTCGCCCATCTGTCGCGCGTCCTCACGATGGCCGCTGGCGAACTGTCGCAACAGCGCAAGATACAGGCGCCCATTGCCGCGCAGGACGGCGAGCCCCCGCCGGGCATCGAGTCCGCCGAAATCGGCCAGCAGCCTAGGCAGGGTCTGGCCGTCGTTCCTTGCGATGGCTGGCGCAGCGGTCGCGGCGGTGATCAAACGCCGTGCTGCGATCGGCGGCGCCACCGATAGCCACGACAGCAATGTCTGGTAGAGGGCGTCGGGATTGACCGGCTTGGCGATGAAATCGTTCATCCCTACCGCCGCGCAGGCATGTCGATCCTCATCGAAGACATTGGCCGTCATCGCCAGGATCGGCTTGTTCTCCCCGCCCGGCAGGGCGCGAATGGCGCGGGTGGCTTCAAGGCCATCCATGTTCGGCATCTGCATATCCATCAGGATCAGCCGGTAGTCGTTCGCCTGGACCCTGGCCACGGCTTCGCGGCCGTCGACCGCAGTGTCCACCGCCAAGCCCACAGCATGCAGCAGTTCCAACACCACCTCGCGGTTGATCGGGTTGTCTTCGGCCAGCAGCAACCGTGCGCCGGCATGGTCGCGGCGCAATTGCGTCTCGACATCCTGCGCATACGGGATCGGTACGCTGGGTATGACGCCATGGCCGCGCTGCAGGCGGGCCGTAAACCAGAAGAGGCTGCCCACCCCCGGAGTGCTGTCAATGCCGACCTGGCCACCCATCAATTCGGCCATGTGCCGGGTGATCACCAGGCCGAGCCCGGTGCCGCCGTATCTGCGCGTGGTCGAACTGTCCGCCTGCACAAAAGCTTCGAACAGCCGGCCCACCTCTTGACGGTCGATGCCGATTCCCGCGTCCTGCACTTCGAAGCGTACGAGCAATCCGGCACCGTCGTCCTCGAGCAGGACGGCACGCAGGACGACGGCACCCTGGTAGCTGAATTTGACGGCATTGCTGGCGTAGTTGAGCAGCGCCTGGCGCAGCCGCGTGACGTCACCGCACAGCCACAAGGGAACGGTACTGCCGTCCGTTTCGATCCGCAAGCCCTTGGCCCCTGCCGCCTGTCCGATGATCGAGGCGACACTGTCGAGGACTTCCGAGAGGTGGAAATTGACGCTTTCCAGTTGGATTTTGCCGGCCTCGATCTTCGACAAGTCAAGGATGTCATTGATGATCGACAGCAGGTGACGTCCGGCACCGTCGATCTTGGCGAGCCGCTCTTCCTGTTCGGGCGTCGTCCCGGCGCGCTTGATCAAGTGGGTGAGGCCGATGATGGCGTTCATCGGCGTGCGGATCTCGTGGCTCATGTTGGCGAGGAAGGCGCTCTTGGCCTGGTTGGCGGCGTCGGCCTGCTGCCGCGCCACGGTCAGTTCCCGCGTGCGCTGCTCGACCAGTTCTTCCAGATGGTCGCGGTAATGATCAAGCTCGTCGCCGACGCGCTTCTTCTCGGTAATGTCTTCCTTCACCGCGACAAAGTGGCTGACCGTCCCGTCGGGCTGGCGCAGCGGCGTGACGATGGCGAATTCGACATACTCGCTGCCGTCTTTCCGGCGGTTGTGGAACTGCCCCTTCCATAGCTGGCCCTGGGCCAGCGCTTTCCACATCGCCACGTAGGTTTCGCGCGGGGTCTTGCCCGAGCGCAGGAGGCGCGGGTTGCGGCCAAGCACTTCGTCGCGGCTATAACCCGACGTACGAACGAAGGCGTCGTTCACGTACTCGATACGAGCGTCGATATCAGTGATCAGGATGCTCTCCGGGCTTTGTTCAACGGCCAGCGAGAGCTTCTGCAGTTGCGACCGGCTTTTGATCAAGTCCTCTTCCGCTGCGCGGCGCGCAGCGTCGGCAAGTTTGCGTTCGCTGATGTCGCCGATGATCGCGGTGACGAACCAGTCCGCGTCGGTCTCCCAGCGGGCGAGGGTAAGTTCCAGCGGAAACTCGCTGTCGTCCTTGCGCACTCCCTGCAGTTCAACCCTCCTGCCGATCAAGCGGGTCTTTTCACCAGCCGCGACGCGACTCATTCCGGCAAGATGCGCTGCGCGGTATCGTTCCGGGATCAGCACGGTCATCGGTTGCCCCATCGCTTCCGCTTCCGTGTAGCCAAAGAGGGTCGTCGCGCCCCGGTTCCAGCCCGCAATATTGCCCGCGCTGTCGGAGGTGATGATCGCTTCGTAGGCCGACCGGGTGATCGCCTGGTGGCGGGCGAGGCTCTCCTGCAGCGATGCGGTCGCTGCCTCGCTCAGGCAACGGGCGGCAATGGCGTCTTCGATCAGGTTCAGTGCCGCCAGCCTGGCCTGGCGCTGCTCTTCCAAGGCAGTAGCCTGTTCTGCGGCTTGCCAGGCCATATTCGCGGCGAGACGGGTTTCAGCGTCCTTGCGTTCGGCAATTTCATCTTTCAGCTTGTCGATCGAGGTATGCGAGATGCGCAGCCGGCCACTCATACGGTTCAAAGAATTCGCCAGGGCGCCAATTTCGTCGGCCGTGTCGGTCTGTATCTGATGTTCGAAGTCACCTTCGGCAACCCGTTGTGCCCCGTCCGCCAGCGTGCCGAGACCGCTCACCAGCCGCCGCGACATCACGGTCAGCAAGACCATGCTCAAACCGGCCAACACGGATAGGGCGACGATGACAATGCGGTTCGCGGCTCGCTGGAGTGCCACAATCTGCGCATTCTGGATGTCGGCAAGGCGCTCTGCCCTGGCGCGGATGTCGTGCGATCTGACCAGCAAGGCGCCGGCAATCTGCTCGCGATTTGCCGTCGAGTTTTCCAGCAGCAGCTTGTACAAGGTGCCAAGTTCCTTGTGGCTCTGCCGCAGCGTTGCGACCAGTTCGTGTCCCTCGATTTCATCGGGTTCCCCGGTTCGGTCGAATTCAGCTCCGGCAAGCAAATCGCCCATCATTTGATGACGACGCAACAACTGACTTGCCGACCGGGAGGTACCATACAGCAAGTACTCCTGGGTGAGGATGCCGAGTTCGAAATTCGCTATACGTATCTGGGCGGCGACTTTGGCCTGCTCTTGCGCATCGTCGACCTTCTGCGCCACGCCCCACAGGATAGCGGCAATCAGCAGCGCAAAGACGGCGGGTAGTAGCGCTGCCAGACGGAGCTGGGTCTTGATGAGCATGCTTGCCGGCTCAATGAATGATCGTGACCGCGGCTGGCTTGACCGCCAGTAGTCCGTCGACGTCAATGAAATCGAGGTAGTTCGGCATTGCCGGCCGCTGCACGACGGGTAGCCAGGCGATGGCCCAACGGGCCACATTCTCCAGCGAAAAGAGCAGTGACTGGTCAAGCGTGACGCGAAAATCGTTTACCGACCACACCAATTTGACATCATCCCGGCCCACCACGTTGATACCCATCATCATAGTCATGGCTTTTTCCGGCTGCTCCTTGGCGAAGCCCTCGGCGCGGATCAGGGCGCGCAGGACGCGCTCGACGGTAGCGCGGTTCTGGCGCAGGTAATCTCGCCCACCGAGCAGCAGGAAAGGACCGACGTGCAGGCCGGGAACGCTGAATGTCTTTGCCTTGACACCGAATTCTGCTGCCAGCATCTGAATGTTCGGCTCCCAATGGGCGGCCGCATCGACTTCGACGCCCTCGGCGGCATAGAAATCCTGTCGCTTGGCCAGCGGAATCAACAACGAGGCAAACGCTCCGTGACAGATGGCTACTCGTTCGACGGCAGGGGCCGCTCGCGGTACGCAGGCCACGAAGAGGGTCACCAGCAGAGCGCCCAGCAGCGGACGCCGCCGCGCGGGATGCCGTGCTGCCCCGTCGTCCTGGCGCCGTCCCACGACGGCCGGCCGGACAGGCAGGCGGCGGCTCATGGCGGCGCTCGGTCAGCGGATGGGTTCGCATCCGCGGTCACGCCCGGCGTCGGCGGGTCGACGAAGTCCAGCTTGAACGGCGTCTGGCCGAGTTGCTGCGACAGCGCATTGGCCTGTTGTTTGAGGCCGATCATTGCCAACTCGCGGTCGACCGCAACCTGCATGTCGTGCAGCAGGCGTTGCCCGTCTACCTCACCCGGCGCCAGGCCTGCGGGCCGTTGCGCCAGCGCCGCCTCGGCTGCCGCGCGCAGTGCTTGCTGATCCTGTTCCGGGTTCATGGCCGTTCTTTCGTCAGCTCGCCCGCGTTGGCCGTCAGCCGGCTTCGCTGTAGCGTTCGGCGATGGCGATGAAATCGTCGAAGACGTCGGCCGCCGTCATCAGGCGCACGGCAACGGGATGTCTCAGCCGCAAGGCCAACAGCCGGACGAACTCTTGCGTGCGTTGAATGTGATTGCCGGTTTCCGGGTCGCGTGTTTCGGCTAGTTGGGCCAGCGCCCGGATGCTGACCAACTGCGTCAGCAACGACAGGTTGGTCGGCTCGTCATCGACAATGAGAATGGTTGCTGCAACCATGGAAGCACTTTCTTACCCCACTCTTCGAGAGTAGCACAAATCTCCGGTCACTTGACGGGCGTGCCCAGCCGGTCGAGTCGCAAGCGGTGGCGTTCGTCGAAGAGGCGCCGGGCGGCCAGGCTGACCGCCACCACGGTCCCCAATCCGGTTCCACCAGCAATCAGAAACATCACCAGGATCTGATACTTGACCGCTTCGACCGGGGGCGTGCCGGCGAGTATCTGGCCGGTCATCATCCCCGGCAGGCTGACGATGCCGGCGGCGGACATGGCATTGACAATCGGGATCAGGCCGACCCGGATCGCCTCGCGGCGGCTATCCGAGATCGCCCGTTGCCAGCACTGACCCAGCGCCAGCCGGCTTTCGAGAATCTGGCGCTTCTGCGCGGCGTCCTGGGTCAAGCGGTCGAGTCCCAGCGAGATGCCGTTCATGGTGTTGCCGAGGATCATGCCGAGCAGCGGTATGGCATATTGCGGTGCGTACCAGGGAGTGGTGCCAATGACCAGGACCAGCGCCAGCACGGTGACCGAGAACGACGAGACGAACATCGACAGCGTACCGACGCCGAATCCCCGCCAGCCCAGCAGGCGGCGCTTCTGGCGGACCATCACCTCGCGCCCGGCGACGGCGATCATCACGCCAGCCATCAGCGCCACCCAGACCAGATGAGCGTTGTCGAAGAGGACCTTGAGGACCAGGCCAATCAGGAATAACTGAAGCGTGCTGCGGGCGGCAGAAACCAGAAGTTGTCGTTCGACACCGATGCGCATGTGCCACGACAGTCCGGCCAGGGCGAGGACCAGGAGCGCGGCGAGCGCAAGGTCGAGTGGAGAGAGGACGATCGCGTTCATGGTCGCAGCTCGTCTTCCAGCTTGCCGTCGCGCAGGAGGAAACTGCGTCGAGCGACACGCGCAATCTGGCCGGGGTCGTGGCTGACCCACAACAGTGCCGCCTGTCGTTGCCGGCGATAGTCATCGAGCAAGGCCTCGACGCGGCGTGTGCTCTCCAGGTCGAGATTGCCGGTCGGCTCATCCAGCAATAGCGCGGCAGGCTCGTGCATCAAGGTGCGCAACAAGGCGAGCCGCTGCCTTTCGCCGGTCGAGCAGCGGGAAACTTCCCAGGCCATCGCGGCTGCGGGCAGGCCGAGCTGTTCCAGCCAGGCATCGTTGACGCCGTGGTCGAAATGCTCGCCGACATGTTCGCACCACCACTGGCTTTCGGCGATCACCAAGGCCACCGAACGTCGCCAGTCGGGAGCAGGCAAGCTCGAGCTGGCGGCGCCATCGAGCGACGCCTCTCCCTGATGCGGGTCGAGATCGGCAATGGCGCGCAAGAGAAGCGTCTTGCCGCTGCCGGATGCCCCGTGCAGACCAACGCACTCGCCGGCGGCGATACAGAGTTCGAGCGGACCGACATGGCGAGTAGCAAACTGCTGCAGATGAAGGGTGGCCACAGCTCATCTCATCGCAAAAGCAAGCGGTGGGTTGGCAAAAAAAGGGGCGCTTGCGGCGCCCCTGGTGCGGCTTGCACTCGGTCGCCGCTCGGGCTAGAGGATCGGTCGGTGGTCGACTTCGGGGTGCACCGATCCGCTGGGTTCGTAAACCACATGCGGACGACCGACGAGCAGCGGATCGATCGGACCGATGGCGTCGATGTCCTTGCCGGTGTAATTGAGCTTGTGCAGGACGTAGCGCATGGCGTTCAGCCGTGCACGCTTCTTGCAGTCGGACTTGACCACCGTCCACGGCGTCTCGGCGGTATCGGTATGGAAGAACATCGCCTCCTTGGCCTTGGTGTAGTCGTCCCACTTGTCGAGCGAGGCGAGGTCGATCGGTGACAGCTTCCACTGTTTGAGCGGGTGCACCTGGCGCTCCTTGAAGCGGCGGCGCTGCTCCTTGCGGCTGACCGAGAACCAGAACTTGATCAGGTGGATGCCGCTGCGCACCAGCGTACGTTCGACTTCCGGTGTCTGGCGCATGAACTCGGCGTACTCGGTTTCCGTGCAGAAACCCATCACGCGCTCGACGCCGGCACGGTTGTACCACGAGCGGTCGCAGAAAACGATCTCGCCGGCAGTCGGCAGGTGACGCACGTAGCGCTGGAAGTACCACTGGCCGCGTTCCTCCTGCGTCGGTTTCTCGAGCGCCATGACGCGCCCGCCGCGCGGGTTGAGGTTCTCGGTGAAGCGCTTGATCGAGCCCCCCTTGCCCGCCGCATCGCGTCCCTCGAAGATCACGACCACCCGTTGCCCGGTCTCCTTGACCCAGTTCTGCATCTTGATCAGTTCGACCTGCAGGCGATATTTCTGCTTTTCGTACGCCCGGCGCGACATCAGATTGCGATAGGGGTAGGAATTGTTGTCTCGCCAGCCGCTGGCCAGTTCGTCGTCCGGGCTGGTCGCCGGCTTCGCTGCCGCCGGTGAATCCTTGCCGAGCAAAGCCTTGCGCAAGGCCTCAGCGTCGTCGGGCGACGCGCCGGTCATGATCGCTTCGAGCGTCTTGGCCAGCGAAGCCGTGTCGCCGATCGGGGCGTGCGCGATGATGTCACTCAAAGCAACTTTCTTCTGCTCGATCGCCGCACTGGCAGCTTCGGCGACGTCAAACGCTTCCATCGCGCTGGCCGTGTGTGCCGGCGCCACATCACCGGCCGACGCCTTGCGGGGCTGCACTGCTCGCGCTCGGGGGGCTCGCGCTGCCGGTTTGGCGGTAGCAGGCGCCACGCCTTCGGCTGAGCTTGTTCCTGTCGCAATGCTGCTTTCGCTGGCCGGTGCGAGCGGCGGAGTTTTCTTGTCCATCTGTCTCTCTCCAATGGGATATTTTCTGTTCCGGGAATTCAACGCCAGATCGATGATCTGCGACCGCGGCAATGATAACGCCTATATGTCAGGCAGTTCAATCGTTTGCTGCCCATAGGCCAGCCCTTGCGAGCGCTTTGTTTGAATTTTCGTTGGCCCGCGTCAAAAGGCCATGCCAGCGTCGGCGAGAACGGCCACGATGGTCGCTCAAACGTCGCTTTCCTGGTGCGGACTCCACTACAATGATCAAGGTCCAATCCCGCCTGGCGGCCGGGGAAGCGGCCCCGACGGAGACTCGCATGCCTTTACCCACAATTTTGTCAGCCGGATTGATCGGGCGGGCGCGGCGGATCTGGCTGCTCGCCGTTGCAGCGATGGCCACGGTCCTGCTCGGCATAGTCGCCTGCGCGCCACCCGAGCCGGTGCGAATCGGCTTCCTGGGCGGTCTTTCGGGACGCGTCGCCGATCTCGGAATCGGGGGTCGTAATGGCGCAATCCTTGCGGTCGAGATGCGCAACCAGCAGGGCGGCATCCACGGTCGACCGATCGAGTTGATCGCCGAGGATGACCAGCAGGACGCCGAGGTGGCCAGGCAGGCGGTAACCCGACTTCTGGCGCGCAAGGTCGAGCTGATCGTTGGTCCGATGACCAGCGCCATGGCGGTGGCCGTGCTGCCGCAGCTCAACGCGGCCGGGATTGTGCTGATTTCGCCGACCGCGACGACCAACGCGCTGACCGGCCTCGATGACCAGTTTTTCCGCGTCGTGGCGCCGACGGCAACGCACGTCTTCCGATCGGCGGAGTATCACTTTCGGCGGCAAGGACTGCGCCGCGTGGTCTTGGTCTACGATCTCCGCAACAAGGCCTACAGCGAGAGCTGGGCGGGCGATTTCCGGAAGGCCTTCGAGGCTCTGGGCGGGCGCATCGTCGGTGAGGTCGGCTTCGATGCCAGCAACGCACTGGCTGACCTGGCCCTCGCCGTGCTGGCCAGCGAGCCCGACGGGGTGCTGATCATCGCCAATTCGGTCGACACCGCTTTGCTCCTCCAGCAGATCCGCAGGCGCGACGCAGGGGTTCGCCTCGCCACCGCCGAATGGGCGGCCACCGAGCAACTGATCGAGCTCGGTGGCCGGGCTGCCGAAGGAGTCATCGTTGCCCAATACGTTGACCGCGAGAGCCGCGCGCCAGCGTACCTGGCATTTTCCCGCGCCTACCGCGAGCGCTTCGCGCACGATCCGGGCTTCCCCGGACTGACCGCTTTCGACGCCACCAACGTGGCCCTCGATGCCCTCACCAGCCGGAGCGCTGGCCAGAGCGTCAAGCAGGCGATTCTCGCGCACGGCGACTTTGCCGGCGCGCAGTTGCCGATTCGCTTTGATGCCCACGGCGACACCCAGCGCGACACCTTCCTGTTGGTGATCAGCGACGGCCAGTTCAAGTCCTTGCCCTAGTTTCGGGCGGCCGGCTTGCCGAGTGGCCGAGAACGGCGGAAGAGGAGACAAGGCAAATCCGGATTCACGGTGAGGAGATCGCCGTCCTTTTTGTATTAGCATTGGCGACATGGCTCACTCTCTGCGGTTCTGGCTCGCGATCGGTCTGTCGACCGTGGTCGGAGCGGCCACCGTGCTGGCCGTCTCGGTCATGCTCGGCGTGCTCCTGCCGCGGCTGAGCGCGCAGGTCGAGAGCAGCAACCATTCCCTCGCCGTGGCCCTGTCGCGCCAGGTCGACGATTTTCTGCGCGGGTCGGCACTGGCGCTGGAACGTGTGGCGGCAGAGATCGAGGCCATGCCTGACGCGACCCCCGAGCGTACGCGCGTCGTCGTCGATACGCTGGCCAACGCCCACGCGCCGATCGACGCGCTCTACGTTTTGGATGCGAGCGCTCTCGTCGTTGATGTCGGGCTGCCGCTGGAACGGCGAATGGGCCGTGGCGACCTGCTGGGACTGGACTTTTCGGCAAGAAAGTTCGTCGCCGGGTCGCGACCAGCCGGCGCCGTGACCTGGTCTGACAGCTATCTGTCGCTGCGCGGCAAGATCGTCGTCGCTGCCAGCGTAGCGCTGCGCAGCCAGGTCGCGCCAAAGCAATCATCAGAGCACCGGACCCTGGTGGGCGAGGTCGACCTCGAACAACTGTCGGTGCGCGTTGTTGAACTCGGGTCGGCGGCCGGGGTGCTACCGATGATCGTCGACCGCCTGGGGCAAGTTGTCGCGCATCCGGACACTGGCCGCGCGGCCGGCCAGGAAAATCTCGGCAACCTGCCACTGATCCGCGCCGGTCTCGCCGGCCACTTCTCGACCGAGCGCTTCATTTTCGATGGCCACGATTACATCGGCAGCGTTTCCCCGATTGGCAGCTCCGGCTGGCTGGCGCTGGTCGCGCAGCCGACCGAACTGGCCTTCGCCACGATGCGCTCAACTTTGCTGGCCATCATTGGCGGAACAGCCGCCGCACTCGCGCTGGCCCTGCTCAGCGCCTACGTCTTTGGCCGGCTACTGGTACGGCGAGTCGCCGACTTCGGCCGCCATGTGCAGGCGATTGCCGACGGCGACTACACGGCTCCCCTGCCCTCATCGCGGACCGAGGAACTGATCAATCTGACGATCAGCATGCGGCGCATGGCCAATGCCATCGTCGATCGAGAAGCGGCGCTGGTGGCTTCCGAAGGACGCTATCGCGCCCTGTTCAGGGACGCGCCACTCGCCTATCAATCGATCGACGTCAGCAGCGGCAAGGTTGTCGAGGTCAACGAGGCCTGGCTGGCACTACTGGGCTACCGCCGCGAAGAAGTGGTCGGCCGGCCGATCAGCGCTTTCCTTGCCGAACACTCTCTGCCTGCGCAGACCGCGGTCTTGCAGCACTTCGTCGGCGAGGGTCGGATCGACGACCTGATGATCAACGTTCGACACAAGGACGGCAAGGCGATCACCGTGCTGATCAGCGGCCGCATCCATCGCGACGCGCAAGGCGAGGCGCGTACCCACTGCATCCTCGCTGACATCACCGAGCGGCAGCGCCTTGAAGAAGCGCAGCGGCAAGCCTCCGCACGGCTCAAACACCAGGCTGAACGGGCCGTGGCGATGCTCGAGTTGCCCAAGGCTGCCGAGCGGATGGACGAAAACGAGTTCGTTCAGCATGGCCTTGCGGTAGTCGAGCGCCTGACCGACAGCCAGATCGCCTTTCTCTATTTCGTCAATGCAGACCGGCAGATGAGCGACTCGGTCATCTGGTCACATGGTACCCGCAAGCACTGCTCCGATGCGCTCACCGACCCGCTCTGCGCGACCGGCGTGGCCGTGATCTGGGCGGCGGCCATGCAGCAGCGCGGGCCGCTGGTCTACGACGATAGCTCGACGTCGGCCAACGGCCGCCTGCCCGTCGAAGCGCCCGGACTCGAACGCCTGATCAGCGTGCCGGTGATCGAGGGCGGCATCGGTCGCATGATGGTCGCCGTCGGCAACAAGCCGCGGCCCTACTGCGAGGGCGACATCGAGACCACGCGCCTGATTGGTCAAGATATCTGGCGGATCGTCAACCAGCGTCGCGCCGACGAGGCGCAGCGCCTGGCGGCGACCGTTTTTTCGGCGAGCACTTCGGGAATTTGCATTGCCGATGCGCAGCGACGAATCGTCTCGGTCAACCCTGCGTTGAGCACCATCACCGGCTACCCCCCGGACGAGATCATCGGCCAGACACCGCAACTGTTTGCCTCCGAATGCCAGAACGACGACGGTTATCTTGAGCTGTGGGCCGGGGTCACCGAGCACGGCGAGTGGCGCGGCGAGATCTGGAACCGCCGCAAGAGCGGCGAGGTTTTCCCGGCGTGGCTGACGCTTACCGCAGTCAGAAACAGCGACGGGCTGGTCACGCATTATATCGGCAGCTTCTACGACATCACTGAACGCAAGCGGGCGGAAGAACATATTCGTTTTCTCGCCCACCACGACGCGCTGACGCAACTGCCCAACCGCACCTTGCTTGACGACCGCTTCCGCCAGGCAATCGTCAAATCGAGACGCGACAGAAAGCGGACGGCGGTGCTCTTCCTCGACCTCGACCGCTTCAAGTTGATCAACGATACCCTTGGTCATGACGCTGGCGACCGTTTGCTGGCCAGCGTCGCCGGACGCCTTCAGGCGGCGCTGCGCTCGACCGAGACAGTGGCACGGCTTGGTGGCGACGAGTTCATCATCATCATTCCCGATATCCCCGATATCGCGCATGTGGCTCTGGTGGCGCAGAAAGTGCTGGACGTGGTGTCGTCGCCGCACCTGATCGACGACCGACCATTGCATGTCACGCCGAGCCTCGGCATCAGCGTCTATCCCGACGACGGTGATGACGTGCCGACACTGCTACGCCATGCCGACACGGCGATGTATCACGCCAAGGAATGTGGGCGGAACAACTTCCAGTTCTTCACGCCGGCAATGAACCTGGCGGTCCAGGAACGGGTGTCGATCGAGCACGACCTGCGTACTGCCATCGCCAACGGCGAGTTCGAGCTCTTCTACCAGCCGCAGGTCGACTGCCGCAGCGGCAATGTCACCGGTATGGAAGCTCTGCTCCGCTGGCACCACCCACAACGCGGCCTCGTGTCCCCGCATCGCTTCATTCCGATCGCCGAGGAAACCGGCCTCATCGTGCCAATTGGCGAATGGGTATTGCGCGCGGCGTGCCGCCAGGCGCGATGCTGGCACGATGCCGGACAAACGGGCCTGCGCATCAGTGTCAACCTGTCAACGCGGCAATTGCAGCAACCCGATCTCGGCGAGCGAATCTCGTCATGCCTTGCCGAATCGGGGCTACCTGCCTCGGCGCTCGAACTGGAACTGACCGAAAGCATGCTGATGGCTGATCCAGTGAGCGCAACGACCTTGTTGCGCTCGCTCGATGGACTCGGCATCCGCCTGGCCATCGACGACTTCGGCACCGGCTACTCGAGTCTCGCCTACCTCAAGCGCTTCCCGGTCTCGCGGCTGAAAATAGACCGCTCCTTCGTGCGCGACCTGTCCAGTGACGCCAATGATGCAGCCATTGTGCGCGCCGTCGTCGCCCTGGCCGAGAACCTGAGGATGGACGTCATTGCCGAGGGTGTCGAAACCGTCGACCAGATGCGCTTTCTTGAACGGCACGACTGTTTCGAGGTACAGGGCTACCTCTTCAGCCGGCCCCGGCCAGCCGCCGAGTTTTCCAGCTTCCGCTTCGCTCTGCCGGTTGCCGACGGGGATTGACGATGGCGTTCTGGGGGGCGATCATGGCGGTCAGTGCTCCGGCATGGGCAGCCCGGCGCAGGGCTGGAATCGATTTTGACGCAGATCACCAAACGGCGAGGCAAAGACGAAAATGATCGATCTCTACACCGCAGCCACCCCCAACGGACACAAGGTCTCGATTGCCCTCGAGGAACTCGCGCTGCCCTACACCGTGCAGACACTGAGTCTGTCGAACGGCGAGCAGAAGCAGCCCTGGTTTCTGGCGATCAATCCGAATGGTCGCATCCCGGCAATCGTCGATCGCGCCGTCGATTTCACGGTCTTCGAGTCGGGTGCCATCCTGCTCTACCTGGCCGAAAAAACCGGCCGACTGATTCCGCAGGACGCCAAAGGGCGCTCACGGGTGGTGCAGTGGCTGATGTTCCAGATGGGTGGTGTCGGGCCGATGATGGGCCAGGCAAACGTCTTCTTCCGCTATTTTCCGGAGAAGATCCAGCCGGCGATCGACCGTTATCAGGGCGAGTGCAAGCGCTTGTTCCGGGTGCTCGACGGCCATCTCGCCGATCATGAGTACCTTGCCGGCGACTACTCGATCGCCGACATCGCCAACTGGGCATGGGTACGCACGCATCGCTGGTCAGGCGTGGACATCGACGAACTGCCACACCTCGAACGCTGGCGCGACCAGATTCGCGGCCGTCCGGCGGTGCAACGAGGTATCAACACCCCGCCATCACCGATCGACCGAGACGCCGACGACGAGCAAGCGCTACGCTTCGCCGAAGAGGCGCGCCAGATGGTCGAAATGGGACAGTCAATGGGACCGGACAGCCGCGCCAAGACGGCGCCCGAGAGCCTGTGAAAAAAATCACCCAGTCCCGATTCCGGCTCTCGCCATTCCCCGTCACCCTCGCGAATGCGGGGGGAAGGCGGGAACGACGGAAGCGTAGCTGCGGCAATATTTTCACAGCCACTGAGGCCCACCAACGGCGATGATCATTCGTTTCTTTTGAAAAGAGGAGAAGCAGCGTGAAACTTTTCATCTCACCACGGGCGCCCAACCCGCGCCGAGTCGTGATGTTCATCGCCGAGAAAGGGTTGTCCGGCATCGAACAGGAGGTCGTCGACATCGGTACGGGGCAGCACCAGAGCGAAGCCTTTCGCGCCAGGAGCCCGCTGGCCAAGGTCCCCGTTCTCGAACTCGACGACGGCCGCATACTCGGCGAAACACGCGCCATCTGCACCTACCTCGAAGGCCTGGCGCCACAGCCGAATCTCATGGGAACCGATCATGAAGAGCGCGCGTTCATCGAGATGGCCGATCGTCGCGTCGAACTGTACCTTTTTGGCGGCATCGTCAACTGCATTCGGCATACCCACCCTGGACTGGCAGCGCTCGAACAACCCCAATTTCCCGACTTCGGCCACTCACAAGGCGAGAAAGTGCGCGACGTCGCACGCTGGCTCGATCGCCAACTGGCCGAACAGCCTTTCGTTGCCGGCCAGCGTTTCACGATCGCCGATATCACCGCCTTCTGCGCACTCGAATTTGCGCGCGGGCTGATGAGATTCCAGCCGGCCAGCGAAGGGATGCCGCATCTGCAGGCCTATCGCGACCGTATTGCCGCGCGCGCCAGCGCGGGTCTCTGATGCGCCAGGAAAAACGGGGGCTTCGGCCGCCGTTTTTTTGTGCCCTGTCAAAGGCGACGGCATTGGAATGGTCGCCTGGCGCGAAGCGGTGCGCTGTGCCGGGCGCCTCTGACGCGAGCGGCGACCGGAATGGTCACGAAGATGGCCACGGCGCTCACCCGGAACCGATTGATGGTTATAATGGCTGCTCCCGCAACCAGTAGAGAGATCACCAACATGGGCCTAGATCGCGTGCCCTCCGGCAAGTCGCTCCCCAATGATTTCAACGTCATCATCGAGATTCCGATGCATGCGGATCCCGTGAAATACGAAGTGGACAAGGATAGCGGAGCGGTCTTCGTCGATCGTTTCATGTCCACCGCGATGCACTACCCATGCAACTATGGGTACATTCCACATACCATTGCCGGCGACGGCGACCCGGTCGACGTCCTGGTGGTGACGCAGTTCGCGCTGCCCCCCGGTGTCGTCGTACGCTGCCGGCCGATCGGCCTGCTGGCCATGGAGGATGAGGCGGGGCCGGACGGCAAGCTGCTGGCGGTGCCGGTCGATAGCCTGACGCCGATGTATCGCGACAAGGAGACGCCGCGCGATTTTCCGCAGGTCATCCTCGACCAGATTGCCCACTTCTTTGCCCACTACAAGGATCTCGAACGGGGCAAGTTCGTCAAGGTTGCCGGCTGGCTGGGCAGTGAGGAAGCCAAGGCGGAAATCATGGAAGGTGTGCAGCGTTACGCTGACGCCAAAGAGAAACCGGCCTTCTGAACCAATTTTCCCGTTCCACTGATCAAGGGGCGCGCTGGCGCCCCTTTCGCTAGCGCGCCCATGTCTCTCAAGATTGCGATTGCCCAGATCAATGCCACGGTCGGCGACTTCGCCGGCAATACGGCGAGGATCGTAGACTTTGCCGAGCGTGCGCGCGCCCAGGGCGCCGACCTGCTGCTCACGCCGGAACTGGCGCTCTGCGGTTATCCTCCGGAAGACCTGCTGCTGCGCGACGATTTCTGCGCTGCCTGCGAACGCGAACTGGACCTGCTGGCCGGCCGACTGCAAGGCATCGCCGTCCTCGTCGGCCACCCCGAAAAGCGCGGCGAGCGCTGCTACAACGCGGCAACGCTGCTCAGCGACGGCGTGCGCGTGGCCACCTACTACAAGCAGCGATTACCCAGCTACGAGGTGTTCGACGAGGAGCGTTATTTCGACTCGGGTGAAGCGCCTTGCGTACTGACGCTCAAGGGCGTGCGTTGCGGCGTGAATATCTGCGCCGACGTCTGGGAAGCGGGCGCCGCTGATCTGGCCCGTGAAGCCGGTGCCGAAGTGCTGCTCGTCCTCAATGCCTCGCCGTACCACATCGGCAAGCAGGAGCGGCGTACCGAGGTGCTGCGTCAGCGCATTGCCAGTACCGGCCTGCCGGTGGTCTACGCCAATCTAGCCGGCGGCCAAGACGAACTGGTCTTTGACGGCGGCTCCTTCGTGCTCGACTCGCATGGCACGGTGTGCTGTCAGTTGCCGCAGTTCGAGGAAGCGCTGGCCGTCGTCGACTTCGTCGACGGCCAGCCGCAGCCGGGGATGATCGTTCCCGCGCCCGGTCTTGAGGCCGAGGTCTACCAGGCACTGGTCCTCGGGGTGCGCGACTATCTCGGCAAGAACGGTTTTCCCGGCGCGATCATTGGTCTGTCAGGAGGCATCGACTCGGCGCTGACGCTGTGCATCGCGGTCGACGCGCTGGGCGCCGACAAGGTCCGCGCGGTGATGATGCCTTCGCCGTACACGGCCGATCTCAGCCTCACCGAGTCGCGCGAGATGGTTCGTCTGCTGGGCGTCAAGTACGACGAAATCGCCATCGAACCGGCCATGAAGACGCTGGCCGCGATGCTCGAGACGCAGTTCGCCGGCCTGCCGGCCGACACCACCGAAGAAAACCTGCAGGCCCGGATTCGCGGCATGATCCTGATGGCGATTTCGAACAAGACCGGCTCGCTGGTGCTGACCACCGGCAACAAGTCGGAAATGGCGGTCGGCTATTGCACCCTCTACGGAGATATGGCCGGCGGTTTCGCGGTCATCAAGGACATCGCCAAGACGCTGGTGTACCGCCTCTCGCGTTGGCGCAACACACGCTCCTACGCCATTCCCGAACGGATTATCAGCCGCCCGCCATCGGCCGAGTTGAAGCCCGATCAGACCGACCAGGACAGTCTGCCTCCGTACGAAGTGCTCGACGCCATCGTCGAGGCGTACATGGAAAAGGACCTCAGCCCGCGCGCGATCATCGCCCGTGGTTATGCCGAGGCCGACGTGCGTCGTGTCGTTCATCTCCTGAAGATCAGCGAATACAAGAGGCGTCAGGCACCGGTCGGCATCCGCGTCACACAGCGCGGTTTCGGCAAGGATTGGCGCTATCCGATCACCAATCGCTACCGCGACCCTTACTGATCGCTTTCGGAAGCCCGATTTCTGATACGATTTCCTTATGATCTTCCCTGGAGCAGAGGCCATGAAAAAAATTGAAGCGATCATCAAACCATTCAAGCTCGACGAGGTGCGCGAAGCGCTGTCCGAGATTGGCGTCACCGGCCTGACGGTCACCGAAGTCAAGGGCTTTGGCCGTCAGAAGGGCCACACCGAACTCTATCGGGGAGCAGAATACGTCGTTGATTTCCTGCCCAAGGTGAAGATCGAGATCGTCGTCGCCGACAGTTCGGTCGAAGGCGCCATCGACTCGATCGTCAAGGCTGCACGGACCGGGAAGATTGGTGACGGCAAGATTTTTGTCACCACGGTCGAGCAAGTGGTCCGCATTCGCACCGGTGAAACCGACGAGTCGGCGATCTGATTGATTGAGTGAACCGACGCTAACGGGGCTTGCCGCCAGCCTTCAGCAAGACCCACAAAGCACCGTCGCCCCCGTCGCTGGGCGGCGCGTGACAGAAGGCGAGAACGTCCTTGCAGCGACTCAGCCAGAGCTTGACCAACTGGCGCAGGATCGCTTCCCGGCCCGGTGACCCATTGCCGCGACCGTGCACGATTCGCAGGCAGCGTTTGCCGGTGGCCAGCGATTCGGCGACAAACAAAGCCACTTGCTGGTGCGCCTCATTCCGGTTCATGCCGTGCAGATCGACGTGATCCTGGATGCTCCAGCGACCTCGGCGCAGGTCGCGCAGCAGAGTCCGGGGCAGGCCGCTGCCCAGAAAAGAGTCGGCGCCGCCGAGATCCAGCCAGTCATCGATGGCCAGTGGCGCCCGCATCAGCTCGGCGATCACCGCCGCTTCGTCGAGTTCGCGCTGACGCGGACGTGGACTGGGCTTCGGCGCTTCAAAGCTGACCCGGTTGGCCTTGGGCAATGGCGTCGCGCCGTCGACCGCGGCGCGAAAAGCGGCCTGGTCGTCCGGGTTGAGCGAGCGGGCCTGGGTCATCGCAAGTCTGCGGTCTCGTGCAGCCAGCGCGCGCATCGGCATGACCTGGCGTCCGAGCCGGCAGCGTTCAACGATTTAGCCGGCAAGAGCGAGGCTGTCGAGGTAGCGCTCGGCATCGAGCGCCGCCATGCAGCCACTGCCGGATGAAGTACAGGCCTGACGATAGATATGATCCTGCACATCGCCAGCGGCGAAAACGCCGGCGATCGAGGTTGCCGTGGCATTGCCCTGCCGCCCACACTGGGTGATCAGGTAGCCGCCTTCCATGTCGAGTTGGCCAACGAAGAGATCGGTGTTCGGCTTGTGGCCGATGGCGATGAAGACGCCCATCAGCGGGATGTCTTCGGTGCTATCGGAGAGTTTGTCCCGGATGCGCATTCCGGTGACGCCGGACTGGTCGCCGAGCACCTCATCGAGCATGCTGTTCCAGCGAATCGTGATCTTGCCGGCCTGTTCCTTGGCAAACAGCTTGTCCTGCAGGATTTTTTCACTACGCAGCGTGTCGCGTCGATGGACCAGGGTGACGTGGCTGGCGATGTTCGCCAGGTAGAGCGCCTCCTCGACAGCGGTATTGCCGCCTCCGATGACGGCGACCGGCTGGTTGCGGTAAAAGAAACCGTCGCAGGTGGCGCAGGCAGAAACCCCGCGGCCGGCATACGCGTCCTCGGACGGCAGTCCCAGGTACTGGGCCGATGCCCCGGTGGCGATGATCAGCGCGTCACACGTGTAAGTGCCCGTATCGCCGATCAGCGTGAAGGGCTTTTCGGTCAGTCGTGCGGTGTGAATCTGGTCGAAGACGATCTCGGTTTCGAAGCGCCGCGCATGTTCCTCGAAGCGCTGCATCAACTCCGGCCCCTGCACACCCTGAGCATCGGCTGGCCAGTTGTCCACGTCGGTGGTGGTCGTCAACTGGCCGCCCTGGGCCATGCCGGTGATCAGCACCGGCTTCAGGTTGGCGCGGGCCGCGTAGACGGCGGCGGTATAGCCGGCCGGGCCGGAGCCCAGGATCAGCAGGCGGCAGTGGCGGGTCACTTCGGTCATTTCGCATGGGCTCTGGTGGTGGATCACGGAAAAATTATAACCGGCAAAGCTGGCCCTCCCGCTGCCAAGTTTGTACCACCTTTGCCACGCATACCTGCAAAGTGACTTATAATCGCCGCGCAAGCCATTGATAGAAATCATTTCACTTGACGAAAGAATGCCTTATGAACACACAGGTCGAGCAACCCCGGAGGGGACCAAGCCTGATCTTGCTGCACAGCATTCCGATGTTTGCCGGCGTACCCGATGCCGAACTGGAGCAGATCGCCAAGGTCGCCTTTCACCGCCGGGTGCCGCGCCAGACAACGATCGTGCGCGCCGGAGACAGCACCGATTCGCTCTATGTCCTGGTCAGTGGCCGCGCCAAGGTCATGAACAGCGACGAGGAGGGACGCGAGGTGATTCTGACGCTCCTCGGTCCGGGTGAGTTCTTCGGTGAAATGGGGCTGATCGACGGCAGTCCACGATCGGCCGACGTGGTGGCCACCGAAACCTGCGAGTTACTGGTAATTACCAAGAATGACTTCAAGCGCTGCCTGGCCGAGAACTTCGACCTCTGCCTCAATATCATGAAAAGCCTCGTCCAGCGCCTGCGCGAGGCCGATCGCAACATCGAGAGTCTGGCGCTGCTCGATGTCTATGGTCGCGTGGCCAAGTTGCTGATCGACTTCTCTGAAGACGAACGCGGCGAGCGGGTGATCAAACGCCGGGTCACCAAGCAGGACATCGCCAAGATGATCGGTGCCTCGCGCGAGATGGTCAGTCGGGTGATGAAGGATCTGGAAAATCGCGGCTACTTCCGAGTCGAAGAGGGCCGCATCGTCATCCTTGAGAAGCGCATGCTTTCGGCTGCGGCTCCCGCGCCCCGAGCCTGATCACCACCGTATTTCGACCTCATTCCAATCGCGCTGATGGCTTTGCTGAAAAAACTTACCGGCAGACTTGCCTACCCCTCGCGGGCACCGAGCCCACTGCCGGAAAAAATTGCCGTGCTCCTGCGGGAATCGCGCTGGCTGATTCTGATCGTCGTCGCCAGCTTTCTGGCGCTCTCCCTGTGGGGCTACCACCGCGCCGACCCCGGCTGGTCACACGCCGTACAGGCGACGACCTTGCACAACCCGGCAGGTCGTAGCGGTGCCTGGTTGGCCGATTTGATGTTGTCGGTTTTCGGCCTTTCCGCGTGGTGGTGGATCTTTCTGCTGATCGCTTTCGTCTGGTGGGGTTATCGACGCCTCGATGGTCAGCGGCCCAGCGATCGGCGCCCGCTGTACATCGCCCTCGCTGGCTTCATGGTCCTGATCGTCGCCAGCAGCGGGCTCGAAACCTTGCGTTTCTACACCCACAAGGCAGCGCTGCCGGTCGGTCCTGGTGGCATCATGGGCCTCGAACTGGCCACGGTCGGCGTCCGCTATCTCGGTTATACCGGTGCGACGCTGTCGCTCTTTGCCCTGCTGATGCTTGGCTGGAGCATCTTTTCGGGGATGTCGTGGATTACTGCCGCCGAGCGCGTAGGAGGAATGTTCGAAGCCACCGTGGTCGGCGTTCGCCAGTTGTTCGAACGCTGGCAGGACCGGCGCATCGGCCGCGAAGTTGCACGTGAGCGAGAAGCCGTGGTCGAGGGCGAGAAAAAGCGCGGGGAGGCGCACGAACCGACACTGGTCGATAAGCCAGAGTCTCCGCCACCGCTGTCACGGAAGGCTGCCAAGCGAACAGCAGCGCACAGCGAGCCGACGCTGTTCGATGAGCCGGCCGCCCTGCCCATGTCCGAGCTGCCGCCGCCAGCCGAGCACCCGCTAGCCGCCCACACCACCCACACCACCCATACCGAGATGCCAATCGATGAGCCGGCGCCGCCGGTCAAATCCGTTCTGCCGCCGAAAATCGAACGAATGACCGAGCTTGAGCGGCCAGCGCCACCGGTCCCCGACGCAGTACCCGGCGACCTGCTGCCGCCGCTGCATTTGCTCGAACCGGCGCCGCTGCAGAGTGACCGCGTCAAGGTCGAGACCCTCGAATACACCTCGCGTCTGATCGAGCGCAAACTGGCCGACTTCGGGGTCATCGTGGCAGTCACTGCCGCCTACCCCGGCCCGGTCATCACACGCTATGAGATCGAGCCCGCCGTCGGCGTCAAGGGGGTGCAGATCCTCAACCTGGCGAAGGATCTGGCACGCTCGCTGTCGCTGGTCTCGGTTCGGGTCGTCGAGACGGTACCCGGCAAGTCATCGATGGCGCTTGAGCTACCGAATCCGAGGCGCCAGATGGTACGCCTGGTGGAAATCATTGCCAGCAAGGAATACCGCGACATGAACTCGCCGCTGACGATGACGCTGGGCAAGGATATCGGCGGTCAGCCGATGGTCGTCGATCTGGCCAAGATGCCGCATCTGCTGGTTGCCGGCACGACCGGGTCGGGCAAATCGGTGGGCATCAACGCGATGATCCTCTCGCTGCTCTACAAGGCTGAGCCCGATCAGGTGCGGCTGATCCTGGTCGACCCCAAAATGCTCGAACTGTCGATCTACGAAGGCATCCCGCATCTGCTCGCGCCGGTGGTGGTGGACATGAAGCAGGCGGCCAACGCGCTCAACTGGTGCGTCGGCGAAATGGACAAGCGCTACAAGCTGATGTCGGCGATGGGCGTGCGCAATCTCGTCGGCCTCAATCATCGCATCAGGGAAGCCGAGAAGAGCGGCGAAAAGCTTGCCAACCCGGTGTCGCTGACACCCGACACGCCGGAACCCCTGTCGATCATGCCGTACATCGTCGTGGTCATCGACGAACTGGCCGACCTGATGATGGTTGCCGGCAAGACCGTCGAGCAGCTCATCGCCCGCCTGGCCCAGAAGGCACGCGCGTCGGGAATACACCTGATCCTGGCGACCCAACGGCCGTCGGTCGATGTCATCACCGGCCTGATCAAGGCCAACATTCCGACGCGCATCTCGTTCCAGGTGTCGTCGAAAATCGATTCGCGCACCATCCTCGATCAGATGGGTGCTGAGGCGCTGCTCGGTCAAGGTGACATGCTCTTTCTGGCGCCGGGCACCGGCTATCCGACGCGCGTGCATGGTGCCTTTGTCGCCGACGACGAAGTGCATCGGGTCGTTGACTACCTGAAGCAAGCCGGCGCTCCGGCGTACATCGACGGCGTCCTCAGCGGCGCGGGCGGCGACGAAGGTGACGGGCCAGGCGGTGGCGACAACGGCGGTCTGGACACCGATGGCGAGGCCGACCCGATGTACGATCAGGCGGTCGAGGTGGTGCTCAAGAATCGCCGTGCGTCGATCTCGCTGGTCCAGCGCCACCTGCGCGTCGGCTACAATCGATCGGCGAGGCTCATTGAAGCAATGGAAAAGGCCGGCCTTGTTTCTGCCATGGACGCGCGCGGCGGGCGTGAAGTCCTGGCCCGCAAGGAGGAAGAATGATTCGCCGAAATCTCCTGGCCGCCGCCTGCCTGATCGCTGCGCAGGCAGCCAACGCGGGCGCCATCGACAAGTTGCACCAGTTTGTCGAGTCGACCCGCACGGTACGTGCCGACTTCACACAGACCGTCGTCGCCAGGAACGGACGCAAGCCACAGTTGTCGAGCGGCGTCATGATATTCGCCCGCCCCGGCAAGTTCCGCTGGCAGATCGAGAAGCCCTATAGCCAGTTGCTCCTTGGCGATGGCGAGAGAGTCTGGATTCATGACCCCGATCTTCGTCAGGTGACGGTCAGGAAGGCCGGAACGGCGCTAGGCGGAACTCCGGCGGCACTGCTCGCCGGTGAAAGCACGATCGAGAAGAACTTCAGCCTGAGCGAAACGGGCGACAAGGATGGTCTGGAGTGGGTAGAGGCGATCCCCAAGTCGCAGGACAGCGGTTTCGAGAAGGTCCGTCTCGGTTTTGCCGGCAACGACCTTCGGGCAATGGAACTGCTCGACAGCCTCGGCCAGACCACCGTGCTGCTGTTTGGCCATCTCGAACGCAATCCGCGCCTGGCTCCGGCGCTGTTCCGCTTCACGCCACCGGCCAACACCGACGTGGTGGGCGAATGAGCATCGTCCAGAAGGTCCGCCCGCTCGTCGGATTGAAGCTTGAAGCACGGCGATCAAAGGGGGACAATTAGCGGGCATCGGAAAGAATGGAGTGCTGCCCGCGGCGCCCATCGAACGAACACAAAAAAGCCGCCCGAGGGCGGCTTGATTGGTGACACTGCATCTACCGGATTCATCGAAGAATTCTGGTAGGCGCGATTGGACTCGAACCAACGACCCCCACCATGTCAAGGTGGTGCTCTAACCAGCTGAGCTACGCGCCTTCAGTGAAGCCGCCAATACCAGACTACCAGACTGCCGGCGACCTCAAGGAGAGTGCGCATTATACGGTCCCGGAACGCCAAGTCAAGCACCAACTCGTGAAGAGGAACAAGCAGATGACACACTCAAGCCAACAGACGCGTCCGGCGGCAGTCGCCGGAATGTTCTATCCGGGATCGTCGACCATTCTGGCCCGCGATCTGCGCGACTTGCTGGCCCACGGCGCTCAGATCCCGGCTGAGCGAGCAAAGGCGATCATCGCGCCACATGCGGGCTACGTCTATTCCGGCCCGATCGCGGCCAGCGTCTACGCACCGCTCAGCGCGCTGCGCGAGATCGTACGCCGCGTCGTCCTGCTCGGCCCGACCCACCGTGTCGCGGTCAATGGGCTGGCGGTCCCCTCGTCCACCGCTTTCGCCACCCCGCTCGGAATCGTTCCGGTCGACCAGGATGCGCTGGCCGCCATCGCGCATCTGCCGCAGGTAGTGGTCAGTGACGCAGCGCATGCCCTCGAGCACTCGCTGGAAGTGCAACTACCGTTTCTGCAGACGGTGCTGGGCGAGTTCACACTGGTACCCCTGGCCGTCGGCCGTGCTTCAGCGGCACAGGTGGCCGAAGTGCTCGACTGCCTGTGGGGCGGCGACGAGACGCTGATCGTCATCAGCTCGGATCTTTCCCATTACCTGCCCTACGATGTGGCTCGCCAGACCGATGCCGACACCGCGCGGCACATCGTCGCGCTCGATCCGCATATCGACCATCCGCAGGCCTGCGGCGCGACGCCGGTCAATGGCCTGCTGCTGGCCGCGCGTGGCCACGGACTACGGGCCCAACTCATCGACCTGCGCAATTCGGGCGATACCGCCGGCGACAAATCGCGCGTTGTCGGCTACGGCGCCTTTGCCTTCAGCGAGGCGGCCGACGATGCCCACTGATGCCCTTGGCAATGCGCTGCTGCGCATCGCCCGCAACGCCATCGGCGAGCGCTTCGGGATCGCGGCACAGGCTGTCGCTACACTCCCGGAACTTGCCGAGCCGGCAGCAACGTTCGTGACGCTGACGCAGAACGGCCAGTTGCGAGGCTGCATCGGCAGCCTTGAAGCGCATCGGCCGCTGGGCATCGACGTCGCCGAGAATGCGCTCGCGGCCGCTTTTCGCGACCACCGTTTTCAGCCGCTGGGTGAGGATGAGTTCCCGCGCACGCGCGTCGAGGTTTCGCTGTTGACGCCGGCCGAGCCCTTCCCGGTCGCCAGCGAGGCCGACGCGCTGGCCCGTCTGCGCCCCGGTATCGACGGCCTGATCCTGAGCTACGAGCGGCGGCGGGCGACTTTCCTGCCGCAGGTCTGGGAGTCGCTGCCTGACCCGCGGCATTTCATGGCGCAGCTCAAGCTCAAGGCCGGCCTGCCCGCCGACTTCTGGCACCAGCAGCTCGCGCTGGCGCGTTATGAGGTGAGGAAATGGAAAGAGACTTGAGCCACTTGCCCAAAGTACCCGAATCCGCCCACCCCGGTCGCTGGTGGCACGCGATCGCCGACCAACGGATTCAGTGCGACCTCTGTCCGCGTGACTGCAAATTGCATGAAGGTCAGCGCGGCGCGTGTTTCGTTCGCCAGAACCTCGGCGGGCAGATGGTCCTCACCACCTACGGCCGTTCGTCGGGTTTCTGTATCGATCCGATCGAAAAGAAGCCGCTCAACCACTTCTACCCCGGATCGGCGATCCTGTCTTTCGGCACCGCCGGCTGCAATCTGGCGTGCAAGTTCTGCCAGAACTGGGACATCTCGAAGTCGAAAGACATGGACCGCCTGCTCGACGCGGCGAGCCCGGACGGCATCGCGGCCGCTGCGCTCGCCTACGGCGCGCAGTCGGTGGCCTTCACCTACAACGACCCGGTAATCTTCGCCGAATACGCAATCGACACCGCGCTCGCCTGCCACGAACGCGGCGTCAGGACGGTGGCGGTCACTGCCGGTTACATCCACCCTGAACCGGCGCGCGAGTTCTACGCCGTGATGGACGCTGCCAACGTCGATCTGAAGGCCTTCACCGACGACTTCTACTTCAAGCTGTGCGCTGGTCACCTGCAACCGGTACTCGATATCCTGGCCTATGTTCATCACGAAACGAAGTGCTGGCTGGAGATTACCACCCTGCTGATTCCCGGCCGGAACGATTCCGCCGCCGAGGTCAAGGCGCTTGCCGACTGGGTGGCGCGCGAACTCGGGCCCGATGTGCCGCTGCACTTCACCGCCTTCCATCCCGACTGGAAGATGGACACTCTACCGCCAACGCCGCCGTCGACGCTGACCCAGGCGCGGCGCATCGCGCTCGACGCCGGCCTGCACTACGTCTATACCGGCAACGTGCACGACAGCGAAGGCGGCACTACCTTTTGCCCGTGCTGCCAGGCGGCGCTGATCGAGCGTGACTGGTACACCATCCGTCATTACGATCTGCCCAGCGACGGTTGCTGTCCGCACTGCGGCACAGCGCTTGCCGGCCACTTCGCCCGATTCGGCAAGCCTTTCGGGCCGCGTCGCATTCCGGTCAGGCTGGTGCGCCGTTGAGCGAAGCGATCGCCTTCCCCGGCGTCACCGAGGTCTCGGTCGACAGCGAGCACGGTCCGCTGCACGGCGTTTTGATGCTCCCGGCGCCGCTCTCGGCGCTGGTCGTCGTGGCGCACGCAGGCCCAACTCCAGAGGCACGTGATGACGCGCTCGCCGTCGTCCTGCGCCATGCCGGCGTGGGTACGCTGACCCTCGACCTGCTCACTCACGTGGAAGAACACTTCGCCGATAAACACCACAACGTCCCGCTGCTCACCAGGCGCCTGCTCGACGGCCTGGCGCTGATCAAGCGGCGGATGGTGCTGGGCGAACTGCCGGTGGTGCCGATAGGCCTCTGCGCCGCCGGCGACTGCTCGCCGGTGGTCGTTCGCGTTGCCGCGCTGCGCGACCACGACATCTTCGCGCTCGTTTGCCGGGGTGGACTGATCGATCTGGCCGGCATGCTCTACCTGCGTTCGCTCGCCTCACCGTTGCTCGTTCTGGTCGCCGAGGACGACGAGCGCGGTCTGCTGAGCAATCGCCGAGCCCTGCGCGAGGTAGTCAGTGAACAGCAACTGAAGCTGTTGCCGGCGAGTGTGGACTCGCCCGAATCGGCAGTCGTCTTTGAGTGCGTGGCGCGCGCGACGGCGCAATGGTTCGTGCAGCACCTGCCGACAGGGAGTGCACCGGCGCGAGCAGACGCATGACGCACGCGCCCGGTGCAGGATGCGGATGCGAGCGTGGGCGTCACTGGCCAGCGGTCCCGGCTGGCCAGCTTTGCCCTCCCTTTTGGCACCGCCGATCAGCAGCTCGTTGCTGAAGGCGCCGGTCAGCTTTCGCGGCGCAGGAGGTCGAGCGCTGCCGATCGGTAGTCGCGCCGATAGAGCACCAGCAGAATGCTCACCGCGAGGACAGCCAGCAGCAGCGGACTGAGCAGCCAGCCCGAGGCCGCCAGGCCGAAGTAGTAGGCACGGATGCCACGATTGAAGTCGTCGCCGCCGAGGTTGTTGGCGCCAGCCAGCCGACGCGCGTAGCTTTCGATTCCCGGCTTGTCGCGGTCGCCCTGCGGGGCCGCGCCAATCAGGATCGAGAGCAGGTTGAACTGGCGCAGCGACCAGGTGAACTTGAAGTAGGCAAAAACGAAAGCCGCGAGCACCAGCAGCAGCTTGATCTCCAGCAGTTCCCGGTTGCCCGCCCCGGGCAACGCCAGATCGGTGGTAAAGCCCAGGAGCTTGTCAGCGGCGCCAAGTGCGGCGACCAGACCAGCGATGATGTAGATGGTGGTGTTGGCGTAGAAGGTGACGCTGGTCACGAGGTTGCCGATCAGCGTCGAATCCGTGACCCGCACCTCGCGCGCCAGCATCTGGTAGGCCCATTCGAGGCGGAACTCCCGCGTGCTGCGGATCAACCCCCCGGCAGCCCAGCGGCTATGCTCGGAGAACCAGGCGTAACCTGCCCAACAGGAAAAAAACGCGCAGAGCGCCAGCCAGTCGGTCAGCGTCAGAAGGCGGATGGCATGCATCGGCAGATCTTGCCACAGAACTTCCGGGTGAAGGCACAAGCCAAGCTGAAGCTGGCCGGCACCATCAGACGCCTTCCGGCACGAGCAAGTCGGCCCCGAGATGCCCCACCTTGACGTAGATCAGCGCGCCTTCAGCGCCGGTGAAGGGCATGTGACGACTCCAGCGCGGATTGCGCAACCAGCTCCCTTGCGGGTACTCGCCGTCTTCGTCGCGAAAAAGCCCGTCAAGAACCAGAATTTCTTCGCCACCGGGGTGAAGGTGTGAATTGAAGCGCGTGTGCGGTGCCCAGCGAACCAGCGCCGTGTTGATGCCCTCGTGTTCGTGCAGCGGCAACACCGACAGGCCGGGGACCAGTCCCGGATACCACTGGGCCGTCCCGGTAGCGATGCGCAGCGTTTGCCGATCGCCCGTCGTGAACTGCCATAACTTGACGAACAGCGTGCAGCCGGCGCGCGAGAAAGGCGTGTGCATCGAGCCGGGCGGGTTGCGCAGGTAGCTGCCGGCCGGGTAGTCACCGTCCTCGTCGGAAAAAACGCCGTCGAGCACCAGAATCTCCTCACCGCCGCCATGCGTGTGCGGGTGGAAACCGGCACCGGCGACGTAGCGCACGATACTCGTCGCCCGGCCGACCTCTCTGCCGACGCGGTCGAGCATGCGCCGTTCGACTCCCGGCTGTGGCGATGGTAGCCACAGCGCGTCGGCGGCATGCGCGACGACGCGTTGGTCGAAGTCGTCGTTGAGGTGGCTGACGGGCTGAGAAGGGCTGTGTTTTTCGGTCATCGGTCGGTTGGTCTCGTGAAGTCGGTTCTCGTGGGTGTGTTACCATGAAAGTCGCGCCGGCGACTCACGAATCTCCCCTCTCCCGCGTTCGCGGGAGAGAGGTCGGGGGTGAGGGAAACGGTCATGCCTTTCATGATCGGGAGTGTCTTGAGAAGTCATGACCGTTTGGCCGAAGGTGCGGGAAATCGGGCCAGAAGCCGCGGAACAGAAGCATGCTTTCAGATTTTCCGGCAGGGCTCAATGATTATCTTCGTTGACAGCCTATCGGCCAGCCATTGGCCAACGCGCGGTCGTCGTCCCTGAGCTGCCAGCCCGGCCAGCGCCAGGCTTCGCCGCCGACCTCGACGATCCGGTTGTCGCGCGGCTCCCAGACGGCGTGGCTGTCGTCGGGCAGCAGCGCGTGGATGCGCAGCAATTCGCCGCTGGCGGCATCCCACAGCCGCAGGCTGCCATCCCAGCCAGCGGACAGCACGTGCTTGCCGTCCGGCGTGAAGCTGCAGTCGCTAAGTGGCGCCCGGCTGCCGGACAGTCGGGCGAGCACACAACCAGACGGAAGTGGGCCTACGCCGGGGGTCGGAAAGGGAATAGCCAATACGGGGGATATGTTTGATTGATAAGCGAATGGCGAGACTGCACTCGGCGATGGAGTTCTTCAAAACAAGGAGCTAAACTGTGCGCATGGAGATTGCTATGCCCGATGGTCAAACAGCTACGCTGAAACGTGCCTCTCGATCTCGGCATCCCGCCAAGCGGGCGATCAACTTGAGCTTGAGCGCCGACGTCCTGGACGCCGCCAAGACAATGCAAATCAACGTGTCCCAAGTTTGCGACAGCCATTTGCGCGAAGTCGTGCGCCGTGAGCTGGAACGTCGTTGGCGGGAGGAACACTCGGAATTCATCGCGGCCTTCAACGCCACGATCGAAGCCGAAGGGCTGCCACTCGACGGGGGGAGAACTTTCTGATGGCGCGCTTTGAGGTCTTTCCCAACTAGGGCACTCTCACCTCTGCTGAGTATCGAGGGCAAGGACTACCTGCTGGAGACACCCAAGATGGGTGCGGTACCGCGGCGCATCCTGAAATCACCTGTCACATCCTTGGCCGTAGAGCAAGCGCAGATCGCCACCGCCCTGGATTTCCTGTTCCAGGGCTATTGATTGGCGCGCTGCGAGGCGCGCTTGCCGAGCGTGCCGCCCAGGTCCGTGCAGGCGTGACGACGGCAGCGCCGCCCGCCGGAGCTACCCGAAAACAGCAAAATGGTTTATATTGCGCTGCAACAGACACGCCTGAAGCGCTACCGGCGGCCCGGCGATAGGGCCCATGCGCAAGCCACAATGATTGCCTCCCTTCGCAGAAGACCCGCTCCGTCGCTCGTCTGCCCGGCCCGGCGCTGCCGCGGCCGATCTCACAACATTGAATACGGAACATCTCACCGCGCCGCTTCGGCGGCCGCAACCAGGACCATTCCATGAAACAAGACCCTCCCTCCTTGTTGAGCAGAATCTCCCTTGCTTTCGGCACCTTCTTCGCGATCATTGCCGACGGCCAGTTGGCCGCCCGCGTGCAGGCCTTGCGTGCCGGCGAGCAGCGCAACGAACCGTCGTCACCAGCTCCCGTCACACCCCGGCCGGTTGTCGTTCCGTTGCGCGAAGCGGCCCCGGACGGCGCACTGCAACTCCTCGGCCTGCTGCAGCGCGAGGCCCGCTTCATCGACTTCATCCAGGAAGATGTCGCCGACTACAGCGACGCCGACATCGGCGCCGCGGTACGCGTGGTGCACGAAGGCTGTCGCAAGGTGCTGCACGACAGTTTCACCATCGCTCCGGTACGCGATGAAGCCGAAGGCAGCCGGATCACGCTGCCGGCAGGCTTCGATGCCGCGGCGATTCGCGTCACCGGCAACGTCGTCGGCCAGCCACCGTTCAAAGGCAGCATCACTCACCGCGGCTGGCGCGTCCTCGAAACCCGTTTGCCCAAGCTCTCCGGCAGCCATGAATTGCGCATTGTCGCCCCCGCGGAGGTGGAACTATGAGCGAGCCAAAATTCTCGATCGGCATCGATCTTGGCACTACCCATTGCGCGCTCTCCTACGTCGACATCGGCGGCAGCGATGGCGAGCAGGTCACCCAGCACGTCCTGCCGATTCCGCAGTTGACCGCACCCGGTTCGGTCGAGGCGCTGGGCCTGCTGCCGTCGTTCATCTACCTGCCACATGCCAGCGAGTTGGCGGACGGTGATCTGAGCCTGCCGTGGACCGCCGAGCAGGACTGTGCGGTCGGTGAGATGGCGCGCAGCCGTGGTGCGGCAACGCCGATCCGTCTGGTGTCGAGCGCCAAGAGCTGGCTCTGCCACGCCGGCGTCGATCGGCGCGCAGCCATCCTGCCCAACGACGCACCGCCGGAGGTGGCCCGCATTTCGCCGCTCGAAGCCTCCTTGCGCTATCTCGCCCACTTGCGCGCCGCGTGGGATGACGCCCAGCCGGCGGCGCCCTTCGCCGATCAGGAGATCGTGGTCACCATTCCCGCGTCCTTCGACCCGGCGGCGCGCGAACTGACTGCCGAGGCGGCCAAGGCGGCCGGCTGCGAACGGATGATCCTGCTCGAGGAACCACAGGCGGCGCTCTATAGCTGGATTCAGAAGAGCGCCGGCGGTTGGCGCAAGCAGGTCCGCCCGGGTGACATCATCCTGGTCGTCGATGTCGGTGGCGGCACCAGCGACTTTTCGCTGATCGCCGTTGTCGAGCGCGAAGGCAATCTTGAACTGCACCGCGTCGCCGTCGGTGAGCACATCCTGCTCGGCGGTGACAACATGGACCTGGCGCTGGCCTATACCGTTGCCGCCAAGCTGTCGACGCAGGGCAGCAAGCTCGACGCCTGGCAATTGCGTGCCCTGACCCATGCCTGTCGGGTGGCCAAGGAAACCCTGCTCAATGACCCTGACATCAGCGCGCTGCCGCTGGTAGTCGTCAGCCGCGGCGCAAAGTTGATCGGCGGATCGATGCGCAGCGAACTGACGCGCGCAGAACTCGACGCCACGCTGCTCGAAGGCTTTTTCCCGGCAGCGGCCATCGCCGATCGTCCGCAGGGGCGGGGTCGCTCCGGCCTGACTCAGCTCGGACTGCCCTACGCGCAGGACGCGGCAGTCACTCGCCACCTGGCCGCCTTCCTGGCCCGTCAGCTCGCCGCAACGGCCGATCTCGATGGATTCGCTGGCGACTTGCCGGAAGACGCGACCTTTCTTCATCCCACGGCGGTGTTGTTCAATGGCGGCGTCTTCAAGTCCGAACTGCTTGCCGAGCGCACGCTGGCGACGATCAATTCCTGGCTTGCCGCTGAAGAAGCGCCCGCCGCGCGCCTCCTCGAAGGCGCCGACCTCGACCTGGCCGTTGCGCGCGGTGCCGCGTATTACGGCTACGTGCGCCGTGGCCAGGGCGTCCGCATCCGTGGCGGAACGGCGCGCTCCTACTACGTCGCGGTCGAGTCGGTGATGCCTGCCGTACCCGGCGTGCAGCCGCCCGTGCAGGCGCTGTGTCTGGCCCCCTTCGGCATGGAGGAAGGGACCGAGGCCGCCCTGTCGGCGCAGGAGTTCGGCCTGGTCGTCGGCGAGCAGGTGCGCTTTCGTTTCTTCGGCTCGTCGGTCCGCCGTCAGGATGCCGTCGGCACGATGCTCGAAGACTGGGAGCCCGACGAACTCCAGGAACTCGACGAGATCCAGACGACGCTGCCGAGCGAAGGCCGTGCGGCCGGCGAGGTGGTTCGCGTCAGGCTGCAGGCACGGGTGACCGAGGCTGGAACTTTGGAACTCGAAGCCTTGCCCCACGGCGGTGGCGAGTGCTGGAAAGTCGAGTTCGACGTGCGCGGTGGTACGACGGATTGATCAAGATCAGGGGCGCGCCGCTTCCTGCGCGTCCCGCCTGACCGCAGTGTCAGCCGCTGTCACCGATGCAACCAAAGGAAACGCGGCAGGATTGCGTATCGACTCGACCGCTAGGTCGATGTCCAGCAACGGCCAAAAGAGGTGGTTATCAGTAGGCCATTCGACTCGACAGATGTGTTCTATGGTTGCGCTCCGAAACCAGGGAAAATCAGCAAAGGGCAAATACAACTCTTCGTCGGCAAGCAGCAGCCAGAAGCCATGCCTGGAAATGTTGGTGACTTCAATTTGGGAAATGGGTGTGCCAGGCATGGGTGATTTCCTCCAAGTGAACGGCGACCAGCCGTTGCGCTTCCTTGAGTTGCTGCGGCGAAAGCCCGGTGCTAGTGGCCAGCGTCAACTCTGGCGACAACCAGAACTTGGCCTCGCCATCCGGATGGCTGACATGCACATGCAGTCTTGGCTCCTCTCGCGAGAAGCAGCGAAAACTGCCCTCGCGGAAGATCGTCGGTGCCATGGCGGGATTCTAGCGCCTAATACTCCGTTCAAGGGGGGCTGCGCGACAAGTACGTGCAGCACTGGCAAACCTATTGAAGGCATCTGAATAGTGCAAAAACAGTACATCGTCGGGATCGATCTCGGCACCAGCAACACGGTGGTCGCTTACGCCGCGCCCGGCAAGCAGCAGGTCGAGCTGTTCGAGATCGAACAACTGGTCGGACCCGGGCAGGTTGCCGCGCGGCCCTTGCTGCCTTCGGTCCGTTACCATCCAGCGAGCGGGGAAATCAGCCCGGGCGATCTGCAACTGCCGTGGCCGGCGGCCGACGGCGACGAGCCGGTGCTCACCGGCCGCCTGGCGCTCGACCTCGGCAGCCAGGTTCCGGGTCGGCTGGTGGCCAGCGCCAAGAGCTGGTTGTCACACGCCTCGGTCGACCGTACGGCAGCGATCCTGCCCTGGGGTGCCGACGACGAAATCGCCAAGGTCTCGCCGGTCGGCGCCAGCGCGAGCTATCTCGCCCATGTCCGCGCCGCCTGGCACTACCGCTTCCCGAAAGCGCCGCTGGAGAAGCAGCAGGTGATCCTGACCGTTCCGGCCTCCTTCGACGAGGGCGCCCGGGCGCTGACGCTGGCCGCCGCGCGGCAGGCGGGGCTGGCGAACCTGCGCTTGCTAGAAGAACCTCAGGCGGCGTTCTACGACTGGCTTTTTCGCCATCAACAGGACCTCACCGAGGAACTCGCCGCAACGCGCCTCCTGCTGGTCTGTGACGTCGGCGGTGGAACCACCGATCTGACCCTGATCGGGGTGAGCATGAAGGATGGCGAGCCCGAGCTGACGCGTATCGGCGTCGGTGACCACCTGATGCTCGGTGGCGACAATATGGATCTGGCTCTTGCCCATCTCATCGAATCACGTTTGCCAAGCAGTGAGGGACGACTGTCGGCGGCGCGCTTTTCGCAGCTCACCGCACGCTGCCGGGCGGCCAAGGAGCAACTGCTTTCCGTCGGCGCACCGGAGAGCCTCCAGTTGACCCTGCTGGGCGGCGGCTCGCGGCTGATCGGCGGCGCGCGAACGGTCGAACTGAGGCGCGATGAAGTTCGCCAGGTCATCGTCGATGGCTTCCTGCCGCGCGTGGCAGCAGATGAGCCCATACAGCAGCGACGAGCTGCCATCGTCGAGTTCGGACTGCCCTACCCGGCCGACCCGGCGATCACCCGACACGTCGCCGCCTTTCTCCGACGGCACGCGCAGGCGTCGCGGCGGGCGCTCGCGGTTGAAAGCGGCGAACAGAGCGGGCCGAGCGAAGGCAACGCCGAGCAGCCACTGCCGATACCCGATACGCTGCTCCTCAACGGCGGCGTGTTTCGCGCCGAGGCCCTTGCCGAGCGCCTGCGAAGCACTCTTGGCGACTGGCGAGGCGCAACGCTGCGCGTCCTGCACAACGACAATCCGGACGTCGCCGTGGCCCGCGGGGCCGTCGCCTACGCGCTGGTCCGCCAGGGGCATGGGCGGCGAATAGGCGGCGGATCGGCGCGCAGCTACTTTCTCGTCCTCGAGGAGGCGGGGCAACACAGACGAGGCATCTGCATTCTGCCGCGCGGCACCGAGGAGGGGCACGAGGTCCGCTTGGCGGAGCAGACCTTCAGCTTGCGCCTCGGCCAGCCGGTGCGCTTTCACCTCGCTTCGTCGGTCGCCGACACCCCTTACCTGGCGGGCGAAATCGCCGACCTGGCCGACGAGGAATTCGTCCGTCTGCCGCCAATCGCCACCGTCGTGCAGGCGCCCGCTGACAGCAGCCAGCGCGAAGTTCGCGTGCAACTGATCAGTGCGATGACCGAAGTCGGCACACTCGAACTGCACTGCGTCAGCGTCGACGATGCCGCCCGTCGCTGGCTGCTCGAGTTCCAGTTGCGTGGCGACGAGGGCGACGAGAGCGAAGGGGGGGCTTCGGCGGTTTCGTCGACGGTCTTGCCACCACGCTTTGCCGACGCCGTGCGCTGCATCGAGCACATTTTCGGAGCGCGCTCGCCAGCACTGGACAATGCGCAGATGCGCAGGGAAGTTCGGCACCTGCGCGGTCAGCTCGAGCATCTGCTCGGCAAGCGTGAAGACTGGGACATGCCGCTGCTGCGCGCGCTGTTCGACGCACTGATGCAGCGCGCAAGGCGCCGCCGCCGCTCGCCGGAACATGAACGGCTGTGGTTCAATCTCGCCGGCTACTGCCTGCGCCCGGGGCTCGGCTACGCGCTCGACGAGTGGCGGATAGAGCAGCTTTGCCTGCTGCTCGGGCACGGAGTAGAGTACGTCGGCGAGAGCCAGAACTGGTCGGAATGGTGGACGCTGTGGCGCCGCGCCGCTGGCGGCTTGCCCGCCGCTACCCAGGACGAGCTCCTGGCCGAACTCCTTCCCGCCCTGCAGAGCGAAGCGGCAAAGACCCGCAGCCGCCTGGCGGCGGCGATGGCCGGCAGTCACGACGATATGCTGCGCCTCGTAGCGTCGCTTGAACGCTTATCCGTCGAGCGCAAGGTCGAAGTCGGCGACTGGCTGCTCGGCAGACTGCGCAAAGCCTCGGAGAAGACGCTCGGCTGGTGGGCACTCGGCCGCATCGGCGCGCGGCAGTCGCTCTACGGCAGCGCCCACCAGGTCGTTCCGCCCGAAGTCGCCTGCCGCTGGCTGGAAGCCCTGCTGGCCGTCGACTGGAAGAAAGTCGAGCCAGCCGCGTTCGCTGCCACGCAGATCGCTCGCCTGACCGGCGACCGCTCGCGCGACCTGCCCGACGCCAAACGGCGAAGCGTACTGGCGCGCCTGACTGCGAGCAACGCCAGCGCCACCTGGATCGAGCAGGTGACGACCGTCGTCGAACTCGACAAAGCCGACCAACGCCGCGCTTTCGGCGAGTCCTTGCCGGCAGGCTTGCGACTGGTTCCGGCAGATAGAATTGGCTGATAGTATCGCTGTCGATGTCTGCGCCATAAGTGTGATCCATTGGCCGTCCTGCGCCGTATCGCTGATAATTTACAGAATCCAGGTCGGTCTGACGCGGTGATACGGGTGCCATAGCCGTGAGAAGTCAGCCACCGCTGCACCGCCGGTCGGTTGGCATGATGCGCACGCTGGACAGGCGTTTCGGCGCCAGTTGCCGTGTCGTCGATCGAGTGATTTCAAGGAGTAAGTGATGCGTCCGCAAAGAGGACCAGACCGCCGCCAGAATCAACTTGGGCGACCTGCTGGACTGCCTGAACGCCGCTGCGGCGCTGACCGCCGCAGTCTCCAGCTCACCGAGGAATCGATCGCTGCCGTCGAAGCTCGCCTGGCCACGCTTCGGCGTGGCCAGGGCGACAGCAGGGAAGATGATGCCTCAGGGTGGGACAAGCTGATCATTCCCGTCAGATAGGTGCCGGCAGCGCCGGAAAGCCGCGTCAGGTTCGTTCCGATCCCGGCGGTGGCAATGCCTTTCTGGGCGCCAGGTCGATCGCCGGTATCGGCAAATCGCCGCGCCGTTCGAAGGGCATGCTGCCGACGCCGACGAGGCTGACACAACCGACAATCCGGTAGTCGACGCGATCACGGTCAGCGTTCCGCAACTCGCGAAGCTGTTTCAGCGCGTTACCCAGAGAAGCGCTGGCCGTCACCTCGAGCACCGCTTCACCAAAACGTGGCACAGTCACGGCCTTGTCCGACAATCCGGTGAGGAACGGCTGTCCGTTGAGTTCGATGGCGAAGCTCAGACCGCTGATCGGCAACTCGACGTCATTGGGATTCTTGATCCGCAACTGCAGCGCGAAGCGTTGTTCGAAAAACCCGAGCTGAAGCAGCTTCAAGCCGGCCACGCTGACTTCGGGCTTCTGTGCCAGGCCGCTGAGGCCCGCGCAAGCGCTCAGCAAGACGGCAAGAACGATGGCCAGCGTTTTTATCGGCCGCTCCCGACCGATTCCAGAATACGCAACAGCACTGCCGTGTCCAAGTGTCCCCAGCCCTTCGCCATCAGCGCGTTGAGCTGTTGGCAGACCGCTGCTGAGACCGGCAGCGGAACGCCGAGGCGATGGGCTTCGGCGAGAACGACGGCGTAATCCTTGTCGTGCAGACGCGCTTCGACGCCAGCGGCAAAGTTTCGCTCGACCATTCTCGCGCCCATCACTTCCAGCGCCCGGCTACCGGCCGAACCGCCGGCGAGCGCCTGGCGCACCCTGGCCGGATCGGCCCCGGCGGCGCGGCCAAAGTGCAGCGCCTCGGCGACGGCCTGGATCGCGCCGACCATGACCATCTGATTGCACGCCTTTGCCACCTGCCCCGCGCCGTGGTCGCCGACATGGACGATCGTCTTGCCGAGAACCTCGAACAGCGGCCGCACGCGCTCGAGCACCGCCGCCGGGCCGCCGACCATGATCGCCAGCGTCGCGGCGATCGCCCCCTGCTCACCGCCGGAAACCGGGGCATCGAGCATCTCGATGCCCCGAGCGGACAGGCGCCGGGCGAGCGACCGCGCCTTTTCCGGGGCAATGGTGCTCATGTCGACCAGAATCGAACCGGCGGCAAAACCTTCGACCAGGCCGTCGGCCGCCAGCGCCACGTGTTCGACGTCAGCACCGCCGGTGACCATCGTGAACACCACTTCGGAACGCCGCGCGACATCGGCCGCCGTGGCGCAACGCACCGCGCCAGCCGCGAGCAGCGGCCCGCTGGCCTCGGGTCGGCGTGCCCAGACGGCCAACTGATTGCCGCTGCGCAGCAGGTGCAGCGCCATCGGCCGGCCCATCATTCCCAGGCCGATGAAACCGACGCGCATCATGACTCCGACTCGGCACCCGACAGCCGTTCGAGCAGCTTGAGAATGGCGATCGAGTCCTCCTCGCCTAGCCCCGACCCGACCATCGCGTTGTACATCTGCGCCGTCGCCGCCGATACCGGCAGGCACAGGCCCAGTTCGTGCGCGCTCTGCATGACGATGTTCATGTCCTTCTGATGCATCCAGGACTTGAAGCCCGGCTTGAAGTTGCGGTCGAGCATCCGCTGGCCGTGATTCTCGAGAATCTTGGAATAGGCGAAACCACCGAGCAGCGCCTCGCGGACGCGAGCCGGATCGACGCCGCTCCTGGCGGCAAAATTCAGCGCTTCGGCGACGGTCAGCACACCGACCCCGGTGACGATCTGGTTGGCCGCCTTGGCCACCTGCCCGGCGCCGGAATCGCCGACATGAACGATGTTCTTGCCCATGCAGGCGAAAGCCGGTCGCGCAGTCGCGAACGCAGCAGCCGTACCGCCGACCATGATCGATAGCGTACCGGCGATCGCCCCGACCTCACCGCCGGAAACCGGCGCATCGAGGAAGTCGATCCCCTTGGCCAGCAGGCGCGCGGCAAGGTCACGCGCCGCTGCCGGCCGAATGGTGCTCATATCGACAGCGACCAGCCCTTCCCTGGCAGCCGTCGCGACGCCCAGCTCGCCAAGCATCACCTGTTCGACGTCGGGTGCATCGGCGACCATCGAGACTACCACCTCCACCGCCTCGGCGACTGCGGCGGGACTGGCAGCGCCGCTCGCGCCAGCGGCGAGCAAGGGCTGCATCGATTCCTCCCGGCGTGCCCAGACGGTGACCTGGTGACCACCCTGCAGCAAGTTCAGCGCCATCGGGCGCCCCATGATCCCCAGACCGATAAATCCTATTTTCATTGACTTTCCTTTTGTAGTCGCCAGACGGTCAAGCAGCCGAGTCTAGCAAGCATGAACGCAACTAACGACCCTTCAGCCAATGACCGTGACGACGACCCGGCGCCGCTGGGACAACGTTCGGTGCTCCCAGAGATAGATTCCCTGCCAGGTACCGAGCAGCATGTCGCTGCCGCCGACAGGAATGGTCACCGAAGCACCGGCCAGAATGTTCCGTCCGTGCGCCGCCATGTCGTCATCGCCCTCATTGTCGTGCCGGTAGGCGGCGTCGCCATCGGGCGCCCATCTGGCGGCCAGCGTTTCGAGATCACGGCGCACCGAAGGGTCGGCGTTTTCGGTCAGCACGACCGAACAACTGGTGTGCTGGACGAAAACGTGGGCCAGCCCGACCTGGATTCCCGAAGCGCTGACGATCCGGGCCACGTTATGGGTGATCTCGATGGTCCCGCGACCGCGGGTGTTAACCTCGAAACTCTGCTGAAAGGCCATCTTTTTCTCCCTTGTCTGCGCCTAGAAGGCCGACCCCGGCGTCCGCAGGAATTCGAGCTCTGCCGGCGTTGAGGCGCGACCAAGAACGACGTTGCGGTGCGGATAACGCCCGAAACGCTCGATGATCGACTGGTGTTGCCGTTCGAAGGCGAGGTTGTCGGCCATGCCCGGCAGAGCGAAAAGCCTGACCGCAATGGAGTGTATTGCTGCCGATTCACTGTGCATATAGGGCAGGTACAGAAAAGCGCGACGCGGTGGCTCCAACGTGTGGTCCACTCCGGCAGCGACGGCTTCCTGAGCCAGTACCAGGGCCATGCCGTCGGCCGCGAACGCCTCGGGACGATGGCGATGAATGTTGCGTGAAAACTGGTCGAGGACAATGATCTCAGCCAGTCGTCCTTCGCCGCAGTCGCGCCACGCGTACAACTCGCAACGCATGGCTGCAGCATGCAGGGCACCGAACCGTGCTTCCACCAGGCGGTCGAAGGCATCCGATTTCGCCCACCACTGCGCCGGTGTCACCTCTCCGAACCAGAACCCGAGCACATCAGCGGGCGCCATCACGACGCCTCCGCCGGTGCACGGCAGTCGCTACGCATCGACAAACCCTCCTTGTTCATTGTTCGCTGCTCACCTTGGCGCGCAGCAGTTTCACGACGCCACGCTTGACCTTGCCCTCGACACGCCTGACTTGCGAACCGCGGGTTGGCCGCGTCGGCCGACGAGGTGCCGGCGTGAACGCCGCCCTGGCGATCATTTCGCGCAAGCGCGTGAGCGCATCGACGCGATTGCGCTCGAGGCTGCGGTGGGCCTGCGCCTTGATGATCACCACACCGTCAGCGCTGATCCGTTGATCGTGCAGGGTCAGCAAACGTTCCTTGATTACATCGGGCAGCGACGAGGCGCCGATGTCGAAGCGCAGATGAATCGCGTTCGACACCTTGTTGACGTTCTGCCCACCGGCGCCCTGCGCGCGAATGGCGATGAACTCGATTTCTTCCTCACGCAGCCCGATCGCTGGCGACACGGCAGAAATCATCGGCTACCCGTTCTCGCCAGGCGGCGCGCCTACATCCAGGTCCAGCCACCCCTCGCGGCCGAGATCCCTGAGCGTCTGCATGTTGCGCTCGTAGATTGCCGCGGCGTCGGGAAAAGCGGCCACCGCCCGGTCGAGGCTGGCTTCGCGCAGCAAATGCAGGGTCGGAAAAGGCGAGCGGTTGCTGCAGTTGGTGATGTCATCGGGTTCAGTATCGGCAAAGACGTAGTCCGGGTGGAAACTGGCGACCTGCAGCACGCCGTGCAAGCGCTGCATTCCCAGCACCACGTCGACGAGATCGAGAAAGTGCGTGAAGTCAGCGAACGAAGTCAGTACCCAGGGGTGGATCAGCAGCGTCGTATCGACTTCTTCCGGCGCAGCCGCCACGAGCCCCTGCAGCTCGCGTTCGAGGTCGACCAGCAAGGCATCGTCATTGCGCGCGTCGCTGACGACGTAGCGTATCTGCCCCTTCGCCTGAACGCCTTTGGCAAAGGGGCAGAGGTTGAGGCCGATCACGGCGCGTTCGAGCCAGTGGCGCGTCGCCGCGACGACCCGGTCGTCGCTTAGGCTGGGTATCGCTTGAGTCATGGTAAGCGTCTCGGAATCGGTTCCTCGTAAGGGAGTATAAGAGTCCCCACCAGGTAGCGTCAATCTCGCACTTGGCCCCGGGAGCCACTGCAGAGTCGGGAAGATTGTCAGGCACCACGCGATCGACACTCGTGGGGTTGCCGCGCGCTGCTTGCATGTGCTTCTCCCGCAAGCAGCGCGCGGCAAGCAATGAGGGATCGTTTTCGATCGCGGACTTTCCCTCAGCTCTCCTTCAGCAGGTGTAGACTTGTGGAAGGAACGGGAGGCAGTATGCATGAGCGGGTGATCATCGACTTTGAAACCACCGGACTGTCACCGCGGTTCGGCGACCGGGCCACCGAGGTCGCGGCGGTGGTCATCGACGAGACGGGAATCATCGACCGCTTCCAGAGCCTGATGAACGGCGGTCGCACCATTCCGCCCTTCATCCAGCAACTGACCGGCATCACCAACGCGATGATCCGCCAGGCGCCGAAAGCCGAGGTGGTGATGCACCAGTTGATCGTCTTCATCGCCGGCCGCCCCCTTGTCGCGCACAACGCTTCTTTCGATCATGGCTTCCTGGGCGCCGAACTCGACCGCATCGGCAAACCATGTCCCACCGAGCTGCTCTGTTCGATGAAAGTGGCCCGCCGGGTCTATCCGGAAGCGCCGAATCACCGGCTGGAAACTCTGGTCCGGCACGCCGGTATCCCGACTGCCGGCCAATACCACCGCGCACTGGCCGATGCCGAAGTGACCGCCCTGCTCTGGTTGCGCATGGAGCAAAAGCTCCAGAATGACTTCGGCCTGCCCGCGGTGCCGCTGGAACTCATGCGACGAATCCAGACCTCCCCCTGCAAGGCACTCGGCAAGTCCGTAGACAGCTTCAAACGACGCACCTGGCCCAGCTAGCCTCGGAGAGCCAATGATGGAGAGCGTGGCAGCGGCGGTCATCGGTGCCGGGGTGGTCGGCCTGGCCTGCGCACGCGCGCTCGCACGGCGCGGCATCGAGACGCTGATCCTCGAACGCAATGGCGCCTTCGGAAGCGAAACGAGTGCCCGCAACAGTGAAGTGATCCATGCCGGGATCTACTACCCGACCGGTTCCTTGAAGGCACGGCTGTGCGTTGCCGGCCGCGGCCAGCTCTACGACTTCTGCGCCACGCACGGCGTCAGCCACCGGCGCTGTGGCAAGTTGATCGTCGCCACGTCCAGCACGCAAACGGACAGACTCAGCGCGCTGCAGCGGCAGGGAGCGGCCAACGGCGTCGACGACCTGCGGCTGCTGAGCATCGCCGAGGTCCGCGCACAGGAACCCGAACTGCGCTGCGCCGCTGCCCTCCTCTCTCCGTCCACCGGCATCATCGACAGCCACGGACTGATGCTGGCGCTGCTCGGCGACGCAGAGCGCGCCGGCGCCGTGTTGGCGCTGCGCAGCCCGTTGTGCAGCGGATCGGTCGAGCAGTCCGGCCTGCTGCTCGCCAGCGGCGGCGCTGACCCTCTACGCTTGCGCGCGGCGATGATGATCAACGCTACCGGACTGTGGGCGCCGCAGGTCGCTGCCTCGCTGGCCGGATTCCCGACCGCGTTGATCCCGCAGAACTTCCACGCCAAAGGCAACTACTACGCACTCGCGGGACGTTCGCCGTTCGCACGGCTGATCTATCCGCTGCCCGAGGTCGGCGGCCTCGGCGTCCACCTGACGCTGGACCTCGGCGGCCAGGCGCGCTTCGGCCCGGATGTCGAGTGGTTGCCCGACCCAACGCCAGGGCGGCCGATCGGCGATCTCGACTATCGTGTCGACCCGGCGCGCGCCGACGCTTTCTACGCCGAGATTCGCCGCTACTGGCCGGGCTTGCCGGATGACGCGCTGGCGCCGGCCTACGCCGGTATCCGGCCAAAGATCAGCGGCCGCAGCGATCCGGCCGCCGATTTCGTCATCCAGGGGCCAAGGCAACACGGCATCGCCGGCCTGATCAACCTGTTCGGCATCGAATCGCCGGGGCTGACTTCGTGCCTGGCCATCGCCGATCACGTGGTCGCTGAACTCGAGCTCGGCTAACGCATGCGCGCGGTCCTCGACACCAACGTCGTCATCGACTTGCTGCACTTCGCCGACCCGCCGGCACAAGCGCTGCACAGGGCGATCCACTGCGGTGCTGTGCAGTGCTTTGCCGATCAGCCCTGCCTTGCCGAACTCGAGCGCGTTGCCGGCTACCCGCGCTTCGCTCTCGACACCAGTGCACAACAGTCGCTGCTCGCCGACTACCGCGGCTTCGTCACCTTGTGCGAGGCCGCCGGCGCAGAGAATTTCGCCTTGCCGCGCTGCCGCGACGCCGACGACCAGAAATTCCTGATTCTTGCGCGACGCTGCCGCGCCGACCTGCTGATCACGCGTGACCGATTGCTGCTGACCGTCACCCGACAGCGCAGCCTGCCGCTGCCCTTCGCGATCGTCACTGCGGCAGAGGCCGCGCCGCTGATCGCGGTCGCCAGAGATTGCCACCAGCGCCCGACTGCCCGCGCAGGCGAAAGACCCTTGGGCGGCGGCAGCGAAATGGATTAAGCTGACGATGGAGGTACCAGGTGAGCACCAAGGACAAATCCCCCGCCGAGCAGGCGCTGCGCTCGCAGGCTGAAGCCATCGTCCGGGAAACCGGTTTGGCGGGTCAGCGCGAGGCCATGTCGCTGGAAGCCATGCAGAAGGCGCTGCATGAACTGCGCGTGCACCAGATCGAGCTGCAGATGCAGAACGAGGAACTGCGCCGGATTGATGCCGCCAGGGAGCGCTATTGCGAACTTTACGACATGGCGCCGGTAGGCTATTGCACGCTCTCCGAGAAAGAAGTCATCCTGGAGGCCAACCTCACTGCCGCCACACTGCTGGGTGTGGTCCGAGAAGCTCTGCTCATGCAGCCCTTGTCCCGCTTCGTCTTCGGGGACGACCAGGTCATCTACTACTTTCACCGCAAGCGGCTCATCGAGGTCGCCGAAGCACAGGCCTGCGAATTGCGGATGGTGAAACGGGATGGCGCGATCTTTTGGGCGCGTATGGAAGCCACCATCGCGAGCAACGAAAGTGGCCATCCAGTCTTTCGTGTCATGCTCAGCGACATCAGCGATCGTAAGCAGGCCGAGGGCCGTCTGCAACTGGCCGCCTGCGTTTTCTCGCACGCCCGCGAAGGGATCATGATCACCACCGCCGACGGCACGATTGTCGACGTCAATCGTGCCTTCACCCGAATCACTGGCTACAGCCGCGACGAAGCCTTGGGCCGCAACTCGCGATTTCTCGCTTCCGACCGTCAGGATCAGGCCTTCTACGCGGCCATGCGGCACGATCTGATCGACGATGGTTACTGGTCCGGCGAAGTCTGGAACCGGCGCAAGGACGGCGAAGTGTACGTCGAGATGCAGACCATCAGCGCGGTGCCCGATGTGCAAGGCAATATCCGGCAGGTGGTGACCTTGTTCTCCGATATCACCGCGATCAAGCGGGCGGAAGAGTCTCTGGCCGCGAGCGAAGAATTGCGCCGACTCTTCATCGAGTACGCTCCCGCTGGTCTGGCGATGTTCGACCGCGACATGCGGTATTTGTACACCAGTAACCACTGGTTTGCCGACCACGGTCTCGACAAGCGTGATCTGCATGGCTTATCCCACTACGACGTTTTCCCGGAGATTCCGGAACAATGGAAGGAGTTTCATCGCCGAGGGCTGGCGGGCGAGGTATTGCGATCGGAAGGCGACCGTTTCGAAAGGCTTGACGGTTCCGTGAAGTGGGTGCGTTGGGAGATACGACCCTGGTACAACGCTCAGCGATCCATCGGCGGGATCATCATCTTCACCGAAGACATCACCGCGAACAAGAAAGCAGAGGAGGTTCTACGTGAACAGGAAGAGTCGTTCCGCCTGATCGCCGAGAACCTCAATGGCTTCGTCGCGATTCTCGACGCCGACGGGCGACGCCTGTACAACAGTCCGTCCTACGCGCGCCTGCTCGGTGAGCGGGAAATTGTCGGCAGCTCGTCTTTCGACGACATCCATCCGGCCGACCGTGAACGCGTCATCCGGGCCTTCCGCGAGGCCGTCGCGACGGGAATCGGCCAGCATCTCGAATATCGGTTTCTGATGGCCAACGGTAGCACCTGTCTGCTGGAATCGCGCAGCGGCATCGTCATGGACGACGAAGGCCGCACCAAACGCGTCGTCGTCGTCTCGCATGACATCACCGAGCGCCGGCGAGCCGACGAGAAAGTACAGCATCTGGCTTTCCATGACACCCTGACGCAACTGCCGAACCGCCTGACACTCCACGAGCGCCTGAACCACAGCATGGCGGCCAGCAAACGCAGTGGCTGCTATGGCGCGCTGATGTTCCTCGATCTGGATCACTTCAAGCCGCTGAATGATAGGCATGGGCATGAAGCGGGAGACTTGCTGTTGATTGATGTCGCAGCGCGACTGAAACGCTGTGTGCGTGAGACGGATACCGTCGCGCGCTTTGGTGGCGATGAGTTTGTGGTGCTGCTCAGCGAGTTGCACACCGATAAGGACGAGTCGACTTTACAGGTCAGGCGCATTGCCGAAAAAATCCGTCTCAGCTTGTCAGAACCTTATTCGATGATCGTCAAGCGCGATGGAATGGCAGACCACACCATCGACCATCATTGCACGGTCAGCATCGGTGTGAGCTTGTTTATCAGTGATGAAGTCAGCCCCGACAAGCTCTTGAAGTGGGCTGACGCGGCGATGTACCAGGCCAAAGAGGACGGGCGCAATCGGATTCGGTTTTGCCTCGAACTCGGCTGAGACATGCGCGCAGGCAAAATACCCTTGGGCGGCGGCGCCGGAATGGGGGACAATGAGCCACCTGCAGCAGCGCGGCAAGCCGCCAGCCCTTCGCTGGCAGCCGACCACCGGACACCATGAAACGCTTCCCTACCCTCTTCTCGACCTTTTTCTCGACGCTGATCGTGTGCATGACCGTGCTGTTGTTCGGCTGTTCCGAGCCGCCGGCCTTCACGTCGACCGACATTTCCGGTGCCGACTGGGGCAAGGACTTCTCGCTGACCGACGCCCAGGGTCAGCCGCGTCACCTGGCCGATTTCAAGGGCAAGGCAGTCGTCGTTTTCTTCGGTTATACCCAGTGTCCGGATGTCTGCCCGACGACGCTGGCGACGATGCGCGAAGTCCTCACCCGTCTCGGCGATGACGCCAGCCGCGTGCAGGTGATTTTTGTCACCCTCGATCCGGCGCGCGACACTTCGCAAGTGCTGGCTGCCTATGTCACGGCTTTTCACCCCAGCTTCATCGGACTGCGCGGCGACGACGCCACGACGGCGGCAGTGGCCAGGGAATTCAAGGTTTTCTACGCTAGGCAGGCCGGCACGACTGCGGGCAGCTACAGCATCGACCACACGACCGGCAGCTACGCCTTTGACCCGCAGGGGCGCTTGCGGCTGCTCATCCGCCACGGCGAAACGCCGGACCGTATCGCCGCTGATCTGAAGCTGTTGCTAGCCGGCAAATGATCCTGCCCACAGACGATCGTGGCAGCAAATGACCCTTCTGGACACCTGACATGAAACGCTTTCTCCTGCTGCTCGCCCTGCTTTCGCTGCCGGCCGCCGCCGCGCCGGCAAGCGACCAGATCAATCTCGATATCGGCACGCCGCCGGTAGTGGTGGTCAAACACAGCCTGGCGCAGCGCGCCTCGCGACTCGTCCGCTTTTACGAAGTAGGCATCATCGGTCTGGGCTACGATGGCATGGTCAAGCTGCGCGATGGCAGCCGGCTGACGCTGCCGCAGCGACAGATCGCCGAAAAGCTGATTGACAACGAGAACCCTGACCGCAACTCGCTGATCTACGCCCTCGCCGAAGGCCAGGGCGGCAAGGCCCTCGAGCCCGCCGCTCGGGAGGCACAGGTCAAGCGCTGGAAGGAGCAGTTCCATTCCGGCTGGTGGATCGAGGATGCCAAGGGCAACTGGAGCCAGAAACCCTGAGCGCTGCGCCAGGCGCGGCCGATCGTACGTCGTGCCTGCGACACCTTGCCGCAGCAGGAAGCGCAGGCACGCGCTTATAATCGCTTTCCCTGAACGAACAAGGAGTACGCCTTGAAAGGAATACGAACCCCGCTGGCCCTGGCAGCCATCGTCGCCGGCGTGTGGACGACGGCAGCGCTGGCCGCCGATGTCGAGGTCAAGGACGCCTGGGTGCGCGGCACGGTGGCCGGCCAGCAGGCCACCGGTGCCTTCATGGAGATCAGCAGCAAGTCGGGAGCGACGATCGTCGGCGCGGCCAGCTCGGCTGCCGCACTCACCGAAATGCACGAAATGAGGATGGCTGGCGACGTCATGCAAATGCGCCCCATTCCGCGCCTTGAAATCCCTGCCGGCAAACCTGTGCGGCTCGGACCCGGCGGCTACCACTTGATGCTCATCGACCTGAAACAGCCGCTGAAGAAAGGTGACTCGGTCCCCTTGACGCTGCAGGTCGAAGGCGCGGACAAGAAGATCGAAGCGATCACGGTCAAGGCCGACGTCCGCGACCTGACCGCGACCGCCTCTCCCGGCGGCGAACACAAGCACTGAGCGGCGCGAACGCGAATCCGCCAGCAGTTCACCAGTGCCGTTGGGGTGAGGTACGAACCCCAACACTCTCCCAACACTCTCGCCTCAATGCGGCGGGGACGGGTGTGGACAAATCGTCGCAAGGTTTCGCGCAAGGCGTCGATAGCCTCGACGAGGACGCTCGACTGGCGGTCGGCGAGCTAGACCGCGGGGAAGTACAGTGCGCCGGTGAGCTTGACCCGACGAAAAGCGCATCGCGAAATGATAGCGGATTGGTTGGCTGTTGGGGTTCCTGCGTCACCCCAACGTCCTGATCATATGATATCCAAGAGGCGAAGCCCTGGCTGACGCGTGCCGAAAGTAACAGGCAATGCAATCACTTGAGGTTGAGTTGCACATAGCTAACGTCTCCGAGTCTGAACTCCTCCCTCCACGTGGCCTGATACTGTGACCCTTGACGTTCTGCCCCGAGAGTGCCAGCAATAAAATCGACCCACTCCAAGCTGGTACAGTTGCCTTTATGCACTCGGCCGTACTGGACATTTTCCAGGGAGTTGGCCATTCGCTTGATGCTTCGTGCAGGCGCCTCGCTTGGCTCCAACATGGCGAAGGCTTTGAGGACCTCCTCGTCTATCTGGTTAACGTCCTTAAAAGCGTTGTTGATCATTTGTGCGCCTAAATACACCTGCTCCAGTTTCGCCTCGTTAATTACGTCGACTTTATTCCTTTCCCCAATTCGGTTTTCATTAAGTGACCGATAGTCGATCTTCGTGTACAAGGTCATTCGCTTTTCGAAGTCTGCCCGTTTTTCCGTTTGTACCCTATTCTCATTCTCACCCTTATTATCTCTGGTTCCGGCAAACATCCAGATGCATGGCTTCAGTTTCGTGTGTTGTCCATTCCTCGTGTATGTTCCCGCTTCCAACGGCGACAGGAACGCGCCGTAGACGGGGCTGCCGCCGAGTGTTGCATTGATTTCGTCAACGAAGACGAACACTGGTCCACTTTTCTCCGCCTGGGCGCTGGCCACCATATCGAACAGGTCAAGGAGTTCAGTGCGCTCGACCATTTGAGTAATATCACACTTCACAAGCGTACAGTTCGGAATGTTATCCGACAGTTTTTCTGCCAAGTAGCTCTTGCCGACGCCAGGGTCGGCCTCAAGGAGTATGCTCACGGATTGCAAAGCGTCATCCTGCTGAACGAATGAATTGATCTTTTGCCAAATGCGCCGGATAGCAGCACGCTTTTCCTTGATGCAGACGATATAGCCAGGTAAATCAGTCGATGCCCGCCACACGTCAAGATGTTTTGTGGCCTTGGTCGTCGTTCCGGCCAGGACGCTTGACTTGGGAGCGCGGGTCTCCGGCCCGCTTGCGGGCGGGAGACCCGCGCTCCCAGGGGTGGCCGGAACGATGACCAAGGCCTGTTTTGTCTTTGCTTCTTTATCTTGGTCATCAATGATACCAAAGTGATCAACTAACTTCGCACTCACCCAGTCCCGGTGTGTGACGGCCCAGGTGTCGAGTCTTCTAACATTTGTGGTGATTTTTGCCTTGCCTGAGCCGGTCGAGGTTGTCCCTAAACTCTTGGGCAACCTAACGCCGCTATGTTCGTGGGCGTTATTGGCCGCGCGTTCAACCATCTTCTGGCATGCTTCCTCGTCGCTCTCCCATTCCTCCTTAGCGGTCAACACCTCATGGGCAAGTGCCGCAAAGAAGGCACTCGTCCAGTTGATCTTCTCCAGATCGATGTTCTTTATCTTGTCCGACGGCTTGGCGCTAAAGCACCACTCACCGAGCACGACCACAACCTCCAAGCTGTCGGATGTCAGCACCAGATGGGTTACCTGCCGCTTGTTGCGCCTTTCCTTGGACCTTAGCGCATCGATGAGTTCGTAGGCATGTTCGACCAAGCGATCGTTGTCCGTCAGCAGGCGGTTGTTGGGATAGGAGCGAGAGGATATCTCCGGCCCGACGGCCAGCAGTTCGATCCGATCGAGGTTTCTCAACCACGCTGGCCATTCCATATTGTCTTCGCGATTGGCTTTATTGGCAGTCTCGCGAATCCGCTTATCCTTGGTGCGCACAAACCACCTGGCCGTTTCATTTTGGTCTTTAAGTTTGTCTTGGATGCATTTAACAAGATTGTCGTCAATGACGCCTTTTAAATGGTCATCAATGATCACCGCAAGGTTCTTCGGTTTAAGGTCCAAGAACTTCTCTACCTCTTTTTTGTACTTATCGGAATAAAGGGTAGTATTCTCGTTTAGAGCTGGCGCCGGCTCCCAATCAATCCGGTGCAGTTGCTTGAAGGTAACGGATTCGTACGCTCTGATGCAGCGAACAGTGCCATGCTTCGAACCAGCTGGTTCCAGATTGAAGAGTTTAGCATCGACGGGTCGCTGACATTTTTGGGGTGTCAGAGAAAAGGACGCCGCCGCAATCGTCGCGTCGCCGGTATGGCAGCCGGCGTGGAGAAAGTGCGGCAAGACAAGTGTATCATTATCATGCCAGCGGCCCAAGCCAAAAATGCGATATTCCTTCGTCAATAAGTTTTGCATGGCATTTTCGTTCTCTTCTGGGTATCCAAATATTTTTATATGATCATTTTCCAAGCGTTCAGATTCACCTATTCTACCTATTAATTTATTAAGATGCTCCATGGTGTGGAGACTACAACAGTCCTCACCTGGTCGTTTTTCATTATGGGCAGCGATTTGATCCATGAAGTCAGCAATCGGCTTCCGCAGCGTCTTTCGCTTGCTCTCGGCAAGGCCTGGTAGACGCTCTTGAAGTTTTGTTATCTCAGCGGTTGCGTTCGTTAAACCATCAACCTGGTATTCTCGAAGCTCATAGAGAACCCGCGAGATGAATCCGCCACCACAAAGATCTTTTACGACATCATTCTCTTCACTGACTATACGATAATGAAGAGGCTTCGCGTGCGAACTGACTCCGGAATGGTGCCGGGCCACGAACCAGTATTCATCAACGAACCAGTCACCAACAACCAGAATATCTCCGCGGTTGTTACAAGTCATTGGCTGATGGGACACGATATTTCTCCTTACTTTGGGTTTTGGAATTACGGACGAAAACAGCGACCGCCAGGTAGTGCAAAGGCAACGATATCAGTATAGCTGGCACTTCGGCCGGGGGTGCAGTCTTTGTGAATCGGCTGCAAGGAGTCTGCGGAAAGAGCCATCTGGCGGCCGGAAGTGCGCTTCGGATACCGTCTCTGATGATCTGCGCGACCCGATGCGTGGGGCGGCCGTGGCCGCAGTCGACGCCGCGACAGCAACGCGCAGCGCTTTGGGGTAACGAAGGAACAACCCCAACGTAATCCCTTCCTCGACCCGTTGAGGTTGGGGTTCGTTCCTCACCCCAACGGCACCTACGGGTTCCCGGCAAGCGGCACACCGATCGACGGGTCAGCGTCGGAGCAGCGTCACCACGGCGGCCAGCAACAGTGCGGCGCAGACGACATGGCTGATCGCCAACCACAGGCTGAAACCACTGGTCACGGTCAGGCTCCCCACGGCGATTGCGCTGGCCAGCAGGACCAGCAGAGTAATCGCCGCTGGGCGCCGCGTCTCGTCAGTCAGCGCCTGCAGCCCGGCACTGCCCAACAGAAGAAGCGTGGCGAGCGCGGCGTAGCGATGCAGCGCATGCAGCGCTATGCCGCCAGGGTCGTCAGCGAGCGGCGTGCCGGAGAGTGTCGCGAAGGGCCGCAGGCCAGCCCAGCCCGCCGCTGGCGGCCACCCAGGAAACCAATCGCCGCCGTAGTCCGGGAACCAGGCGCCCGCCAGCGCCGCATGGCCGGCACCAATCAGCGCGCCGAGCACGACGGTCAGCAACAAGGCAGCGGCTCCCAGATGCAGCAGCACCGTCGGCGCCGTCACACGGTCGAGCAGGGTGCGCGGCCGACTGGCGAGCACGACTTGCCACGAGAGAGCCACCACGCTAAGGCCGCCGATGATGTTCAGGAAACCGACCAGCACCCGCCTCGGATCCGCACTCCAGATGCCGAGCATCGACAGGACGAGCATCAGCAGCAGAAGGAGCGTCGCCGGACGTGCCGCCGACTGAACCGCGGGCCGGCGCCGGCAATCCCAGACCAGAGCGCAGGCCAGCAGCAGTGAGAGCGACGCTGTCGCGCGGTGCAGCAGGCGCGCGACGCTGAGAGGCAGTGCCTGCGGTTCGCCGGCCAGCGACCTGGCGTAGCAGCCCGGCCAATCGGCACAACCGAGTCCGGCAGCGTCAAGGCGCAGGTAGGCGCTCAGCGCAACGACCAGCAGCGAGAGCACGGTCAGCAGCACTGCCGTCGCCCGAATTCTCCGCCAGCGCAGGCCCTGGCTGGCGATCAAGTGGCATGACCCGGCGTACGCTCGACCCGGAGTTCGTGATTCAACCACAACAGCACGCCGAGAACGACCATCGCGCCACCCTGATGCGCGGCGCCCAGCCCAACCGGAACTGCGAGCAGCAGCGTGGCAATGCCGAGCAGGATCTGGACGAAGAGCACCAACAGGAGCAGCGTGGCGGCCCGACGCGCCGGTACGGAAATCGCTGCCGACCGCGTCTGCCACCACAGCCAGGGAACCAGAAAAGCCAGCAGCCAGGCGCCCAGGCGGTGATCAAACTGGACCAGCGCCATGTTGTTGAAGAAATTGAGGTACCATGGATCAATGACAAAACTCTCCGGGGGCAGGAGGTGACCGTTCATCAAGGGAAAACTGTTGTAGGCCTTGCCGGCCCGGATGCCGGCGACCAAGCCGCCGCTGACGACCATGTAGGCGACCAGGATCGACAGCCAGAAACCCGTGCGCTGCACTCCCCGCAGCGGGTCGTCGCTCCTTGCCCGAGAGCGCTCGGCGAGCAGCCCCAGCGCCAGCCAGAACATCGAGACGAAGATCAGGAAAGCCAGCGACAGATGCGCGGTCAGGCGATAGTGACTGACGCGCGGATCATCGACCAGCCCGCTCTTGACCATGTACCAGCCCATCGCCCCCTGCAGACCGCCGAGGACGAAGATCGCCAGCAACCTGGGCAGCAAGGGCCGATCGATCTTGCCGCGCAGCCAGAAATAGACGAAGGGCAGCAGGAAAACGGCGCCGATCAGCCGCCCGAGGACGCGGTGCCAGTACTCCCAGAAGAAAATGCCCTTGAACTCATCGAGCGTCATCCGCTGGTTCACCTGCCGGTACTCGGGCGTTTCCTTGTACTTGGCGAAGGTTTCATCCCACTCACGCTGATCGAGCGGCGGAATGATGCCGACGATCGGTCGCCACTCGACGATCGACAGGCCGGAATGGGTCAGGCGGGTGACGCCACCGACGACCAGGATGGCCAGGACCATGGCGCTGCAGACGAGCAGCCAGACAGCGATTTGTCGACGAGCGATTTTATCCATATGGGGAACCGAGGAGAACGGAAGCGGCAGACGCGGATTATAGGCTCTTTGCCACGCCTGTCGGGCGCCGAATCGCCGGCGACCATGGGTCGCGGGGCCAACGCTGCAATGCCCGTTCCTGCTGGTTTTTCCGCCGATCACGGTGTTTCCGCGTTCTTGACGTGCATCAAATCAAGAACCCGCCAACTGCAGGTATTCTTCGCCCAATTGTGCCCCGACGGGCCAAGGAATTACGGAATTCGACGTTTTCTGCAACTTTGCAACCTGGCAACTTAGCCACTTACCATGCGCCACGAGCGCCAATCAGTGATGGGGGATACACAAATGGCCGACCAAAACGATGACGACATTCCGTTCATGCAGAAGCTGCTGGACAACCACTTCCTGCTCCTCTTTCTCGGCGTGGCGTCACCGGGGCTGCTCTACATCCTGTGGGGAATCATCGACATCATGAACACGCCGGTCGCCCGCTAACCCACGAAGTCACTTCAGGGAGAATCAAATATGAGTGCAATTCTGCCGCCGTCGGATCGGCTCTGGTGGAAGCAACCGATCGACAAGGTCGAGTGGGCGTGGATCGCGATCGCCTTCGTCTGGGGGATGATCATGTTCGCGATGATGATCTACTGGCACGTCTACGGGAAACAGAACCTGTCGAATGAGGCTTACAAAACGACCCCCGAGCTGTTCGGCGCCAAAGCCGAAAAGTTCATTGCCGAGAACACCATCCGTACCGAGACCGATCAGAACATCCCGGTGGTCAAGGTGCCGGCCGGCGGCGATGGCTACCTGATCGCCCGCCTGTGGGCCTGGTATCCGATTCTGGAACTGGAAAAGGGTCAGACCTACAAGATCCACCTCTCGTCGATGGATTACGCGCACGGCTTCTCGCTGCAGCCGGTGAACATCAACATCGAAGTGCTCCCCGGCTATGAGCATGTGGTCAAGATGACGCCGACCAAGGAAGGCACTTATGCCATCGTCTGCAACGAGTACTGCGGCATCGGCCACTCCTCGATGCTTGGCCGTATCTACGTGAAATAAGGGGGAATCAATAGATGGCAACGACCTACCGTACCTGTCCCGTCTCCGGACTGCAATTCGAGGACCAGGCCGAAAAGCTGATGCGCTGGAACGCTGTCGCCGGCGTCCTCTGGCTGCTCGTCGGCGGCATCACCGCGCTGCTGGTCATCCTCACGCGCTGGCCGGCGATCAAGCTGCTGCCGGCCGACCAGTTCTACCTGATTCTCACCGCCCACGGCGTCGACATGCTGATCCTGTGGATCCTGTTCTTCGAGATGGCCGTCCTCTACTTCGCCTCATCGACGCTGCTCCGCTGCCGATTGGCGACGCCAAAGATCGCCTGGCTTGGTTTCTGGCTGATGGTCGTCGGCGGCATCACGACCAATATCGCCATCTTCCAGGGCGAATCGAGCGTGATGTTCACTTCCTACGTGCCGATGCAGGCAGCGCCGCACTTCTACCTGGGGATCATCCTGGTCGCCGTCGGTGCGCTGCTCGGTACGGCCGTTTTCTTTGGCACGCTGGTCGTTGCCAAGAAGGACAAGACCTATCAGGGCTCGCTGCCGCTGGTCACTTTCGGCGCTTTGACGGCGGCGATCATCGCCACCTTCACCATCCTCGCCGGCGCAGGCATCCTGATCCCGACCTTTCTCTGGTCGATCGGCCTGATCAAGGAAATCGACGCGCAGTTGTACCGCATGGTGTGGTGGGGCCTGGGGCACTCGTCGCAGCAGATCAACGTGGCGGCACACGTCTCCATCTGGTATCTGACCGCGGCCGTGATTTTCGGCGCCAAGCCGCTGTCCGAGAAAGTGTCGCGCGGAGCTTTCCTGCTCTACATCCTGTTCCTGCAACTTGCCAGTGCGCACCACCTGCTCTCCGACCCCGGAATGAGTTCCGAGTGGAAGGTACTCAACACTTCCTACTTCATGTATTTTGCGGTCATGGCCTCGATGATCCACGGCTTTACGGTTCCCGGCGCGATCGAAGCGGCGCAGCGGCGCAAGGGCTACACCAACGGCCTCTTCGAATGGCTGCGCAAGGCGCCCTGGGGCAACCCGGTGTTCTCCGGAATGTTCATCTCGCTGGTCAGCTTCGGCTTCCTCGGCGGCATCTCGGGTGTCGTGCTCGGTACCGAGCAGATCAACATGCTGATGCACAACACCTTCTATGTCCCCGGCCACTTCCACACCACGGTGGTGACCGGAACGACTCTGGCCTTCATGTCGATCACCTACCTGCTGGTCCCGGTCCTCTTCCGGCGCGAAATGATCCTGCCGAAACTGTGCCAGATCCAGCCCTACCTGTTCGGCATCAGCATGTCGGTTCTCGGCCTGGTGATGATGGGTGCCGGCACGCTGGGCGTCTCCCGCCGGCACTGGGACATGGCCTTCTCCGGCGCACCGTTCCAGTATGAATGGCCGGGTGCCGCCTACCTGATGATGGGCCTGACCGGGATCTTTGGCGTCATTGCCGTGATTGGCGGCGGATTATGGATCCTGCTCGTCGTCGGTTCGCTGCTGTTCGGCAAGAAGCTTGACGGCGGCAAGGTCTCCAACCAGCCGACGCCGATCCCGGCCAACACCCAGGCCGCGTCGGCGGTCGCGCACGGCAGCGACCACGTCGGCGTTCCCGGCACCGTCGTCCTGGCGCTGTTGCTCTTCGTCTGCTTCGTTCTATACTACTTCGTCAACTGGAAGTACCTGTCCGAGGTCTGGCTGCTGAGCTGATCGGGCAATCTCCCCCACGCTATCGGCGTGGGGGCCTGCCTCAATCGGGCCTGGAGTACAGGCTCGATTCAAGCAGGTCTGAGGTCTGAGATCTGACTCAGCGACCCGATCCGTCCGTCCCATCGTCTTTCAACTGATCGCCAAGCTATCGACGCCAATGCAATCCACACTCCCATCGAACAGCACCCCCGGTTTCCCCTTCCGTGCCATTCTGGGCGTCTTCAAGCTGCGCATTGGCGTCGTCATCACCTTTACCGCGCTGGCCGGACTGGCGGTCAGCCCGGGGCCTGGCCTGAGCCTGCTGCAACTGCTGGTGCTGACCCTGTCGGTACTGGTCTCTTCGGCCAGCGCCGGCGCCTTCAACCAGTATTACGAGCACGACACCGACCACCTGATGGCGCGCACCAGCAAGCGCCCTTTCGTCACCGGCGAACTGCGGCACGGACCCATCTGGCTGCTGGTCATCTGCGCACTGATGGCGCTGTCAGTCGGCAGTGCGTGGCTGGCACTCAACGCGTGGTCGGCGCTGTTCGTCTTTCTCGGCGCTTTCTTCTATGCCATCGTCTACACCGTATGGCTGAAGCGGCGGACCTGGCTGAACATCGTTTTCGGCGGCCTGGCCGGCAGTTGGGCGGTGCTGGCCGGAGCCACCGCCGCCGACCCGCAACCTGGCGGCGTACCGCTGGCGCTGGCGCTGGTGCTCTTTCTGTGGACGCCACCGCACTTCTGGAGTCTGGCGATCGCTTTCCGCGCCGACTACGAAGCGGCCGGCGTGCCGATGCTGCCGGTCGTCGTCGGTGATCAGCGGGCAGCGGACACGATTTTTTTCAGCACCCTGGCACTGGTCGCCGCGTCGCTCCTGCCGCTGGCCTTCGGGCTTGGTGCGATCTACTTCGCCGGCGCTGCCCTCGGCGGCTTCCTCTTCATCCAGAAAGCCTGGCGACTGACGCGTGACCCCAACCGCAAATCGGCGATGGTCTGTTTTCATGCCTCGCTGATCCAGTTGACTCTGGTGCTGCTGGCCGCCATCGTGGACCGACAATTCGCGTTCTGATCTGCCACCGGCCAACGGCAGTGATCGGTCGATCTTTCCGCGCACTCTTCGCATCGCTAGCCTTTCTGGCGGTCAATCCGGTTCTGGCCGACGAGGTCCCTACTGACAAACCCAGGCTCACGGCCCGCCCGCAGGGAATCAACAGCGGCCTGGCACTCACTGCCCTCGACGAAAAAGCGGCTTTCACGTTGTCCCAAAGCGCGATCGGCAAGCCGGTGGGCGACTTCGTCCTGCTCGACCGCGAGGGACGGCCGGTCGACCTGGCGCGTTACCGCGGCAAGCCATTGCTGGTCAGCTTCATCTACACCGCCTGTTTTCAGGTCTGCCCGACGACCACGCGCAACTTGCAGAAAGCCGTCCAGAATACCGTCGGCATGATTGGCGCGGAGCGTTTCAACGTCATCAGCATCGGCTTCAACCAGCCTTTCGACTCGCCGGCAGCGCTCAGGGACTTCGCCAAACAGTACGGCATTCACCTGCCCAACTGGGAATTTCTGAGCCCGGCCCCGGCGATCGTCGGTGACCTGACGCGAAATTTCGGTTTCAGCTTTGTCGCCACCCCGGCTGGCTTCGACCACCTCAACCAGGTGACGATGGTCGACGCCGAAGGACGCATCGTGCGCCAGGTTTATGGCGAAAAGTTCACCGCCGAAGACCTCGCCGAGCCGCTCAAGGGGCTGATCACCGGCTCGGCGATCCCGGCCGAGGTCGGTACTCTCAAAGAGATCATGGAACGGGTCAGGATCATCTGCTCGATCTACGACCCCGTCACCGGCCGCTACCGGACCAACTACTCGCTGTATTTCCAGATTGCCGGCTTTCTCACCTTCGTCGGCTTCATGATCTACCTGTCGATCAATTTCTGGAAGAATCGCCGCCGGAGTGAGTCGAAGGCGCCTTGAGCGGCAGCGGTGCCGCACTCCGCAGGGCAGACCCGACCGACGATACCTGGTCATTCCCGCGCATCATGCCGCCCTGGGGGTCGACAGTCGGCTTCCCGGGCGACCTCCGCCCACCCAATCAGGCACTTGAAAGCGCTGCCGCGCCGCATCGCGCATCTCGACATGGATGCGTTCTACGCTTCCGTCGATCTCCTGCGCTACCCGGAACTGCGCGGGCAGCCGCTGGTGATCGGTGGCAGCAACGCGCAGCAGCCGGTCGTCCTGGTCGACGGCAGTCGGTGCTTCTCTCGCCTGCGCGACTACGTCGGCCGCGGCGTCATTACCACCGCCACCTATGAAGCGCGCGCCCTCGGCGTGGCTTCGGCGATGGGCATCATGAAGGTAGCCAGGCTGGCGCCGGAAGCGATTCTGCTGCCGGTAGACTTTGCCGCCTATCGCCATTACTCGCGGCTTTTCAAGGCCGCCGTCGCGCGTATCGTGCCAGCGATCGAAGACCGCGGAATCGACGAGATTTACCTCGATCTGAGCGCACTTGCGGAAGATTCCCGCTCGCTGGCCCAGCGCATCAAGGAAGCAGTACGCCAGGCCACCGGCCTGTCGTGTTCGATTGCCGTCGCCGCCAACAAGCTGCTGGCAAAAATCGGCTCCGACCTCGACAAGCCCGACGGCCTGACGCTGCTCGCGGCCGATGATCTGGCGCAGCGCATCTGGCCCTTGCCGGTACGCAAGATCAATGGCATCGGCCCGAAGGCGAGCGCACGCCTCGCCGAACTCGGAATCCATGCGATCAGGCAACTGGCGCATGCCGACACGGCACTTCTGCAACGCCACTTCGGTCGCGGCTATGGTGTTTGGCTGAGCGAAGCGGCACACGGCATCGACGACCGACCGCTGCTTACCTCTGCAGAACCGAAGTCGATCAGCCGCGAAACAACCTTCGAGCGCGACCTGCATGTGCGCGACGACCGTGAGACGCTGAGTGGCGTCCTCATCGCCTTGTGCCGACACGTCGCTGAAGACCTGCGGCGCAAGAGCTACCGAGGGCGAACGATCGGCGTGAAGCTGCGCTTTGCCGATTTTCAGACAGTCACGCGCGACCTGACGCTCGCCGCGGCCACTGCCGACGCCCACGACATTCTGCGCGCTGCCCGCGAATGCCTGCGCCGGGTGCCGCTCGAACGTAAGCTTCGGCTGCTCGGCGTGCGCGTCAGCACTCTGGCGACGCGTGCTGACGAGGACGATCCAAGCGAACCGCGGCAGGGCGAGCTGGATCTGACCAAGCGTTGAACTCGCGCAGCCAAGGCTGGCATGACGCTCTAGCTTCAGTGGTGCCTCGCTCCTGTGGCGACCGCGACAATCTCGCAACGGCCATGCTCAGACCCTATGCTATATTGCCGAGAGCAGACACATTCGCTCAGCGCTCGCCGTCCCCGGCGCGGTATTGGCCGGCCTACCGTGGCGGTGACACAATCGGGAGAATTCTTGTTTGACCTGAATTCACGCCGGGTTATTGTTCTATGGATTCTTGAGTCACTCTTTCCGACGGTTTGTTCCTATATGTACCACCCGGGAGTGACCTCAGGGAGATTTTCGGTTGGTGGCCCGATCAGGCGTTTACCTTGCTCATGAAACAATTGTTGTCAATTCAAGCAATCAGAGGCATTGCGGTCCTCGGCGTCGTAGCGTTTCACTCTTTGTCAGTCGAGAGAAAATACTCTGGTGGAGATCTCATTCTTCCCGACTTTTTCAGTTTTGGGCAATCAGGTGTCGATCTTTTTTTCGTGATCAGCGGCTTCGTTATGGTGACGGTAACGAAAGGCCGCTTCGGCCGTAGTGGCGAGATGATGCGCTTCCTTTGGGGGCGGTTTAGCCGCATCTATCCGACTTACTGGCTCTACTTTTTCTTGACGGCGGCTATATTTTTCATCAAGCCGAGTTGGGTCAATTCCTCGCAAGGGCAGCATGTCCAGCTGGTCTCCTCATTTTTCCTCCTGCCCGGCAACCAATTGCCGCTGGTCATGGTTGCCTGGTCGCTCATTCACGAACTATGGTTCTACCTCGTGTTTGCCGTTCTGCTCCTACTCCATGAGTGCTTGCTATTGCCTGCGCTGCTTTCATGGGGCACGATAATCATCGTGATCAATCTTGTTTTTTCGGTTGGCGATTTTCCACCAGCGGCGCGCATTGCCCTTCACCCGTATTCTCTTGAGTTCATCATTGGCGCACTGGTGGCAATCGCTATTTCGAAAGATTCGGTTCCGCATTTGCCAGCACGTCACGCCAGCATCTTGATCAGCCTTGTTCTGTTGGTCGGGATTCCCGCTGTTTACGCTCTCGATATTATTAAACAGGAAGGCCTCTTACGAGTCGTCACCCTTGGCTCCCTGTACGGGCTTCTGGTGCTCTCCGTAATGACGCTTGAGAAGCTGAATAGATTTACCCTGCCAAAATCGCTGCAATTCATCGGTGATATGTCGTACTCTGTATATTTGTCTCATGTTCTTGTACTGTCCGCAGTCGGCCGGTTATGGCTGCTGACATCCCCGCTACCGGATAGCTTGCTGGACAATATTATCGCCGTCCTGACCATGCTGGCAGCGGTTCTGGGCTACGGCTGGCTGGGTTATCGTGTGGTTGAGCAGCCCATATTGCAACTGTCACATCGTCTGCGTACCCGCTGGTTTGAAGAGGGTGGCCGGAATACTCTTGAGCCGGTAGTCAACACCGAGCTTAACCGATGAAGCTTTATGCAAACTGGTACCCGCAGACACGACGTCTACCGGGAAGAAGTCAAGGCCGTTGGCGCCGTCTCTGTCAGCCGTTAAACCGTCCCACCTTCACCGCCTCCGGCTGAGGATTGCGCCTCCGATCGCGCCAGCGGCACCGCAGGCAAGGGTGATCGCCAGCACCAGTTGCCCTGTCGCTTGCTCGGGTCCGACGAGCGAAGACCAAACGGCGCTGAACAGGCCACCGGCCAGCAAGCCGAAAACGCCGCCGATGAAAAAACCCCGCTTGGTCGCCCCGCGCCGACCATCCTCGCCGCAACAATACGGGCAGTAGAGCGCGCTGCGAGGCACGGCCTGCTCGCAACTCGGGCAGACGATCGTCTCCGGGTCGGCGCCGGTTGCTAAGGTTTCAGGCGCGTTCGCGGGGGCTTGTGGTGTGCGCATCAAATTCTCCGCGCCAGCGTGGCCGCCAGGCCCGTATAGTCCCCTGGCGTCAGCGCCAGCAGATCAGCCCTGGCCGCAGCCGGAATCTCCAGTGTGGCGACGAAACGCTGCATGTCGGCGCGCGAGATGCGCTTGCCGCGGGTCAACTCCTTGAGCTTCTCGTAGGGATTCTCCACGCCGTAGCGACGCATCACCGTCTGTATCGGTTCGGCCAGCAGTTCCCAGTTGGCGTCGAGATCGGCATGCAGGCGCTCGGCGTCGGCTTCCAGCTTGTTGAGGCCGCGCAACAGCGAATCGTAGGCGAGCAGCGTGTAGCCGAGAGCGACGCCCATATTGCGCAGTACCGTCGAATCCGTGAGGTCACGTTGCCAGCGCGAAACCGGCAGCTTCTCGGCGAGATGGCGCAGCAGGGCATTGGCCAGCCCGAGGTTGCCTTCGGAATTCTCGAAATCGATTGGATTGACCTTGTGCGGCATCGTCGAGGAACCGATTTCGCCGGCCTTGACTTTCTGCCTGAAGAAGCCCAGCGAGATGTAGCCCCAGATGTCGCGGTTCAGGTCGACGAGAATCAGGTTGGCCCGTGCAAAGGCATCGAACAGCTCCGCCATGGCGTCATGCGGCTCGATCTGTATCGTATAGGGATTGAATTCGAGACCCATGGATTCGACGAAACGTCTGGCCAGGCTTTCCCAGTCGTAGCCGGGGTAAGCCGCAAGATGGGCATTGTAATTGCCAACCGCGCCGTTCATCTTGCCAAGCAGCCTGACGCTGGCAATAGCCGAACGGGCCCGTGTAAGGCGATAGGCCACGTTGGCCATCTCTTTGCCGAGCGTCGTGGGTGTCGCCGGCTGGCCGTGCGTACGCGACATCATCGGCAGTTCGGCGAAGGCGTGCGCCAGTTCCCGAAGGCGGCAGAGAACGCGGTCGAGCATCGGCAGCATCGTTTCGTCGCGCGCAATCTGCAACATCAGCGCGTGCGCCAGGTTATTGATATCCTCGGAGGTGCACGCAAAGTGGATGAACTCGGCGACGCGCATCACTTCTGCGTTGTTCGCCAGACGCTCCCTGATCCAGTACTCAAGCGCCTTGACGTCGTGGTTGGTGACCGCCTCTATTTCTTTGACCTCGCCAGCCTCCAGCGGACCGAAATCAGCCACCAGCGCGTCCAGTTCAAGCAGCGTTTCCGAGGCGAACGGCGGAATTTCGCTGAAATGGGGCTCAGCCGCCAACAGCTTGAGCCATTCGATCTCGACCTGCAAGCGGCGACGGATCAGGCCATATTCGGAGAACACAGGCCGCAGCGCATCCAGCTTGCCGGCGTAACGACCATCCAGCGGTGAAAGGGCGGTAAGGGCAGAAAAAGACATCCGGGTGGTCCTTGATACGGGTAAGGAGCAAGCCCGCATTTTACCCGTCCGTGAGCTGCACCCGTAAACTGGATGTGGCGGCGATGCTATAATTGTTAACAGTCTTTTACCATCAGGAAGCAGATGAAGCTCATCGGATCACTGACCAGTCCCTTCGTTCGCAAAGCGCGTGTCGTTCTCGCAGAGAAGAAGATCGACTACGACCTTGACATCGACTCGCCGTGGACGCCGGAAACCCAGGTCGCCAACGTCAATCCGCTGGGCAAGATCCCGATCCTCGTCCTCGACGACAACACCGTCCTGTTCGACTCGCGCGTCATCGTCGAGTACCTCGACAACGTCGCGCCAAACAACAAGTTGATGCCCAGCCCCAATCGCGAGCGCTCCGAAGTCAAGCGTTGGGAGGCCTTGGCTGACGGCGTTTGCGACGCGGCAGCACTGGTCTTTCTGGAGAAGAAGCGGCCTGCCGCGCAACAGGGGGGCGACTGGATCGCCCGTCAGGAAGACAAGATCAGCCGCAGCCTGGAGTTCATGGCCGTCGAGCTTGGCGACAACACCTGGTGCATGGGAACGCATTTTTCACTCGCCGATGTCACTGTCGGTTGCGCGCTCGGCTACCTTGTTTTCCGCTTCCCGGAAATCAACTGGCAGGAAAAGCACCCCAATCTCGCTCGCCTTTACGACAAGCTGATGCGCCGCGCCGCCTTCCTGGAAACCATTCCCCAAGCCTGACGGACTGAGCTGCACAAGCTGCCGGGGCCGCGGACCCGGCCAGTTCATTCCTTGCGGCCTAGACCGTGCGGTGGAGAGAGCGTGCTGGCGTCTATCCCCTCGCCGCCGACCTCGACCGAATCCCCCTTGCCGTCTTCCTGCAACAACGCTTCCTCGGATCTCTTGTTCAGGACGATGATGCTGATCCGGCGATTGATCGAACTCAAGGGGTCGTTCTTGTCGAACAGGACAGTGGACGCCAGGCCAACGACGCGCAACACCTTGTTTTCGTCCATTCCACCGGCAATCAGTTCTCGCCGGGAAGCATTGGCACGATTGGCCGAAAGCTCCCAGTTCGAGAAACCTTTGTCGCCGCCGCCATACTGCGCGGCGTCGGTGTGACCTGACAGGCTCAACTTGTTCTGCACGGCATTGAGCGCCTTGCCAATCTCGCGCAGGATGACTCGCGTATGCGGCTTCAGGTCGGCACTACTGGTGTCAAACATTGGCCGATTCTGCTCGTCTACGATTTGAATGCGCAGACCCTCGCTGGTGATGTCGATCAACAGTTGGCTTTTGAATTGTTTGAGCGCCGGGTTGCTCTCGATCAATTTCTCGATGCTCTTCTTGAGATCTCCGAGCAGGGCCTTCTCGCGCTCTTCAAAATCCTTGCGCGCCTGCTCGGCATTGGCTTCTTTGAGATTCACGGCCTTGCTCTTGGCATCGATATCGCCCGCCTTGACCTGGCCGGCCCGGCGCGTCAAGTCCTTGCCGCCGGCCTTGAGAATGCTCGAACTGTCGCCGCTTCCGGACCCCCCTTGCGAAGCGATCTTCAGCGGATTCTGAAAATAATCGGCGATTCCCTTCAGGTCACCGCTGGCCGTCGAGCCGAGTAGCCACATCAGCAGAAAGAACGCCATCATCGCCGTCACGAAGTCGGCATAGGCGATTTTCCACGCCCCTCCGTGGTGACCAGCAGCGACCTTCTTGATGCGCTTGATGACGATCGGTCTTACGTCTTCAGTCATTCAACCTCTCCGATCAATTGCCGCACGATGGCTTACTTTCCCTTGCGAGCCTTGAGTTCGTCTTCGAGTTCGCGGAAAGTCGGGCGAACCCCGGAGACCAGCGTCTTGCGTCCAAACTCGACGGCAACCTGCGGCGCGTAGCCGGACATCGAGGCCAGCAAGACGACCTTGATCACCTGGTAAATTTTCGCGCCGTCCTGTGCCTTCTGCTCCAGCAGGCTGGCCACCGGTGAGACAAAACCGTAGGCAATCAGGATGCCGAGGAAGGTGCCGACCAGGGCCCCACCGATCATCTTGCCCAGCACAGCCGGCGGCTCACCGACAGATCCCATGACATTGACCACACCCATCACGGCCACGATGATGCCGAACGCCGGGACAGCGTCAGCGACTTTGGATACCACGTGACCGGGTGTCTCGGCCTCGTGGTGGTGCGTCTCGATTTCGATGTCCATCAGGTTCTCGATCTCGATGGCATTGAGATTGCCGCCGACCATCATGCGCAGATAATCGGTGATGAATTCCATGACATGATGGTCCTCGGCAAGCGACGGGTACTTGCCGAATATCGGGCTGTCGTGAGGGTTTTCGACGTCGTTCTCGATCGACATCAGGCCCTCCTTGCGCACCTTGGCCAGAACCTCGAAGAGCATCGCCAAAAGGTCGACATAAAGAACCTTGGTAAACTTCGATCCCTTGAAGATCCCCGGCAGCGCGCCAACAGTGGTTTTGATGATCTTGAGATCGTTGCTGGCCACAAAGCCGCCGATGGTCAAACCAACGATGGCGACGTATTCCAGGGGTACCCACAGCGCGGCCAGACTGCCGTGCACCGCATAGGTTCCGAGTGCTGCCACCAGAATGATCACGTACCCAACAATCAGAAACATCCAGTACCCCTTGTCATTGCGCGTTCTGCGAACGTCGCTGGCTGAAGATCGTCACTGTCGCGCATTGTAGCCAGATTGCGCCCCTGAGGCACCGGGAAAGGCGCAATGAAGGATAAACTAGGCACATTGATCAGACAACGGGCAAGGGAGTTTCAGCAATGAAGTTCTGCGGTCAATGCGGCGAAACAGTCAGGCTTCTGATTCCGGAAGGCGACAACCTGCCCCGTCACGTGTGCCAGGGCTGCGGCACGATTCACTATCTCAACCCCAAGCTGGTGGTCGGCTGTGTCGCCGAGTGGCAGGACCAGATTCTGCTCTGCCGGCGCTCGATCTCGCCGCGCTATGGCTTCTGGACACTGCCAGCCGGCTTCATGGAAAACGGCGAGTCGACGGCCGAGGCGGCCAGGCGCGAAACGCTCGAGGAAGCGTGCGCTCAGGTCGAGATTTGTCAGCCGTTTTCCCTCGTCAGTGTGCCACATATCAGCCAGGTGCACCTCTTTTACCGTGCCCGGATGATCAGCAAGTGCTTCTCTGCCGGCCTCGAAACCCTGGAGACGGCGCTCTTCGCCGAGGAAAACATCCCTTGGCAGCAGCTTGCCTTTCAGAGCGTTACAAGCTGCCTGCGCGCCTATTTTGCCGACCGCAAGGCTGGTCGCTTCACGTTCCACGAGGAAGAACTGCGGCCAGCGAACGGTTAGTGATCGGCAGTCAGCGAGAACTCAATCGGCAACAAGACCCGAAACGCCCTGCCCTTGAGACGCTCAGGCAGCGTCGTGGCCGCCGTTGCCTGTTCGATCATCGACATTGCCTGCTCATCCAGGGCAGCCCGTCCGCTTGATCGTACGAGCGAAATTGCGGGGGCAGGCTGCCAGGCAGTCACATCGAGTGCTACCTCGACAGTCCCCTCCCATCCCCGCTCCCGCGCCAGCGAGGGGTAGCGCTTGAAGCGACGTGCCGCTATCGCCAGGGCGACACGGTATTGGCGCAGGTCGTCGGGGCTGACGCGTTCTGGCGTCGCTTCCAGGCTGCCGCTGACCTGCGCCGGGAGCGCAGATGGCAAGACCTGCTCGGGCGCCAACGTCGCCGAGGCCACCGCAGGGGACTCCGTGGCGGTCGCAGGCAACACGGCCTGCATGGGGGGAACGCGCCGCCGCAGCGTCGCGGACGGGGCAGCCGGCGGGGACGGCAGAACGGGGACGCCGACTACAGGCTGTGGTCGCGGCACCGCGACCACAGCGGGGCGAACACTGATTACCGCCTGGATCGTCGGGGTCGCCACTTCCAGGCGGACGGGCGACACCGTGTGGACACGGATCAGGAGTGCAGCGTGAAGCAGCACCGATACCGTCAGCGCCAATAGCAAATGGCGTACTGGCGCATCAGGCATCAATGCTCTCTTGATCTCCCCAGCCACGCCTGCTCCGGGAACCCTGCAACGCCAGTGGCCAAAAGCGTCCTGGCTGCTGGGCTATTTACTGGCTTGCCCCTCGTCCTCACGCATTTTCTTGTTGTAGAAATACGGAAACCAGATCGCCATGCCAATGATGAAGACAATCACGAATACGCTGAACAGCCCGTAGTCACTCGAAAACAACAGATCCCAAGCCATGCTTACCTCCCGTCGGAACTTCCATTAGCTCTGGCCACGAACTTGGCAGACGCCATCCCGCGCAGGGTCGAATCCTTCTCCGTGACCCAATCGCCCACCAGGCGCCATTGCTGCTTGTCGTCCTCGAGGGTAGTGTGCCAGCGACCAGGCGGCAAAGGTACCAGCGAGCCGGTGTACACGCCCGCCGACTCCAAATGCAGCAGCACGTTCTGATCGAAGCCCGGGCGCGTCGGATGCGCAATGCGCAAGGCAAGCGCCTCGGGCAAGTGCACGCCCTGGTGCGAGCGGAGCAAAACCCTGATTCGCCCGCCGTCAGCGCCAAGGACAAACTCGGCCTCGATTCCCAGTTCAGCCGCTCGATGATCGCGCTCCGTGCGCTGATTTACGGTCAGGCCCTGCTTGTAGTAGTCGTCCTCGACCAAACCATCATTGGTGACCACTGCCAGGTAGGCGGTGAACAGACCCGCCACAATGGCCGTCGCCGGGCCAAGCATGAGCAACCATGGCCACGGCTGGCGGTACCACGGTTGGCTGGCGGAATATGACTTCAGAGTTCTCGGATTAACGGTATTCATGGCACTCATGGCAGGAAGAAGCTCGTTTTCTCGCGCACCGCGATCTGATCGTTATTCTCGGCCCTCACCTCGAAGAAGATCTGGTTCGCGCCCTTGTTGCCGGTCCCCGGCTGAACACGCGCGGAGAGGGCCACGGTGGTTGACGACGCTGCGGGAATCTCGACCTGGTGATCGCCGACAATATCAATCCCCTCGATACCGCTGACCGCAATCGAATAACGATGCGCCGAGTCGTCGGTATTCGAGATGTGAAGGCGGAACACGTTCTCGATGCGTCCATCGTCGGCCTCACGTGACAAGGTCGAGCGGTCGCGCAGCACATCGACCTTCAGTGGCACGCGGTGCGCCAGACTCCACACCGCCGCCAGGACAATGGCCAACAGAATACTGGTATACAGCAGGGTTCTGAAGCGCAGCAGGTGGCCGAACATCTCGCCCACGGAGTAGTGCTTTTCCAGGGCATTCTCGGTCGAGTAGCGAATCAGGCCGCGCGGCGAACCCACCTTGTCCATCACCTGGTCGCAGGCATCGATACAGGCCGCGCAGGCGATGCATTCGAGCTGCAAACCGTTGCGAATATCGATTCCCGTCGGGCAGACCTGAACACAGATGCTGCAGTCTACGCAATCCCCCAAAGGTTGCGCGCCGGCAGCGGCTCCCTTCCGGCGCAGACCCCGCGGCTCACCCCGCGCGGGGTCATAGCTGATGATCAGGGTGTCCGGGTCGAACATCACGCCCTGAAAGCGGGCGTAGGGACACATGTACTTGCACACCTGCTCGCGCATGAAACCGGCCATCATGTACAGGAAGGCGGCATAGAAAAAAATCCAGAAAGCCTCCCACGGTCCCAACTCGAACGAGGCCATCCCGCTGAGCAAGTCCTTGATCGGTGTGAAATAGCCGACAAAGGTGATCCCCGTCCAAAGGGCGATCAGCAGCCACAGCGAATGCTTGATCAGCTTCAGCCGGAACTTCCGTGCGTTCATCGGTTGCGCGTCGAGCTTCATGCGCGCCGGCCGCTCACCCTCGATCTTGCGCTCGATCCACATCAGGATCTCGGTGTAGACCGTCTGTGGGCACGCGTAGCCACAGAACAGGCGGCCACCAATGGCGGTGACCAGAAACAGTCCGTAAGCCGAAATCACCAGCAGTATCGCCAGATAGATGACGTCCTGCGGCCAGAAAACCATACCGAAAATGTAGAACTTGCGTTCAACCAGGTGAAAGAGGACCGCCTGCCGCCCGCCCCATTGGAGCCAGCACAAACCATAGAACAGCGCCTGGGTGACAAAAACCATCGCCCAACGCCAGTTGTTGAAGCGCCCCGTTACGCTGCGGGCATGGACGGTTCTGTGCTTCTCGTACAAGCCATCGACGTTGATGGGAATTGCCTTGGCCTTGCTGCCGGCCGTGTCAACCATGATCTTGGCTCCGATCCATTTCAGTATTACACCAAACTCTAATGCTACATTCCGGCGTGATTGTAGCCTTGATGTGAATCAGCCATGGAGTAAATACGGCATGCCCCCCGCGCGCAACGGGTTGGCAGCAAAAAAAACGGAGCGGCTACACTACGGCCGCTCCGCCAATCTGGCGTCGCTTACTGGCTGCCGGCGCCGGAGCCAAGACTCAGCACGTAAGCGGCCAAAACGTGCACTTTTTCTTCGCCGAGGAACTCTTTCCACGCCGGCATCTGATTGGTGCGGCCCTTGGTGATCGTCTCGATGATCGTCCCTTCCGAACTGCCGTAGAGCCAGATCTTGTCGGTCAGATTCGGCGCTCCGACGGCGTGCATACCCTTGGCATCAGGCCCATGACAGCCGGAGCAGCCGACCGAATTGAAGGCTTCCTGACCCTTGGTCACGCGCACCGAATCGGCCGGCAAACCGGAAAGCGAACGCACGTAGTTGGCCAGATCCTTGATCGTCTCGGCGCCGAGTTGAGCGTGCGGCGGCATCACACCCATACGGCCGTTGCTGATCGTCTCGACGATCGTCTCCGGCTCGCCGCCCCACTGCCAGTCATTGTCAGCCAGGTTGGGGAAGCCCTTCGAGCCCCGCGCATCGGCACCATGACACTGCATGCAATAGGTCAGATACAGCCGTTTGCCCGTCTCGACGCCTTCCTTGTCCGCGGCCAGCGCCTTGAGGTCCATCTTCATGTATTTGTCATAAAGAGGTTTGGTCTGCTCGTCGGCCTTGGCTTTTTCTTTCGCCCACTGCCCATCGGACGACCAGCCAAGGACGCCCTGGTAACTGCCCAGCGTGGGATAGAGCACGCAATAGACCAGCGAGAAGATGACCGTGATATAGAACAGCCACATCCACCACTTTGGCAGCGGGTTGTTGTACTCCTCAAGGTTCTCGTCCCACACGTGCCCGGTCGTGTCCCCTTTGCCAGGAGTCGTGACGCTTTGCGTCCACAGCAGGACGCCGCAGGCGATGATGCTGACCAGCACCAAAAGAATGACGTACCAGTTCCAAAACTGATTGACAAAATCGCTCATGATGCTTTCCTTTCCCGGTTGCGATCCAGGCCGAGTTCGGCCCGCTCCGCTTCTTCATCTGCGAAGGGCAGCATGGCCGCTTCTTCGAAGCGCTTCTTGTTGGCCTTCACGCCGTAAGCCCACCAGACGATCCCGAGGAAAGTCAGGAAGGAGACCACCGTGACGATGGCCCGCAGATCGTTGATGTCCATGCGCTTATTTCGCGTTCTTCAATTCGAGGCCCATCCCCTGCAGGTAGGCGATCAGGGCGTCGAGCTCGCTCTTGCCCTCAAGCTGCTTCCTGGCGCCGGCGATTTCTTCATCGGTATAGGGGACACCGACCTTGCGCAGCGCGCGCATCTTGGCCTCTATGCTGCTCGCATCAGCGGGCGCCTTCTCGAGAAAAGCGAACGCTGGCATGTTCGACTCGGGAACCAGATCACGCGGATTGATCAGGTGAGCACGGTGCCATTCGTCCGAGTAGCGCCCACCGACACGGTGCAGGTCCGGCCCGGTGCGCTTGGAACCCCATTGGAACGGATGGTCATAGACGAACTCGCCGGCGACCGAATAATGCCCATAGCGCTCGGTCTCGGCACGGAATGGACGGATCATCTGCGAGTGACACAGGTAGCAGCCTTCGCGAATGTACACGTCACGCCCCGTCAGGCGGACCGGGTCATAGGGCTTGAGTCCGGTCACCGGTTCGGTGGTCGATTTCTGGAAGTACAGCGGTACGATTTCGACCAGGCCGCCGACGCTGACCACCAGCAGAGTCAGGACAACCATCAAACCGACATTACGTTCAATTGCGTCATGCGTAAGTTTCATTTCATTCCCCTCCTCAGGCGTGGTTAGCCGCCGGTTGCAAGACCAGCGCGTCATCAACCGCCCGGCCACCGGCAATCGTCTTGACCATGTTGTAGGCCATGATCAGCATGCCGCTCAGGAAGAGGCAGCCACCCAGGAAACGGATCGCCCAGAAGGGATACGAGGCCTTGACCGATTCGACAAAGCTGTAGGTCAGCGTACCGTCAGCATTCACTGCCCGCCACATCAGGCCCTGCATGACCCCGGCAATCCACATCGACGCGATGTAGAGCACAACGCCGATCGTGGCCACCCAGAAATGCACGGTGATCAATTTGACGCTGAACATTTCGGGCTTGGCGAACAGACGCGGCAACAGGTAGTAGATCGAGCCGATGGAAATCATCGCCACCCAACCCAGCGCACCGGAGTGTACGTGTCCGATCGTCCAGTCGGTGTAATGCGACAGAGCATTGACCGTCTTGATGGCCATCATCGGGCCTTCGAAGGTCGACATGCCATAGAACGACAGCGAGGTGATCAGGAACTTGAGGATCGGGTCGTCACGCAGCTTGTGCCATGCGCCCGACAGCGTCATCACGCCGTTGATCATGCCGCCCCACGAAGGCGCCAGCAGGATCAGCGAGAACAGCATGCCCACCGACTGCGTCCAGTCGGGCAGCGCGGTATAGTGCAGGTGGTGCGGACCGGCCCACATGTAGGTAAAGATCAGCGCCCAGAAGTGCACCACGGACAGCCGGTACGAATAGACCGGGCGACCGGCCTGCTTCGGTACGAAGTAGTACATCATGCCGAGAAAGCCCGCGGTGAGGAAGAAGCCGACCGCGTTGTGGCCGTACCACCACTGCACCATCGCGTCCTGCACACCAGCATAGGCCGAGTAGGACTTGGTCAGCGAAACCGGGATGGCGGCGCTGTTGACCACGTGCAGCAGCGCAACGGCAAGAATGTAGCCGCCATAGAACCAGTTGGCCACGTAAATGTGCGTGACCTTGCGCTTGGCGATGGTGCCGAAGAAGACGATTGCGTAGGCCACCCAGACCACGGTGATCAGAATGTCGATCGGCCATTCGAGTTCGGCATATTCCTTGCCCTGAGTGATACCCAGCGGCAGGGTGATCGCCGCCAGAACGATCACCAGTTGCCAGCCCCAGAAGGTGAAGGCGGCCAGACCGTCGGAGAAGATTCGCGTATGGCAGGTACGTTGCACGACGTAATAGGAGGTGGCGAAGAGGGCGCAACCGCCGAAGGCGAAAATGACCGCATTGGTATGGAGCGGACGCAATCGGCCGAAATGCAGCCAGCCCATGTTCAGTTCCGGCCAGACCATCTGGGCGGCAATGATCACGCCGACCAGCATTCCGACAATCCCCCAGATGACGGTCATCACGGCAAACTGCCGCACCACCTTGTAGTTGTATGTTGACTGAGTTTCCGACATGGACTCACCTCTTTGTTGACCAAATAACCGGCTTTCACCGCCCTGAATGCCCTTATGCTGAGCACTGATTTTGCGGATGCTATTCTACCCCGATGGGCGCTCATTTGACACAGATCAAGCTCTCCGGCGGCAACAGACGCCTGCTCGCAGACAAAAAAAGGGTGCGTCGAAACGCACCCGAACCCCAACAGAGAAACCTCCCTGAACACCCCAGGCACGCACTGCCGAAGCGTCCACCCCATAGAGAGACATTATCCCGGCCCGCCGGATCGACGTCTTGACCTCGGTCAACAATGATCTTGAAAAGGCCTGACCGTTGGAGCGGGCGGAACCTCGCCCGCCACCGCTTTCGGTGGCGGGCTGTCGTCGTCCATGAGGATGCGGTAGGCCGGCCCTTCCAGATCGTCGAATTGACCGTTGCGCAGTGACCACCAGAAGGCGATGCCGATCAGGAAGACCAGCACCACGGAGATCGGAATCAGCAGATACAACGTTTCCATCATGGCTCAACTCCCGGCGATCTTCTGCAGTCGCAATGAATTCGCAACCACCAGCAAGGAACTGCCGGACATGCCGACACCGGCCATCCACGGGGTGATGAAGCCGGTCATCGCCAGTGGCAAGGCGACCAGATTGTAGGCAAACGACCATAGCAGGTTCTGCCTGAGCACGTACAGCGAACTGCGCGCCACGAGAAAACCGCGCCGCAGGTGATCCAGGTTTTCGGAGAGCAGGATCAGGTCCGCCTGTGTGCGCGCCAACTGCGAACCGCCGCCCATGGCCACCGAGACCTGTGCCTGCGCCAGAACCGGCGCGTCATTGACGCCGTCGCCGACCATCGCCACGACCGCGCCGCTGGCCTGCAAGCGGCGCACGTAGTCCTGCTTGGCCTGCGGCGATGCGTTCGCCTGCACCTCGTCGATCCCCAGCGCGCGCGCGACACGGCGAGCGGCCGGTTCGCCGTCGCCGGTCAGCAGCGCCACCTGCCGTCCGTGCGCGCGCAAGGCGGCGACCATCCCCGCCGCTTCCGGCCGCAGCGCGTCGCCCAGACGCATGAGCGCGATCCAGCCCGCCTCGTCAGCGAGCGCAACCACCGTATCACCGCTGGCCAGTAGCGCCTGCGCGGATTCCGGCAAGGGTTTGCCGTGCAGGGCGAGGGCATGGTCCGGCCGACCGAGGCGCACCTGCCGGCCGCCATGCACGGCGGCGACGCCACAGCCCGGCTCGTTGCTCGGCGAGTGCACGGTCGGCAGATGCTCACCGGCGGCGGCGGCCCGCAAGGCAGCTCCGATCGGATGCTCCGACGCCTGTTCGAGAGCGGCGGCCAGAGCCAGGCTCGCCGTCTGATCAAGTGTGCCGAGCGGCAGCAGTTCCAGCAACTGCATGCGGCCGCTGGTCAGCGTACCCGTCTTGTCAAAAACGAAATGGCTGGCCCGTGCCAGCGTCTCGACAGCATGGCTGCGCGTCACCAACAGGCCGACTCTGGCCATTGCCCCGCTGGCTACGGTGAGCGCCACCGGGGTCGCCAGCGACAGTGCGCAGGGGCAAGTCACGACCAGCACGGAAACCGTGATCCACAGCGCCCGGCCAGGATCGATGAACCACCAGGCAACGGCCACCGCCGCCGCCAGGAACAGCAGCGTGACGATGAAGCGACTGGCAATACGGTCTGCGAGTTCGACGATGCGCGGCTTCTCGGCTGCCGCACGCTCCATCAGACGGACAATCGCCGACAGGCGCGTGCCCTCGCCAACCGCGGTGACTTCGACCAGCAAGGGGCTTTCGATGTTGATCGCCCCACCGGTCACGGACGCTCCGGGGCGCTTGCTGACCGGCGCACTCTCGCCGGTCAGCAGCGACTCGTCAGCGCTGCTCTGGCCCTCGATCACCTGTCCATCGGCTGGAATCGTCTCGCCCGGCCTGACCAGCACGACATCCCCTGGGCGCAGATCGGCCGCCATGACTTGCACGGCGTCGCGGTTCGCCGGGTACGCCGGCACGCGCGCGGCGACCACCGGCATCAGCCGGGCCAGCGCCTCGGTGACACTGACTGCACGCTGACGGGCGGTCATTTCCAGGAAGCGCCCACTGAGCAGAAAGAAGACGAACATGGTTACCGAATCGAAATAGACCTCGCCGCCGGCCGTCAGCGTGGCCCACACGCTGGCTGCAAAGGCGGCGCCGATGCCCAGCGCTACCGGCACATCCATGCCGACGCGGCGCAGTCGCAGATCGCGCCAGGCATTGCCGAAGAAGGGTGCAGCCGAGTAGAAGATGACCGGCAGCGTCAGCGCGAGGCTCGCCCAGCGCATCAACTGCTCGACCTCGGGGGTCATCTCACCGGCGCCGGCCAGATAGACGGGCACCGCGTACATCATCACCTGCATCATGCCGAAGCCGGCGACAAATACCCGCCAGAGCGCGCTGCGCCGCTCCTTGCGCGCCAGTTCCTCGCTCTTGGCAGCATCGTAGGGATAAGCGCGATAGCCGATGGCGGCGATCGCCGCCAGAATCCCGGACAGCTTGATCCGCCGCTCATCCCAGCGAACCCGGGCACGTCGCGTCGCATAATTGATGTCGACCGAAGTGACACCGGCCAGTCGCGACAGGTGCTGTTCGTTCAGCCAGATGCACGCCGAACAGCTAATCCCTTCGAGGATCAGCGCCGCCTCACGCTCGCTGCACTCGCCACGATCACCGAGGACGCGCACGAAACTCTTCTGAAAGTTCGCGTGATCATAGAGTTGCAAGCCCTCGACGATCGCCGGCAGCGCCTCACGTGGCGAACTGGGCAGTGCGTCACGGTGGCGGTAGTAGTCAGCCAGCCCATTGCCGACAATCGCCTGCGCAACGGCCTGACAACCGCCACAGCACATCGCCTGTGGCTGCTCGTCGATGCTGACCACGAGATCGACGCCTGTCGGTACGGGTTGGCCGCAATGATAGCAATGGTCGCTGTCCATATCTCCACGCTGAGGTGTTGGGGTTCGTTCCTCACCCCAACGACTGCCGATGGCTGCCAATAGAGCACAATACCAGCTACCAGCCGCATCTTGGCCAGCGCGGTACAAAGCCGGTTATAATGGCATGTTTTGTTCGTTCCCTCTAGCGCCCGATGCTCGTCTACCGAGGTTTTTCACAGACAGCGCACAGTGCCACCGTCCTCACCATAGGCAACTTCGATGGCGTGCATCTTGGCCACCGCGCGCTGCTCGCACGCCTGACGGCGGCCGCGGCCGCGGCCGGACTGCCGGCGGCGGTGCTCACTTTCGAGCCGCATCCGCGCGAGTTCTTTGCCCCCGAATCGGCGCCGGCACGCCTGTCCACGCTGCGCGAGAAGCTCGAACTGATCGCTGACGACGGCGTCGATCTCACCTACGTCTGCCACTTCAACGCCCGCTTTGCTGCGCTGAGCGCCGCAGAGTTCATCTCCCGCGTGCTGGTCGGCGCGCTGCGCGTACGCCATCTGATCGTCGGTGACGACTTCCGCTTTGGCGCTGGACGCGGCGGTGACTTCGCGCTGCTGCGCGACGCGGGCGCCGACCTTGGTTTTCAGGTCGAGGCCATGGACAGCGTCACCCTCGAAGGCGAACGCGCCTCCAGCTCGGCGGTTCGCGACGCGCTCCAGGCGGGTCGCCTCGAACACGCCGCGCGTCTGCTCGGCCGCCCCTACTCGATCGACGGACGCGTCGTGCGGGGAGACCAACTCGGTCGGCAACTGGGCTTCGCCACGGCCAACATCCGCATCAAACACGAGCGGCCGCCGCTGCAGGGCGTCTTCGCGGTCGAGGTCAAGGGACTTCCCGGCGGCCCGCACCGGGGCGCCGCCAACCTGGGCTACCGACCGAGTGTGCACCAAGTGGTGCGCCCACTGCTCGAGGTCCACCTGTTCGACTTCTGCGCCGACATCTACGGTGCCCATCTCAACGTCCGCTTCCTGCACAAGCTGCGCGACGAAATGAAATTCCCCGATTTCAACGCCCTGAAGGCGCAAATCGCCAGCGACGTCGAAACCGCGAAAGCCTACTTCCAGTTGTGAGAACCGCTATGGCTGACTACAAGAAAACCCTCAATCTGACCGACACGCCATTTCCGATGCGCGGCGACCTCGCCAAGCGCGAACCACGGTGGGTCGCCGCCTGGCAAGAAACAGGACTCTACGAAAGGATCCGCGCGGCATCGGCGGGCCGCCCACGCTTCGTGCTGCACGACGGACCACCTTATGCCAACGGCGACATTCACATCGGCCACGCGGTCAACAAGATTCTCAAGGACATCATCGTCCGCTCGCGGACGCTGGCCGGTTTCGACGCCCCCTACGTTCCGGGCTGGGATTGCCACGGATTGCCGATCGAGCACCAGATCGAAAAGCTGCACGGCAAGCACTTGCCTGCCGATCGCGTCCGCGAGCTGTGTCGTGCCTTCGCCGGCGAGCAGATCGAGCGCCAGAAAAAGGACTTCATCCGCCTCGGCGTTCTCGGCGACTGGGAGCAACCTTACCTGACCATGAACTTCCAGACCGAAGCCGACGAAATCCGTACGCTTGGCAAGATGCTCGCCAAGGGTTACCTCTACCAGGGCCTCAAGCCGGTTAACTGGTGCCTCGACTGCCGTTCGGCGCTGGCTGAAGCCGAGGTCGAATACGAAGACAAGACCTCATCAGCAATCGACGTCGCCTTCGAGGTGCATGCCAATCACGCCGACAAGGTGGCCAGGGCCTTCGGCCTGACTCACTTGCGCGGCCCGGCCTTTGCCGTGATCTGGACGACCACCCCCTGGACCCTGCCGGCCAACGAGGCCGTCAGCGCCCACCCGGACTTCGACTATGAGCTGATCGACACCGAGAAAGGTGCGCTGATCCTCGTTCGCGAACTGGCCGACGCCTGCCTGCAGCGCTATGCGCTGACCGGCAGCGTGCTCGGTTCGGCGAAAGGCGCCGCGCTCGAGCACGTCCTGCTCAAGCACCCGTTCCAGACGCGCGACGTGGCGATCATCTGTGGCCGGCACGTCACTCTCGAGGCGGGCACAGGGCTGGTCCACACGGCGCCGGCGCATGGCACCGACGACTACCTGATCGGCAAGGTCTACGGTTTGCCGGTCAACAACCCGGTCGGTGACGACGGCAGCTTCGTCGCCGGCACGCCGGCGCTGACCGTCGGCGAACTGGCTGGCAAGAGCGTCTGGGCGGCCAACCCGCTGGTCCTGCAGGAACTTGAAGCGAACGGCCACCTGCTCAAGGCCGAGAAGATCCAGCACAGCTACCCGCACTGCTGGCGGCACAAGACGCCGATCATTTTGCGCGCCACGACGCAATGGTTCGTCGGCATGGAGCATCGTGCCAACTCACCCGCCGGCACTCCAACGGACGCCGGCGAGGAACAGCCCACCCTGCGCTGGTGCGCAGAGCGCGCAGTCGACGAAACTCAGTTCTTCCCGACCTGGGGCCGCGCGCGTCTCGAAGCGATGATCCGGACGCGGCCGGACTGGTGCGTCTCGCGCCAGCGCAACTGGGGTGTTCCGCTGCCTTTCTTCCTGCATCGCGAAACCGGAGCGCCGCATCCACGCACCGCCGAGCTGATCGAAGCTGTCGCGCAACGCGTCGAAAAGTCCGGCATCGAAGCCTGGTTCGCCCTTCCTCCCAGCGAACTGCTCGGCCCGGAGGCGGACGAGTATCGCAAGATGAGCGACACGCTCGACGTCTGGTTCGATTCGGGCGCCACGCACGCCAGCGTCCTGCGCGGCTCGCATCAGGCCGAACTGGCCTACCCGGCGGATCTCTACCTCGAAGGTTCGGATCAGCATCGCGGCTGGTTCCAGAGTTCGCTCCTGATCGGCTGCGCCATGGACGGCCGCGCGCCGTACAAGGCGCTGCTGACGCATGGCTTCGTCGTCGACGGCAAGGGTCTGAAAATGTCGAAGTCCAGAGGCAACGTCATCGCGCCGCAAAAGATCGCCGACACACTCGGCGCCGACATCCTCCGCCTGTGGGTCGCAGCCACCGACTACTCGGGCGAACTGACTATCTCCGACGAAATCCTCAAGCGCGTCGTCGAAGCTTACCGTCGTATCCGCAACACGCTGCGCTTCCTGCTTGCCAACACGGCCGACTTCGACGTCACGCGTGACCTGCTGCCGGTCGAGCAATGGCTGGAAATCGACCGCTACGCGCTAGCCATGACGCGGCAAATGCAAGCGCAGTGTGAAGCGGACTACGAGCGCTTCGAGTTCCACCGCGTCGTCCAGTCGCTGCAGACCTTCTGTTCCGAGGACCTCGGCGGCTTCTACCTCGACATCCTCAAGGACCGCTTGTACACCACTGCCGCCGGCTCGGCGGCACGGCGTTCGGCGCAAAGCGCACTGTGGCATATCCTGCAATCCTTCATCAAGCTGATGGCGCCGATTCTCTGCTTTACCGCCGAGGAGATCTGGCAACTGCAGAGCGGCGTTGGTGGCGCTGGCAAGGTGAGCGACGACTCGATCATGCTGCAGACCTGGCAGCCGCTACCGGCACCGGCCTCGGAACCCGAACTGCTCGACAAATGGCGCAAAATCCGTGGCTATCGCGCTGAAGTCATGCGCGCGCTCGAGGATCTGCGCATCGAGGGTCGCATCGGCTCGTCGCTGCAGGCGGCGGTACGTGTGCACTGCCACGGAGAAAAACATGAACTCCTCACTTCTCTGGGCGACGACCTGCGCTTCGTTCTCATCTGCTCGCAGACCGAGGTGATCGACGACGAGTCCGAAAAACTGCTCTGCACGCCGCTGGCGTACGCCAAATGCGAGCGCTGCTGGCACGTGCGCGAGGACGTCGGGGCGCATCCCGATCATCCCGGCCTGTGCGACCGCTGCGTCAGCAACCTCTACGCCGAGGGCGAAGCTCGTGCCTTCGCGTAAGGTCGACCGCTGGCTGTGGCTGGCCGGAATCATCGTCCTCCTCGACCAGATCAGCAAATGGCTGGTCCTCGCCTGGCTGCAGCCGGGCGACTCGATTCGTGTCGCGCCGTTCTTCAACTGGGTATTGACCTTCAATGCCGGGGCTGCGTTCAGCTTTCTCTCCGACGCCGGCGGCTGGCAGCGCTGGTTTTTCACCGCCCTGGCGCTCGGCGTCTCGGCGTGGATTGCCAGCGTGCTGCCTCGCCACAGCGGCGAATTCCGCCTCTCGCTGGCGCTGACGCTGATTCTCGGCGGCGCGCTCGGCAACGTCATCGACCGCCTTCGTTTCGGCGCCGTGATCGACTTCATTCAATGGCATGCCGCCGGTTTCTACTGGCCAGCGTTCAACATCGCCGACTCGGCGATCAGCGTCGGAGCCGTGCTGATGGCCTGGGAACAGTTTGCCGCCAAGCCTGCTGAACGCGATGTTAGAATCCCGTAGGTCTGGTCAGAGCAGCGTAATCAGACACTCGATAAATGCCAAGGACATCAATATTGCCTTGCGTCTCGCGCGTAGTCTTTCGGAGTAGCCACGATGGGCAAAACCGTTACCACCCGTTATGACGTCACCGAACACCATTGAGAGCTTCTTCGGGTGGCGCGATGGCAAATAATTTCAAGAGTGACGACAGTTTTCTGAGAAAACTTGCTGTTGGCGCCGCAGGCACGAATGCAACGATCAACCGACTGAAAGCGATGGGATTCAATCCGATAGAGCTTGAGCGTGGTTCCACAGGCTTCAAAATCTGGAAGAAGATAAAAATCAAGCGTGTGCGGGTTCCTGACATTCTGTGTTTGAACACAGGCATCCGGTTTGAATCCCGCGGCAAAACAAAACTTGAAATATCAATGTCCCATTCCCTCAATGACCCGAAGCGGGCTTGGGACGCTGGTATGCGGGACGACGACCTTGTTTCAATCGTCGTATTCGAGCAAAACAATGATTCTCCCATAGATTTGAAACAAATCTCGCCTGTCCACCTCATAAGCGTGAAGGACATGCGGAAGGCGTTTGCCGCCGGACAGGTATCCATCACGCAGCCAAAAGGGGTCGAGGAAGGCTCCGAAATACGGGTGATGTGGACATGCGCTGCTGCCAACCAGCGATCAGTTGTTTTCTCTGTGGAATACGGGAGGATCAGCCTGACTCCTATCCCGGAGGCACGGCGACAATCGATCCAGTTGAGCCGGAGCAAAGGCAAGATCACCTTGCTACCCCAGGTCAACGCTGGCGATATCGTCGAGGCCAATCAGATTGTTGCGTCAGTTGTTTCGGTCAACACAAAGCTCCAATGCCCCACGTCAGTTGGCGAAGGCTACTTCATAGACAAGCTCGCAAGCGTCAACTTGAGCGAGCGATATGCGGCCGCAAAGGCGTTGCGGTATCGAGGCTACACAACCGCCAAGCCAGTGCTCGAATCGAGAATGACCGATGCCGATGAGGATATTTATGTCCAGCTTGAGGCTGCGGCAGCGCTTGCGGCATATGACGAGCCGAACGGCTGGGAGTTCATGGAGAACAAGCTACGCAGTCCGGTTATGACGGTTCCCCTTGAAACGCAGCTTGAAACAGTCATTGTCGCATCCGAAATACCCAAGAGCCGGAGCGAACAGTTGCTGATCGAAGTCTTGAGGGACGCTCAACGTGACGACGAGTTGCGGGCTGGAGCAGCTTGGGCACTTGGCCAATTCGCTTCTGCTACATCAGCGACTGCACTTGTTGATACATTCAACTCAAGTCCCTTGGAGATCAAGGTTGAAGCAGCCCGCGCGCTGTTGCGGATTGCTGAGCCACAGATTCCTCACCTGATCAATCTCCTAAAAAGCGGTGACACCGCCAAGCGCGACGGTATATCCTGGGTACTTGCTCGAACTGGCAAATTCAATCCGTCAGACATGGTCGTGGGGGCCGATGAGAACCTGAGAAAGTGGATTAGCTACGTCGTCGGCTATGGCAAAGATAAGTTTGTTCACGGCGATGTTGAAGCCATCTGCAAGGCAGACCCGGAAGTCTATTTCGCCGCAAGCGTGTTGTGGCAAATTGTGGCAAGCTGGGTCAACGACCTGAGGGAATACTGACATGCAGAGCAAACCGCTTTACCATACCTCCAGTGGTCAGGCCTATGTTGGAGATTCTCTTGAGCTTCTCGCAGAACTACCCGACAACAGCATTGATCTGGTTATGACATCGCCGCCGTTCGCACTTCGGCGGCAAAAAACCTACGGCAATGTTGCGGAAACAGAGTACGTCCAGTGGATTAAGCCATTCGGGCAAGAGGTCTTCCGAGTTCTCAAGGAAAGCGGGAGTTTTGTTCTCGACTTAGGTGGGGCATACCGCTCTGGAATTCCATCCCGTTCGCTGTATAACTTCCGCGTACTCTTGGCTTTTTGCGACGAGATCGGGTTTCACCTTGCTGAAGATTTCTACTGGTTCAATCCGGCAAAGCTGCCGTCGCCAATTGAATGGGTAAACAAACGAAAAATTCGGGCAAAGGATTCCGTCAACACTGTGTGGTGGTTTAGCAAGACCGACTTTCCGAAGGCCGACGTTCGGAAAGTACTGACTCCGTATTCCGATCGGATGAAAAAGTTGATCGAGGACCCAGAGAGTTTCTATACGCCAAAAAGACGCCCGTCAGGGCATGACATAAGTGCTGGGTTTGGGACGGATAATGGGGGGGCGATTCCTTCCAACCTGCTTTCTATACCGAACACCGATAGCAACTCCAGCTATCTCCGGTTCTGCAAGGAACTCGGGCTTGAACGCCATCCGGCGCGGTTCCCCTCGGAACTCCCTGCGTTCTTTATAAAAATGCTGACTGACGAGGAAGATGTCGTGCTGGATATTTTTGGTGGATCAAACACCACCGGATTTACCTCCGAGGCGCTAAAGCGTAAGTGGCTAACTTTTGAAATGAATCGGGAATATCTTGCTTCATCCGCGTTTCGTTTCCTTGAGGGCCATAGTCCTGAGACCGTGAAGCGAGTATTAGAAAAGTTGAACAATAGCCAAGCCAATTACTTCATCAGTGAGACGGTCTGCGCATTAGACCCGGCGAAGAAAGCAAAAGCGAAGAATGAATCTCTGGGTCAAGGAGCGTTGTTTGTTTCCGGGGCGAGCGCACGGTAGTCACCCTATCGGATGAGCCCCCAACCCAATTTTGACGGAACAATCCAGGAAGCTTCATGAAACCCGCCAACGCACCTTCAGGCACCACCCCGACAGTCGCTCGCGACAGCTACCTGACGCTGCACTACAGCCTATCCGACGTCGACGGCACAGAGCACGTCAGCACCTTCGATCTGTCGCCGGCGACGCTGCAGATGGGCAGCGGCCAGCTTGCGGAAACGCTCGAACGTTGCCTGCTCGGAATGGCCGCCGGCCAACGCCAGGTCTTTCAACTGGCGGCCGACGACGCTTTCGGCGCCCACAATCCACGCCTCGTCGAGCGCATCGCGCGCAGCGCACTGCCACCGGAAATCGAACTCCGGGCCAACTCGCTGATCGAGTTCAGCGCGCCCGACGGCGGCGGCTTTGCCGGCTTCCTGCGCGAACTGAGCGAGACCAGCGCGCTCTTCGACTTCAATCATCCGCTCGCCGGCAAGCCGGTGCGCTTCGAAGTCGAAGTCATCGCCATCATGTAAGGGGCACAAGCATGCAGATCCTTCTGGCCAACCCGCGCGGCTTCTGCGCCGGTGTTGAACGTGCCATCGCCATCGTCGAGCGCGCCATTGAAAAATTCGGCGCGCCGATCTACGTGCGTCATGAAGTGGTGCATAACCAGTTCGTTTGCGACGATCTGCGCACCAAGGGAGCCATCTTCATCGACGAACTTGCCGACGTGCCCACCGGCAGCACGGTCATCTTCAGTGCCCACGGCGTTTCGAAAGCGGTGGTCGAAGAGGCATCAGCGCGTGGCCTCAAGGTTTTCGATGCCACCTGCCCGCTGGTCACCAAGGTGCACGTCGAAGTCGCCAGGATGCGCAAGGAGGGCCGCGAGATCGTCATGATCGGCCACAAGGGGCACCCCGAGGTCGAGGGAACCATGGGTCAGAGTGCCGACGGCATGTATCTGGTCGAAACCGTCGCCGACGCGCAGCGCCTCGAAGTCCGCTCGCCCACCCGACTGGCCTACGTCACGCAGACCACGCTCTCGGTCGACGACGCCGCGCAGGTCGTCGCCGCGCTGCAGGAGCGCTTTCCGGACATCATCGGCCCGAAGAAGGATGACATCTGCTACGCCACGCAAAACCGCCAGGATGCGGTCAAGAAACTGGCCAGGTCGAGCGAGGTCGTTCTCGTCGTCGGCAGCCGGTCGAGTTCCAACTCGAACCGGCTGCGCGAAGTCGCCGAACTGATCGGCGCGCGTGCCTACCTGGTCGATCAGGCCGAACAGATCGACCCGGCCTGGCTGGCCGGAGCCAGCCACGTCGGCGTCACCGCCGGCGCGTCGGCGCCCGAGATACTTGTCCAGAACGTCGCCGACCGACTATCGGCTGGCAACCGCCTGCAGGTCGTCCAACTCGACGGCACCGAGGAGAACGTCACCTTCGCTCTGCCGCGCGAATTGCAGCCCTGAGGATCAGCGGCTGGCGGATTTGACACGCGTCAATTCACCTCGCCGCCGCTGTCAATATAATCAATGGCTAATAATTACTGCCGGCAACGGCTCAGGACGCCTCCCCGTGAGTTTCCACAGCGCTTTGCGCAAGAGCGCGAAAAGCGTCTTTTTGCGCAGCGAAGAAGCTCTCGATTCTCCGTTCGGCGGCGAAGACAACCCGTTGCGCCATCTCGGCGCCGTTGGCATGTATCTGCTCTGGCTCGTCGTCGCCAGTGGACTTTATCTGTACACCGTACTCGATACCGGCATCGACGCCGTTTACAGCTCGATCGGCGATCTTTCGCTCGCGCAGTGGTACCTCGGCGGTGTCCTGCGCAGCGTGCATCGCTATGCTTCCGACGGTTTCATGCTGGTCATGATGCTGCACCTGATCCGCGAATGGTCGTATGGACGCTATCACGGCTTCCGCCTGTACTCCTGGATGACCGGCATCCCACTGATCTGGCTCGCCTACGCGGCTGGCATCGGCGGCTACTGGATCGTCTGGGACCAGTTGGCACAGTTGTCGGCTACGGCGACCAGCGAACTGCTCGACTGGCTGCCGATCTTCAGCCAACCTTCAGCGCGCAACTTCATGGCCCCGGAGTCGATCAGCGACCGCTTCTTCACGCTGCTGGTGTTCATCCATATCGGCCTGCCGCTGCTGCTCATCCTGGCGCTCTGGGCGCACGTCCAGCGCATTGCGCATGTCGATTATCTCCCTTCACGGCGCGTGATGCTGGGAACGCTGGCGGCACTGCTCGTCCTCGCCCTGATCAAACCGGCGCTCAGCAACCCACCGGCCAATCTGGCGATGGTTCCCGGCGCACTCCATTTCGACTGGTTCATCCTGTTCATCCATCCGCTGACCGACGCTACCTCGCCGGCTATCGTCTGGTCACTGCTGTTCGGCGTGACGGCGCTGCTCTTCGCCCTGCCGCTGCTGCCTCACCCTGGCCCGCAACCGGTGGCGGTGGTCGACGCCGCCAACTGTACCGGCTGCGACCGCTGCCTGGCCGACTGCCCCTACGCCGCAATTTCCATGGTGCCGCATCCACGCCGACCGGGTCTGAAGCTTGCCGTGGTCGATGCCGACCTCTGCGCGAGTTGTGGCATCTGCGCCGGCTCGTGCCCGTCGTCGACGCCCTTCCGCCGACGTGAGACACTGGTCACCGGCATAGACATGCCGCAGCAGCCGGTCAATGCGCTGCGCGACGAACTCGAAGCGGCCCTGGCCAGGCTCGATGGCCGCACGCGCATCGTCGTCTTCGGTTGCACGCGCGGAGCTGATGCCGCCAACCTTGCCGCCAGCGATACGGCGGTGATCCCGCTGATCTGCACGGGCATGTTGCCACCGGCCTTTGTCGAATACGCGCTGCGTAGCGGTGCCGACGGAGTTCTGGTGGCGACCTGCCGCAGCGGCGGCTGCGACTTCCGCCTCGGCGATCGCTGGACGAGCGAACGCCTGCTGGGCCAGCGCGAGCCGCATCTGCGCCGGACCGTGCCGGCATCGCGCCTGCACCTGGTCGCCGCTTCCCAGCACGACGGCAGAGCACTGGCCAGTGCTCTGGCCGAATTCAGAACCCGACTCGAATCCCAACCGGCGGCAAGTGACAGACTGCCACCCTATCTGCGGAGAGTTTCACATCATGCTTAAACCCGCCGCCCTCGTCGGCCAGGTAATCCTTTACGGCGCCTTCGCCGCTTTCATCGGCACCTTTGCCAGCTCGCCGAAGTACCAGCAGATTCCCGACGACGTCGCACTGATCAAGCTTTCGATCAGTCACCTCGGCGGCCGCGAGTGTCGCAAGCGAACGCCTGAAGAATTGGCGAAAATGCCGCCCAACATGCGCGCGCCGATGGATTGCCCGCGCGAGCGCTCGGACATCAGGCTTGAAGTCGATCTCGACGGCCAGCCGGTTTTCCGTGCCGTGATGCACCCCACCGGCCTCTACAAAGACGGTGTATCGACGGTCTACAAGCGCTTCGAGGTCAAGGCCGGCAGCCACCAACTGGCGGTCAGGATGGACGACGACCTCATGAAGCCCGGCTTCGACTACATCAAGGATGAGAAGATCACCCTCGCCCCCGGGCAGGTGATGGTGATCGACTTCAACCCGGATCGCGGCGGCCTGTTCTTCAAGTGATCGCTACCGCGACTTGCACATCAAGCACTGACGCCTCACCCATTTCCTGAGCTGACATCGACCATGGTCAAACTCCTGCAACAAATCCTGCGCTGGCTCTTCATGCGCGTCGAGAACGTTTTCAACGTCGCCTTCGGCGACAAGCTGAACCCCTTCTACCACCTGGGGACGATCAGTTTCTGGCAGTTCTGGTTGCTGGTCGGCTCGGGCCTCTACCTCTACATCTTCGCCGACACCGGAGTCCATGACGCCTTCAGCTCGGTCGAACGGATCACCCACAACCAGTGGTGGGCCGGCGGCATCCTGCGCAGCGTCCACCGTTACGCAACCGATGGCATGATCCTGACCATGCTCCTGCACATGGTTCGGCACTTTGCCTACGATCGTTACCGCGGTTTTCGCGCTTTCTCGTGGCTGACCGGCGTCGCTCTGCTGTGGCTGGTCTACGTCGCCGGCGTCAATGGCTTCATGCTCGTCTGGGACAAGCTGGCGCAATTCGTCGTCATCGCCACCGCCGAGTGGTTCGACATCCTGCCCATGTTCAACGGCACGCTGATCCGCAACTTCCTGACTCTCGAAGCGGTCAATAGCCGTCTCTTCACGCTGCTGGCGTTCATCCACATCGGCGTCCCGCTGATCGTGGTGATCATCATGTGGGTGCACGTGCAGCGCGTGCCGCGCGCGCACATCAACCCGCCGCGCCCGATCGCCATCATGGTTTCGCTGATGTTTCTGGTGCTGGCGCTGGTCAAGCCGATTTTCAGCCAGGGCGGTGAAGCCGACATGTCGGTCGTGCCGACCAACATTGCGTTCGACTGGTTCGAGTTGCCAGTCCTGGCGCTGGTCTATGTGCTCAACCCGATGCATGTCTGGTACTGGGTCATCGGTCTCACCGCACTGCTCTTCCTGTTACCCTGGCTGCCGCCAAAAAGACGCGGTTCAGCGAGTGCGCTGACCTCGATCACCTTCCACCCTGATCATCGTTCGGTCAGCGCCAGGTTTGACGAAACGCTGCTCGACGCCGGCCTGCGGCAGGAGATCAACCTGCCCTACGAGTGCCGTAACGGCGGCTGTGGCGTCTGCAAGTGCACGGTCCTGCAGGGCAAGGTCGATCCCGGTCTGTATCAGCCCAATGCGCTGTCGGCCGAAGAACTAGCCCAGGGCAAGGTGCTGATGTGCTGCGCCACGGCTCTTGAAGACGCCGTCGTCGAGTATGAAGCAAGCGCGCTGGCCAGGGTTTTCCAGGAGTACACGGCCCGCGTCGTGAGCATGGAGAAACTGAGCTACGACGTCATGCGCGTCCTGCTCAAGCTGCCGCCAGGGAAGCAGATAAGCTTCAAGGCCGGGCAGTACATCAACATCATCCTCGACGATGGACAGCGTCGCGCCTTCTCGTTCGCCAATCCGCCGCACGAAGCCGAGTTCGTCGAACTGCAGATCCGTCTGATGCCCAGTGGCCGGTTCACGACGCACGTTTTCGAGCAAATGAAGGAAGGCGACGAAATCCACTTCGAGGGCCCGATCGGCGACTTCTCGCTGCGCGAGTCGGAGCGACCGATCGTTTTCGTCGCCGGCGCGACCGGCTTCGCGCCGGTCAAGAGCATGGTCGAGGATGCCTTCAAGCGCGGGCTGAAGCGCGAGATCCATCTCTACTGGGGAGTAAAGGCGCTCAAGGACCTCTACCTGCCCGACTTGCCGGTACGCTGGGCGAGCGAGCACGAAAACTTCCACTTCATCCCCGTCCTCTCCGAGCCCTCGCCCGAAGACCAGTGGAGCGGACGCACCGGCCTGGTCCATGAGGCGATCATCGAGGACTTTCCCGAACTGAAGCAGCACGAGATCTACGCCTGCGGATCGGTACGCATGGTCGAGGCGATCTTCCCCTTCCTCAAGCAGCACGGTGCTGAGGACGGCGCCTGCTTCTCGGATGCCTTCACCGTCTCGGCGCGCTCGATGGCCTTTCAGCCGCGGCAATAGCTTGGCGTGACGCAGGAACCCCAACGTGTGGCGTTGGGGAAGCTGTTGGGCGGGCTGTTGGGGTTCGTTCCTCACCCCAACGGACTTCTGGCTGAAAAAGGCACAGCGCTTCTTGCCGTCAGGCCCGGCACACGTTAGAATCGCCGGCTCGCTTCGCCAAGCGAATTACAACATTCATCAATCTGGCGTGGGCTCTATCAAACCGGGGCTGCGCCGTTCTTCAGGAAAGAGAGTTTGACATGGCGATCAATGTTGCGCAAAAAGCGCAAATCATGACCGACTACCAGCGTGCTGCTGGTGATACCGGTTCTTCGGAAGTGCAGGTAGCTCTGCTCACTGCACGCATCAATGACCTGACCGGGCATTTCAAGGAACACAAGAAGGACAACCACTCGCGTCGCGGATTGTTGCGTATGGTCAGTCGCCGCCGCAAATTGCTCGACTATCTGAAGAGCACCGATGTCGATTCGTATCGTTCCCTGATTCAGCGTCTCGGCCTGCGCAAATAAGCCTGCCCGCCGATCCGCTCAGCGGTCGGAAGTGCAGGCTACTCGAAAAGCCGTCAGCGGCCAGCCCTTCGCGGGCTGCGCCGCCGTTTTTGTTATGGCGGCTTTTTTGAACCAATGGGCGCGTCGCTTGAATTGCCTGCCGGAGTCGTGGGCAGGCACGCGCCAGACTATTGAGAAAGGCAACAATGTTTAATATCGTCAAGAAAAGCTTCGCCTACGGCGCCCACCAGGTGACCCTCGAAACCGGGGAAATCGCACGCCAGGCCGGCGGAGCGGTCATCGTCTCGATCGACGACACGGTCGTTCTGGTCTCCGTGGTCGGCAACAAGATGGCCAAGCCCGGTCAGGACTTTTTCCCGCTGACCGTTGATTACATAGAAAAAACGTATGCCGCAGGGAGAATTCCGGGCGGCTTCTTCAAGCGTGAAGGTCGCCCCTCGGAGAAGGAGACGCTGACCTCCCGCCTGATCGACCGCCCCCTCCGCCCGCTGTTCCCGGAAGGCTTCTACCACGAAGTTCAGGTCGTGGCCATGGTGATGTCGCTCAATCCGGAAATCGATCCCGACATCCCGGCGATGATCGGCGCCTCGGCGGCGATGGCGATCTCCGGTATTCCCTTCGACGGACCGATCGGCGGCGCCCGCGTCGGCTATATCGATGGTCAATACGTCGTCAACCCGACGGCGACGCAACTCAAGTCCAGCCAGCTCGATCTGGTCGTTGCCGGGACGCAGGCAGCCGTCCTGATGGTTGAGTCGGAAGCCAGGGAACTGTCCGAGGAAATCATGCTCGGCGCGGTGGTCTACGGACACCAGCAGCTCCAGGTGGTGATCAACGCAATCAATGAACTGGCCGACGAGGCCGGCAAACCCGAATGGGACTGGACACCCGCAGCCAGAAACGAAGCCGTGCATGGCAAACTCAATCAGCTCGTCGAGGCTGAACTGCAAGAAGCCTACCGGATTACCAGCAAACAGTTGCGTACCCAGCGGATCAAGGAGATCACCGCCTACGCGGTGGAAGCGATGACCGCGACCGACGACGCCCCGGACGCGAGCGCCGTGCGCAACATGGTCTCGGACGTCGAAGCCCGTATTGTCCGCGGCCGCATCCTCGCCGGCGAACCGCGCATCGACGGCCGCGATACCCGTACCGTGCGACCGATCGTCATCCGCTCGGGAGTACTGCCGCGCGCGCATGGTTCGTCGCTGTTCACGCGTGGCGAGACGCAGGCCATCGTCGTGGCCACCCTGGGTACTGGTCGCGACGAGCAGATCATCGATGCGCTTTCCGGTGAGTACCGCGAGCGCTTCATGTTGCACTACAACTTCCCGCCCTACGCGACCGGCGAATGTGGACGCGTCGGCACGCCAAAGCGGCGGGAGATCGGTCACGGCCGTCTGGCCAAGCGGGCACTGCTCGCCGTCCTGCCGGCGCCGGAAGACTTCTCATACACCATTCGCGTCGTCTCCGAAATCACCGAGTCGAACGGATCGAGCTCGATGGCCAGCGTCTGCGGTGCATCGCTGGCGCTGATGGATGCCGGTGTGCCGCTCAAGGCGCACGTCGCGGGAATCGCCATGGGCCTGATCAAGGATGGCAACCGCTTTGCGGTGCTGACCGATATTCTGGGCGACGAGGATCATCTCGGCGATATGGACTTCAAGGTCGCGGGCACCGAATCAGGGGTCACCGCTCTGCAGATGGACATCAAGATCCAGGGAATCACCAAGGAAATCATGCAGGTCGCGCTGGCTCAGGCCGGCGAAGCCCGCCTGCACATTCTTCAGCAGATGCAGGGATCGATGTCCGGGCACCGCGACGAGGTATCGACGTACGCGCCGCGCCTGTACACCATGAAGATCAATCCCGAGAAGATCCGCGACGTGATCGGCAAGGGCGGTGCCGTCATCCGCGCCATCACCGAGGAGACCGGCACAACGATCGATATCAAGGACGACGGCACGATCACCATCGCTTCGGTCAGCGGCGAAGCGGCCGACGCCGCCCGGGCGCGCATCGAGTCGATTACTGCCGATGTCGAAGTCGGCAAGGTCTATGACGGCACGGTGCTCAAGCTGCTCGATTTCGGCGCCATCGTCAGCATTCTGCCCGGCCGTGACGGTCTGCTGCACATTTCGCAGATTGCCAACGAGCGCGTCAATGCCGTAGCCGACTACCTCAAGGATGGCCAGAAAGTGCGCGTCAAGGTCCTGGAAGCCGACGAGAAGGGTCGCGTGCGCCTGTCGATGAAGGCACTGACCGTCGAAGAGGGTGGGACGGCAGCCGCACCGGCGTCCTGACCAGAGCAACGCATCGACTGTGACAGCCGCAAAAAAAGGACGCTCAGGCGTCCTTTTTTTTCCTGCCGGCCGTCGATCGGAGCGGCTGCTTGCCTACTTGGCGATCTGCTTCTCGCGTACTTCTTCCAGTGTCTTGCAGTCGATGCACAGCGTTGCCGTCGGGCGCGCTTCCAGTCGCTTGATGCCGATCTCGACACCGCAGGCGGCGCAAAAACCGTAGTCGCCGCTATCGATACGGCTGATGGTCTCCTCGATCTTTTTGACCAGCTTGCGCTCGCGATCGCGGTTACGCAACTCGATCGCGATATCGGTTTCCTGACTCGCGCGGTCATTGGGATCAGCGAAGACGGTCGCCTCATCCTTCATCGTATTCACCGTACGCTCGATGTCCTCCATCAACTGCTGCTTGAGCGCCTCGAGGATGCCGCGAAAATGATCCAACTGATCGTTGTTCATGAATTCCTCGCCGGCTTTCAGTACGTAGGGAGTGAAATGCTTGTAGAGCAAGTCTTGAGCCATGTTTGAAGACCCTGTTTTTCTGTTTGCAAAAAAACGATTAAATACCAGAAATGACGCCGCCTTGCAAGCCGCTGGCCGTTATCGCCACCGGCGCTGGATCAGCGACTCGCCTTTGTCACTCCTCGCTGGCACTTGAAACCTGGTCGTCTGCGGCCGCGTAACGCGTGCGCAAGGCCATGGCCATCTCGAAGGCCGCTTGCGTGAAGCTCAGAATCTCGACGAATTCCTCGTCGTTGAGGCCACGCGCATCGTCGTTGCTGCGATAGACATTGACGAACTGGTGCTCGCGTACCGACTGAAGCACCAGCTTGCCGACACCGAGTGCTTCAAGGCTCTTCCACAGATCGGGATTCGAACTGCGAGTAAAGGTCATGATAAAACCGATCGGATCACTGCGACCGAAGACCGCCGCCAGACGCAGGATCAGTTCGAACGACAGCGCGATGCGACCGTTTTCCAGGGCCTCGATCAACGACGGGTCCTTGAGGTCGATCGCGGCGCCGACTTCAGCGATCGTCAGCCCCGCCGCCTCGCGCATCGCACGGATCGCCGCGCCGGTCTTGCCCCAGGCAGCGGGCTCGGCCATGCTCGGCAATACGGCCCGCACGACTTCGCTCGCCGCAGCCAGCGCTTGCCCATCGCGCAGCGCCCTAGATACCTTGCCGGCGGTCTCCAGCGCTCGCCCGGCGACACCGGTCGCCGCACTGATGTCCAGCAACCTGCCCGCCATGGCGCGTACCTGATCGACCAGACCTGGTTCGGCTGGTGCAGCCGTTGCGGCCTTCTTCGTGGCTGGAGATGGTTTTCTGGCTGATCGCTTGGCCGCTGGGGCCTTGCGCTTTACCGACGGCGGGGGCGGACTGGTCATGACAACTCCTTGCCAAAAAAGGACACCGTCACTATACATCGGCCAGCGACGCCTGCAGCACTACCGACATCCTCAGCGCCAACTGGCGGTGCAATGCGCTGCGCTTATTGCACCCTACGTCTCTGGTCTGTCTCAGGCCTTTCGTGACCGTCTAGTGAGCCGCCCAAAAACGCACTCTGGTACAATCACGCGTTTGTTCGATGCGGGCGACCGGACCTTCGGGAAGGCGGTGCCCGCTCGTTTCTTCTTCCCCAGACAGAGGCAATCATGCAACCCACCGCAAAACCCAAGAATCCCAACTTCTCGTCGGGTCCCTGCAGCAAGCGCCCCGGCTATGACGTCGACGCCCTGCAACTCGACACCCTGGGGCGCTCGCATCGCTCCGCGCTCGGCAAAAAAACGCTCGGGCTGGTGTGTTCGGAGACGGCTCGTATCCTCGGCCTGCCCGAAGGCTACCGGGTCGGGGTGGTGCCGGGATCGGATACCGGGGCGGTGGAAATGGCGCTTTGGTCGCTGCTCGGCCAGCGCGGCGTCGATGTTCTGGCCTGGGAGTCTTTTGGCTCGGGCTGGGTCACCGACGTGGTCAAGCAACTGAAGCTCGCCAACGCCAACGTGCTGAAAGCCGACTACGGCGACATCGTCGACTTGGCGTCAGTGAACTTCAATAACGACGTCGTCTTCACCTGGAACGGGACGACCTCCGGCGTCAAGGTGCCCAACGGTGACTGGATCCCCGATGATCGCGCCGGACTGACCATCTGCGACGCCACTTCGGCCGTTTTCGCCATGGATTTGCCCTGGGACAAGCTCGACGTGGTGACTTTCTCCTGGCAGAAGGTACTCGGTGGTGAAGGAGCGCACGGGATGCTGATCCTGGGTCCGCGCGCCGTGGCGCGCCTGGAGAGCTACAACCCACCCTGGCCGATGCCGAAGGTTTTCCGACTGACTGCGGGCGGCAAGCTCAGCGAAGGCATCTTCCGTGGCGAAACGATCAACACTCCTTCGATGCTCTGCGTGGCCGACTATCTCGACGCTCTGCAGTGGATCGAGGCAATTGGCGGCGTCAAGGCGGCCATCGCGCGCAGCGAAGCCAATCTGGCCGTGATCGCAGATTTTGTCGCCGCCAACGACTGGATTTCGTTCCTCGCCAAGGATGCGGCGACGCGCTCGAACACGAGCGTCTGCCTGAGCGTGCAACTCGACGCGGAACGCGTCAAGAAACTCGTCAAGCTGCTCGACAGCGAGGAGGTCGCCTTCGACATCGGCTCGTACAAGGACGCCCCGGCGGGTATCCGCATCTGGTGCGGAGCCACCGTCGAGGCCTCCGACCTGCAGGCGCTGATGCCCTGGCTGGCCTGGGGCTACGCGCAGGTCGCCGCCTGATCGGACTGATTGCGCCTGCTTTCGCCTCAGGGCGTCCTCTTCACAACTCTCACTTAGAGCGACATTCTCATGTACAAGGTCAGAACCTACAACAAGATCTCGGTCAAGGGCCTCGATCGGTTTCCCCGTCAGACGTATGAAGTGGGCAGCGATATCGCCCACCCCGACGCTTTTCTCCTGCGCAGTCAGAAGCTCCAGGGCGTTGACGTGCCGGCTTCGCTGCTGGCCGTCGCGCGCGCCGGTGCCGGCGTCAACAACGTCCCGGTAGCCGAATACGGCAAGCAGGGAATCGTCGTCTTCAATACTCCCGGCGCGAATGCCAACGCGGTCAAGGAACTGGTCATGGCCGGCATGCTGCTGAGCGCGCGGGGCATTGTCGATAGCATGAATTTTGTGCAGACGCTCGGCGACCTCACCGATCCGGCAGAGATGTCGCCACGGCTGGAAAAGGAGAAATCCCGCTTTGCCGGCAACGAGATCAGCGGCAAGACGCTCGGCATCGTCGGCCTGGGAGCGATCGGCTCACTGGTCGCCGACATGGCGCTGGCGATGGGCATGAAGGTGGTCGGTTTTGATCCGGTGTTGTCAATCGATGCCGCCTGGCGACTGTCGAACGAAGTCAGCCGCATGGAGAACCTGCCATCGCTGCTCGCCCGCTCGGACTACGTGTCGCTGCATGTGCCGGCGGTCGACGCGACGCGCCACATGATCAACGACGATACGCTGGCGGCGATCAGGGAAGGGGCCGTGTTGCTCAACTTCGCGCGAGACGCGATCGTCGACTCGGCCGCTGTGCTGCGCAGTCTGGGCACCGGCAGACTCGGCAAGTACGTTTGCGATTTTCCGGAACCGGCGCTGATCGGCCACCCGAAAATCATCGCCATGCCGCACATCGGTGCGAGCACCGAAGAGTCGGAGGAAAACTGTGCCGTGATGGCGGCCAACCAACTGGTCGATTACCTCGAAAACGGCCACATCGTCAATTCGGTCAACTTCCCGAAAATCAGCATGGAGCGCAGCCCAGGCACTTCGCGGATCACCTTCTCCAACCAGAACGTGTCCGGAGTCCTCGGCCATGTCCTCTCGGTTCTGGCCAATAACCAGGTCAACGTCGTCGACATGATGAACAAGAGCCGCGGCGAGCTGGCGTTCAACATCGTCGACGTCGAGACCGCGCCAGGCGACGCGGTGATCGATGCCATCAAGGCGGTTGCCGACGTGATCCGGGTGCGGGTAATCTAGCCGGCTGCCCCTCCCGGTGTGGTCGGGAGGGGCAGCCGTGAGTGGCTCCGCGGATTGGAGCGATGGAACCAAGTCACCGGGGAACGGGTCCCACGACCTTGCGCCAGGTCAAGGCCTGACGCTTGACCAAGCCATCGACGGGAAAGCCATGAACCTTCAACTTCTTGCAAGTCTGGGCTGGCATGAGTTGCCGATCCTGATCATCGCCGCACTGCTGGGACTCGTGTTCTTCCTGGTCATCCGCCAGAACCGGAAGGACTACCTGGATCTGGTCGGCATTCTGGCAAGTGAGAAGACAGAGTTCCCGTCGTAGGTTGGGTTAGCCCGCAGGGCGTAACCCAACAGCCCTGGCCGCGAACATGTCGGATGAGCCCTGTCTTGAGCAACGCCGAAATCCCGCGCTGCCCCGACCTGCGCTGCTGGCCTGTGTTCTGCCTGTCCGGCTTGCCCGGCCCGCTCAGCGTGCGACCAGCCGCTTGGCCAGCTTCCCGACGAGTTTTTGCAATGCCGGCTCGTCGAGCAGGCGCCTGGCTTCCTTCGCCTTGACCCAGCGCCGTTCGCGGTGGTTTTCTTCCCACTGGTCTTCGGGAACGCATTCGGTCACCGCCATCGGGAAGACCACGACATTGCAGACGCCACCCCACTTCTCGTAATCGTAATCGCCGATCGGCTCCTCGTCGAGTTGGCCGCGCACTCCCGCCTCCTCGAAGGCCTCCTTGCTGGCTGAGTCACGCAGCGAGAGTTCGGGCTCCTTGACCCCTTTTGGAATGACCCAGCGCGTCCCCTTGCGCGAGGCAATGATCATGATTTCCGGCTTGCCGCCGGCCAAGCGATAGGGAATTACGGCCGACTGCGTGAAGAAGTAGTCCGGGACAGGGCCTCGTTCCTCGTCGGCATCTGCATCGGCCGCATCGGCCGCATCGGCGGCACTCGTCACCTTCGCCACCTTCGCCACCTTCGCCGGCTTGGCCCCCACAGCGTCCGGCACTTCGCCGGGTCGGGTCAGCGAAATCAGGCTGGCGCAGCCACGCCCGAGTTTCTGCCAGTCCTCGAGCATGGTCAGTTGGGCCAGCGCCGACGTTGGCAGGACCTTGCCGTCGGCAGGAATCTCGAGTTGGCCTGCGGCCAGATATTCGACCAGTTCTTCCAGCCCCGGATTATGCCCGACGAGCATCACCCGACGCGCGCTCTTCGGGCACTCGGCCAGCGCTGCGAGCAGGTCTTCGACCGGCGCCCCATAGATCCGCTCATCCCAGCGCACCTTGTCCAACCGTATGCCCATCGCTTCGCAGGCGGCCACGGTGGTGGCGCGTGCGCGCTCGGCGGGGGAACTGAGCACGGCGTCGGGAAGCAGTTTCCGCGCCTTTATCCACGCCCCCATCTTCTGGCTACCCAGATGGCCCCGACTGACCAGTGGGCGGTGAAAGTCCTCGTGACCGGTCGTCCAGTCCGACTTCCCGTGTCGCAATACCAGCAATGTGTTGCCCTTCATGTCGAAACTCCTTTTTGCTATGAAAGTCGCGCGAGCGACTCACGAATCTCCCCTCTCCCGCGCACGCGGGAGAGGGGTCGGGGGTGAGGGGAAACGGTCATGACCGTTTGGTCAAGAATGGCCACGGGGACGGCATCGGACCAGCGGTCGACGATCGCTCCTGGCGCGAACGCTATGATAACGGATACGGCGCCCTCAGCGGCAGGGCTGGCTAGGCGCTGCCCCCACGCAGCGCTTCGATGGGTGCTGCGTGCAGCAAGCGGGCGGCGGCGAACCATCCCGCGCCGGTGACCAGCACGGCGCCAGAGAAGACGGCGAGCGGCGGCAGCCACGGATTGATCGCCACGTCGAAGTGGAAAACCTGGCGCGCCAGAAACTGGCCGACGCCGATAGCCCCCAGCGCGGCAATCAGCCCCGAAAGGCCACCGATCGCCGCAAATTCGGCCAGCAAGGCGCGCCGCAACTGCTCCTGGCGAGCGCCCAGGGCGCGCATCACCGCCAGTTCGTAGCGGCGCTCGTCGGCCGCAGAAGCCAATGCCGCATAGAGAACGATGACGCCGGCGACCAGCGTGAAGAGAAAGATGAACTGCACGGCCTGCGCCACCTGATCGATGATCGACTGCAACTGCCGCAGGATGGCGGCGACGTCGATGACCGTCAGGTTGGGAAACTCGCCGATCAGGCGATTGACGAAATCCGCCTTCTCCGGGGCTAGGTAGAAGCTCGTGATCCAGCTTGCCGGGTAGCCCTCGAGCACCCGCGGCGGCGTCAGGACAAAGAAATTCGCCCGCATGGTATCCCAGTTGACCTTGCGTAGCCCCACCACGCGCATCCTGATCGACTCGCCGGCGACGACGAACTCGATGCGGTCACCGACAGCCAGACCCAGCGTCTTGGCCAGACCGTCCTCGACCGAAGCCGCCGCTTCATCGCCACTCCCTGCCAGATCGGTGGCCGAGAACCAGCGTCCGGCGCTCAGCCGGTTACCCTCCGGCAGGTCAGCGCGCATCGACAGGTTGAACTCGCGGTCGATCAGCCGCTGTGCCCGGTCATCGGTGTAGCTCGCGGCGCTGACGGCAAGGTCGTTGATTCGCGTCAGGCGGCCACGGACCATCGGAGCGAGGTCGGGAGACAATCCCTCAGCGATCATCCGGGCACGAACCGGCGCCACCTGTTCCGGCTGAATGTTGATCACGAAGCGGTTGGGTGCCTCGACGGGAACGGCACCTCGCCAGGCGTCGAGCAGATCGCCCCGGATCGCGGTCAACAGCAGCAAGGCCATGAAGCCAAGCGACAGCGCAACGATCTGGACGACGCTGGCGCTCGCTCGCCGTTCGAGGCTGGCCAGACCATAGCGCCAGCCGATGCCGGCCTGCCCGCCCCGCCCACCCCATTCACCTCTTCCACCGCCGCGTGCGGCTGCGGCCAGCCTGACCGCCAGGCGGGCGATGAGGGCAAACGCGATCAGGGCGATGGTGAAACCGGCGACCACCCAGGCGCCCAGTTCGACCTCACCGGCCACCCAGAACATCAGGCCGGCCAGCGCCAGGAAGCCAACCAGATAAGCGCCGAGCAAACCGCTCTGCGGACTGCCGAGTTCGCGGCGCAGGACGCGCAGCGTCGATACCTTCCTGAGCTGCAACAGAGGCGGCACGGCAAAGCCGAAGAGGAGCACCATACCGACCACCACGCCCTGCACTGCCGGCAGCGGACCGGGCGGCGGCAGCGGTGTCGCCAGCAACTGGGCGAGCCAGGCGTACAAGGCGAAGTGCGCCAGGTAACCGAGGACACAGCCCAGCGCCGAGGCGAGCAGACCGAGGACGGCGAACTGGCCGAGAAAGAGGCGCAGGAGCAAGGCTTGCGTCGCCCCGAGACAACGCATCACGGCACAGGGATCGAGATGGCGTGCGACATAGCGCCGCGCCGCGAGCGCCACCGCCACCGCCGCCAGAACGACGGTCAGCAGCGCCGAAAGGCCGAGGAATTTCTGCGCCCGCTCGAGTGCGCTGCGGATCTCCGGGCGGCCGTTCTGCGCGTCTTCGATCCGTTCGCCACGCGCCAGTCGTGGCTCGATCTCGCGCTGAAAGCGTTGTACGAGCGACGGTTCACCGGCGACCAGCAGTCGATAGCCGACGCGGCTGCCAACCTGCAGTAAAGCCGTTGCCGGCAAGTCGTCGAGGTTCATCAACAGGCGTGGCGCGACGCTGAAGAAATTGATTCCGCGATCGGGCTCCAGCGTCAGCAGCGCATCGACGACGAGCGAAATCTGCCCGACGACGACGCGGTCGCCGACGCGCGCCGCCAGCGCCGAGGCCAGGCGTTCGTCGATCCAGATTGTCCCGGCGGCCGGAACGCCGCGTGCCGGCGCGTCGGCGACGTTCAGCGCCGGGGCGATACGCAACGAACCGCGCAGCGGATAACCGGCAGCGACGGCCTTGATCTCGGCCAGTTGCGCGCGCAGTTCGTTGCCGGCACCATGGGTCACCATGCTCGGAAAGGTTTTCGTCTCGACCACCTGCAGGCCACGCGCACGCGCGGCAATGGCCAGTTCGGCCGGCCACGGATGGTCCGCGGTCAGCAACAAGTCGGCGCCGAGCAGTTGGTGCGACTCGCGGTCCAGTGCCTGGCGGACGCGATCGGCAAAAAAACCGACCGCCGTCAGCGCCGCCACCGCCACGGCCAGCGCCGCGGCCAGCAAGCGCAATTCACCGCCCCGAGCATCGCGGCGCAGCATCCGCCACGCGAAAGAAAGGAGTTGCATGGCGTCTTTGAAATCCCTTATTCCAGGCTAGTCAGGGTCTTGCGAAGCGGCCGTTCAATGTGAAAGCGCAGGCGACGGGCGCGGCTCTATCCGGCCGGTCGCCTGCAGCGCAGGGTCAGGCCTGGATGGAGACTGCAAGACCTGGCGCCGTGTGTGTGACGATAGGCGTACAAGTGGATAGCCTGCTCGTACATGTCGAGCTTCGGCGCAAGGTGATCATGGGAGGCGATGATAGATTCAGCTGCGTCCATGATTCTTCTTGTGCAAGCTAACGTTGGAGTTCAGCCGCCGCCGAGGCGGTCGGCTGGAACGACGGGTTCCAGTCGGTAGCGCGCGGGTAACCATTTCGACGAGTTCGTCAGCGATATTGGTTGTCCCTTGAGCGCCGCGGAGCGCTGCCTCACGTTGGTGCTGCGCGGCACGCGAACCTGCGTAGATGAAGAAGGGCGTAGCTTGGTCAACTGCGCGAACCGCTTCCAGTAGTGCGTAGCCCTCCCGTGGTCCTTCCTTTCGCCCCATGTCCGAGATGATGGCGGCGAACTTCCGTGTGGCAAGAACATGCAGCGCCTCGTGAGTGGACAGGGCAAGAGTGAACTCTAGCCCCATGGCCTCGAACGCCTGACGTTCGAACGCATTGTTCTCAGGTCGATCATCGACCCACAGTATTTTGTTGTGCCACAAGTCGACCAACTCGCGCGACGCAGCCTCCGAAGCCTGGAAGCCCGCTAAGACCTTTCGCGCCGCCCCTCGGACAGCAGTTCCCACCTCGTCGAAGTTCGACGGCGCCGCTTTGTCTTTAGAAGTTGCCGCAGCCAGCGATACGGCGCCAACGATCATCTTTTCCAACTGCTCCACGGTCAATTGTGCAACGGAGGAGTTCCTGTTCCTGTCTATCGAGGCGCCGACAGTGCTACCTTGGGCAATGATCTCCTTAGCGCGATCTGCAATCTTGGCAATTCGGCGTTCCCACACATCGCCCTGAACAATCTGGGGTAATTCCCCGTCGGAAAGGGAAGGTTCAGCCACGTAAACGACGATTGGTTTGCCCGCACCCCAAAACGCCCCGAGTTCGGCGCCACACCAACTGGAGTCGATCGACTTGCGAGTCGCAATAAATATGCACAAGTCGCACCGCTCAACTGCAGCCCGAAGTTGTTCGCGGAGCGATCCTCCTGGCCGAATCGCAGCGGGGTTCCAATACGGCACGGCCCGTAGATCGAGCGCATCTGTGACGTTCTCGAACTCAGGCTTGTTTTCAAACGAGTGGCTGATGAAAGCGGTCATCGTGGCTTCCAATATTCGTGTGCACGTTCTGGAACCTAACGTTTGAGCTAAGCGGCAGGCGCCGGCTTGCCGGTGCCTGTTGAGCGAAGGGTTGGACGAAGCCGCTACGCGGAGGAAACGGCGGCGCTGTCGTGGTGTTGAAGTCAAGATG
>NZ_FLQX01000106.1 GCF_900089955.1 Candidatus Accumulibacter aalborgensis | reverse complement strand
TTCCCGACCGTACGCGGGATATTTGGAGCCCTTAGACCTTGGCCAGGGGAGGACGTAACACCCTGAAGCCGTTGGACAAGGCCGCCACAGCACTAGGAAAGCGGCTGGTGCTGTCTTTCGAGTAGGCCTCGAACCGATTCACACGGCTGTCCGTAGGGTGCAATAAGCGAAGCGCATTGCACCAGACACCGGATGCCAGGCTCGGCGATGATCAGGCGTCGGACGGGTCCAGCGACTTTGGCCATTTCGCGCAATGCGCTTCGCTTATTGCGCCCTACGGTGTATTGCTCGCCATCACCGAGGGCGGGAGTTCGCCGTGACCTTCGTCGTTCAGCCTACCGCGGCGCAGGCTCGGCTAGAAATCGCGTTGCACGCGCAGATTGCCTTCCCAGCGACAACCCGCCGAGCGGCAGCGGTAGCGGTGAACCGGAGAAGGGATGTTCATCAGCCCATCCAGGAAGCCGCGCTGGATGCGGTACACCCAACCGTTGCAGCTTGGGCATGATCGCCACCCGTTGGCAGCGTAGCCGGGGTCGTCGTGGCGACCACGAGCGGGCGCGACAGACGCTTCCCTGTATTTCGCCTCCCGATGACGAGATCGCCTGTAACGCGCGAAAAGCTCACCTTTTGCATCGCGACCGCAGACGTAGGCCCACCGCAATGCGCCAGGCAAACCGTTTTCGGCGTCGACCAGCGACGACTCAGGCGCAGCCTCATCGCAACCACGAGCGCCGACCAGGATCCACCGATATCGATTGTGCTGCCACGTAACCACGTTCATTCTCCCAGTCGCTCGATTTCGCTTTCTGTCGCACCAGTCATGGCCACTCGGCTGAAGCAGCAAGCTTGGTCGCCCGATCAGGCGGAGTCTGTGCGGCGACACACAGAGAGACGGCCGCCGGCCAAGACGGTCGATCTGATCAGGTTTTCTGCGTCGTTTGGTGCGCCGACGCACGGACAGCCAGCGCCAAAGGGAACAGGATGGATTCCTTGGCCATCGTGTCGACTCGTCTTCGCGCCGCATCCGACAGCCAGGAACGCGAATGGCGCGTCGCGCGCGATCGAGTCCATGATCGAACCCATCCTTGATACGGGCACGCTGAAATGACTGAACCAAAGCCTGCTGGTTGTCCTCTGGAAGCGGGGCGCATCGCGGCTCGCCAAGGAACCGTCGACCAAAATGGCTGGCAAACGTGGCTGCCAGGCCTGCACACCTTGCGTCATTACGAGGCGGCCTGGCTAGGCCACGACGTCGCCGCCGGTCTGGTGTTGACCACGCTGCTGGTGCCGGTTGGCATTGCCTATGCCGTGGCATCGGGGGTGCCGGGAATCTATGGCCTCTACGCGACAATCATCCCGCTGCTCGCCTATGCGCTGTTCGGACCCAGCCGCATCCTGGTATTGGGCCCGGATTCATCGTTGGCGGCCGTCATCCTCGCGGTCATCCTGCCGCTGTCCGCCGGCGATCCGCAGCGCGCCATCGCGCTGGCCAGCATGATGGCGGTGGTCTCCGGTGTGTTGTGCATTCTGGCGGGCGTCGCACGTCTGGGCTTTGTCACCGAGCTACTCTCGAAGCCGATCCGCTACGGCTACATGAACGGCATTGCGTTGACAGTGATGATCAGCCAGTTGCCCAAGCTGTTCGGCTTCTCGGTCGACGGTGATGATCCGCTGAGCAAGCTTTGGCAATTCATGCACGCCTTGCTGGCTGGCAGGACGAACGCCATCGCGCTGCTGCTCGGCGTCGGCACGCTGGCCCTGATCATGGTGCTGAAAGGAAGCAAACGCTGGCCGGGAACGCTCATTGCGGTCATCGGGGCAACCGTCGTCGTCGCTGCGCTGGACCTCTACGAGTACGGCGTATCGGTCCTCGGCCCGCTGCCCCAGGGTTTGCCGGCCTTTGCCGTGCCATGGATCACGCGCGCCGATCTCGTGCCCATCCTCATGGGTGGTTTCGCCGTGGCCATCGTCTCCTTCGCCGATACCAGCGTTCTATCGCGCACCTATGCCGCCAAAACGGCCAGCTATGTGGACCCCAACCAGGAGATGGTGGGGCTGGGCGTCGCCAACTTGGCGGCGGGATTATTTCAGGGGTTTCCGATCAGCAGCAGTTCGTCGCGCACGCCAGTCGCCGAGGCCGCCGGCGCCAGGACCCAGTTGACCAGCGTGGTCGGTGCCCTGGCCGTTGCCCTGCTGCTGGTGCTGGCGCCGAACCTGCTGCAGCATCTGCCGATCACCGCGCTGGCCGCCGTGGTCATCGCTTCGGCCCTCGGCTTGTTCGAGATTGCCGACCTGCGGCGTATCTACCGCATCCAGCGCTGGGAGTTCTGGTTATCCATCGGCTGTTGCGTCGGCGTGGTCGTTCTGGGCGCCATTCCAGGCATTGGCCTGGCGATCGTACTGGCGGTGATCGAATTCCTCTGGGATGGCTGGCGCCCGCACTCCGCTGTCCTGGGACGCGTCGAAGGCGTCAATGGCTACCACGACATTGCGCGTTACCCGGACGCCCGCCTGATCCCTGGGCTGGTCCTGTTTCGTTGGGCTGCGCCGCTGTTCTTCGCCAATGCCGAGTGGTTCCACGACCGCCTCCTGGATGCGGTGGCAGCGTCGCCGACGCCCGTGCGCTGGCTGGTTGTGACAGCGGAACCGGTCACCAGCGTGGACGTCACCGCTGCGGACATCCTGGCCAAGCTGGACGAGACTCTGCATGCAGCGAGCATCGAGCTGTGCTTTGCCGAGATGAAGGACCCCGTCAAGGACAAGTTGAAGCGCTTCGGGCTGTTTTCCCGGCTCGGCGCAGAGGTCTTCTTCCCCACCATTGGCGAAGCCGTGAACACGTATCTGAAGGCGTACCCGGAGATTTCGCTCGCCTGGAAGAGCAAGGGCCAGGGTTGACGTGGCTGACAGGGCCGCTGATACTCTTGGCAGTGCCGTTGAATTTTCTGTCTTTTTCAAGAAAGGTATGGCCATGAAGATCACCATGATAGCGGGAGCGCTCACGCTTTCCGCAGCCTCTGCACTAGCCCAGGTCTCCGTGTCGGTCGGCGGGCCGGATGGCGTCAACGTGAATACCGGCGGCGCCGGCGGGACGAGCGTCAACACCGGCAAGACCACGACCAAGGGCAACGGGGTATATGTAAATCCAGGCACGAGTTCGTCCTCGATCACCCACTCGCCGGGAACGACGGTCACCACCAGCAAGGGCGACAACGAGGGTTCGAGCGGCGTCAGCACGGTGAACGGCCAGGTGACCATCGACGGGGTGAAGGTGCCCTCCTCGGCGACCCGCTGGACCGGCAAGGACGGCACCAAATACCGCATCAAGCGGTCCTCGAAGGGGAATGTAAGTGTCGAGGAAATCGATGATTGAGCCCCGGCTCTTGAAATCAACGACTCGCCTGGAATATGCCGGACAATCAGGACGCCAGAGAAAGTGCTGTAACCGCCCATGAGCCGATGATGCGGCAGCACGGTTTCCCCCGCCCGTTTGACAGCGGGGAATATTTGCAAATGCCGCCCCTGCCGCGCATACTCCGCTCCCATGACCACGATAACCTTCGATACCCTCAAGGTCGCCGAAAGGCTACGTGTCGCCGGCGTTCCTGAAGCGCAGGCCGAAGCCGAAGCAATAAGGGATGTCCTGTCCGAAGCACTGGACGGGCAGCTCGCCACCAAAGCAGACATCGCCCGACTGGAATTCGCGACAAAAACCGACATCGCCAGACTTGAATCCACGACCAAAGCGGATATCGCCGAAGTGAAGGCAGATCTGTCGCTGGTCAAATGGATGATGGGCATCCTCATTGCGTTGGCGGTGGCCAACTTCGCCAAGCAGTTCTTCTGATCTCCACAGGAGCAAGCAGAAGGCTCGAACGTCGATGACCTGATCGCCAGTCTGCACGGATAAAGACCACCACCGGCGCCGGTGGTGTCAAAAACGGTCCCCATCCGGAGCTCCAGGTTGGGTGTCGAAAATTATCTCCCGAGGTGCCGCCATGCCCATAGCCATTCGCGAACTCGAAGCCAGCCTCTCCAGCGTGCTGCTGTGCGCGCTGCGGGCAAAGCTCGAACAGCAAGCCGAACGCCGGAGAAGGGCTGCACGGCCTGATCGCTGATGGCCGCCTGTCCTGGAGCGGCGGCAAGCCGCAACTGGAACCGCCCGCAGATCTGGTTGCGCGTGGCACACCACTCAGTCGGCTGGTGCTGGAGGATCACGGTTGATTCTCTTCTGCCATACTTCGGCGCCGGTCAAGCTTTACATCAAGGAAGACTCCAGCGAGTGATGATGGCGCTTGCCGGGTCGGCCTCCACCATCGCGGTGTGCCGCATCGCCTGGGCCGAAATCATGGCGGTGCTGGGCATGCTCACCCTGGCGCCGCCATGAGCGCGGGTCAGCGCATAGGTATGCCGAACAATCAAAACGCGAGAGAAAGTACCGTAACTGCCCATACCCCAATGATGCAGCAGTACCTGCGCCTCAAGGCGGAGCATCCTGACATCTTGCTGTTTTACCGGATGGGCGACTTCTACGAGTTGTTCTTCGAGGATGCGGAAAAGGCCGCGCGCCTGCTGAACATCACGCTGACGACGCGCGGCCAGTCGGCCGGGCAGCCGATCAGGATGGCCGGCGTACCTTACCACGCGGTCGAACAGTATCTGGCGAAACTGGTCAAGCTCGGCGAATCGGTGGTCATCTGTGAGCAGATCGGTGACCCGGCGACCAGCAAGGGTCCGGTCGAGCGTGCCATTGCCCGCATCGTCACGCCTGGCACGCTGACCGACGCGGCGCTGCTCGACGAGAAGCGCGACACGCTGCTGCTCGCCATTTACACGACCAGGCAACTTGCCGGACTGGCCTGGATCAATCTGGCGAGTGGCGAGTTCCGCGTCTGCGAAGTCGTTCCGGGAAAACTCGCCGCCAGCCTCGAACGTATTCGTCCGGCGGAGATCATCGTCCCGGAGAGCCTTGTTCTGCCCTTCGCCCCCGACGCTGCGCTGGCGCGCCAGGCTGACTGGCATTTCGACGTCGAAGCGGCAGGCCGGGAGCTGTGTGCGCATTTCGGCACCAGTTCGCTCGCCGGCTTCGGTGCCGACGCGCTGCGGCCGGCGATTGCCGCCGCCGGCGCCCTCCTGCGCTATGCGCAGGCGACGCAGGCGCGTGCCCTGCCCCACCTGCAGGCGCTGATCGTCGAACGCGACGCCACCTTCCTGGGCATCGACACGGCCACACGGCACAACCTGGAACTTACCGAAACCCTGCGCGGCCAGCCGGCGCCGACGCTGTGCAGCCTGCTCGACCACTGCATCACCGCGATGGGCTCGCGAATGCTGCGCCACGCGCTCCACCACCCCTTGCGCGACCCGGCCATTCCGACTAATCGCCACGCGGCGGTGGCCATGTTACTCGACGATGGTGGCCGCACGCTGCGTGAACTGCGCCAGGCTTTGCGCGGCTTCGCCGACATCGACCGGATCGCCGGCCGCATCGCGCTGTTCACGGCACGCCCGCGCGACCTGTCGAGCCTGTGCGACAGCCTGCAGCGCCTGGCCGAACTGCGCGCTCCACTGGCCACGACGGCCGCGTCCCTGCTCGCCGAACTGCACGCGCATCTGGCCACGCCGGCCGGCGTCGTCGACCTGCTGCGGCGCGCCATCCTGCCCGAACCTGCGGCGCTGATCCGCGACGGCGGGGTCATCGCCACGGGTTTCGACGCCGAGTTCGACGAACTGCGCGCCCTCAACGACAACTGCGGCGCTTTCCTGCTCGCCATTGAAGCACGCGAACGCGAACGCACGGGGATCACCAGCCTGAAGGTCGAGTACAACCGTGTGCACGGCTTTTACATCGAGGTGAGCAACGCCCATGCCGCCAGAGTACCCGACGATTACCGCCGCCGGCAGACGCTGAAGAACGCCGAGCGCTATCTGACGCCGGAACTCAAGGCCTTCGAAGACAAGGCCTTGTCGGCGCAGGATCGCGCCCTGGCCCGCGAGAAGCTGCTCTACGATGGCGTGCTGACCAGCCTGCAGGCCGATCTGCCCCAGTTGCAGGGAATCGCCCACGCCGTTGCCTACCTCGACCTGTTGGCGACCTTCGCCGATAACGCGCTGCGGCAGAACTACAGCCGGCCGTTGTTTTCGTCGGAGCCAGGACTGCTCATCGAGGGCGGACGACACCCGGTCGTTGAAGAGCAACTCCAGGGTGGCGAGACGTTCATCGCCAACGAGACGCACCTTGCCGATAACCGCCGGCTATTGCTGATCACCGGCCCTAACATGGGCGGCAAATCGACCTATATGCGCCAGACGGCGCTGATTGCCCTGCTTGCTCATGTCGGCAGCTATGTGCCGGCGACGCGCGCGGTCCTCGGCCCGCTCGACCAGATCTTCACGCGCATCGGTGCGGCCGACGATCTCGCCGCCGGGCGCTCGACATTCATGGTCGAAATGACCGAATCAGCGGCCATCCTGCACCACGCCACAGAACGCAGTCTGGTGTTGATGGACGAAGTGGGACGCGGCACCTCGACCTTCGACGGGATGGCTCTGGCTTTCGCCATCTGTCGCCACCTGCTTGAGAAGAACCGCTGCCTGACGCTGTTTGCCACCCACTACTTCGAGTTGACTCTGCTGGCCAACGAGTACGCCGAACTCGCCAACGTGCATCTGGATGCCATCGAGCATGGCCAGCGCATCGTTTTCCTGCACGCCGTCGAGGAAGGCCCGGCCAATCAGAGCTACGGCATTCAGGTCGCCGCGCTGGCCGGAATTCCCGCTTCGGTGGTCAGGGCAGCACGCCGGCAGTTGCGCGAGTTCGAACAGCGCGCCTCGATCAACCCCCTGCAACCGGATCTCTTTGCCACCGCGCTGGCCGACGCCGCCGAACAACGAGAGTCGCCGACGCACCCGGCGATCGAGCGGCTGGCGAGCATCGATCCCGATCGACTGACGCCGAGAGAGGCGCTCGACGCCCTCTATGCGCTGAAATCCCTGCTCTCATGACTCGCGTAAGCAAGCGGCGAGCGATCAAGTCGCTGCTCGCCGCGGTTGCCTTGCTGCTCGCCGCCGGCGTAGCCAAAGTACACGCCGAAACCTGGCGCTTCGCCGCCATCGGTGACACCCCGTACAGCTCTTACGAGAGGCGCGAACTGCCGCCGATGCTCGCCCACATCGCGGCACACCACGTCAGCTTCATCGTCCATGCCGGCGATTTCAAGGATAGCCGTGAGGTGTGCAGCGATGACTTGTTCTTCGACCGCCGGGCGCTTTTCGACGCCTCGACCGTGCCGCTGATCTATGTGCCCGGCGACAACGAATGGACCGACTGCCGTCAACTCGCTGCCGGCCACTTCGACCCGATCGAGCGGCTGCAGAAACTGCGCGAGCTTTTTTTCGCCGCACCGCGCTCGCTCGGCAAGCCGGCGCTGCCGCTGGAACAGCAGGCCGGAGGCTATCCGGAAAATCTGCGCTGGCGGCTTGGCCCGGTCCTCTTCGTGTCGCTCAACGTGCCGGGTCCGGACAACAACTTCGGCATGGGCACCGAGCCCAGCGCGGAATTTGTGGTGCGCAACGCGCGCGTCATCGCCTGGCTCCGGGACGGCTTTGCCCTCGCGCGGCGCGAAGCGGCGGCCGGCATGGTCATCGTCATGCAGGCCAACCCGGGCTTCGAGCACGATGCGATCGGCCTGACCCACGCCGGCTACCGTCAATTGCTCGACACCCTGCGCCAGGAAACACTGGCTTTTCCTGGCCAGGTGCTGCTGGTCCACGGGGACACGCACTGGCAACGCATCGACCACCCGCTGCACCATCCGCGCACGCATCGGCCACTGGCCAACTTCACTCGCCTGGAGACCTTCGGCTACCCGGTCATGGGCTGGGTGAAGGTCATCGTCGATAGCGAGTTGCCACAGATCTTCCGCTTCGAGGTTTACCCGCACGCTGACCACTGACGGCGGGAAAGCGAAAAAAGGCAATCGACAGGCGGCGCGGCAAGCCCTAGACTTGAACGGACCTAGGGCACCTGGAGGACTGCACCATGAAGCTGATCACCTTGCTGCGCAACGCGCTGCTGGCCGCCGTCGAAACTGTCGCCGTCGCCATCGTGCTCACTGGTCTGGCGCCAGTGACCGTTACCGCCGGCGAACTCGTCGTTGGCCAGGTGGCTGCGCTGAGCGGCCCTTTGGCGCCGACCGGAAGCCAGATGCGCGCAGGAGTGCAGTTGTACTTCGACGCGGTCAACGCCGAGGGAGGAATTCACGGCGCCAAGCTTCGACTGGTCTCGAAGGATGACGGCTACAAGGCCGACGAGACGGTTCGACTGGCGCGAGAACTCCTGAAGGAGTCGCAGCCAGTGGCCTTCATCGGCTTCGTCGGCACCGGCAACGTCGAGGCGATGCTCGACCAGAAAGTGCTCAGTGAAGCCGGCATTCCCTTGCTTGCCGTACGCAGCGGTGCGGCATCACTGGTACGACGCAACGACCCGCTGCTATTCATGACCCGCGCCAGCTACGCTGAGGAAGTCGCCAAGATTGTCGACCAATACGTGACCACTGGCACCACCCACTTTGCCATCCTGTTCCAGGACGACGCTTTCGGCCGCGACGCGCTGGTCAGCGCTGAAACGGCGATCGGCAGTGCGGGGGGGTCACTGGTCGCCAAGGGCTCCTACGCGAAGAACACGACCGACGTCGGCGCGGCCGTCAAGACCATCGCCGCCGCCAAACCACAGGCGGTCATCATGCTCGCCAACACGGCGGCCAGCGCCGAGTTCCTCAAGCAGTCACGCGCCGCCGGGAACTTCGCGCAATATGTCGCGCTGTCGGTGACCGATGCCGCGCAGGTGGTCAAGGCGATCGGCGCCGAGCAAGCCGAGGGGCTGGTACTGACTCAGGTCGTTCCCGACCCGAACGGTCGCTCGGTTCCCCTGATTCGCGAAATACAGGACAACTTCGCGAAGTTCGCCCCGAAGGACGTGAGCGTCAATCAGACCTTCGTCGAAGGCTACCTTGGCGCCAAGGTGCTCGGCGAAGGACTGCGCCGAGCGGGCCCGAATCCAAGCCGCAAGAAACTGCGCGAGGCCCTCGAGACCATGAAGAGCTATGACGCCGGCGGCGTATTCATCAGCTTCGCGGCAAACCGACACACCGGCTCGCGCTTCGTCGACATTACCATCGTCAATCGTTCAGGCAAGCTGCTGCGCTGACGCGCCCGACACAAGCGCCACCTGCGTCTTCGCAGCGACGGTCAATCGTCGTCTTCGCAATCACCGTCGTGCATGTGCCCGTGAGTGATCTCGTCGGCTGTGGCCGGGCGAATGTCGGTCACCGTGCAGGTGAAGATCAAGGCCATTCCGGCCAGCGGATGGTTGCCATCGAGCACCACCTGGTCGTCGGCGATTTCGGTGACCCGGTAAATCAAGACGTCTTCGTCGTCGCCTTCGTCGCCTTCGTCGTCGCCGTCATCAGCGCCCTCGGGCACCCCTTCAAACTGCATGCCAACCTCGAGTTCCACAGGAAACTGGCTGCGTGGCTCGACCTGGACGAGCGCCGCATCATACTCACCGAAAGCATCGTCGGGTTGCATCTTGACCACCACCGACTGGCCGACCCCCTTTCCCTGCACGGCTTCTTCGATCAACGGAAAAATGTCATCGTAGCCACCGTGCAGATAGACGAGCGGCTCCTGACCGGCATCGACCAGATCACCATCGACGTCGGTTACGCTGTAGTCGAGCGTGACCACCGAATTTTTGACAACTTGCCTATTCATGAATTGAGTTCCTTAACCGCGCGCAGCATTTGTCGCGCGTGGCCTTTGGCGTTCACTCCGTAAAGCACGTGACGGAGAACGCCTTGTTTGTCGATGACGAAAGTGGAGCGCAGGATGCCGTATTTCGTGGCACCATCCACCTCTCTCGCCTGCCAGACACCGTACTGTTCACACGCCGTCCCCTCGGCATCCGAGAGGAGAGACACCGAAATTCCGTGCTTGTCCCGAAACTCTGCGTGCTGAATGCAGTCGTCGCGGCTGATGCCGAGGATCCTGCAGTCGAACCGCGCAAATTCATCCTCGTGATCAGAGAAATCGGTTGCCTGCAACGTACAGCACGGTGCGCCATCTCTGGGATAGAAAAAGAGAATGACATTACTCCTGCCCTGGAACTGGGCAATATCGATAAGTTCCATATCCGCATCGGGGAGGACGAACATCGGAGCTGCCTGTCCTGCTTTCAGCATGGTGCCCCCTCAAAGACCCTTCCCGATCGCACGGGAGCGAGCGGGTGAGGCAGATTCTAACCAAGCTTCCGACACCTGACCAGAAGAAAGCAACACCCGTAACACGCTACAATAGGCCAGCCACGACGCAGTCGGTGCCGCCAGGCAAGCTGTTGGCCACTAGCCGGCGAGTCGCTTGCACAGCGGGCGCCCGCTGCGAACGCAACATCGATCCGGAGAAACCATGACTTACTTGCGGTCTCTATGTCTACGACACCCCTTGTCCATCCTCGCCCTGCTCCTCGCGACACCCGTACCTGCCGCGCCGGTCGACACCGGGACGACCATCGATCTCGCCGCCGAAGCCAGTCGACCTGCAGCCAACGACCTGGCGCGGGCCACCGTCTTTGCCGAAGCCAGCGGTACGACGCCGGGCGACCTGGCCACGCGCGTCAATGGCCTGATCGCCGCGGGCCTGAAGACGGCCAGAGGATACAGCAATATCAAGGCGCAGAGTGGTGCCACCCACACCTATCCCGTCTATGCCAAGGGCAGCACGATTGAAGGCTGGCGAATGCGTTCAGACCTGACGCTGGAAACCGGCGATACGGCAGCTCTCTCCGACTTGTTGGGCAAACTCCAGACGTCGATGGGCATCGCCAACCTGATGATGCTGCCGGCGCCGGAAACCCGAAAGAAGGCCGAAAGCGAAGCCATGATCGATGCCATCGCCGCCTTCAAGTCACGCGCCAAAGTGATTGCCGACACCCTGGGCAAGCCTTACCGGATCAAACACCTAGTGATCAACAATGGTGGCCAGGCACCGCTGACCACGATGATGCGCTCGGCCGGGCTGGCCGCAGCCCAGGCAACACCGATGCCGATCGAGGCCGGCGACACCCAGATCAGCGCGACCGTCGCCGGTCAGATCGAGTTGCTCGAATAGGCCTGCAGGCGCACCAGGCAAGAACCGGCGAGGCCCGCGACTAGCGTTTTGGCGTTGGCTGCCTTGCCGGTCGGGGCGCCGCGGTGGCTTTCTCGGCGACCGGAGCGGCGATCTTCTCGGCCGCAGGTTTGTCGGCAATCTGGACAAAGATCTCGTCCTGCTTGACCATGCCGAGCTCGAAGCGAGCACGCTCCTCGATGGCATCGTAGCCCTGCTTCAGATCGCGCACTTCGGCATCGAGACCGGCGTTGCGCATCTCCAGCTTCTTGTTGGCTTCCCGCTGCTGCTGCAACTGCCGATCGACATCCCACACCCGCTGCCAGCCGCCCTTGCCCAACCACAGCGGATGCTGCAGCAGGGCGATCACGACGAGCAGCGCGACAGCAAGCCAGCGCACGGCAGCGGACCTCTACGCAGAGGATCAGGACAGATTGTAGAAGGCTTCACGGCCCGGATAACCCGCCGTATCACCGAGGTCCTCTTCGATGCGCAGCAACTGATTGTACTTGGCGATGCGATCGGAACGCGACAGCGAACCGGTCTTGATCTGCAAAGCGTTCATGCCCACGGCGATATCGGCAATGGTGCTGTCTTCGGTCTCCCCGGAACGGTGTGAAATGACCGCCGTGTAGGCCGCACGCTTGGCCATTTCGATCGCCGCAAAGGTCTCTGACAGCGTGCCGATCTGATTGATCTTGATCAGGATCGAATTGGCGATACCCTGCTTGATACCTTCCTTGAAAATGCGCGTGTTGGTAACGAAGACATCGTCACCGACGATCTGCACCCCTTTGCCGAGGCGCGTAGTGAGCACTTTCCAGCCATCCCAGTCGTTTTCGGCCATCCCGTCTTCGATCGAGACGATCGGAAAGCGATCGGCCAGATTGGCCAGATAATCGACCAGTTCGTGCGAACTCAACTGCAGATTCTCACCGCCCAGATGATAACGACCATCGCGGTACAACTCCGACGCCGCGCAGTCGAGACCGATCAACACGTCATCGCCGGGACCATAACCGGCGTTCTCGATGGCCTGGATGATCAGTTCCAGAGCTTCGGCATGGCTTCCGAGGTTGGGTGCGAAGCCACCCTCGTCGCCAACCGCCGTCGAGAAGCCTTTCTTGTGCAACAGCTTCTTCAGCGCGTGGAAGACCTCGGCACCACAGCGCAGCGCTTCGCGAAACGAATTCTGACTCACCGGCAGGATCATGAACTCCTGGAAGTCGAGACTGTTGTTGGCGTGTTCGCCGCCGTTGATGATGTTCATCATCGGCACCGGCATCTGCATCGGCCCAGAACCGCCAAAATAGCGGTAAAGCGGCAGACCCGATTCCTCGGCAGCCGCCTTGGCCACGGCCATCGAAACGGCCAGCATGGCGTTGGCACCGAGACGCGCCTTGTTATCGGTACCGTCGAGATGAATCAGCGTCTGATCGATGAACGCCTGTTCCTGTGCATCCAGGCCGATGATCGCTTCGGAAATCTCGGTGTTCACGTTCTCGACTGCTTGCAACACGCCTTTGCCCAGGTAGCGGGCGGCGTCGCCATCACGTAGTTCTATGGCTTCGCGTGAACCGGTCGATGCGCCTGAAGGCACAGCCGCACGACCCATGACGCCGGATTCGAGCAGGACGTCACATTCGACGGTAGGGTTGCCGCGCGAGTCGAGAACCTCGCGTGCGACAACATCAACGACAGAGCTCATGGTCTTTCCCTTGTCTTCAAAAATGTAAAAGTGGTCATCTCTTGACGACCCGTCGTGTCAGCAGCCATCAAGCCAGTTCCTCAAAACCGCTGCCCTTGACAACCCGGTCGAGCGCCACCAGGGTCGTCAACAGGCTCTCGATGCGCCCCAGCGGCCAACTGTTTGGCCCATCGGACAGCGCCATTTCCGGGCGAGGATGGGTTTCCATGAACAGTCCGGCGATACCCGCAGCGACCGCGGCACGCGCCAGTACCGGGATGAACTCGCGCTGCCCGCCGGAAACAGCGCCCTGCCCACCAGGCAACTGCACCGAATGCGTGGCATCGAAAACGACCGGACACCCGGTTTCGCGCATGATCGCCAGACTGCGCATGTCGGCAACGAGGTTGTGGTAGCCAAATGAAGCACCGCGCTCGCAAACCATGACCGTATCGGCACCAGCAGCGGCTTGCCTGGCCTTGGCCACCACGTTGTGCATGTCGCCCGGCGCGAGGAATTGCCCTTTCTTGATATTCACCGGCCTGCCGGCAGCGGCAACGGCGGCAATGAAATCGGTCTGACGACAGAGAAAGGCTGGCGTCTGCAGTACGTCGACCACTTCCGCCACGGCCGCGATGTCCTCTTCGCGATGCACGTCGGTGAGCACCGGAACGGCGATCTGGCGACGCACCTCGGAAAGGATCTGCAGGCCGGCGTCGACTCCCGGCCCACGCGGAGATCGACCGGAAGTGCGGTTGGCCTTGTCATAAGAGGCCTTGAAGATGTACGACACGCCGAGGCGTGTACAGACTTCCTTCACCTGCCCGGCGACCTCGAGACACAGGTCGAGCGACTCTGCCGTGCACGGGCCGGCGATCAGAAAGAGCGGTTGGTCGATACCGACCTCGAAGTGGCAGAGCTTCATGCCTTCACCTGGTACATGGCTGCCGCCTGCACGAAGGAGGTAAACAATGGATGGCCCTTGCGTGGCGACGAGGTGAACTCGGGATGAAACTGGCAACCGAGAAACCATGGATGCGCGTTCGGGCCGTCGGTCGGCAATTCGACGACTTCGCACAGATCGGTGACCGGCGCGCGTCCGGAGACCACCAACCCGTTCTCTTCGAGCTTGCCGAGCAGCGTGCTATTGACCTCATAGCGGTGGCGATGACGCTCGACGATTTCCGCCTGGCCGTAAATCGCCCGCGCCAGCGTTCCCTCGACGAGCTTGCAGCGCTGACCGCCAAGACGCATGGTGCCGCCCAGGTCGGAATTCTCGTCTCGTCTTTCGAGCCGACCCGAGGCGTCCTGCCACTCGGTAATCAAACCCACCACGGGTTGCGGAGAATCGCGGTCGAACTCGGTACTGTGGGCCGCAAGCATGCCGGCCACATGGCGGGCGAACTCGACGACGGCGAGCTGCATGCCGAGGCAGATGCCCAGGAAAGGAATCCTGTTCTCGCGGGCATGGCGAATCGCAGCGATCTTTCCCTCGGTACCCCGTCGCCCGAAACCGCCGGGGACGAGAATGGCATCCATTCCCTGCAAGACCTGGCAACCATTCCTTTCGATTTCTTCGGAATCGACGTAGCTGACCTGGACCTTGCTGCGCGTGGCAATACCGGCATGCACCAGGGCTTCGGTCAGCGACTTGTAGGATTCGGTCAGGTCGACGTATTTGCCGACAAAAGCGACGTTGACCACCCGCTCCGGGTTTTCGAGAGCGTGCACGATCGTCTTCCAGATCGTCAGATCAGCCGCCCTGGCCAGAATCCCGAGCTTGTGGCAGACAATCTCGTCGAGCATCTGGTCGTGAAGCATCGCCGGGATCTTGTAGATCGAATCCGCATCGCGGGCTTCGATCACCGCCTCGCGCTGCACATTGCAGAACAGCGCTATTTTCCGCTTGTCTTCTTCGGGAATCGGTCGATCGGTGCGACAGAGGAGAATGTCCGGCTGAATGCCGATCTCGCGAAGCTCCTTGACCGAGTGCTGCGTCGGCTTCGTTTTCAGCTCACCCGCGGTGGCAATGTAGGGCACCAGCGTCAGATGCATGTAGCAGGCGTTGCTGCGCCCTTCCTGCAGACCCATCTGGCGGATTGCTTCCAGGAATGGCAGCGACTCGATGTCACCGACCGTTCCGCCAACCTCGACAATCGCCAGATCCGCACCCTCTGCACCGCGCCTGATATGCGCCTTGATCTCGTCAGTAATGTGCGGAATCACTTGCACGGTCTTGCCCAGGTACTCTCCCCGCCGCTCCTTCTTGATCACCGAATCGTAGATCTGGCCGGTCGTGAAGTTGTTGCGCCGCTCCATGCGAGCGTTGGTGAAGCGCTCGTAGTGGCCGAGGTCGAGGTCGGTTTCGGCACCGTCCTCGGTGACGAAAACTTCGCCGTGCTGGAACGGACTCATCGTTCCGGGATCGACGTTGATGTAGGGATCGAGCTTGAGATGGGTGACTCTGATGCCGCGCGACTCGAGAATCGCTCCCAGCGACGCGGCAGCAATCCCTTTGCCGAGCGATGAAACCACGCCGCCGGTGACGAAAACGTATTTGATCATGGCAATGACTGCAGCGGGAAATCCGGATTGTAGCTGAAAACAGCCCTGCCCTGAAAACTCGACGCGACCGATAGAGATTTACCGACGGCTCCACCGCCGGCCGTGCTCAGCGAATGAACTCGCGACTGAGGTTGCGAAAAAGGTCGCTACCCGCCTGCCGTAACCACTCGAAGACGACCATTTCGCGCGACACGATATCGGCTCCGTGACTGCGCATGCGTGCCAGGGCCAAGGCCTTGTCCGCGCTTCGCCGCGACCCGACGGCATCCTCGACGACGAAGACCCGGCGACCTGCGGCGAGCAGATCGAGTACTGTCTGTAGAACGCAGACATGCGCTTCGGTGCCGGCCACGACGAACTGCGCTCGGTCGCCTCCGGGCGCTCGCCACAGGCCACCCTCGGCAACCGCCGAGAAATGGATCTTCTCGACGACGCATTGATCCGGGAGCAAGCTCCGCAAGACTGGCAAGGTTGGCCCCAGGCCTCGCGGATACTGCTCGGTGCAGATCACCGGAACGTCCAGACGCTGCGCCACTCTGGTCAGCCAGAGGCTGGCTTCAAGCACCTGCGCAGCCTCGTCGATCGCCGGCTGAAGACGCTCCTGCAAATCGACCAGCAACAGGGCGGAACGATCAAGATGGATCAGCATGACTGCAACCTCCAGGCAACCAACGGTAGTCGTCAGCAGCGATGTTAATATGCGCGAGGCCAGCCGCCAAGCGTAGAGGAGAACTTCTCAGATGAATACAGCCGTATCTCGCGTCACGCTGATTGCCATTGCCCTCTTGTCGTTGGCCCTGAGCGCCTGCGACAAGGCACCTGAGAGCACGGCCAGCACGACAAAACAACTGCCCCCTGCACCACCGCCCACCGCCGACACCCCGACGGCCAGTTCTCCGCTGGCACGAGCGGCAAGCCGCGGCGATCTGGCCGAGATCAAGACGCTGCTCGAAGGCGGCGCCGAGGTCAACGTCACCGACGCGCTGGGCAGAACGCCACTCCACATGGCAGCCTTCTATGGCCGCACCAAGGTATCCGAGTTCCTGCTCATCAGTGGTGCGCGCATCGATGCCCGAGATCGCATTGGAATGGCGCCCTTGCACGCGGCAGTGCTGGTCGGTGCCAAGCAGGAGATCGAACTGCTGCTCGACAGGAAAGCCGATGTGAACGCGACCACCGATGCCGGCCAGACGCCCCTCCATCTGGCTGCCGCGACGGGTCAGCCAAGAATCTCGCGAGTGCTCATTGAACATGGAGCCAATCCACGGAGCGAGGACAAACACGGAAAAACGCCGATCTTCTACGCTGCGCGCAACAAGCATCCTGTGACCACCGAATACCTGCAGCAGTATGCCGCCAAGAATTGATCAGCCCTGCTTGAGCGCCTCGTCGCGCAGTTCGCGGCGCAGGATCTTGCCGACGTTGGTTTTCGGCAAGTCGGTGCGGAACTCGACCTGTCCGGGCACCTTGTAGCCGGTCAGATGTTCCCGACAATGGGCGATCAGCGCCTCGGCAGTGAGCGCTGGGTCCTTCTTGACGACGAAAATCTTGACCGCCTCGCCCGACTTGTCGTGCGGCACGCCCACTGCGGCGACTTCCAGCACGCCGGGATGCTGGGCGACGACATCCTCGACCTCGTTCGGGTAAACATTGAATCCGGACACCAGAATCATGTCCTTCTTCCGGTCGACGATGCGCACGTAGCCTCTTTCGTCCATCACCGCAATGTCGCCGGTCAATAGAAAGCCGTCGGCCATGATGACCTTGGCTGTCTCTTCAGGTCGGTTGTAGTAACCCTTCATCACCTGCGGACCACGAATGCAGAGTTCACCGCGCTCGCCCAGAGGAACATCAGTGCCCGCGTCATCGCGAATGACCACCTCGGTCGACGAGATTGGCACGCCAATCGCACCGGTGTACTCGGGAATGTCGAGCGGATTGATGGTCGCCGCCGGCGAGGTTTCGGTCAGACCATAGGCCTCGATCAGTGGCTTGCCGGTCACCTGTTTCCATTTCTCGGCAACCGCTTTTTGCACGGCCATGCCACCACCGAGAGTCACCTTGAGCCGGCTGAAGTTGAGTGCGCAAAAGGCATCGCTATTGAGCAGGGCGTTGAACAGGGTGTTGACGCCGGTGATCACCGTAAACGGGTACTTGCCCAATTCCGCGACGAAGCCCGGAATGTCGCGAGGGTTGGTAATCAGCAGGTTGCTGGCGCCGATCTTGAAGAAGGTGAAACAGTTCGCCGTCAAGGCGAAGATGTGGTATAGCGGCAACGCCGTGACGACCATGTGCTGCTCGCTGCCCAGTGCCGGCTGGATCCAGGCATGCGCCTGTGCCAGATTGGCAAGGATGTTGCGATGGATCAGCATCGCGCCTTTCGAGAGTCCGGTCGTGCCACCCGTGTACTGCAGGAAAGCGAGGTCGTCCGGCGTCACCTTGACCGACTTCAACTCGGCGGAGGCACCCTTGGCGAGCGCCGTCCGAAAATTGACCGCGCGCGGCAGGCTCCAGGCCGGGACCATCTTTTTGACATACTTGACGACGAAATTGACGACGGCACCTTTTGGAAAACCGAGCATGTCCCCCAGGCGAGCCATGACGACATGCTTGACCGGCGTCCTGGCGAGCACCTGCTCGAGGGTGACGGCGAAATTCTCCAGAATGACGATGACTTCGGCACCAGAGTCCTTCAGTTGATGCTCCAGTTCGCGTGGTGTGTACAACGGGTTGACGTTGACCACCACATAACCCGCACGCAGGGCGCCAAAAATCGAGATCGGGTACTGAAGGACGTTGGGCATCATGATCGCCACGCGGGCACCCAGCGGCAGCTTGAGGACCGACTGCAGATAGGCGGCGAAATCGCGTGAAAGCTTGTCGAGTTCGCCGTACGTCAGTTCGATGCCCATGTTGATATAGGCCACCCGATCGCGGTACTGCGTCACGCTTTTCTCGAATAATTCACCAAGCGACTGAAATTCGTGTACGTCAATCTCGGCGGGAACGCCTTTCTGATAGCTCTTTAGCCAGATCTTGTCCACCTGCTCTCCTCTTTAGTCGTCTGTTATGAGTTTCACCGCCCCTACGGGCTCACCGCGCGAGGAACTGCAGCTTGTCGGGCTTGTTGTTCCATTCCTCCGCGTCAGCCGGTGGCTCCTTGCGTTCGACGATCGTCGGCCAGCCTTTGGCCAACTGCGCATTGAGTGCGATGAAGGCGCGCTGCGTATCCGGCACATCGTCCTCGGCGTAAATCGCCTCTGCCGGACACTCCGGAACACACAGGGTACAATCGATGCACTCATCAGGGTCGATCACCAGGAAATTCGGACCCTCGTGGAAGCAGTCGACGGGACAGACATCGACACAGTCCGTGAATTTACATTTGATGCAGTTCTCAGTAACGACGTAGGCCATTGTCTCGATTCGGAAATGTGGAACGTAGATGACTATAGCGCATTTGCTGCCTGCGAGACAAACCGGCGGCTTCCCTTGCAGCGATTTTTTCGCTAGCATAGCGAAGCTGGCTGAACAGGCACGCGGCTAGGATTTCAGTCAACTCGCCGCTCCACCCGCATCCGCCACGCATCCCATCCCAGTTCCCGCGAGAGGCTTTCTTAAATGAGCGAACACATCCATCACGTTTCGGACGATAGTTTCGGCGCCGATGTACTGCAATCGGACCAGCCGGTTCTCGTTGATTACTGGGCCGAATGGTGCGGCCCGTGCAAGATGATTGCACCCCTCCTTGAGGACATCGCCACTGACTACGCCGGCCGGCTGAAAGTGGCCAAGTTGAACATCGACGACAACCAGAAGACGCCGGCCAGCTACGGCATTCGCGGCATTCCGACCTTGATGCTGTTCAAGAATGGCAATGTCGAAGCGACCAAGGTCGGCGCGCTGTCCAGGTCGCAACTGATCACCTTTATTGACAGCAACCTCTAAAGTCGTTAACCTCAGCCTGCAGGTTCGATGGGTGCCGCACCTGACCCATCGCACATCAAGAGCCAGCGCAGACTCTTCAGGCATCCTCTCCCTGCAGCAAGCCCCGCCCGCTCCCACGGCACTTCCCCAGCACGTGTTCCATACGCGTTAGCGCGCGGCCCGTCTGGCTCTTCCCTGGTTTTTCCCTTCCTCGTCTCCAGCACATGCACTTATCCGAACTCAAGGCACTTCATGTAAGCCAGCTTCTCGACATGGCCATCACCAACAATGTCGAGGGCGCAAACCGACTGCGCAAACACGAATTGATTTTCGCGCTACTCAAAAATCAGGCCCGGAAAGGCGAGAGCATCTTTGGCGACGGCACGCTGGAAACGCTGTCCGACGGTTTCGGCTTCCTGCGCTCACCCGACACCTCCTACCTCGCCAGCACCGACGACATCTACGTCAGCCCAAGCCAGATCCGGCGTTTCAACCTCCACACCGGCGACACTATCGAAGGCGAAATCCGCACACCCAAGGATGGCGAACGCTATTTTGCGCTGGTCAAGGTTGACAAGATCAACGGCGAAGCACCCGAGGCGTCGAAGAACAAGATTCTCTTCGAGAACCTGACCCCGCTGCACCCCGCCGAGCACATGAAACTCGAGCGTGACATCCGGGGTGAAGAGAACATCACCAGCCGCATAATCGACATCATCGCGCCAATCGGCAAGGGGCAGCGTGGCCTGCTCGTCGCCAGCCCGAAGAGTGGCAAGACCGTGATGATGCAACACATCGCACACGCGATCACTACCAACCATCCGGACGTCACGGTCATCGTCCTGTTGATCGATGAACGGCCCGAGGAAGTCACCGAGATGACCCGCTCGGTGCGTGGCGAGGTGGTTGCCTCGACGTTTGACGAACCGGCGACGCGCCATGTACAAGTGGCCGAGATGGTCATTGAAAAAGCCAAGCGACTGATCGAACACAAGCGCGACGTGGTCATCCTGCTCGACTCGATCACGCGCCTGGCGCGCGCATACAACACCGTGCAGCCGGCCTCCGGAAAGGTCCTGACCGGCGGTGTCGACGCCAATGCGCTACAAAAGCCAAAACGTTTCTTTGGTGCCGCGCGAAACATCGAGGAGGGAGGTTCGCTGACCATCATCGCCACCGCGCTGATTGATACCGGCAGCCGCATGGACGACGTGATCTACGAAGAGTTCAAGGGAACCGGGAACATGGAAATCCACCTCGATCGCCGCATGGCCGAGAAGCGGGTATACCCGGCGATCAACGTCAACCGCTCGGGCACCCGCCGAGAAGAACTTCTGCTCAAGCCCGACGTTCTGCAAAAAATGTGGGTCCTGCGCAAGTTGCTCTACAACATGGATGATCTCGAAGCGATGGAGTTTTTGCTCGACAAGATCAAGGCCACCAAGAACAACGCCGAGTTTTTCGACTCCATGCGCCGGTGATCACGTCGTGCACGATTGCAGAGCAGAGGAAAATCGCCGATAATCGCGGTCGTTCTCATGGCATTGCCTTCCGGTCGTCGATTGTTGACCATGGACGGACTGATCTAACATACAGGAAAAGTACCAGATGAAAGCCAACGCACACCCCGCATACAACGAGATCATGGTGACCTGCTCCTGCGGCAACACCTTCACCACGCGTTCGACGATGAAGAAAGCGCTGCATGTCGAAGTGTGCGCGGCCTGCCATCCTTTTTACACCGGCAAGCAAAAGATCATCGATACCGCTGGCCGCGTCGAAAAGTTCAACCAGAAGTACGGCGCGATTCGCAAGTCGGCTTAACCGATCCGCAAGGTCGACAGAAAAGGCAGCCCCATGGCTGCCTTTTTCGTTTCGTTCCACACAGGCCAGTGCAGCGCAACTTTCCAGATGCCAGATCAGCCGGAGCGTGCCCGCTTCAACGGGATGCCACTGCCGCCTAGCGGTTGGGCCCTGGCGGCGCTGCTCGCCCTCTATATTTTTACCGGACTGATCGGCCACGACCCGTGGAGAAGTGACGACGCCGTCACTATCGGCGTCGTCCACAGCATCGTCTCGAACGGCGACTGGTTGGCCCTCAGTCTGGCCGGCAACCCCTACCCGGACGCTCCCCTTTACTACTGGATGGCTGCCGCCTGCGGCCACCTGTTCTCCTGGCTCTTGCCGGTGCATGAGGGGGCACGCCTGGCCAGCGGTGCCTGCACTCTGCTGGCGCTCACTTTCACCCTCCTCGCTGCACGAGAACTACACGGCCGCGAGCAGGCGCCGGCGGCTCCCCTTTTGCTGGCCGGCAGTATTGGCTTCCTTTTTCACGCGCACGAGGCGCAACCCATGCTAGCCGCCCTGACTGCGCACACGGCTGCCTACTGGGGACTGACCCTGCTCGACAGGCGACCGCTGCGCGGCGCTTGTGTCTTTGGTTCAGCGCTTGGCCTGGGCTTCCTGGCCAACGGCCTGGCGCCCATGCTCCCGCTGCTACCGGTAGCCGCCTATGTCGTCTGGCGATCCGAAAACCGTCAACAATCCGCGCTGATGCTGCTCGGCTCGCTGCTCCTGGGCGGCGCGCTTTCCGGCGCCTGGCTGGCCGCCTTGTTCGCCGCGTCACCCGAATATCTGCAAGCATTCTGGCAGGAGGAGTCAGCCCAACTTGGCGACAATTCGGCACCCCTGCTCAGTCTGTGGCGCTTCCTGATGATGCTCACCTGGTACGCATGGCCAGCCCTCCCTCTGGCCGGCTGGACACTCTGGGCAAAGAGGCGCCAATTGGCCACACGACCGCTGGCCCTGCCGATTTTCGCCTTTCTGACCACCTGGGTCGGCATCAGCTTTTGCTTTGCCGCACGCAGTGCGCCGGCCTTGCTGCTGCTGCCGCCACTGGTTCTACTTGCCGTTCCCGGCGCGACATCGCTGCGACGCGGTGCAGCAAACGCATTCGACTGGTTCGGCATGATCACTTTCAGCTTCTTCGCGCTCCTCGTCTGGATCGGCTGGAGCGCCCTCGTATTCGGCTGGCCGGAAAGGCTGGCGCGGCAGGCCGCTCGACTCGAACCAGGGTTCAGCGGCCAGTTCAACGGCTTCGCGGTCAGCTTCGCGCTACTGGGAAGCATCGCCTGGTGCTGGCTGATTGCCACCACGCCACGCTCGCCAATGCGTGGGATCATGCACTGGATGGCGGGTCTGACTTTGTTCTGGCTGTTGATTGCAGCGCTCTGGATGCCCTGGATCGACTACGGAAAAACGTACCGTCCGCTCTCGGCTGCGCTGGCCAGCGCCTTGCCTGAGCAGTATGGCTGCATCGCCGGCGCCAACGTCGCCGACTCGATTCTCGCCTCGCTCGACTATTTCGAAGGCATACGGACGGTGGCGGCAAGGTCCGCTGCCGGCAGGAACTGCGCCTGGCTGCTGACGCTCGGCCCGGCCAGGGAGGGCAGCGCCAGAGCGGCTAACGGCTGGCGGAAAGTCTGGGAAGGAGGACGTCCCAGCGATCGCCACGACCACGAGAAGCTGCAGCTCTACCGGCGTGAGGCAAAAAAGGGAGCGTCAAAACCAGAGCGGTGAGGGTGCTTTGCCGGCACTTGGCCGGCCGCCTGGCTAGAGCCTGATGAAGTGCTCGCGATAGTATTTCAGTTCGGCAATCGACTCACGGATGTCGGCGAGTGCGCTGTGCTCCGCCCGCTTGACAAAGCCCTTCGCGACCTCTGGCTTCCAGCGCCGACACAACTCCTTCAGCGTACTCACGTCAAGGTTGCGGTAGTGGAACCAGGACTCGAACTGCGGCATGTACCTGACCATGAAGCGACGATCCTGGCCGACCGAGTTGCCGCACAGGGGGCTGGCAGACTGCGGAACGTAGGCCTGCACGAAGGCCAGCGCCGCCGCTTCGACCGCCGCCTCATCGAGCGTCGAGGCCCTGACCCGATCAATCAGGCCGGAGCGGCCATGCGTCTTGCGATTCCACTCATCCATCGCCTCAAGGCAGGAATTCTCCTGGCGGACCACCCAGACCGGTGATTCGGCCATCGTCGCCAACTGGTTATCGGTGACGATGATTGCCAATTCTATGATGCGATCGCGGTCAGGTTCGAGGCCGGTCATTTCCATGTCCAGCCAAACAAGGTAATTGGCATCCTGTGTCATATAATCGGCATCAACCTTCAAAAGTAGTATTGTGTCACACGCTCATGCTCCCTACCTTTTCTCTTGCATTTCTTGCCGCGCTGCTGCTGATGGTCGCCGTTCGTCTCTGGCTGGCCCAGCGGCAGATTTCGCACGTCATCGCCCACCGGGCAACCGTACCTGACAAATTTGCCGATCGTATTGAACTTGGCACCCATCAGAAGGCCGCTGACTACACCGTCGCACGCACCCGCTTCGGCCGTGCCGGTCTTGCCGTCGAAGTGGCCGTTTTGCTTGCCCTCACGCTCGGCGGCGGTCTGCAGTTGCTGCACAACTTCTGGACCATGCGACTCGACGGTCTGCCCTACGGCGTGGCGCTGATCTTCAGCGTCATCGCGATTTCTGCGCTCGTTGATTTGCCGCTCGCCCTCTACCATCGCTTCGTCATCGAAGAAAAATTCGGCTTCAACCGCATGACCTTCAAGCTTTTTGTCAGCGACCTCCTGAAGCAGGCGGCGCTTGGCCTGATCATCGGCACGCCGGCGCTGCTCGCCGTGCTCTGGCTGATGGCGAAAATGGGCAGCCTGTGGTGGCTCTACGTATGGCTCTTCTGGTGCGCCTTCAATCTGCTCATCCTGTTCATCTACCCGACCTGGATCGCGCCGCTGTTCAACAAGTTCGCCCCGCTCGACGACCTCGAACTCAGGACGCGCGTCGAGGCATTGCTCGCCCGCTGCGGCTTCACCACCTCGGGGCTCTTCGTGATGGATGGTTCGACGCGTTCGAGCCACGGCAACGCCTACTTTACCGGCTTCGGCAGAACGAAACGCATCGTCTTCTTCGACACGCTGCTTGGCCGTCTGCAAGCGGTTGAGGTGGAAGCCGTCCTGGCGCACGAACTGGGGCACTTCAAGCACCGCCACGTCGTCAAGCGCATCGTCATGCTCTTTACCCTATCGCTCGGTTTCCTCGCCGTGCTCGGCCAACTGATCGATGCGCCCTGGTTCTATCAAGGACTGGGCGTTGATAGCCGGAACACGGCGCTCGGACTGCTCCTCTTCTTTCTCGCCGGACCTGTTTTCACCTTCCTGCTGACGCCATTGCCGAGCCTTTTGTCACGCCGCGACGAGTTTGCAGCCGACCGTTATGCCGCCCGACATGCCTCGGCAGAAAGTCTGGTCACCGCCCTGGTCAAACTGTACGAAGACAACGCCGCTACCCTGACGCCCGACCCGCTGCACTCGCTGTTCTACGATTCGCATCCACCCGCCGCCCTGCGCATCGCTCGCCTGCAGACGGCGTGACTCGCCCACGGGAGACTCCTGACCATGACCACCGAACCGGCACTTGCCCTTGAACATTGCCGACCCCTGCGCGGCAGCGAACACCTGCTCGACCTGGCGCGCGCCTCTGCCCTGCTCGGCTGCCTGCCTGGCTGGCGAATTGCCGAAGCAGGCGTCCTGCAGAAGGACTTCACCTTTGCCAGCTACGCCGCCACCCTGCTCTTCGTCAACACGGTCGCCGGACTGGCTGAACGCGAAGACCACCACCCGGATCTCGAAGTCGGCTATGGCCGCGTCAAGGTCAGTTACAGCACGCATGACGTGGGCGGCCTGTCGCGCAACGACTTCATCTGCGCAGCCAAGATCGAGGCACTGGCAGCCATTTGAAAGTCGCGGGCACCGTCGTCGCCGCCTACGGACGGCAATACCGAGTCGAGGTGGCCGAAGGCGAGACGCTGCTCTGCTTTCCGCGCGGCAAGAAAAGCGAACTGGCCTGCGGCGATCAGGTCATCGTGGAGCAAACGAGTGCCGACCAGGGCGTGATCAGCGCACTCGAAGCGCGCACAACGCTGCTCTATCGCTCGGACCACTTCAAGCAGAAGCTAATCGCCGCCAACGTCACGCAAATAATCATCGTCGTCGCCACCGAACCGCCATTTTCAGACGAGTTGATCACGCGCTGCACGGTCGCCGCCGAAAATCAGGGGATCAAGGCTCTGATCGTGCTCAACAAGTGCGACCTGACCGACCGCGTCGCAGCGGCCAGCGCAGCGCTGGCCCAGTTCGAATCGCTCGGCTACCGGGTAGTCAAGCTCTGCGCGCGCCACGAGAGCGCTCTCCTGTTGCCTCATCTGGCGCAGCAGACCAGTCTCCTGATTGGCCAGTCCGGAATGGGCAAATCGACCCTGACCAACGCCCTGGTCCCCTACGCCAGGGCGCCCACCCGAGAGATTTCTCAGGCGCTCAACGCCGGCAAGCACACCACGACGCATGCCAGGCTTTATCGCCTCGGCGCCATGACGTCGCTGATCGACTCACCCGGACTGATGGCCTTCGGCCTGCACCATCTGTCGGCAGAAGACCTTGCGCAGGCCTTTCCCGAACTCCGCCCGCTGCTCGGCGAGTGCCGCTTCCGCAACTGCCGGCACGACCGCGAACCCGATTGCCGCGTGCAGGCCGCACTCCGCGAAGGCGCCATCGACCCGCGCCGCTATGCGGCTTTCCGTTCACTCTGTGCCGAAATCGGCTAACCCCACAGGACCCTTCCGATGAGCGACATCACCATTCGCCGCCAGCACGGCAAACCCCGCGCCGACGCGCGCGCCTCGGCCGAACACATGGCCGCCGAGTTGAAGGAAGAGTTCGACCTGGACTACGCCTGGAACGGCGATGTCATGCGCTTCAAGCGCCCGGGTGTGAGCGGCGAATTGTCGCTCGACGACAGCGAAGTCGCCCTGAACATCCGGCTCGGCTTCCTGCTGTTCGCGCTCAAGCCAGCCATAGAGCGCGAAATACACCGCTTCTTCGACGAAAATTTCCCGGCTTGAGCGACCCCGGCAGGGGTCGCTTCAGCGCGCTTTCAGATCATCGACCAGGGCAATGTACTGCTGAAATGGGCTGCTATTATAGGGGCTTGACACTTCTCCGGGGAGCAAACGCAATGAGCTCGCGCGAAAGAATTTCCCACGTCGACACCGCCTGGCTGCGCATGGACCGGCCCGAGAACCTGATGCAGATCCTTGGCGTCATGCTCTTCAAGGGCCGCATCGACGCCGAGCGCTTCAAGCGTACGGTCGCTTCCCGCTTGCTGCGTTACCGGCGCTTCCGCCAGATCGCAATGCAGGATTCCGACGGCGCCTGGTGGGTCGATGATCCTGACTTCGACGTCGACGCTCACCTGCGCCATTCGCTGCTCCCGGCGCCCGCCGGCAAACCCGAGCTGCAGAAGTTCGTTGCTGAAATGGCCGCCACGCCGCTCAATCCGGCGCGCCCGCGCTGGGAATTCAACCTCGTCGAGACCGCCGGCCGGAACTCGGCGCTGGTCGTCCGCATCCACCACGCGATTGCCGACGGCATCGCCCTGATCGGGGTCATCAACTCGCTTACCGACGGGCAGATCGACGCCCCCGAGGATGGCGGACTGGCAGCAGGGGAAAGTACTGCCGCCCCGGCCGGCGACCATGCCGACGACGATGGCGAAGCCGATGGCAGCGACGTTTTCTGGCGAACGATCTTCACTCCGCTGAGCGACTTCGCGCTGACCTCGATCCGTGTCGGCGGCCATCTCTGGGGCCACTACCTCGGCCTGCGCAATGATCCCGGTACGGTCCTCGACTACGCGCGCGTCGCCGGCGCGATCGCCCAGGAAGTGAGCCAACTGGCGCTATTGCCCGCCGACAGCGCGACGCGTTTCAAAGGCAAGGCCGGCACGGTCAAGCGCGTTTCCTGGTCCGAGCCGATCTCGCTGGCCGACATCAAGGCCGTCGGCAAGGTACTCGGCTGCTCGGTGAACGACACGCTGCTCTCGTCGGTCGCCGGCGCCCTGCGTGGCTACCTGGCGGCCAGAGGCGACCCGCTGGGCGCGGCGAGGATTCGCGTCATGGTGCCGGTAAATCTGCGTCCACCCGGCGACGTCGAGGAACTCGGCAACCGCTTTGGCCTCGTCGCCCTCGAACTGCCGATCGGCATCGAAAACCCGTTGGCCAGACTCTACGCGACGCGCGCCGGAATGGCCGCGCTGAAGGGATCGCATCAGGCGATGCTGACCTTCTCTCTGCTCGGCGCCGCCGGCATGGCGCCCCGCTTCGTACAGGACAAGGTGCTCAGGCTGCTCGCCGACAAGACGACAGCCGTAATGACCAACGTCCCCGGCTTTGCACAGCCTCGCTTCTTTGCCGGCAGCAGGATCGTCGAGCAAATGGCCTGGGTGCCGCAGGCCGGCGACATCGGCATGGGCGTGAGCATTCTGTCGTACAACGGCCGCGTGCAATTCGGCCTGATCACCGACAGGAACCGGGTCGACGATCCCGAGCGCATCGTCGCCCGCTTCGCCGACGAGTTTGAAAAACTACTCTGGCTAGTTCTGCTGGAACCTTGGGATCGACTGGGTTTCCCGCAAGTCGTCGAGGAAGACCTGTCGGCCATGAGTCGGGTTTGATGTCGCGCTCATGGCAAATTTCCAGTCAGTCCGCCAGTTCAGCCTTCGCGGCCTCAACGTCCAGACGTTCCATCGCGTCCATCGGCGCCAGCGCTGCCGCCTCCTGATAGAGACGCTCGGCGTCCTTCATCCTGGCCTTGCCGAACATCATCACCAGGGCGTTGGCATACTCGATGCGGGTGATCGCGGAGTCGGGGTTGAGTTTCATGGCCGCTTCGAGAAGCTCGTTGCCGGTGCTCTTCTTGGCGCCATAGGTCAGCCCGCCGACCAGCGCGCCGACCTTGTCGATCACCTCGGCGTGATAGGCGCCAAGAGCCACCTGCGCGTCGACGTGCCTGGGCTCGATCTCGATGGCCTGGGTCAGGCTGTGTTTGATCTTGCCACCGAGGCCCTGCGCCAGCGCTTTGACCACCGAGATGCTCTGGCTGTAACGACCCAGCGCGAAGGCATGGAGATACCAGGCATTGGCGTCGCGTGGCGTCTTTTCCTGCTGCTCCTCACAACGCTGCGCGACCTCCAGCAGCAGCTTGCACTTGCGCGAGTCATCGGATTCGAGGTAACTGGCATAGATCGTGGCGGCCTTGTTGGCCGCGTTGTAACCGCCCATACCGCAGGCCAGCCCGGAGTCTACGGCCTGGCCGAAATCGCCGGAATGATAACTGCGCCAGGCTTCCTGGACCTTCGCATTGGCGGGAAAAGGCTCGCAGTCGCCGCGATGCAGGCGGGCCCAGTTCTTTTCCAGCGCCGCGCCCGGATAGCGGTAGGCCTGGTTGGGATAGGGAAATTCTTTCCACGCCATCGGTTTTCCTCAATAGGTTTGTGTTCGTGAAGAAAAGTGCCCGCAGATGGGTCACTACGCTACGACGCGCCGTACTCGCGTGACAGCTTTTCCAGCAGCCCTTTGGCGTCACCCAACAGAAACGGCGAGACCATCGCCATCACCTGATACACGCCGCGCCCGATGCGACCGGTTTCGACCGTGCCACGCGGATCACACGCGTACTCGAACGACAGCCAGTAGGTGGCAATGACCGCCATGTTGGTCGCCAGCGCGCGCCGCTGTTCGCTGCTCGCGCGCATCGCGCCGGCTGACACCAGACCGTCGCACAAGGTCGTCGCGGTGCGCACCTTGTGCGCCAGAATCTGCTTGAAATGGATTTCGAGCACGCGATTACGCGTCAGCAGATCGTTCAGATCGCGGTAGAAAAACCGATACTTCCAGATCAGTTCGAACAGGAGGTGCAGAAACAGCCAGATGTCCTCGACATTGGCCGGGCGGCGTGTCGGTGTAGTCAGGGTTTCCTCCATTTCCCGTTCGAAGGAGGCGAAGATCGACTCGATGATCTCGTCCTTGTTGTGAAAGTGGTAGTAGAGGTTGCCAGGACTGATGTTCATCTCGTCAGCCACAACCGTCGTCGTTACATTCGGCTCGCCAAAGTCGTTGAACAAGCGCAGGCTGGTCTCGATGATCCGTTCACGCGTTCGCCGCTTCGGTTTCCTCTCCATTACCCACCCTCCGGTCACCTTCCCTGATCGTCCAGCATACCATCGCTGATCGAGTCAGGGAATGGCACTTTGGCCGGCGAGCTGGGCAGGATCAGCCATTCTGCGCCTGCAACCAGACTTCCAGCTCGCGTAACGACGAGTCCAGCGCGCTGGCGCTGGTCGCCAGGTCCGGGCGGCGCTTGTGCGACAGGAGCGAACGAGTGTGGTCCTTGAGCACGCCGAGGTTGAGATGGAGGCCATGACGCGCGAAAATCGGCCCGAGTTCATGACGGCGCCGGTAGAGGTCGTGACGCGTGCGCTGATAGGCATGCTCGCACAGGCGGCTGCGCCCGCGATAGCTGAACACATTGGTGAAGAACATGTCTGCATCATCACGCGTCGGTTCGAAGAGGACCACATCCTGGCCGGCAAACTCGAGCCGGTAACGCTCCATGCCGGTGCGCATCCGCGAATGGATGATGGCCCGGAAAGTCTGCGCCAGGACGACCGGCAAGCCCCCGTCGACCAGATGCTCGGGAGCGGGTGTCGCCTTCTCGTGCGGCGCGCGTTTGGCCGCCAGGCGGGAATCGAAGGGCACCAGCGGATTGATGCAGATTACCAGGTCGGCGCCCTCGTGCAGCGCCACCGAGGCATGTAGCGTCTTGATCAGCGCGCCGTCGACAAAATAGCGCTCGCCGATTCTGACCGGTGGGAACAAGCCCGGCAAGGCTGCGCTCGCCTGCACGGCGACCGAAATGGGCACATCGTCATGCCCCTCGGAGCCGAAGGCAACCGACTCGCCGGTGTCGAGATCGGTCGCGACCAGGAAGAGCCGGTGTCTGAGTTGACGGAAATCGTTGCTCCGCCCGCCAGTCGAGAACAGATTCCTGAGCAGTCGGTCGATGCCGACGCCATTGAAGATCCCCGTCGGAAGCGCATGACTGAGGCCCTGAAAAGCCTCGACGAAACCCACGTGCCACGGATCGGACAGATACTGCCGCAAGGACGACCAGAACAGCACCGGCACCGACAAGGCACGCCGAAAGTATTCACCGAGAGCCGGATGCAGGAGCATCTCGGTATCGAACACCTCGTTGCTGTCGTTGTCCACGAGCATCCGTGCCAGCGTCGCCGGCCCCAGCCCATTGGCGACAGCGGCCGCAATGAAGGCACCGGAACTGACGCCGACGTAAATGTCGAAGGCGCTGAAGTCGGCGCCTTCCAACGCCTCGGCCAACGCGGTCAACGCGCCGACTTCATAAATCCCGCCGACCGGACCGCCACCGGCAAGCGCCAGCCCGACCTTCGAACACCTAGTTGACGCCACCATGGAGCAAACCCTCGTCAGGGAAAGCGCCGTCTGTGGCGGCGTTGAATACCGCTTCCCGACGCCTTCGTCTTGGTGCGTGTCAGTGCACGCTGCACCCTAGCAACCGCGGACCGGATTACTCGCTGGTCTTCGGCAGGGTATTGAGCACATCAGCAGGGGTCACCGGGGGAACCGGTTTGGCAGCGGCCGGCTTGCGGACAGCCGGTTTGCGGACAGCCGGACTGGCGGCGGGTTTGGCGGCGTCCGCAACGGCCGGCGCCGGAACGTCCTTGGCAGCCGCCTTGGCAGGGGACTTCCCTTCAGTCAGAGCCTGCACGGCGGCGCTGAGTTCGACGACGCGTTTCGACAGACTGTCGATATCCTGCTTGCTGGGCACGCCAAGGCTCCCCAATGCGCGCGCGACGCGATCTTCGAAGACCTGTTCGAGGCGATCCCAGGTTCCTGCCGCCTTGCCGGCGACTTGCGCAATTTTCTCATCGGTCATCTTGCGGGTCTTCGACTGAATGCTCTCGCCTTCCTTGACCAGTGCGTCGAACACCTTGCCGCCTTCTTCCTGTGCCTTGGCAAAAGCGCCAAGCCCGGCCAGCCAGATCTGCTGGGCGGATTCCTTGACCGTCGATGCCAGTTGGTTTTCCGTCAGGCCACCGGCCAATTCTTTGAGTTTTTTGCCCATTTTCATCTCCTTGAGAGTCGTGATCAAAAGGTCAACAAGTTTTTTGCTTGCCCTTGGAAGCGAGTGTAGTGACAATATCTAGAGGACGCACACTAAAGGCCGGGCCAATGCCCCCCAGACTGCCGCAGTCTATCAAAAACACACCCCCCAGGGAGATGACCATGAATTCAGGGAGACAACCATGAACTACTTCGTCACCGGCGCCACCGGTTTCATCGGCAAACGGCTGGTCGCGAAACTGTTGACCCGCCCCGATGCCGTCGTCCATTTTCTGACGCGCGCGGTGGAACTGCCCAAGCTCGAGGAATTGTACGCCTACTGGGGCTGTGACGAGACGAGGGTCATCCCCGTTGTCGGAGATCTCACGCAGGCCGAACTGGGCGTCGGCAAAGCCGATGTTCAGGCGCTGACCGGCAGGATCGAGCACTTCTTTCATCTCGCCGCGATCTATGACCTCAAGGCCAGCGCCGAAGACCAGCAGCGGGCCAACGTGGACGGCACGCGCAATACCGTCCGCCTCGCCGAGGCAATTGGCGCCAAACACTTCCATCTGGTCAGCTCGATCGCGTCGGCCGGACTCTTCGAGGGGCTTTTTCGCGAAGACATGTTCGAAGAAGCCGAGAACCTCGACAACCCCTACTTCCGCACCAAGCACGACTCCGAAGGCATCGTGCGCAAGGAGTGCAAAGTCCCGTGGCGCATCTTTCGCCCGGCAATCGTCGTCGGCGACTCGCGCACCGGCGAAATGGACAAGATCGACGGCCCCTACTATTTCTTCAAGCTGATCCAGAAGATGCGCAAGATGTTTCCGTCCTGGATGCCGACCATCGGCATCGAAGGCGGACGCATCAATGTCGTCCCGGTGGACTTCATCGTCGCCGCCCTGGACCACATTGCCCACCTGGAGAACGAAGACGGGAATTGCTTCCACCTCACCGACCCGACGCCGATGCGCGTTGGTGATCTGCTCAATACCTTCGCCCGTGCGGCGCACGCCCCGGAAATGGCGATGCGCGTCAATGCCGCACTGCTCGGCTTCATTCCGCGCTCGATGCGCAAGGCGATGTTCGCCCTGACGCCGGTGCGCCGCATCCGCAGCGCGTTGATGAAAGACCTCGGACTGCCCGACGACATCCTCGACTTCGTCAATTACCCGACACGCTTCGATTGCCGCGAAACACAGCGCGCGCTCAAGGGCACCGGCATCGCCGTGCCGCCGCTCGATAGCTATGCCTGGCGGCTGTGGGACTACTGGGAGCGCCACCTCGACCCGGACCTGTTCATCGATCAGACGCTGCGTGGTCAGATCGAAGGCAAGGTCGTTCTCGTCACCGGCGGTTCATCGGGAATCGGCAAAGCCACCATCCGCAAGATGGCCGAGGCCGGCGCCATTGCCGTGACCATCGCCCGCGATGCGCAGGCCCTCGACGAAACCCGTCGCGAGTTCGAGGCCGCCGGACTGCGCCTGATCACCCATGCTGTCGATATTGCCGATCCACAGCAGTGTGCAGCCTTCGTCAAGTTCATGACCGAGGAGCATGGCGGGGTCGACATCCTGGTCAATAACGCCGGCCGCTCGATTCGCCGCGGCATTGAGAATTCCTTCGATCGCTTCCATGATTACGAACGGACCATGGAAGTGAACTACTTCGGAGCCCTGCGCCTGACGATGGGCTTCCTGCCGGCGATGATCGCCAAACGCAAGGGCCAGGTGATCAACATCTCGTCGATCGGCGTGCTGACCAACGCCCCACGCTTTTCGGCCTATGTCGCCTCAAAGGCGGCGATGGACGCCTGGGCACGCTGCGCCGCTTCCGAGTTTGCCGATCGCGGCATCGAGTTCACGACCATCAACATGCCGCTCGTCAAGACTCCGATGATTGCGCCGACCAAACTCTACGATCAGGTTCCGACGCTCTCCCCGGAAGATGCTGCCGAGATGATTGTTGAAGCGATCATCCACAAGCCGGTACGCATCGCCACCCGACTGGGTATCTTCGGCGCCCTGCTCCACTCGCTGACGCCGAAAGCAGCCCAGATCATGATGAACACCAGCTTCCGCATGTTCCCGGATGCCAGCGCCGCAATGCAGAAGAAAGCTGAGGCGGCAGAACAAACCGCCGACCAGATTGCTTTCTCACAAATCATGCGCGGCATCCACTTCTGACTTTTGACTTCTGAACTCATGAATACCACCACCCCAGTCTCCGTGCCCGGCCAAAACGCTCGCCAGTTACTCAAGCAACTGCAGGACCAGTTCCCGGTCTTCCGGGACTGCCTGCCACTGGCGATCGGCATCGACAAGCAACTCCTGGGCCGCCTGCCGAGCCTGGAGCGCAAGGACTTGCGCATCGCACTGGGAATCCACACGCACTCTTTGCGCTACCTCAAAACGACCGAGAAGGCTGCTGTCCGCGTGGACCTCGATGGCCATCCCGCTGGCGAGATCACCGCCGAGCACCGGACCCATGCCTCGGAACTGCTCAGGGAGCGCCTGAAGAAACAGGCGGAACAACGCAAGGCGCAGCGCGAGGCCGAGACTCTGGCTCGTCAGCATGCGGAGAAGCTGGGCCAGTTGGTCGAAAGGTTCGGCCGCAGCAAGTGAGCGGACTCCACCGGCCAGTGAGGAATGATGGGCCACGTGCTCAAGGATAGCGCCCCGCTGGAGTTGTACGCCTGGCTGGACGAGGACGCAGAGCTACCGGGTTGGGACATCCTGGTCGGCAATCCTTTCGGCAGCTCGCTGCCGAAAGACCAGTTTACGACCGTACAGAACTATTTTGCCGAGTATCACCTGGAGTATTTCCGCCAGCGACTCTACCAGCACTTCCCAAGCCGCCTGCACGCCCTGCTGCTCTTTGCGACGCGGATCGACGCCGAGACCTTCCAGGCCAGGCATCCGGCGCGGGTCTTTGGCAAAGCCCTGGTACGAGCGCGCAGCACCGGGGCCTACCTCTGTTCGTTCCACGATTCCAGTTGGCTGGACTACCTGCGCCTGCCGCACAACCTCAGCCTGGCGACGCTCGATACCGTTGCCAGCTACTACTGGCGGGGTGCTCTGGTCGAAGAAACCGGGCTGACCTACATGAATGAACGCTGGCGAGAGCCGGCGGTGATCGAAGCACTTTTTCAGGGTAGGCTCGAACCCGTCACCACACCGCCACCGTTCGGCTGGCTTCCTGGCGTCCCGTGAAAGTCGCGACCGGTGCTGGCCAGCAAGCCGTCGGCAGCGAACGGATGACTGCCGTGATCCTGGCCGGCGGCCTTGGCCGTCGCATGGGCCGAGTCGACAAAGGGCTGCAACTGCTCGACGGCAAGCCACTTGTGCAGTGGGTGCTCGAGCGTCTGGCGCCACAGGCAGACGAAGTGCTGCTCAACGCCAATCAGAACACCGAGCGCTACGAAACCTTCGGCTACCCGGTGATCGGCGATCAGATCGGCGGCTTCGCCGGCCCGCTCGCCGGCCTGCACGCGGCACTGACTCGCGCCACGCATCCGCTGGTGGCGGCCGTCCCCTGTGACTCGCCCTTTCTGCCGACCGATCTGCTGGCCCGCCTGCGGGCGGCGATCACCCTCGCTGGCGCCGATGTCGCCACGGCGCGCACGTTTGACCAGGCGCAGCCGGTGTTCTGTCTGTGTCGCCGCGACCTGCTGCCGCAGCTCACTGCCTTCCTGGCCGCCGGTGGATGTCAGCCGACTTTGTGGTATCAGACGCTGGCAGCCATCGAAGTGGCCTTCGACGACCAGGCCGATGCCTTCCGCAATATCAACACGGAAGACGATTTGACCAGCCTGAGGCGCCTCAGCCAGTAGGCCCCTGGGCAAGCAGGATCGCGATCGACGTTGGCGAAACGGCCGAATCGCTGAACGCCCTGGCTGAGCACCCGAAAAGTCTGGAGTTCGGTTGGGGTGACGTAGGAACCCCAACGTAATCCCCGCCCTTCAATGTCGGGGTTCGTGCCTCACTCCAACCTACAAACCAAAGCACAGCGCTGCAACGGTTGCTGGACGCAAATCGCCGATCGAGTTCGCCTGTTCGTTAGTCCTGCCCGACAGTCGAATCGAGGTTCTGCCATTCGCCTGGCCAGACGACGCCCGGCAGGGCTTCATCGTCGCCCGGCTCCGCTGACCAGCCGCCAGGCGCTGCCCGCTCGCTTTTCGCGGCGCTTTTCTCGTCGTCCAGGAAGCCCTTGATGGCCTGCCCGAGTCGCCGCCTGTGCATCGCCAGCGAGGCGTCGACCTGGCTACGGGCCGCCGCTCGGTCACCCAGGGCCAGCGAGCGAAGCGCTTGTTCGAGCAGGCGCCTGGCTTGCTCGATCGCCTGCTGTGCAAGCGAGAAGTCGCAGCCACAGCGCGGACAGACCGCGTTCTCCGGCAGACGTGCGCGACACGCCGGGCAGCGATCCAGGACTTCAGGCATCCAGGTAGTACAGGAGGTCGGCCAGCGCATCGATCGCCGTTTTCAGTTCGGCGTCCGATCCTGCCAGGCGGTCCTTGACGGCCTCGATGCCATTGACCAGATCTTCAGCGTCTTCAGTCCCTGAACTGGCCAGCAGGCGCTCGGCCTTCTCGGTCAGTGCCGCGGCCTCGACGCGCAGGCGCCGGCCACCTTCGACGGTCTCACCACCGGAACTGGTGACCTCCGCGCCTGGCCGCCCCACTTCGCCGTCCTGGTCGCCGAACAACCCGTCGATGCGCTCGCGCGCTTCGGCCAGCTTGTCGCCGGTAAAGCGGCTGATGGCGTTGTCGATGGTGATCGAGTGCACCAGCCCGGTTTCCTTCTCGCGCGAAGTCACCTGGAGAATGCCGTTGACATCCAGAGAGAAGGTGGTGATCAAGGCGTTACCCGCCGGCGCATCTTCGCGCAGACCCTCGATGGTGAAGCGGCCAATTTCGATGTTGTTCAATGCATCCGGGTCTTCGCCCTGGTAAACATTGATGTCGACCTTGGTCTGGCCATCGAAGATCGTGCAGAAGCCATCGCTCTTGGAGACGGGAATCGGCGTGTTCTTGCGGATCAGCGGCACGTAGCAATAGGGGTACATTTCGCCATTGAAGTATTCCAGAACGCTGGTGCCGAAAGTGTAAGGCGTGACATCGACGAGCACGGTCGGCGCCTGATCGCCGGCGATCACGGCCGCCTGAATAGCGGCGCCCATGGCCACGCAGAGGTCCGGGTCGACTTCGGCGCGCGGCTGAATACCGAGGTCCTCTTCGAGTCGGCGCTGCACGAGAGGCGTCCGCGTCGCTCCGCCGACGAGCAGGATTTCGTTGATGTCGGCCACCGTCAGCCCGGCGCCGCTCAAGGCGACATGGACGGCTTCTATCGTCTCGGCGATGTAGGGCTCGATCATCTCCTCGTACGCCAGGCGCGAGATCTCGAGCGACAGGTGCACCGGAACGTCGTCCTTTTCGCACAGGTACTCTTCGGACAGCATCGCGTAAGGTTGGTCGGAAAGCGTGATCTTTGCCGCTTCGGCGGCGTGCTGCAGGCGCGCCATGGCCAGCGGCTGCTGCCGAACGTCGATGTCGTGCTTCTCCTTCAGGTGATCGACCGCGAAGGTCACCAATTTCTGGTCGAAATCGTCACCGCCGAGGTGATTGTTGCCGTGGCTGGCGAGCACCTCGACGACATCGCTTTCGAGATTAACCACGGAAACGTCAAAGGTGCCGCCACCGAGGTCATAGACCAGCGCCTTGCGCGCGCCGCTGTGGCAGCTTTCGTAAGCCAGCGCTGCAGCCGTCGGCTCGTTGATGATGCGCACCACTTCCAGGCCGGCGATCTCACCCGCCTCGCGCGTCGCCTGGCGCTGCGCGTCGGAAAAATAGGCGGGCACCGTGATCACCGCCTTGTTCACCGTTGCGCCGATATGCGCTTCGGCAATGTCGCGCAGGCGGCGCAGGATCATCGCCGAGATCTCCTGCGGGCTGTAATCCTTGCCGGCCATCTGCACCGCGGTGTACTCGCCCATGCGACGCTTGATCGAGCGCACGCTGCGCTCGGGATGCAAGGCATACTGGTTGCGCGCTGCGTCGCCGACCAGCAGGCTGCCATCATCGGCGACGCTGACGACCGAGGGAAGAATGCGCGCTCCTGCTCCTGTTCCCGTTCCCGGTGCAACGGGGATGACCTCGACTCGCCCTTCGCGAACGATGGCCACTTCGGAGTTCGTCGTACCGAGATCGATACCGACAATGATTTCTGTCATTTTCTGTTTGCCTTCTTGCTGACAATGACCTGCGCGACGCGCAAGAGATCACCGTCGTGGAAAAACCCGCGCTGCACCTCGCGCAGGACGGTGCCATCAGCGATGGCTGCCGAATCGCTACCGGCTTCGACGCCGACGGCACGCATCCGTTGCGGATCGAGGATCTCGCCGACCACCTGCAGCGGTCGCACGCCATGGCTGGAGAGCAGGTCGTCGAGGCGCTGCAGGGTCAGCCGCAGCCCCTCTGCCAGGCTGGCGGCAAAACGCGTCGGGCCGGGAACCAGGCGCGTGAGCAGCGATGCAGGAGGCCTCCCGGCGGCGTCGACGCCGCTTTGCAGCCGGTCGCGCAGGTCGAGAATGGCGAGCAGAAACTTCTTCTCGGTCTGTCCCTGGATCGCTGCCGCCTGCTCGCGAGCACGATCGACATCGCGCTGCAGGCGCTCGCCGTGCTGGCGGAGATCGTTGCCAAAAAGGCGCAATTCTTCGAGCGTATTCTTGAACTGGCGCGATTGCAGTCGCAGCTCGCTCTTCAGCACAGCCATCTCGCTGAGCAGGGTGGCCAGGTCGACCGCCGGCGGCTCGGCAGCTGGCGCCTCGTCGTGCGCTTCCGGCCAGGTTTCACGGGGCGCTGCAGCGCGCTCGAGACAGGCACGGAACTCGTCCACCAGACATTCTCTCTCGGCCGAATCGAGGGTCATCAGGGGGTCGATCATTTTGCCCCCAGAATGCGCAGCAGGCGCCGATCGGTCGGGTGACGCGGCGCGAAATCGCTGCTCACGGCAGCCAGCAGATCGTCGATAGTGGGCTGCGAACGGTCGAACAGGCTGTGCGCAATCCGCCGACGAGGATCGGCGATGGTCTCATAGGCGGCGCGCACGCTCTCGAACCGCTCGCGGTCACGTTCTGGCGGCGATTCGCGAATCGCCGCCAGATAGGCGGCCCGAATCGTCTCGTCGTCCGCCGAAAGGTCGACGCCAAGCACGCGGTAGGGGTCAATCATCGAATAGCCCTTTCTGGCGGTCGTCCTGAACTGGCACCTTGCCTTTGAGCGGCTCGGGCGCGCGCGGCGCCGGCGTCGGCGCTTCGCGCGGCGAACGACTCGCGCCAACCTTCGCGTCGAGTTCGACAAGATAATCGATGAGCAAGCGCGCCAGCTTCTTCCGGTTGCCACCTGCCGCACGTTCCAGAGGACAGAATTCAGCGTCAGGCATGAGTTCGCGAGCCATGGTGATCAACGCCTGGTCGTTGTCCAGCGAGATCATCATCTCGAACAGCGCGTGTAGATCGGCGAACGGTGCCTCGCCGGGACCGCCGAAGACATCCGGGTCATCGAAGTCGTCCGGCCCTCCGCCTGCGAAGTCAGGCAACGGCTGGACGAGCTCGCGGATGCGCGCTACGGTACGTTGATCGCCATCGGCCTGCGCCTGCTCCGCGGCTTTTTCCAGTGCCACAATCTCTCGACTGGACATGGCGAAACGTGCCGACTTGCCATGCCGGGCAAAGATCGTCAAATACACGAAAACCGGCCGCTCCGGCCAGCGCTTGAGGCCAGCACCGGCATAGGCCTGCAACAGGGTGATTTCGTCCCGGCGCAGCAGCGTTTCGCAGATCGAGATCAGTTCGGACTCACTGAAGTCAGCGCCGGCCGCCCGCTTGAGTGGCGCCCGCAGGGGGTCGAGAACAGTCTGCAGCTTGCGCTCGTCAGCCTCGCGCAGCGCATTGATCGCCTGCACCACGGCCAGGACTTCCCGCGAGGTCGCTGCCCGCGACAGTTCGATGCCAGCGCGACGCAAGGCGCCCGCGCCCTGGCTACCGACACGACTGGATTCCAGCAAGACATGGAAAGCGGCCAGCAGCCCGCCCCCTAGTTCAGCCACGGCTACCAACAACAGCGCGGTCGCCGGAGCATCGCTGGCGCTCAGCCCACGCAGCAGCGTGGCGATGCTCCGATCGTTCGGCGAACTGAGCCATTCCTCGGCCAGGTCGAGTTCCCTGCCGGCCGCATCCGCCCGCTGCGCGCGGATCTGCTTGCGCGCGTGCGACAGGTGCGCCTGCCCAATCAGCGCGCGCACTTTCGAATTGATCGGATCGATCTCGAGCAGGCGCTTGGCCAGGGTCACCGCTTTCTTGAAGGCGTTGCCGGCCAGTGCCGTTTCGACCGCTTCGAGCAACACTGCCGGATCATTGGCAAAGCTCGCCAGCGCCCTATCGAGACTCGCGCGCGCGGCCTGGAGATCCTTGGCCTGGCGGTGGATTCTGATCAGCTTGAGGTGCGTCGCACGATCATCGGGGTCGAGCAGCAGGCTTCGTTCCAGCCAGTCGATGCACTCGGAATCATCGGCGTCGGCGTCGCCGACGATGACCTCGTACAGATGGCGGAGAATCAGCGCTGCGTGCAGCGGCGCCTTGTCGGGCGGCGACAGCAGATCCACGGCGCGCAACCAGTGCTCCTCGATCCAGCCCCCGCCATCCTGTTCGATCGCCAGCGCCAGAATGCACTCGCGCTCGGCTACTGCCAACTGACCGAAAGCACTGCGGTATTCCGCCAGGCGTTTGGCGCCATAGGGCAACAGGCGTCGGCAGAGCCTGGCCGCGCTGGTCGGCAAAACGCGGCCACGGCGCAGCAGGAGGTCGAGGACCTTGGCCGGTGTCGGCGGCGTGCCGAGCCGGGCCAGCGCGGCAACCTCGAACATCAGCGCGCGCCGATTGTCCGGACAACCCTTGAGGTCGAGCAGCAGTTGCCGGCCCTCTTCGTCAAGAGCGAGCATCGGCACCAGCCAGCGGCTGCCGGGCAGGAGAGCCGCGCGAACGACGGCCGCGAGCTTCTCGAAAGGACCGTCGACAGCGATGCGGGCCATCAGGTCGGCAGCCTGCGAAGGATCATCGCCGACCAGCAGCAACGCCTTGAGGATGAAGCGCAGATCGCGATAAGGGGAGCGAAACGGAATGGTGCGCAATTGCTCGTCGAGATCGGCCCGATCACCCCGGCAGCAAGCAGCGATCGACGCCAGCGCCGCCGCACGATGACGACGCAGCGGACGATCATCAGCGAGCTGCGCCAGCGTGCCATCGGGCGCGGTCAGCGCCACCGCGGCCAGACGCGTCTCGAGATCGGCCGCCGTCGACGGGTCGGCGTCGGCGCTGATCAGCAAGCGCAGCGCCGCGTCGTGCTCGCCGGCGCGCATCAGCCACTCGAGGTAGGGGCTGCCTCCTTCAACCAGCGGCTTATCGCACAGGCTGGAGCGATTACGCCACACCACCAGCGCCTCGGGAAACATTCCCTTGCCCGCCAGTTCGGCGGCCCGACCGGCATAACTCTGGGCCAGCGCATCGACCCATTCCGGTCGCCGCTCGCTCTTGAGCAGGTCCTTGAAGAACTCGATCGCGTCACGATAGCGACCCGCGTCGAGGGCCTGTCTGGCGCGCGTCGCGGGCGAAACCGCTGCGCTGGGGGGCGTTTGCCGGGAGGCTGGAGGGGGTGTTCGGTGCTTTCTCGACATCAAGACAGGTCAGGTGGAGGGCCAGGGAAAGGCGGCAGTTTACCGCAAATCAACGCTGCGCGGTGGCGGCCGCGAGACCCGCGCCAAGGGCTATCCACTGTCCGTCAAACAGTCCTTCGAGCGGCCTGAAGCTAGCCTTGTAAGCCATCTTCCGGCTATCCCGAATCCAGTAGCCCAGGTACAGATAGGGCAGTCGATTGGCCACGCACTGGGCGATCTGCCAGGCAATGTTGTAGGTGCCGAAACTCGCCGGCTGATGGTCCGGATCGTAGAAGGTGTAGACCGACGACAGGCCGTCGTTGAGAACGTCGAGGATGCTGACCATGCGCAGGACACCGTCCTCGGTGAATTCGATCAGCCGGGTGTCCACACGGCTTTGCAGCAGGAAATGCGTGTATTGTTCATGGCTGTCCTGGTCCATGCCGCCGCCGGCGTGTCGTGCCGACTGGTAACGCAGATAGAGCTGATAATGCTCGTCGGCGAAGGCGAGCGGCAACTCGCGCGCCGTCAGGCCGGCGTGCAGCCTGATGCTGCGCCGCTGGCTGCGGTTGGGCTGGTACAGCCTGGCGGGAATTCGTACCGGGATGCAGGCACGGCAATCGTCGCAGCGTGGGCGATAGGTAAACACCCCGCTGCGTCGAAAACCACTGCGAACGAGTTCGCCGTAGACCTCGGTATTGATCAGGTGGCTGGGAGTGGCGACCTGCGAACGTGCCCGTTCACCCGGCAGGTAGCTGCAGGTGTAGGGAGCTGTGGCGTAGAACTGCAGCAGCGAAAATGGCAGGTCGGAGTCGTTGAGTCGTGCCATTCGCCTAAGTCCAGGGCTGGCTGGCGCCGTCGGTCGGCCATTTGCCAGGCTGCCAGGCGACGCTGACCAGCGCACGCAGCCGGGCGATGAAGACCGCGCGCGGGATCTCCCGCGCTCCCAGCGAAGCGAGGTGCGGCGTGTTCATCTGGCAATCTATCATGCCGAATCCCTCCTCTTCAAGGAAACGGGCGAGATGCGCTGCGGCGATCTTCGAGGCGTCGGTCACGCGCGAGAACATCGACTCGCCATAGAACATGCGGCCGATGGCCAGCCCATACAGGCCACCGACGAGTTGGCCATCAAACCACGTCTCTACCGAATGGGCAATGCCGGATTCGAACAACTGCCAGTAGGCACGCTGCATGTCGCGCGTGATCCATGTGTCGTTCTGGCCAGCACGCGGCGTTTCGGCGCAGGCCCGGATTACGGCAGGGAAGTCGCTGTCGAGTTTCACTTCGCAGCGCCCCGAGCGCAAGCAGCGGCGCAAGGAGCGTGCGATGCGGAACTCGCCAGGAAAGAGCACCATGCGCGGGTCGGGACTCCACCACAGGATGGGCTCGCCCCTCGAGTACCAGGGAAAGATGCCATGCTGGTAGGCGTTGAGCAGGCGCTGGGGAGACAGATCACCGCCGGCACAGAGCAGGCCATTGGGCTCGTTGAGCGCCAGCTCCAGTGGCGGAAACGGAGTTTTCCGGTCATCGAGCCAGGGGATCATCGAGGGGCACGACGCCAGGCGTCGTTTCGGAGCGACTTTGCCGGTCAGCGCGACAGCAAGCGGCGCGCCCCGTTGTAACGTTGGATCCAGTAACTCTGACGCATGTCATCAATCCGGACTTCTGAACCGGTACGCGGTGCATGCATGAAGCGATTGTCGCCCAGATAGATGCCCACATGCGAAAAGGCGTGACGCATGGTGTTGAAGAAAACCAGGTCGCCGGCCTTCAGCTCGTGCTGGTCTATCACGGCACCCACCTCGCTTTGCTCCCTGGCAGTACGCGGCAGCAGAATGCCGATAGCTTCCCTGAAGACCACTTGAACGAAGCCGCTGCAATCCAGTCCGCTATCAGGGTTGGCGCCGCCAAAGCGATAATTGATGCCAATCAGCTCGAAGCCCTTGAGGATCAGATCCTGCGCGCTGGTGGTGTAACGTTCCAGCAGCGAAGGTTCGTCGGCAGGCTTCTGCAGTTCGTTGGCGTGGACCACTCCGCCACCTGAAAGAGCAAGCAGGGTGGCGCCGAGAAGAGAGACGAGGGTGTTTTTTCTAAGCATGGAGACGGAATTTATGTGAAAAATGTCACGCTGTAAACCCCCTACCGACTAGCGGCGACTCAAGAAACCGGAGTTTGTGTTTATAATCGCCCAGCGTTCACGGCGCGGACCGTTCCGCCCGGCGGTTTTGGGACCCAACCTTCCACCCTACGACAAGGAGTGAGCATGCGTCCGTTCAAGGCCTATCTGATCGAAGCGACCGAAGGTTCGGCGCGAGGTCGCTTCGTCACCATGGACGAGTCGCAACTGGACACCGGTGAGGTGACCATCCGGGTCGCCTACTCGAGCGTCAATTTCAAGGATGCGCTGGCCGCCACCGGTGCCGGTCGGATCATTCGTCGCTTCCCCTGCGTCGGCGGCATCGACCTGTCAGGAATCGTTGAAGCGAGCGCCGACCCGCGCTTTCAGGCCGGCGATGCGGTGATTGCCACCAGCTTCGACATCGGTGTGGCTCACCACGGCGGCTACGCCGAGTACGCCAGAGTGCCCGGAGACTGGGTCGTCCCGCTGCCTGCAGGGCTGTCGCTGTACGAGGCAATGGCCCTGGGTACGGCCGGCTTCACGGCGGCGCTTGGCGTCGTGCGGATGGAAGAAAACGGTCTGCAGCCGGCGAAGGGCCCAGTGATCGTCACCGGTGCCACGGGGGGCGTCGGCGGTCTGGCGGTGGATATGCTGGCCGAGCGTGACTATCAGGTCACCGCGCTGACCGGCAAGGAGAAAGCCAGCGACTACCTCAAGGGGCTTGGCGCGGCCGCGGTCATGCTCCGCTCGACGCTTGATCTGGCGCGCATTCGGCCACTCGACAAGGCACTCTGGGCGGGTGCCGTCGACAACCTCGGCGGCGACGTGCTGGCCTGGATCGTGAGCACGATGAAACAGGGTGGGACGATCGCCAGCATCGGCCTCGCAGCCAGTTCGTCACTCACCACCACGGTGATGCCCTTCATCCTGCGTGGCGCTTCGCTGCTCGGAATTGATTCCGGTTACATCGGCGAGCCGTATCGCAGTGGTGTCTGGCAGCGTCTGGCAAACGATCTGCGGCCGCGACATCTGCATGAAATGTCACGCGCCATCGCCTTCGACGAGTTGCCAGGCATCTTCAAGGAGTACGTCGAGGGCCATGCACACGGACGCGTGGTCGTCGACATCGCCGGTGCACCGGTCGCCTGAAGTTGATACGGACCACTGATCGCCTGGCACGATGGACGACTCGAAGCAAGCGCCGCGCATCCTGATTGTCGATGAATCGCGGATGGTCCGCACGACGCTGATCAAGCTGGTTCGTGACCGCTACCGCTTTCGCGAGGAAGTCGATGGCCAGTCGGGTTGGCAGGCGCTGGTTCTCGACCCTTCCATCCAGCTCGTGATCTGCGCACTGTCGCCGCCGATACTCGATGACGACGGTCTGCTACCGAGAATCCGCTCATCCCGGCTGGCGCGCCTGCGCCAATTGCCGGTTCTGATGATCTCGGGTGACAACGAGGAGGCCAATGAGCGAGCCAGATCGCTTGGCGTTGCCGACTTCATTGGCCGGGAAATCGGTGCTGCCGAACTGCTCGCACGCATAGACTCGCTGCTCCAGTTGGCAGAAGTGCAGAGCGAACTCAGAGCGGAGCCGGGTCACCATTCCCAGCATCCCGACACCGGCCTACCGACGCGGCAGTACGTCGACCGACAGGCCACCCAGGCGGTATCGCATGCGATGCGCCACGAGGGCCCGGTGAGCGTCATGGTCATGGCTTTTGACCGCTTCGAGGCGCTGAGTCAGGAACATGGCGGTGATCTGGCAAAGGAGTTGCAGAAACGCCTTGCCGGCATGCTGGCCAACAAGGTACGCAAGGAAGATAGCCTGGGGCATTATTCCAGCAACGAGCTGGCGGTGGTTTCGCCAGGTACCCCCTACCCGGCGTGCGAGGCCTTTGCCAACCGCCTGCGCGAGGCCTTCGCGGTGGCCAATATTGCGGCCCACGGAAAACGCCTTGAGCTGTCGGTCAGCATTGGCGTCGCCAACACCCCCGTCGATAGGGTAAGCTCTGCCGGGGCGCTACTGATCCTCGCTGGCGAGCGTCTGCACAGCGCACAACAAGCCGGCGGCAATCGCGTCGTGGCGTGCGCCAACAAGCCCTTGAACGAGGTTCAGGTACCGCGGCTTGGCCATGCCATCGACCTGATCAAGGCCGGGCACGCGAGTGCGGTCATCCCGCATCTTGTGCCGCTCGGCAAGGAAATACTTCCCTTCCTGGAACTGCTGGAAAGGGAGTTGGAGTTGGGTCTGCCTTTGGCAGGGATTCGAAAACGACTGCTTGACCGGGAGCACGAGGTCCAAGACAATCGGCAAGCGTAATTTCCACTGGTGCACGTGGTTCACATTTTGCAAGAGGGAGTCTCATGACGACAATCCAAGAGTTTCACAAGCAATCAATCGACCATCCGGACGCGTTCTGGGCTGAAGAAGCCAAGCTCATCGACTGGCACAAGCCGTACACTCAGGTACTCGACTTCTCCCACCCGCCGTTCGCGAAGTGGTTTGTCGGCGGCGAAACCAATCTCTGTTACAACGCAGTCGACCGTCACGCGGCCAAGCGCCCGAATGACCGGGCACTGGTCTTCATCTCGACAGAGACCGACCAGGAAGTGGTGTACTCCTTCGCCGAGCTCAAGACGGAAGTCATGCGCATGGCGGCGATCATGCAGAGCCTCGGCGTCGGCAAGGGCGACCGCGTCCTGATCTACATGCCGATGATCGCCGAAGCCATGTTCGCGATGCTCGCCTGCACGCGCATCGGTGCCATTCACTCGGTCGTCTTCGGCGGTTTTGCTTCCGGATCGCTGGCTACGCGGATCGATGATGCGACCCCGAAACTGGTCGTCTCGTCGGATGCCGGCATGCGCGGCGGCAAGGCCGTACCCTACAAGGATCTGCTCGACGAAGCGATTGAACTGGCCGAGCACAAGCCCGCCAAAGTACTGATGGTCGACCGCGGTCTCGACAAGGATTTCAACAAGGTCGAAGGTCGCGACACCGACTACGCGACGCTACGCGCAGAGTTCATGGACGCCGACGTGCCGATCACCTGGCTGGAATCCTCCGAACCGTCCTACATCCTGTACACCTCCGGCACCACCGGCAAACCCAAGGGCGTGCAGCGTGATACCGGCGGCTATGCCGTTGCGCTGGCCTCGACGCTCAAGTACATCTTTTGCGGCGGCGAGGGTGAAACATTTTTCGCCACCTCAGACATCGGCTGGGTCGTCGGTCACTCGTACATCATTTACGGCCCGCTGATCGGTGGCATGTGTACCATCATGTACGAGGGAACGCCGCTGCGCCCGGACCCGGGCATCTGGTGGCAGATCGTCGAGAAGTACAAGGTCAACGTCATGTTCTCGGCGCCGACAGCAGCGCGTGTCCTGAAAAAGCACGACAACGCCTACATGCACAAGTACGACCTGTCCAGTCTCAGGCACCTGTTCCTCGCCGGGGAGCCGCTCGATCAGCCGACCCATGAGTGGATCATGGGCGAACTGGGCTTGCCGGTAATCGACAACTACTGGCAGACCGAGACCGGCTGGCCGATTCTGTCGGCCATGCCGGGGGTCGAAAAGACCGAGATCCGCTTCGGTACGCCGAGCTTCCCGGTCTATGGCTACAACCTCAAGATCTTCCGCGAAGACGGCACGATCTGCGACCCGGATGAAAAAGGCATTGTCGGCATCCTGCCGCCGCTGCCACCTGGCTGCCTGACGACCGTCTGGGGTGACGACGCGCGCTTTGTCTCGACCTACTTCTCGCTTTTCCGCGAGCCGCAGGTCTACTCCTCGTTTGACTGGGGAATCAAGGACAAGGACGGCTATCACTACATCCTCGGCCGCACCGACGACGTGATCAACGTCGCCGGGCACCGTCTGGGAACGCGTGAAATCGAAGAAGCCATCCAGGGGCATTCGGCGATTGCCGAAGTCGCCGTCGTCGGCGTTGCCGATCAGCTCAAGGGTCAGATGCCGATGGCCTTCGCGGTGGTCAAGAACGTGGACAGCATCGCCACACCTGAGCTAACCGCGGCCCTCGAGAAGGCGGTCATGAAGCAGGTGGACGAAAGCCTCGGTGCGATCGCCCGCCCGAGCCGCGTACACTTCGTGAGCGTGCTGCCAAAGACCCGCTCGGGCAAGCTGCTCAGGCGCTCGATCCAGGCGCTCGCCGAAGGCCGCGATCCGGGCGATCTGACGACGATCGAAGATCCCAAGGCGCTCGAACAGCTCCAACGCGCGCTGGGCACCGTCAAGGGCTAGTCCCGAACAAGCCACTGCTGGCTGTGATTCGCCTGCCGCCTTCATTGGTGGCAGGCGTTTTTTTTGCTCGCCGGCCAAAAAGCCACGCGGCTGACTGCCCACATAGCTTTCACACCGTTATGCGTACCCGCCCCGCGTCGGGGTCGCCGTACCACGAGCCACCGCGCAGCACGCGCGCGTCGCCGCTGGCGTCGGCCTCGACCTGCTCCGGGTGGTCGTGTTTGTTGAGACACCATTCGCAGACGTTGCCGGCCAGATCGAGCACGCCTGCGCTCGAAGCTCCCTGTGGATAGGCGCCCACGGCCGTGGTCTGCTCAAGCTTTCAGCCGCCGGGGCTGTCCCAGGTTTTGTTGATGTTGGCGTCACCCGTTTCGTAATTCTCACCCCATGGATAAGCACGGCCATCGCGCCCGCGCGCCGCGCGCTCTCACTCCTCTTCGGTCGGCAGGCGAACTTCGTAGATCAGAGAGGCGGTAGCGCTTCGCTCGCCGCCTCGTCGGCCAGCCTGGTCGCGACCTGCGGACGAAGGCGCGAGGGTTCGAGCTCGAGTTCGGCGATCAGCGGCGCGTGGTCCGAGCAGCGCGCCCAGGCAAGGCCCTGCGGCACGTACATGTCAAGCACCTGGAAGCCACGCACGTAGATGCGGTCGAGCCTCAACCACGGCGCGAAACTGGGAAATGTGCGCGACACGCCGGCCCGCATATCGCTCGACGGTCGCCAGGAGAGGATCCGGTCGAGTAGCCCGCCGTGTTGTGGCGCCGGAGTGGCGGCCACCGCGACTTCCTCGACTCCGAGCCGCTTGCGCAGAACCTCGTCGACGCGCTGCTGCCAGTCGTTGAAATCACCGGCGATGATCAGCGGCGCCCTGGCCGACACCTCACGCTGAACGAAATCGGCCAGGAACGCCGCCTGGCGGACGCGGCTGCGCTTGATCAGCCCGAAGTGGACACAGATCAGGTGCACCTCCCTGCCCTTGCCCGGACCGACACGCGTCACCGCGTGCAGCAGGCCGCGCTTTTCGAGCACGTGGTCGGAGATGTCGTGGTTGTTGGAGTCAGTGATCTGGTGGCGCGAGAGGATCGCATTTCCGTGGTGCCCGTGCGGGTAGACGGCGTTCATGCCGTAGGCATGATGCGCGTAGGCGTCGCTGGCCAGGAAGGCGAGCTGGGTGCCGAACGGGTAGCCGGGGTGGCGAGCCATCCGCTCGTTGCGGTCCTGCACTTCCTGCAGGAAGACGATGTCGGCGTCGATCGTCTGCAGTGCCAGGCGCACGTCATGGATGCGAGGCCGCCCACGGATGCCGGTGACGCCCTTGTGGATGTTATAGGTGGCAACGCGGAGTTTCATGGCTTGGCCTGGTACGTTTCGGCCGATTCGTGATTCACGGCAGGCGCTCGAAGTAGCGATCGAATAGCGCTGGATCGTCGAAATGGCGCCGCCCGACAAAAGCTGTCGCGTGGCGCCCCCATTGTCGCATCTGACCGGCGCTGGTGATACCCATCGGCCAGAAGTAAAAGCGTTCGCGCCGCTCGCTGCCGGCGATCAGGCCTTCGGGACCGAAGACGCTGCGCGTGCCGCCATCCGGCACCGGCAGCGACCGGAGCGAGTCCTCGTCGCGTAGCGCCAGGAGCTTGTCGCCACCGTCGCCGTCGCCACGTTGCGCATCGATCTCGACCCGCTGCAAATAGTGCGTCCGCGCGGCCAGTTTCAGCACCACGCGTTCGTGTACGCCCGGCGAGCGCAGCGTTTGTGGCACGAACAGACTCTCGTCGATGGTCTCGGGCTGCGGCCTGGCGCGTACTCGTTCGGTCGGAATGAACAGATGATAACAGCCGCAGGGATGAATCGTGTCGTAGACCAGCGCTGCTCCGTCGTCGGCCAGCGTGACGCGCCAGAGCAGGCCGTCGAGCCGCCCGGCCAGGACGTCGAAGACGTGCGCCGGTGGGCGCGCCGAAAACCAGGCCGTGTAGATCAGTTGCCGCAGCCAGCGCCCGCCGATCTGGCTGTAGGCGGTGCGCACGTAAAGCACCGGGTCATCTACCGCGACGCCCGCCTGCAGCCGATCGTGCTCGTGCTGCCAGACGAGTGCCCCCGGTCGATCGTCGTCACCGGCGGTTTCGATCGCCAGCGTCGGCGCATGGCGAACGACCAGGCGGGCAAGCGTGGCCGGCGAAGCTGGCGGCAGGCCCAGCGCCGGCCCGTCGCCGACGGACGGCATGACTTCCGCCGTCGCCGCCGCGACGTAGCGTGTGCGCCGATAGCGCACCGGGTCGGCAGTGCCGTGCGCGGCGAAATCGGCCAGCGTGTCGCGCTGCCATTGCCGGATGCCGGCGGCGAAGACATGCCGCGTCAGCGGATAGAGGCCAAGCACACGCAGGGCGGTCGAGTAGTCGTCGGGCACTTGCGCGGCGGCGATGAGCACGCCCAGTTCCTCCTGATCGGCCGTCGCGAGGAGACGCCGGCAAGCGGCGAGAGTCTCGGCCATGGCGACATCGTCGCCGCCGGCGTTGCGCAACTCGGTGCGCCTGGCGGAATCGTCGAGCGTCGCCAGCGCTTCACTCCAGACACGGGTACGCTGCGGGTCAGCCTCGGTCGCGTCGGCTAGCTTCGCCAGCAGTCGATCGACACGCAGGTAGGGAAAACCCGGCACGCGCGCTGCCTGCGCATCGCGCGTGCCGGCCGCATCGATGGCCGTATCGCTGGCGCGGAAGAGTCGTGCGCAGTCGCCGATTGCGTCGTCACGCTGCAAGCGCTGCGCCACCGGTGGCTGCGCGTAGGGGTCGAGGCTGGCGCAGGCGGCCAGCGCCAGGCAGATCAGCCCGAGGAGCGCGGGGTACGCCGGGAACAGGCAGCGCATCATGGCCCATGCTCGGCGGCCGACACCGCAGCCTGCCGCCGCTCGATCTGGCGCAGCATGGCGACAAACTGTTCGCGCATCGTCGGCCTGATGGCGCCGATTCCGGACAGCAACGCGATCATCGGGGGCAGCGGACGCGCCAGCTCGAACCGGGCGTCGTAGTCCAGGCGCACCCCGGCGCGCTCTTGCAGACGGAGGGGGTTCAAGGTGTAGCGTCCGGTGAAGCTGCGCAGCGTCGGCTCGGCCGAAAGACGAGGCCTGAGCGCTGCTCTGCTATACTTCGCGCTCTTTCCGATCCACGCCAGCCTGGCCCTTGAGAATGAAATATCAGATCATCCCGGTGACCCCTTTCGAACAGAACTGCAGCCTTCTCTGGTGCGAACAGACCAAGCGAGGCGCCGTGGTCGACCCGGGTGGTGATGTGTCGCGCATCCTGCGGGCGGTCGAGGCCAACGGGGTGGAAGTGGAGAAGATTCTCGTCACCCATGGCCACATCGATCATGCCGGCGGTGTTGCCGACATGGCTGCACGCCTGTCCTTGCCGATCGAAGGGCCGCAGCGCGAGGATAAGTTCTGGATCGACGGCATGGTGGCACAGAGCAAGATGTTCGGCTTTGCCAACGTGCGCAGCTTTACGCCCGACCGCTGGCTGGAGCAAGGCGACACGGTGAGTTTCGGCAATCTCGTGCTGGACGTTCTGCATTGCCCCGGACATACGCCGGGGCACGTGGTTTTCTTCGCCAGGCCAGACCGCTTGGCGATCGTCGGTGACGTCCTCTTCCAGGGGTCGATTGGCCGCACCGATTTCCCCAAAGGCGATTTCGAGACGCTGATTTCTTCGATCCGCAATCGACTCTGGCCGCTCGGCAACGACGTCGCCTTCATTCCCGGCCACGGGCCAATGTCGACCTTTGGCGCCGAGCGGCGCAGCAATCCCTTCTGCGGCGACTAGAAGTGTAGCGGCCTCTTGTCGCAGGCCAGAGCGGCTTCGTGAACCACCTCCGACAGCGTCGGGTGGGCATGGCAGATGCGCGCCAGATCTTCGGACGCAGCGCCAAATTCCATTGCCACGACGCCCTCGGAGATCAGTTCGGAAGCATTGGCACCGATGATGTGCACGCCAAGAATGCGATCGGTCTCGGCGCAGGCCAGTATTTTGACGAAGCCGCTCGGGTCGCCCATGCCGAGCGCCCGCCCATTGGCGGCAAACGGGATCTTGCCGGCCTTGTAGGCGATGCCCTCGGCTTTCAACTGCTGCTCGGTCCTGCCCACCCAGGCGATCTCGGGACTGGTGTAGATCACCCAGGGGATGGTGTCGAAATTGCAGTGCCCGGCCTGACCCGCCATCATCTCGGCAACCATGACGCCTTCTTCCATCGCCTTGTGCGCCAGCATCGGCCCAACCACCACGTCACCGACCGCCCACACGCCGGGGAGATTGGTTCGGCAATGGGCATCGACTTCGATCTGACCTCGATCGGTGAGCTTCAGACCCACCTTGTCGGCGTTCAGGCCATCGGTATTCGGGAGGCGGCCAATCGAGACGATGAGACGGTCGGCGTCAAGCTTGTGCTCGTTGCCGTCCTTGTCGGTATAGTCGATCGCGACGCCCTTCTGGGACACCTTGACGTCACCGATCTCGATCCCGGTAATGATCTTCAGCCCTTGTTTGGCAAACAGCTTGGCCGCTTCCTTGGCCACCTCGACGTCGGTCAGCGAAAGGAAGTCCGGCAAGGCCTCGAGGATCGTCACTTCGGAACCCAGGCGACGCCAGACGCTGCCCATTTCGAGTCCGATGACGCCGGCGCCGATCACCGCCAGCCTCTTCGGCACGGCGTCGATGTCCAGTGCGCCGACGTTGTCGCAAACGATCTCGTTATCCACCGGCACGCCAGCCAGGTGGCGCGCCTTCGATCCGGTGGCGACAATGACCTGCTTTGCCTCGACGAGTTCCTGACCGACCCTGATCTGCCAGACCTCGCCTTCGCCAGACCCCTTGCGCCCGACGAAAGAGCCATGCCCGTTGAGCAAGGTGACCTTGTTCTTCTTGAACAGGCCCTTGATGCCGCTGGTCAGTTGCTTGACGATGCCGTCCTTGCGAGCGGTCATGCGGGCCACATCAATGATCGGCGCACCGACACAGATGCCTTGATCGGCAAAGCCGTGACCTGCTTCCTCGAAGAGGTGCGAGGTGTGCAGCAGAGCCTTCGATGGGATGCAACCCACGTTCAGACACGTCCCGCCGAGACGCGGCTCACCTTTTGGATCAGCATAGGCATTGGATTCGCAGCAGGCGACATTGAAACCCAGTTGCGCGGCTCGGATGGCGGCAATATAGCCACCGGGCCCACCACCGATAACGAGAACGTCGTATTGCTTGGACATGATAAATCCCCTTTCCAACCGCAGAGACACAAGGGCACAGAGTCTTCACAGGGTGCAGCCCTGAGCCTCCATGCCCCGGTGGTGAGTGCTTATACGCCGAGCAGCAGGCGAGCCGGATCTTCGAGCGCCTCCTTCATCGTCACCAGACCCAGTACCGCTTCGCGACCGTCGATGATGCGGTGGTCGTACGACATGGCCAGATAGTTGATCGGGCGAATGACGACCTGACCATTCTCGACGACCGGCCGGTCCTTGGTCGCGTGAATGCCGAGGATCGCCGACTGCGGTGGGTTGATGATCGGCGTCGACAGCATCGAACCGAAGACTCCCCCGTTGGAGATCGAGAAGGTGCCGCCGGTGAGATCTTCCATCGTCAACTTGCCATCCTTGGCTTTGACGCCGAACTCGCCGATCTTCTTCTCGATGTCGGCGATGGTCATTTGATCGGCGTCGCGCAGGATCGGCACGACCAGGCCGCGCGGACTGCCAACGGCGATGCCGATGTCGATGTAGCCGTGATAGACGATGTCGTTGCCATCAACCGAAGCGTTGATCACCGGGAACTTCTGCAGCGCGGCAACGGCAGCCTTGACGAAGAAGCCCATGAAGCCGAGGCGCACACCGTGCGCCTTTTCGAATCGATCGCCGTACTGCTTGCGCAGTGCCATGACCGGACCCATGTTCACTTCGTTGAAGGTGGTCAGGATCGCGTTGCTCGCCTGCGACTGCAGCAGACGCTCGGCAACGCGAGCGCGCAGACGCGACATCGGCACGCGCTGCTCGGGCCGTTCGCCCAGCGGAACGGTGACCGCGGGTGCCGGTGCCAGGGTGGCCGCGCTGGCGGCGGGCGGCGCCACGGTAGCCGGTTTTGCGGCTGGAGGCTGGGCGGCCAGCGCATCGGATTTGGTCACCCGACCGCCACGGCCGGTACCGGTCACGTCAGCAGCGGCAACGCCTTTCTCTTCGAGAATCTTGCGCGCCGCAGGCAGGGCGACGCCGGCGGCCGTCGCCGCGGCGGCCGCCGGCGGCGGTTGAACGGCTGCCTTGGCTGGCGCGGCGGCCTTGTCTGTAGGCACTGCGACGGCACCGGCCTGGGCGGCGGTGTCTATGCGTGCAATAACCTCACCCGAGACGACCGTGTCCCCGTCACCCTTGACGATTTCGACCAGGACGCCGCCATCCGGCGCCGGCAGTTCGAGGACCACCTTGTCGGTCTCGATGTCGATCAGATTTTCATCCCGCGTGACGGCCTCGCCGGCTTTCTTGTGCCACGAGACCAGGGTCGCTTCTGCGACTGACTCGGAAAGCTGTGGAACTTTGACGTCGATGATCATGTTCACTCCGTTCTAGGCTGGTTTGTAGTACTCGATCTCACCGAGCGCGGAGTCGATCAGAGCCTTTTGTTGAGCATTGTGCTTGCTGTAGTAGCCTACCGCTGGGGAAGCCGAGGCTGGACGGGAAACGAGCAACAGATGCTGCTTGTCGCTCAGCGAGCGGGAAAGGTGCTGACGCGAAGCGATCCAGTACCAGGCTCCCTGATTGCGTGGCTCTTCCTGGCACCAGACGACTTCGCTGGCCTTCGGATATTTGGCCAGTTCCTCCTGGAACGACTCCTGCGGGAAGGGGTAGAACTGTTCGAGGCGGGCAATCGCAATGTGCGAGATCTTCTTCTCGTGCCGCGCAGCGATCAGATCGTAGTAGACCTTGCCTGAGCAGAACACGACACGGGTCACTTTCTTGGCATTGATCGGCTCTACTTCGCCAATCACGCGCTGGAATTCGCCTTCGCTCAACTCCTCTAGCGCCGACGTGGCGTCCTTGTGACGCAGCAGCGACTTCGGCGAGAAAACCACCAGCGGTTTGCGTTGGTTACGCACCGCTTGCCGGCGCAGCATGTGGAAGACCTGCGCCGGCGTCGACGGCTGGCAGACTTCCATGTTCATCTCGGCGCACAACTGCATGTAACGCTCAATGCGCGCCGATGAATGCTCGGGGCCCTGCCCTTCGTAACCATGTGGCAGGAGCAGAACCAGACCACTGGCACGACCCCACTTGGCTTCGCCAGAAGCGATGAACTGATCGATCACCACCTGTGCGCCGTTGGCAAAGTCGCCGAACTGCGCTTCCCAGACGATCAACTCGTGCGGATTGGCCGTCGAGTAGCCATATTCGAAGGCCAGCACTGCCTCCTCCGAGAGGACGGAATCGAAACACTGGAAGCGCGCCTGCCGGTCCTGCAAGTGAGACAGAGGATAGTACGTCCCCCTGTCCCAGTGCTCGCGATTCTGGTCATGCAGCGCAGCGTGGCGGTGAAAGAAGGTACTGCGACCGACGTCTTCGCCCGACACGCGCACACCGTACCCGGAAACCAGCACCGACGCGTAGGCCAGGTTTTCCGCCATGCCCCAGTCTACGGGCAGCTTGCCTTCGCCCATCTGGCGGCGATCTTCGATGATCTTGCGCACCCGGCTGTGCACGGTGAAGCCCTCCGGCAGTGTCGTCAGCCGCTCGGCCAGGCGCTGCAGTTCGGCCATCGGCACCCGGGTATCGCAAGTCTCGATGTATTTCGGCGAGACGAAGGGTGTCCAGTCGATGGTCATCGGGTGCTTGTAGCCGGCAAGGACCGGGTTGTACAGCAGTTCGCCGCGATCGAGGTGCGCGCGGTAATCGGCGATGATCTCGTCCGGACCGGCGGCATCCAGGACACCTTCGGCCACCAGTTTGTCGGCGTAGAGCTTGCGCGTACCGGGATGCGCATGGATCTTCTGGTACATCAGCGGTTGCGTGACCATCGGCTCGTCCTGCTCGTTGTGCCCGAGCTTGCGATAGCAGACGATGTCGACCACGACATCCTTCTTGAAGGTCCGGCGGAAGTCCAGGGCGATGCGGGTGACCAGCGCCACGGCTTCGGGGTCGTCGCCATTGACGTGAAAGATCGGCGCTTCGGCCATCTTGAAAATGTCCGTGCAGTACAGCGACGAACGATAGTCGCGCGGGTCGGAGGTGGTAAAGCCGATCTGGTTGTTGACCACGATGTGCACCGTGCCGCCGACACCGTAGCCGCGTGTTTGCGCAAAGTTGAGCATTTCCTGGTTGACGCCCTGCCCGGCAACGGCAGCGTCGCCGTGAATCAATACCGCCAGGACCTTGTCCTTGCCGTCTGCACCGCGACGCCGCTGACGCGAATAGACCGAGCCAACCACCACCGGGTTCACGATTTCGAGATGCGAGGGGTTGAAAGCCAGGGTCAGGTGACACGGTCCTCCCGGCGTCGAAACGTCGGAGGAATAGCCCATGTGATACTTGACGTCACCGGCCGTCAGGTCCTGTGCCTTCTTGCCTTCGAACTCGTCGAACAGCATCGCGGGCTCTTTGCCCAGGGTATTGACGAGAACGTTGAGGCGGCCGCGGTGCGCCATGCCGACGACGATCTCGTCAACACCACCGGCACCGGCGACGCGAATCAGTTCGTCCATCGCCAGGATAAGCGACTCGCCACCTTCGAGAGAGAAGCGCTTCTGGCCAACGTAACGCGTATGCAAATAGCGTTCGAGGGTTTCGGCAGCAGTCAGGCGTTCGAGCATCCGCTTCCGCTCGTCGGGCGTGTAGCTCTGCTTGGCGTGAACGGGCTCGAGTCGATCCTGTATCCATCGCTTCTCGGCCAGCGTGCTGATATACATGTACTCGACGCCGATCGAACCGCAATAGGTCGCCCTCAAGGCGTCGTAGATCTGGCCATACGTAGCGCGGCTTGGCGTTCCCTTGAACGAACCCGCATTGAACACCGTGTTCAGGTCGGCATCGGACAGTCCGTAGTGGGCGGGATCAAGCTGCGGCAGGTCCGGGCGCGGGGTGCGCTTGAGCGGGTCCAGGTTGGCCCAGCGATCACCGATGAAGCGATAGGCGCTGATCATCTGCAGAACGCGAACCTGCTTCTGGTCGTCGACCGGCGCCACTGCCGCGGCGCGGTAGCCACCCTTCCTTGCCTGCTCGGCAAAGGCATTGATCACCGGCAGGTGCGGTACGTCGCGCGCGACGGAGCCCGGCAACTGGGCCAGCTTGTCGAAGTAGTCACGCCATTGCTCGGAGACGGAACCGGGGTTGTCGAGATAGTTTTCGTACAACTCCTCGACGAAGGGCGCGTTGCCACCAAAGAGGAGGGAGTTACCAAAAAGCTGATTCATCATGGCAGTTACCTGTGGTCACGGTCCTGGTTCGAATCGACAATACCTGCGGTCGAAAGACTGCAGAATGAAAAAAGGGCGGCCACTGTCTGCCGCCCTCTGGAGTCCGCCAGCCTAGCGCTGGCCGACCGGAATCACATCGCGCCTGGCCGTACCGACGTAGAGCTGCCGCGGGCGGCCGATCTTGTACTCCGGATCGTTGATCATCTCTTCCCACTGCGTCATCCAGCCCACGGTGCGGGCGAGGGCAAAGATACAGGTGAACATCGTGGTCGGGATACCGAGCGCCTTCTGGACGATCCCTGAATAGAAATCGACATTCGGATAAAGTTTCTTCTCGACGAAGTAGTCGTCCTCGAGGGCGATCTTTTCAAGTTCCATCGCCAGCTTGAACAGGCGGTCGTTCTCCAGACCGAGTTCCTGCAGGACCTCGTTGCAGACCTTCCTCATCAATGTTGCGCGCGGGTCGAAATTCTTGTAGACCCGGTGACCAAAGCCCATCAGCTTGAAATCGTCGTTCTTGTCCTTGGCCCGGGTGATGTACTGGCCGACGCGCGAGACATCGTGGATTTCCTCGAGCATCTGCAGACAGGCCTCGTTGGCGCCGCCATGCGCCGGACCCCACAGACAGGCGATGCCGGCCGAGATGCAGGCGTATGGATTGGCACCGGAAGAACCCGACAGGCGGACCGTCGAGGTCGATGCGTTCTGCTCGTGGTCGGCGTGCAGGGTGAATATGGTGTCGAGCGCGTGCACCAGCACCGGATTCGGCTTGTACTCCTCGCACGGCGTGCCGAACATCATGTGCATGAAGTTCGCTGTGTAGTCGAGATCGTTGCGCGGATAGATGAAGGGTTCACCGCGGTGATACTTGTAGGCCATGGCGACGATCGTCGGCAGCTTGGCGACGATACGATTGAAACTGATGTTCTGGTGTTCGAGATCCGAGAAATCCTCGGCCTCATGGTAGAACGCCGACAGGGCACCGACCACACCCACGAGAACGGCCATCGGGTGGGCGTCACGACGAAAGCCCTGGAAGAACTTCACCAGTTGCTCGTGTACCATCGTGTGCTGTTTGATGTTCTTCTCGAAAGTGACCTTCTGGGCGGAACTCGGCAACTCACCGTACCACAAAAGATAGGCCACCTCGAGGAAGTTGCATTGTCCGGCCAGTTGCTCGATCGGATATCCGCGGTAGAGCAGCTCACCCTTGTCGCCGTCAATAAAGGTGACCGTAGACCTGCAGCTCGCCGTCGACAGATAGCCGGAGTCGTAGGTAAACAGTCCGGTCTTGGCCCCAAGGGTGCGAATGTCGATGCAATCATTGCCATGCGTGGGCGTCATGATTGGAAAATCGACAGGAGCCTGCCCTTCGATGATCAGAGTTGCCTTACGTGCGGTCGTCATTCTTTTAATCCCCGTTGAGGTGTTGAGGTCACAGCGTCGAACAGGAAGCCGCCAGAATATGGCAACTTCCTTACTTAACTCTTACGTCGCGCAACAGCGCAAGAACCTCGGCCTGCACCAGATCGGAACATTCGCGGCTACCGGTTACCAGCGGCCACAGTTCGAGGTCCTCCATGTCGGCCAAGGTGACAAAGGCATCGGCCTGCCCCGGCGTCAGGGTCGGAAAGATCCGATCGAGAAACTCCCCGAGCAGGAGATCCATTTCCAGCATCGCGCGGCGCGTGCAGCGCCAGCGCAGGCGGTTGAGCTTTTCCCGGTCCTCCATCAGATGGCGCGACGAACCATCATCTCTTTGATCTTGCCGATCGCCCGCGTCGGGTTCAGGTTCTTCGGGCAGACATCGACGCAGTTCATGATGCTATGGCAGCGGAACAGACGATAGGGATCCTCGAGATCATCCAGCCGCTCGTTGGTCGCCTGGTCGCGGGTATCGGCGATGAAACGGTAAGCATTCAGCAGACCGGCCGGACCGACAAACTTGTCCGGATTCCACCAGAACGACGGGCACGAGGTCGAACAGCAGGCACACAGGATACACTCGTAGAGACCGTTGAGTTCTTCACGCTCGTCGGGCGACTGCAGGCGCTCACGGTCTGGACGCGGCCCTTCATTGATCAGGTAAGGCTTGATCGAGTGGTACTGCTTGAAAAACTGGGTCATGTCGACGATCAGGTCGCGGATCACCGGCAGACCCGGCAACGGCCGCAGGACGACCGGCTGCTTGAGATCCTTGATGTCGGTCAGGCAGGCCAGACCGTTCTTGCCGTTGATGTTCATCGCATCCGAACCGCAAATGCCTTCGCGACACGAGCGGCGATAGGAAAGCGTATCGTCCTTCGCCTTGAGGCGCGTGAGAATGTCAAGCAACTTGCGATCAAGCGCAAAGTCGACCTCGACCGAAATGTCCTGCATGTACGGCGCGTTGTCCTTGTCAGGATCGTAGCGGTAAATCTTGAACTGCATGGTACTGGTGGCCATTATCATTGACTCCTTAGCGCACGATCAATAGGAACGCGTCTTCAGCGCGATGGATTCGACGGACAGCGGGGTCATGATCACCGGCTTGTAGCTCAGACCATTGCCCTCGCGCTGCCACAGCGTGTGCTTGTGCCAGTTGACATCGTCGCGTCCATTGGGATTGGCGGCCGTATCCGGCGCATCGTCGCGGACGTGGGCGCCACGCGATTCCTTGCGTGCCTCCGCCGAAACCATCGTCGCCTTGGCCACCTCGATCAGGTTGTCGAGTTCCAGCGCCTCGACGCGGGCCGTGTTCCAGACCTGCGACTTGTCCTTGATCTCGGTCCTGGCAACCGCTTTCTCGATCTCGACAATCTTCGCGACACCGTCGACCAGCATGTCCTTGAAGCGGAAAACGCCGCAATGCTTCTGCATCGTACGCTGCAACTCAAGGCGCGTCTCATTGACGTCGGCGCCACCGGTCTGCGTATTGAGGCGTTTCAGCCGCGCCATGGTGAAGTCGGCAAAGTTCTCCGGCAACTCCTTGAGACCGATCGCACCCGACTGGACATCTTCGATCACCGAATCCCCGGACGCCTTGCCGAAGACCAGCAGGTCAAGCAGCGAATTGGTCCCCAGCCGATTGGCGCCGTGCACCGAAGCACAGGCTACCTCGCCGGCGGCATAGAAGCCCCTGACCGGAGTGCCGTCCGGAGCGACGACCTGGCCCTTGTAATTGGTCGGCACGCCGCCCATCTGATAGTGACAGGTCGGCACCACCGGGATCGGTGCCTTGATCGGGTCGATGCCGGCGAACTGGATCGAAATCTCGCGAATTCCCGGCAGCCGCTTCATGATCGTTGCCGGATCGAGGTGGGTAATGTCGAGCAGGACGAAGTCCTTGTTCGGCCCGCAACCGCGACCCTCGTTGATTTCGGTGACCATGGCCCGCGAAACGACGTCACGCGAAGCCAGGTCCTTGGCGTTGGGCGCGTAACGCTCCATGAAGCGCTCGTTGGCCGAGTTGCGCAGAATACCGCCTTCACCGCGCACACCCTCGGTAATCAGCACCCCGGCACCAGCGACGCCCGTTGGGTGAAACTGCCAGAACTCCATGTCCTCGAGCGGGATCCCGGCACGTGCCGCCATGCCGAGACCGTCGCCGGTATTGATGAACGCATTGGTCGACGAATAGAAGATGCGGCCAGCACCACCGGTGGCGAAGATGGTGGCCTTGGCGTGGAAGGCGACGACCTCACCGGTCTCCATCTCGAGGGCGATCACCCCCAGCACCTGGCCGGAATCGTCGCGAATCAGGTCGAGCGCCATCCATTCGACGAAGAACTGTGTGTTGGCGCGCACGTTGCGCTGATACAGCGCGTGCAGCATGGCGTGCCCGGTGCGGTCGGCCGCGGCACAGGCCCGACGGACCGGCTTCTCGCCGAAGTTCGACATGTGCCCGCCGAACGGACGCTGGTAGATCTTGCCTTCGTCGGTGCGGTCGAAAGGCATGCCGAAATGTTCGAGTTCGACCACTACTTCAGGTGCCTTGCGGCACATGTACTCAATTGCGTCCTGGTCGCCGAGCCAGTCGGAACCCTTGACCGTATCGTACATGTGCCAGTGCCAGTGATCCTCCTCGGAGTTGCCGAGCGAGGCAGACACGCCACCCTGCGCCGCCACGGTGTGCGAACGGGTCGGAAAGACCTTCGACAGAACCGCTGTCTTCAGGCCGGCTTCGGACAACTGGATCGCTGCGCGCAGACCGGAACCACCAGCGCCAACGATGACTGCATCGAACTTACGTACCGGAATGGTTAGCTTGCTCACTTACATTCTCCACAGAATCTGAACCGCCCAGCCGGCGTAGCCGACCAGCACCGCAGCCGTCGCAATCATCATCAGGAGGCGCAAGGCATCCGGCTTGATGTAATCCATCCAGATATCCCGAATACCGATCCAGGCATGGTAGAAGACACTGACGAAAAACAGAAAGGTTGCGAACTTCATGAAACCATTGGCAAAGATGCCGCGCCATGCGTCGAAGGAGTCGGGCCCGACGGCAGCGATGACGACCAGGAAGATGACCGTGTACACAGCCATGATGATCGCCGTGGCACGCTGGATGATCCAGTCCTTGAGCCCGTAATGCGCCCCGACAAGAATACGATTTACCATAGCACTTTCGCTCCGATGATCAGGGTCAGGGCGATGCTGACCGCAAAAACGATCTTGCTCGACCGACGTGCCGCCTCGAGCCCTACCCCCTTGTCCACATCGAGTAGCAGGTAGCGGATGCCGGCGCAGAAGTGATGCATGTAAAACCAGATCAAACCGAACAGAACAATTCTAGCCAGCGGATGCCCGATGATACCCTTGACCCCGGCAAAAGCTTCCGGCGACGCGAGACTGCTCTGCAACAGCCATAGGAGAACCGGCAGGAGCAGGAAAATTGCCGCCCCGCTGACCCGGTGGAGGATTGAAAGGATACCCGGAAGGGGTAGCCTGATTGTCGGCAAGTCCAAATTTTTTGGACGCTTCTTTTTGATTGCCATCTCTGCCATGAACGTCATCCCTCATCTGTAATGCGGCCGAATCCGTGCCGCCCGACCTCTGCAAAACCGCGCTCGATTATAAACCATCGTAGCGCGGCTGACTTACCCGATAGGCTCGCTGTGATGGTTCACCCCAGTTCGTTGTGATAATGATAGTTGCGTGTTGAGTAGAAGCCGCGGCGCCATTCGACCGGCTTGTGCCCGTAGGTAAAAGTGACCCGCTCGACGAGCAGCAGCGGGCTGCCTTCGGTGACCTGCAGCCATTCGGCGCTGACCCGGTCGGCCGCCACGGCACGCAACCGTTCGTCAGCCCGAATCATGCGTACGCCATAACGGGTTTCGAACAGGCTGTACAGCGACTCAGCCGACCGGAGAATCTCGAGCGACAAATCCGGAAACAATTCGCTGGGCAGATAGATCTCGTCGAAGACCACCGGCTCGTCGCCGAGCTTCAACAGGCGGCGAACGATGGTGATTGGCGAACCGGGTTCGAGCGCCAGAATGCGGGCCACGTCGGCGCCAGCCTTGGCACGCCAGCATTCGAGCGGAACGCTTTGCGAAAGGCGCGTCTCGCCGTCATTGGGGAGCAGACGCAGAAAGCGAAAATAGGAACCCGGGTCCTTGTGCGTGGCGACAAAAGTGCCCTTGCCTTGCTGGCGGACCAGGAGATTCTCGGCAGCCATCTCGTCGATCGCCTTGCGGACGGTACCCTGACTGACGCCGAAACGCGTCGCCAGTTCCGACTCGCTCGGAATCGGGTCGCCAGGACCCCACTCGCCCGACTCCAGATGGCGCAGGACCAAATCCTTGATCTGCCGATACAGCGGGCTGAAGGTCGGAGAATGCAATGACGAAGACCGGTTCATGGAGCGCTATTTCAGCATAATTTGACGCTCGCGTCCATCTCGTTTCTGTTATACAACTCATCTATAAGATATAAGATATATTTGACACTCTGTGGTCTGGCATCTTATGATTACGTCGATTTGGCTCGCCCTGCGAAGGCGTTTCAGGGATAAGGCCGATCGATTTCCGCTCGTTTTGCGTTTCGCTTTTCTATCCCGCTTTTCCGTTAATTTTGCTCATCACTCAACAGGAGCCGCATCATGTCTAAAGCCCCCATGCGCGTCGCGGTCACCGGCGCCGCCGGTCAAATTGGTTACAGCCTGCTTTTCCGGATCGCCTCCGGCGAAATGCTGGGCAAGGATCAACCGGTCATCCTCCAGTTACTCGACCTGCCGCAAGCCCAGAAAGCCTGCCAAGGCGTCATCATGGAGCTTGAAGACTGCGCCTTCCCGCTGCTCGCGAGCGTATTCGCCACTGACGATCCGAACCTTGCTTTCAAGGACGCCGACGTCTGCCTGCTGGTCGGCGCGCGTCCGCGCGGCCCCGGCATGGAGCGGGCCGACCTGTTGACCGCCAACGGTGCCATCTTCACTGTTCAGGGCAAGGCGATTGCCGAAAATGCCAGCGAAGGCGTCCGCGTTCTGGTCGTTGGCAACCCCTGCAACACCAATGCCCTGATTGCCGGCACCGCAGCAAAGAAGGTCGGTCGCACCAACCCGGCCAACTACCATGGCATGCTGCGTCTGGACCACAACCGCGCCCTGACACAGCTCGCCGCGAAGACCGGCCGGCCGGTGGCCAGCTTCAAGCAACTCGTCGTCTGGGGCAACCATTCGCCGACAATGTATGCCGATTACCGCAATTGCACCTCTGACGGCGACAACGTCAAGGAGCTGATCAACGATGCGGCATGGAACAACGATACCTTCCTGCCGACGGTCGGCAAGCGCGGAGCGGCGATCATCGACGCCCGTGGCCTGTCCTCCGCCGCTTCGGCCGCCAATGCAGCCATCGACCACATGCGCGACTGGGTTCTTGGTTCCAACGAATGGGTCACCATGGGTGTGCCGTCCGACGGCTCCTACGGGATCCCGGCCGGCATCGTTTTCGGTTTTCCTTGCACCTGCAAGGGCGGCTCGTTCGAAATCATCCAGGGTCTCGAGATCGACGACTACTCACGCGACAAGATCAACAAGACGCTCAAGGAACTGACCGACGAACAGGACGCCGTCAAGCACATGCTCTGATCGGCCTTTCCATCGCCCCCACAGCCGCGGCAGATCCGCGGCTTTTTCATTGATTGGAACGTTACGTCCTGCTATTTGCCAACACATTGAACCTGTGGTCTGCTGGGGTGTTAACGGCGTCGTCATTCCGTAGAAATCTGGCGTCGACAGTTTTGCAGCGTAGCCCGCA
>NZ_FLQX01000105.1 GCF_900089955.1 Candidatus Accumulibacter aalborgensis | reverse complement strand
GGTTTGCCGCTCCCCGCGCTCCCTGCTATCCCGGCAGCAGCACAGGGGGAGTGAACGGTTACCTCCCCTGAGCATCAGCACACCGCCCTCCGCCTCCTCTCCACGCTCTGTGCCACACTGTTCTCAAGCGTCGCCTGGAGCGCCTCGTGCAGCTACACCAACTTCTCGATCGGCAGCGAGTTTGTCGCCAAGGCGGGGCCGGTCAATGTATAGTCAAGCGCCGCAAAGGTGAAAGAAGACCCTCGCAGGGCGAACGAAGGTTTGACCGCCACCGGCCATGAAAATGGGTTGGCGTGAATCAAGCTGGGCGCAGAACGCCGGGGTGCTTCGCCAGGAAATGGGACGTGCCCTGCCAATACGCGATGGCTCAGCTCTCGATACCACTCGACAGTTCCTAAACACCGAACGAAACCTGTTCGTCGATCGTGGTTGGACGTTTTACCGGGTGACCAACTATTGGTGGCCGCCGAAGCCATGACACAAGAGCAAACCATTTTTGAGCAGGATCGGGCGCATCTCAACTTCCAGAGTGCCGTTCGGGAAAAGTTCGCGTTCCTCAACGATCTCGGCTTCTCGGAAATCGAGGCGCTGCCAACGCTCGTTCGCTACCGAAAAGATGATGTTGAGGTGGATGTGTATTACGGTCGACAGTCGTACGAGATCGGGGCTGGCATCTCGTACTTGGGGGCGCGATACGAGATGGCAGACATCATTCGCGCGATGGACGCCGACGCTGCCGAGCGATACGGTGGTGCAATGGCCTCAAGGATGGAAGGCGTGGTCGCAGGGCTTGAGGAGTTAGGTTCGTTGATCAAACGCCATGGCGTTGCGGCGCTTCGAGCTGATCCACAGTTCTTCTCGACACTTGAGGAAAAACGTGAAATCTGGAGGAAGGACTACTGGCTCGATGGTCTTGCCCGGCAATTGCGACCGCAGGCAGACGATGCATTTCACCGAGGGGACTACTCAAGAGCGGCTGAGTTATACGCCCGCATTCGAGATCGCTTGAGCCCCGCAGAGATCAAGAAGCTGACCTTTGCGGAGCAGCGCAGTCAGTGTTGGCGACCAGGATCCGCTGGATAGCGTGCCAGAGCACGCTCCATGGCAGTCTCGTCCTCACCAAGCCTCTTGAGAGCCTATTCACCGTGCCGGTGGCCCACCGCAGCAGTGCCCACTGCTGCGGACCATGGTATCCTTGGCGATCGAAATCTGGCGGCCGAATCAAGAAATGTAATCCTTGGGGGTAAGGACAATTGACTGGGGTGACTGACGCAAGGTGTTCGGCAACGCAGCCTGTGCTTGCGCACGTGGCGCTGGCGTTGCTTCTCGGCGGAATGTTCCTGTCCTCCGCCGAGGCGGCGACGGTCGGTAACGTCTTCGTCTCGTATTCCGACGCAGGCGTGCCGAGCTACGCCAGCCAACGTCTGGACGCGAGCTATCGGTTGTTCATCCGCGGCGAGATGGCGCCCGAGGGTCGCGGCAAGGCTTCGGCGAAAGCCGGCAACGAGAACCAGGCTCAAGGCAAACGCCAGTTGACCCCGCTGATCGAACATTACGCGCGTGTCCACGACGTGGCGCCTGGACTCGTGGCGGCCATCGTGGGTGTTGAATCCGGGTTCAACGCCAGTGCCGTTTCACCGAAGGGCGCTGTCGGCGCCATGCAACTGATGCCCGCTACGGCTGCACGCTACGGCGTCACCCATCCCGAGGATCCGGCACAGAACATCGAAGCCGGCGTACGCCACCTCAAGGACCTGCTCGTTCAGCATCAGGGCAACGTCGCGCTGGCCCTGGCGGCCTATAACGCGGGCCAGGGAGCGGTCGCCAGGAACGGCGGCCGGATTCCGCCGTATCGGGAAACGATGCTCTATGTACCGGCGGTACTGGCCGCCGCAGCGCGGGGAGGCGGGCAGTGATCAAATATCTATTCTCCGTCCGGCTCAGTGACTTCGCTTGCGCGGCTGCAGCGGGTCGCCGCGGTCGTCGCGACCATAGGCGCCCCGCCGGCGGCTTTACGCTGCTTGAACTCCTGGTGGTGGTGACCATCATCGGCCTGCTGGCGGCGTACGTGGGGCCGAAATATTTCTCGCAGTTGGGCAAGTCCGAACAGGGGATCGCCAAGGCGCAGATCGAAGCCTTCTCGCGCGCGCTCGATTCGTATCGGCTCGATGTCGGCCAGTATCCGACTACGGAAGAGGGGCTCAATGCCTTGCTGACCAGGCCGAACAATGTCGCCAAGTGGAACGGGCCGTATCTCCAGAAGGCGGTGCCGCCTGATCCCTGGGGTCGGGCCTACCTTTATCGGGCGCCTGGCGCCGCCGGCGACTTCGACATCGTCTCCTACGGCAAGGATGGGCAGCCCGGTGGGACCGGCGACGCCGCCGACGTCACCAATCAATGAGGCTGCCGTGGAGCAAGGATGCGCTTTGAAGTTCGTGCCCTCACTCCCGACAATCTGATCGAGACGCACACTGTAGACGCCGCTGATGCCGGGGAGGCGGGCAGGCAGCTTCAGCAGCGGCGGCTGCAGCCGCTGTCGATCAAGGCCGCCAGCGGGACAGTCACCGGTTCTGCCGCCTTGCCCGGCCGTAGCAGGCGATCGTTTTCGCTGCTGCTCTTCAGCGCCGAACTGCTGGCCTTGCTGGAGGCCGGACTGAGTCTGGTCGAGGCCTTCGAGGCGCTGCTCGAGAAAGAGGCTTCGCCGATTTCTTCGGCCGTGCTCGATCGTCTGATCGGAGACCTGCGCGAGGGCCAGCGGTTTTCTGCTGCCCTGGCTCGGCAGCCCGATGTCTTTCCGCCGCTGTACGTCGGCATCGTCAGGGCTGCCGAGGGAACCAGCGACCTGCCGCGGGCGCTGTCGCGCTATATCGACTACCAGACGCGGCTCGATACGGTGCGCAACAAGATGATCAGTGCGGCCATTTACCCAATGATCCTGCTCGTCGTCGGCTGCGGTGTGACCTTGTTTCTGATGGCTTACGTCGTGCCTCGCTTCTCGGCGGTGTATCAGGGAAGCGGGCGTTCGCTGCCGTGGCTGTCGCAATTGCTCCTCGACTGGGGACAGTTCGTCGGCGAGCATTCGGCGACCGTTGTCGGTGGCCTCCTGCTGGTGGCGCTGATTGGATCTTGGTGGCTGCGACGCTTCGTCAGCAGCGGTCGCTGGATCGTCTTCCTGACGCGCTTGCCGGGAATCGGCGAACGCGTCAGGATCATCGAATTGTCGCGGCTGTACCTGACCACGGGAATGCTTCTCGAAGGCGGCATTCCGATCCTGGCTGCACTGGACATCGTCGCCAACGCGGTCTCGGCGAACACGCGCGAGGCGCTGCTCGCCGCTCGCCGGATCATCTCCGACGGCGGTACGCTATCGCAGGCCTTCGACAGCAGCCGCCTGGCGACACCGATCGCCCTGCGCATGCTGCGCGTCGGTGAAAGGTCAGGGCAGATGGGGGCCATGCTGACCCGCTCGGCGCTGTTCTACGAAGGCGAAAGCGCGCGCTGGATGGAGCGCTTCACCAAGGTCTTCGAGCCGCTGTTGATGACCGCCATCGGACTGCTCGTCGGACTGATCGTCGTCCTGCTCTACATGCCCATCTTCGACCTGGCGGGTACGCTGCAATGAATGCTCCCGCCTGGAACGCCAGTCAAGGCCTCACCGACGAGGTCCTGCGCCAGGCGAGAAGTCTGGCGCAGGCGTCGGGACGTTCGCTGGTGACGGAACTCGAGGCGCTGACCGGAAGCGAGCCGCGCTGGGTGGTCGACCAACTTGCCCGGCGTTTTCACCTGGCGCTCATGGAGACCAGCGAGATGCTGGCCTGTGCGCCGGCGTTCGACCTTCTGCCGCTGGCCAGGGCACAGACCCGCACTTGTGTGCTCCTGCGCTCGCCGCAAACGCTGGCCAGCAGCCGGATCATCGGGGTCACCGCCGATCCCTTTGATAGCGACTGCATGGTCTGGCTGAGCAGCCTGGCCGGCAAGCCGGTCCACTACTGCCTGGCTCTGGCGGCCGATATCCAGGCCTATCTGTCAAAGCATGAGGAGTCGGTGCATGCCGTCCACTCGCTCATGGGCGATGCCGGCGGCGCGCCCGAGCGCTACCGGACGACCGAGGTCCTGAGTTTCGCTTCGGTCAGCGAAGCCGCCAGTCCGGCCGTCAAACTGGTCAACTCGACCGTTTATGACGCCGTCAAAGCGGCTGCCAGCGACATCCATCTCGAGAGCACGCCGACCGGCATCACGATCAAGTACCGTATCGACGGTGTTCTCGACACGATCACCCAGGTCAATGGCGTGGTCCTGGCGGAGCAGGTCATCTCGCGACTGAAAGTCATGGCCGAGCTTGACATTGCCGAGCGGCGAATACCACAGGATGGCAGTTTTCGGGTCGAAGTCGCCGGCCGCGACATCGACCTGCGCGTGTCGATCATGCCCAGCATTCATGGCGAAGACGCGGTCGTTCGCATCCTCGACAAGCGCGGGGTCATCGAGGCGCACGGTTCTCTGACCCTCGACTCGCTGGGTTTCGACGATCGCTCACTGAAGGCCCTGCGGCGTCTGGCCGAAGAACCCTACGGCATGCTGCTGGTCACCGGTCCGACCGGTTCGGGCAAGACGACGACGCTCTACGGGGCGATTTCCGAGATCAACAACGGCCGCGACAAGATCATCACCATCGAGGACCCGGTCGAGTACCAGTTGCCCGGCGTGTTGCAGATTCCGGTCAATGACAAGAAGGGCCTGACTTTTGCCCGCGGTCTGCGCTCGATCCTGCGCCACGACCCCGACAAGATCATGGTCGGCGAAATCCGCGACCGCGAGACTGCCGAAATCGCTGTCCAGTCGGCACTGACCGGGCATCTGGTGTTGACCACCGTGCACGCCAACAACGTGTTCGACGTCTTCGGTCGTTTCACGCACATGGGCATCGACCCCTACGCCTTTGCCTCGGCACTCAATGGCATCTGGGCACAGCGGCTGCTGCGCGTGAACTGCCCACGCTGCAGCGAGCCCTGTACGCCCAGCGAAGCGGAGCGCGAGCGCTTCGCGATCACCGCCGAGGATCTGGCTCGTTTCGACTTCCGCCGCGGTAGCGGCTGCGGCGATTGTCGCGGCAGCGGTTACCGCGGGCGCAAGGCGGTTGCCGAGATCCTCAATCTGAACGACGAGTTGCGCGAACTGATCATTGAGAAGCGGCCGATCCGGCAACTCAAGGAAGCGGCCTACCGCAACGGCACGCGCAGCCTGACGGAAGCCGCACTTCGCCTGGTTGCCAGGGGTGAAACGACGCTCGAAGAGCTACGCCGTGTCACGCTTTCAGGGTAAGCGCGTGCTCCTCGGGTGCACGGCCGAGGGCGCTGTGCTGCTGGCGGGGCAGGCAGCGACCGCCAGGGACGTCCTGGCGTGGGTGGCGGTTGACCCGTCGCAGTCCGGATCGGTGGCGGCATTGTGTGGCGCAGTCGCGGAGCTCAAGCCGGAGAAGCCTGTGTCGGCCACGAATGGCACGAATACCACGAATACCACCATTCGCGCCTCGTTGAGCGTGACCGTTGATGACGGGCTGGCGCGCAGCTTCATCGTCACGCCACCGAGCGGCGCGCAAGGTCTGGCAGAGCTGCGGGCCAGCGCGGCGGCACGCTTTACGGCGCTTTACGGTGAGTCGGGCGAGGCCTGGCTGCTGGCGGCCGACTGGCAGGCGACTGCTCCCTTCATCGCCTGCGCCTTGCCACGGCCACTCTATCAGGCGCTCGACGGCCTGGCCCAGATGAGTGGCTGGCGCCTGGAATCGGTGCGCCCGGCGTTGGCGCACGTCTGGAATCGGCTGCGCGCCTCGATTCCTGACGACGGTTGGCTGATCGTCGGTTTCGGCCAGACGCTGACTCTCGTCCATACCGCCAAGGCGCAGGTGGCCGGCCTGCGCACCGTGCGCCTGCCCGGCGCTCCGGACTTGCCCGAACTCGTCACGCTGCTCGAGCAGGAGCACCTGCGGGCACAGGTGCCCGGCGAGGCGCACGATCGGCAAGCGCTGCTGTGGACGGGAGCCGCGGACTGGTTGCCGGTAGCGCCGACGATTGCCGGGTTGACGTCGCGCGCGCTGCCCCTGCGCGCCCATCTGCGGTCGGCAGGCGATCTGTCCGAGCCCTGCCAGCTCGCCTGCCACTTGGCGCTCGCCGGAAGTGTGACTCGATGATGAAGCCGCTGGACATCGACTTCGTCGATCGTTCGCTGTGGCGCCGGCCGCTTGCCTCGCGCCAGCGGCAGATCCTGATCGGCATCGGCGTGGCCGAAGCGCTCACCGCGCTGGTGGTCGTCTGGCAGTGGCGGCAACTCGATGGGCAGCTCGATGAAACGAAGCAGGCGATCGCCCTGGCGCGTCAGGAGATCGTCGCGCGCACACCGCCGGTGCCGGCGCCGCTGCTCCTCAGCGAGCCGCAGATCGTCGCCATCAACAGCGCCATCGGCCAACTGAACACGCCCTGGCCGGCTTTGCTGGATGGTTTCGAGCGCGTCGCCAGCACTGACATCGCCCTGCTGCAGATCGAACCGGACCACCGTCGGCGCCTGGTCAAAGGCGTCGCTGAGGCCAGGGACCATCAGCGGATGGTCGACTACCTGGAATTGCTGGGGTCGGTCGCGCCGTTTGCCGGGGCGATGGTGACCCGCCAGGAGGTGAACGAAAAGGACCCCAACCGGCCGCTGCGTTTCATGTTCGAGGCGCTGCTCGACGATTCGGCAGCCGTCGCGGTCGCGGCCGAGGGCGAGCAGACCGGGAGCGCCGAGTGAAGGAGATCAAGTGGAACTCCGATCGGCTGCGGCTGGCGGCTGACCTCTGGCTATATCGGCACGGCCCGTGGTGGCTGGTGCTCACCGGTGTACTCGGGCTGCTGCTGGGCTTCATCGTGATGGTCATGCCGCGGCTGGATGGCGAGCTGGCAGCGAAAGTCGCGACGCTGAACGAACTGCAGGTCCGCGTGGCGAACCGCCAGGAACCCGCCGTCCCGGCGGCGCTTCCAGCCGCCGCGTCCGCAGCGCACTACCAGGGCTTCAGGCAGGCACTAACCGACGATGAGCAGGTCCTGCCAAGCATCAAGGCCGTGCTCGACGCGGCAGAAAGCCATCATCTGATCAGCACGCGCGCCGAGTACGTTCGTGGCCGCGACGCCAATGCGCAGGCGGAGACCTTGCAGATGACCGTGCCGGTCAAGGGGCGCTATAGCGACGTCCGGCGCTGGATCGAAGAGATCCTGCGCACACAGGCCTACGTGGCGGTGAATGAAGTCGGCTTCAAACGCGAGGACATCGGCGTGAACCAGATCGAGGCCAAGGTTCGCCTGACCATCTGGCACCACCCGGCGAGGCCAGGCGAGTACCGCAGCCGGATCGATGCGGGTGAAGTGGATCCATGAACGGCCGTCGTCTGCTATTGTGCTCGCTGCTGGTGGTGGCCGCTTACCTGGCTGTGTTTGGCGACAAGACACCGAACGACAGGCCTGCTGGCGATGTCGTCCAGCCGGCACCGGCAAGGGTCAAGGGCAGTGCCGGCCCGGGCGGGCCAGCGTGGACGCCGGCTGAAAAGCGGCCAGCCGTGTCGAGGCTTCCCGCCGGCAAGGCAGTGTCTACTCTCGAAGTGGCGGCCCTGGTGCCGCGTGACAAGCTGATTCCGGCGCCCCCGGCTCCTGGCGACGAGCAGTTCGGTCGTGATCTGTTTCCGGCGCTGAGCTGGGCGCCGCCGCCACCGAAGCCCCTGCCGCCGGCGAAGCCGCCGCCGCCGATGGCGCCGCCAGTGCCCTTTGTGTACCTGGGCAAGAAACTCGAAGGCGGGCAGTGGGAAGCCTATCTCGGGCGCGGCGAAGATGTGTTCATCGTTCGCGAGGGAATGAAGCTGGAAGGCATCTACGAGGTCAAGAGCATCAAGCCGCCGACGCTGACGCTGGTGTACGTACCGCTGAAACAGGCGCAGACCATCTCCATCGGAGGATCGCAATAGTGAGCAAGGCCAACCTCGGCCAGTCGGGACCGCTACGCTGGCGGCGTTGCTGCCTGAGCGTCGCAACAGCGCTGTTGCTCGCCGGATGTGCAGCGCAGAACGCCTATCGCGAAGGACAAGCACTGTTGGCCGACGACAAGGTCGATGCCGGGCTGGCCAAGATTCAGGAAGCGATTGCCCTCGACCCCGCTTCCGCCGAGTATCGCATTGCCTATGTCCGCGCCCAGGATCGCTACCTCAATGCGAGTCTCGCCAAGGCGGAACGGTTCCTCGCCGAGGCGCGTTACGAAGAGGCCGAAGGCGCCTACCGCCGTGCGCTGGCGCTGCAGCCGGGGAATGAGCGAGCGCGGGCTGGCTTGCGGCAGATCGAGACCGCTCGCCGGCACGAAATCCTGTTCCAGGAAGCCGAACTCGCCTGGACGAAGAAGGATCACGAGCTGGCCCTGGCGCGCCTGCGGGCGATCCTTGCCGCCAACCCGAAACACGAGCGCGCGCTCGCCCTGCAACGACTGATCGAAGAGAAGACCACCAAGCCAGCCAAGGAGTCCGTGTTGACCGCAGCTTTCAGGAAAGCGATCACCATCGAGTTCAGGGACACGCCGCTGAAGACGGTTTTTGAAGTGATCTCGCGAACCTCGGGGCTCAATTTCGTCTTCGACAAGGATCTGCGCGCCGATCAGAAAACGACCATTTTCCTGCGCAACAGCACCATCGAGGCGGCGATCAACGTCCTGCTGCTCACCAACCAGCTCGACCAGCGCGTCCTCGACGGCAACTCGATCCTGATCTACCCGAATACCCCGGCTAAACAGAAGGAATACCAGGCGCTGGTCGTCAAGACCTACTATCTGGCGAATTCGGATGCCAAGACCGTCGGCATGACGCTCAAGACGATCCTCAAGACCCGGGATATCGTCATCGACGAGAAGCTGAACATGCTGATGATCCGCGACAGCCCGGAAGCGGTGCGTCTGGCGGACAAGCTGGTCGGCTTGCAGGACATTCCCGAGCCCGAGGTCATGCTGGAAGTGGAAATCCTCGAAGTCAAGCGCTCGCGGCTGCAGGCGCTGGGGATCAACTGGCCGGACAACATAGCCCTGCGAGCGCTTCCTGTCGACGGCCTGACGCTGAAAACCCTGGGCAACATCACCTCGGCGACGACCGGCGTGACCGTCGGGCCGGCGATCATCCGTGCCAATCAACTCGACACCGACGTCAATCTGCTGGCCAACCCCCGTATTCGCGCGCGCAATCGCGAGAAGGCCAAGATCCTGATTGGCGACCGCGTGCCGAACATCACGTCGACCATTACAGTGGGTTTTTCCACCGAGTCGATCACCTACATCGACGTCGGCCTGAAGCTCGATGTCGAACCGACGATCTATCTCGACAACGAGGTGGCGATGAAGATCACGCTCGAAGTCAGCAACATCGTCAACCGGATCGAGACCAAATCCGGCACCGTCGCCTACCAGATCGGCACGCGCACGGCGACCAGCGTCCTGCGCCTCAAGGACGGCGAGAACCAGTTGCTGGCCGGCCTGATCAGCGACGAGGACCGGCGAACGGCCAACAAGGTCCCTTTCGTCGGCGAGATCCCCATTCTTGGCCGGCTGTTCGGGAGTCACTCCGACGAGGGTATCAAGACCGAGATCGTGCTCTCGATCACGCCGCACATTCTGCGCAACATTCAGCGTCCCGAAGCGTACCTGGCCGAGTTCGACGGCGGCACCGAAACCAGTTTCCGGGCGCGGCCTGATGGCGGCGGGGTGGGGCCGGCATTCAACGCTCCGCTGCCTGGCCCCGCGACGGCGCCGGGGGCAGCGACCGCAATGCCATTCGGCATCGGTGCCGGCGTCGGCGCCCCAACGTCTGGTACGCAGAGTAGCCCGATCTCGTCCGCGGCGGAGGGAGGGCTTGGCGCGCGAACGACGACCGGTTCGCTCCAGCAGGGTGCGGTGGCCAATCCGCAGGCCAATCCTTTCCTTCCATCGACCGAGGGCGCCATACCACAGGCCGACGTGGCGCTGTCCGGCGGTGGGCAACTGGCGCTGCAAGCGGGCGGATCGGCACAACTGCTCTGGCAAGGTCCGACACAAGTCAAGGCGGGCGAGACTTTCGCGCTACAACTGGTGATGCAGGCCGATCGGCCGGTCGTCAGTTTGCCCTTGGCCATCCGCTTTGACCCGCGCCTGCTGCAGGTTGCCGATGTCAGCGAGGGTGGGTTTCTCAAGCAGGGTGGTGCGCAGACGAGCTTCAGTTATCGCGTCGACCCCGGCGGACAGGTGCTGCTCACCGCGACACGATCCGGCAACGGCGGCGCTACCGCTCCGGATGCCATCGCCACGCTCACTTTTCGTGCCTTGGCGGCCGGCGCCGCGCACATCGATCTGATCACCATCGCCCCGGTCGGTGCGGGTGGGGCAACGATCAACACTGTCCTGCCCGCAGCGCACGCCCTGACCATCAGTCCTTGAGCGCTTATGAAGGATCAGACCACCTGTCCGGCGTGCCTCACGACGACCCACGGCCGTCGCTCGCGCGACTTTCATGGCCATGCACGCCGAACAAGCGGCTTTTCGCTCATCGAACTGATGATCACTCTCGCCGTGCTCGCCGTTCTCGCCAGTGTCGTCGTGCCGGTGGCGCAGACGTCCCTGCAGCGCAGCAAGGAGCAGGATCTCAGATTGGCCCTGCGCGAACTACGCGCGGCCATCGACCTCTACAAGAAGGCCAGCGACGAGGGGCGCATCCGGAAATCGATCGCCGACACCGGCTATCCCAAGAACCTTGCGCTCCTCGTCGAAGGCGAAGAGGACCTGCGCGACCCCAAGCACCGCAAGATCCATTTCCTGCGGCGGATTCCCCGCGACCCGCTGCATACCGATGCCGGCGTGCCGGCGGCAGAGACCTGGGGCAAACGAGCCTACGCCAGCGAAGCCGACAACCCCCAGGAGGGCGAGGACGTGTACGACGTCTACTCGAAGTCCGCCGGCATCGGTCTCAACGGCGTGCCCTACCGGCAATGGTGAGGACCCGTCATCAGCCAGGACGCGGCTTGCTTGCCGTCGTCTTCGGCCGCAGTGCGCTCGCTGTGGGGGGCCAGGGCTTCACGCTCATCGAGCTACTCGTCGTCCTGTCGATCATCGCCTTGCTGCTCACGCTGGCCGTCCCCAGATACTTCCACAGCATCGACACCGCCAAGGAAGCTGTGCTCAGCGAAAATCTTCACATCGCTCGCGAAACGATCGACAAGTTCTACGGCGATAAAGGCCGCTATCCCGACAGTCTCGATGAACTGGTCAGCGAAAAGTATCTACGCTCACTACCGCACGACCCGATCACCGGCAGTGACAGCACGTGGACGATCATCGCGCCCGAGACGCCGGGGGCCAAGGGAAACGTCTATGACCTCAAGAGCGGCGCCGCAGGGACTACCCGCGAGGGCAAACCCTTTGCCGAGTTGTAGCGATGCGGCGCGATTCCTCACCGGGCGCACACACCGGCCGCGTTGACGCCGGTTTCACCTACCTCGCGCTGATGATCCTGGTCGCCATCCTGGCCCTGGCGACGAGCGCCACGCTGACGCTGGGCAGCATAGCGCAGCGGCGTGAGACCGAGCAGCGCCTGCTCGAAGTCGGCGCCGCCTATCGCCAGGCAATCACCAGCTATGTGAACAGTAGCCCGGCGGGCCGCCGCAGCTACCCCACCTCGCTCGCCGATCTACTCAAGGATCCGCGCTATCCCGGCGTCCGCCGGCACCTGCGACGGCTCTACCCCGACCCGATCACCGGCAGGAACGAGTGGCGTCTGGTCGCGGCTCCGGGTGGCGGGATCATGGGGGTAAGCAGCCTGTCGGACGCGCGGGCGATCAAGATTGCCGAGTTCGACTCCGAAAATCAGTTGTTCGAGGGGAAGTCGCGCTATTCGGAATGGGTTTTCGTGGCCCTGCCTGGTACGCCAGGTCTTGGCGCAGGACCGACCGTACCGGGGCAGGGCGCGAACCCGACGGCGCCAATACCGGGCCAGCCATCGCCACAAATCCCCAGCCTGTTTTCAGCGCAGAACCCGGCGCCCGTTCCCGCACCACTGCCTGTGCCAGCGGGACTGGCGATCGTCCCCCAGCAGTGAATTCGTTGACCACAGGGAGGCCGTAACGATGCTACGCTGGCTGACAAATTATCGACGTGAGTGGCTGGCCGGCGACCTCTCTGCCGGCGTTATCGTCGCCCTGATGCTGCTTCCCCAGGGCATGGCCTATGCCATCGTCGCCGGCCTGCCGCCGGTCACCGGGCTGTATGCCAGCATCCTGCCACCGATCGTCTATGCGCTGTTCGGCAGCAGCATGGTTCAGTCGGTGGGGCCGATGGCGATCACCTCGCTGATGACCGGCACGGCGCTGGCAGCGCTGACAGCGCCCGGCTCGGCGCTGAGTGTGGTTCTGGCCGGCCAGATGGCGCTGATCGCCGGCGCGACGCTGTTTCTCAGCGGTGTTTTCCGCCTCGGCTTTCTCGCCGGTTTTCTGAGTCGTCCGGTGATGAGCGGTTTTACTACCGGGGCAGCCCTGGTGATTACCGGCGGGCAGATTGAACCGCTGCTCGGTGGCCCGCTGGTGGCCATCCATCCGCCCAGCGCGATCATCGGCCTGAGTTCGCTGCTCGCCCTGTGGCTGGCAAAACAGTTTCTGGTGCGCGGGCTGAGGGCTCTGGGCTTGTCGGCGAGACTGGCAGACATGCTGACCAAACTCGCGCCGGTGCTGGTGTTGGTCATCGCGACTGCAGTTGCGGCACTGGGATTGGCGCAGGCCAGGGTAAGGGTGGTGGGCGACATCCCGTCAGGCATGCCGACCATGGCCTTGACGCTGTCGGCCGAACACTGGCGGCCTTTGCTGGTGCCCGCCCTGCTGATCGCCTTCATGATCTTTCTGTCCAGTCAGTCAGCGGCGCAATCCCTCGCGCAGAAGCGCGGCGAACGCATCATCAGCAACCGCGAGTTGCTGGGCCTTGGCGCGGCCAATCTGGCGAGCGCGCTATCGGGTGCTTTTCCGGTCACTGGCAGCATCTCGCGGTCGGCGGTGAATTACGCGGCCGGCGCCAATACGCCCGTGGCCGGCGTGATTTCGGCCTGCCTCATCGTGCTTGTCCTGTGGGTGCCGACCACCTGGGTGTCGCTGCTGCCGCTGCCGGCGCTGGCGGCGACCATCATTCTGGCGGTGCTCGGCATGATCGACTTCACGACTCTGCGCGACGCCTGGCGTTATGACCGCAGTGACGCCGGAGCGCTCCTGGCGACCATCGCCGGCGTGTTGCTGCTGGGTGTGGAAGAGGGCGTCGTTCTCGGCGTCGTGCTCTCGCTCGCGACGCTGATCTGGCGCACCAGTCGGCCGCATATCGCCGTCATCGGCAAGATCCCCGGCAGCGAGCATTTCCGCAATGTCGAGCGACATCACGTCGAAACCCTGCCCGAGGTGCTGATGCTGCGCATCGACGCCGACCTGTTTTTCGGCAATGTCGACGCGGTTACCGACCACCTCGAGAACCTGCTCAAGGCGCGCGCGGCCGAGGGTCTGGCCACGCACCATGTGGTGCTGGTCATGTCGGCGGTGAGTCTGATCGACACCACTGGCCTCTACGCCTTGACCGAGATCAACCGTAGTCTCGAAGCACAGCGCGTCAAGCTGCATCTGACCGAGGTCAAGGGGCCGGTGATGGACCGTTTGCAGCGCAGTGAACTGCTCAGTCGGCAACTCAGTGGGCAGGTGTTTCTCAGCACTGCGCAAGCGTTTCGCAGCCTTGGTGAAGGGGCGTCACAGGAAAACTGAAAGGTGCGCCGGACTCAAGGGCAATCGCGCGGCGAGAAGCCCACGTCTCCGGTAAGCACCTTGCGCATGTCGTAGACATGGAATCTCAAGGTGAGGTTTTTCTTCCTTCCGTCCGATCGGCAGTAATCTCCAAGTAGTTGCGATTTCAGATACTTCACGAGCTGCTCCAGGGAAACGCTGTCTTTACCGTGACGCGGCATCGATGCGGTAACGGCCAGATAAGTATCTGCAAAATCTTGCTCGCAGCCTGCCGGACAAAATGAAGTGGCGCCTGTAAGCTCAATGTAGCCGACGGTCATGGGCATTTTGCTTCGGGTTTCAGCCGCCCAGTCATTGAGAAATCGCACGTTAGCAGGCGCGGCCTCTTTTGGCGTGGCACTTGCAGCGCAATCGGCCGGGTAGACCCAGAAATTGCCGATCGAAGCATTGCGCATGTCTTTGACGAATACACCGAGCGTGATGCCTTTCTGCCTCCCCGGAGAGCGGCAATATCCCTCTAGCAAGTCTGGCTTCAGGGATTGCTCCATTTGCCCGATCGTGGCGTTCTCCTTGGTAACACGCGTCGCCTTTACCCCCAGGAGGAGATAGTCAACGTTGTCTGTTTGCTCACAGCCAGCCCGGCACCTCGAAATTGCTTCTGTAAGCTCGAACGCGCCCATCGGAGACGGAATTCTTGTTCTGGTCTCGGCGGCCCAAGCGTTCAAGAACTGCGCATTGGATGCTTGTGCCGAAGCTGGCACGGCCGTGAAACCCATCAAGACGGCAGTGTACAGCCAGACCGAGTGGACGGATAGTCCCGACCGAATTTCTCTCCTTGCCGCTTGCGGATGACCATGAATGCCGGATATCGTTTCGTTCATTTTGGCTGTTTCCTTTTCTCGGTGGGTATCATTTGGGCACTCGAACGGGCCTGCACACGAAGCGTGAACAGAACCCCGCGGGCGATTCTATCCTCATTCAACCAGGCTTTCCCGCTCGTGGCCGCGCTCAAACCGGAGCATGTCTCGCCAGGCGCATTACTTGCATCGCCGCCGTGTCGGAAAATTTTACAGTCGACCACCGGATTGATCAGTATCTAACCGCATTGGATTGATATAAGACCACAAATAATAGTGGCTTAGTTCTTGCTTTGGTGTTGTGACCGAGATCGGATGCAAAAGGCTTACAGGGAGAGCGCCTTTGTTGATCGCCTTTTTTGGAAACCGTAACCCCGTAGACATTTCGGCGCAGTAACGTGTGATCGTTGGTTTGCCCCAAGTGATCGGCAGTTTCCCGATAGCCCGTAGAGTTTGTCAATACCACCAAGCGGAGGGATAGTCATGATGTCATTTGCACCCAAGCACGCCGCGATACCGCGCAGAACCAAGCTCGCTGCCGTCTTCGCCTCGGTGTTGCCGCTTCTGGCTGCAGGCGCGGCCGAGGCATCGGTCACCGTGGCGAACGGTTTCGAAGGCGGGTCGCAGCTCATCAATTGTGCGTTGGGCGAGTGCTTCCGTCCGCCAGACACGATGGGTGCCGTGGGGACCACGCAGTTCCTTGAAACCAGCAACGGCAGCATCCGGATCTACGACAAGAACACCGGAGCGGTGCAATCGAGCGTGAACATGGAGGCCTTCTGGGCGGCTGCCGGACAGCCTGGCGGCGCCGGGGGTGACCAGCGCGTGCTGTTCGACCATTACACCAATCGATGGATCGTTAGTGGCTTCGGACCTACGGGCAACATCGTCAATATCGCGGTGTCCAACAGTGCGGACGCGTTGGGACCGTGGCAGTCCACCCGGATCACGGGTGTGGCCGGCACCACGCTGGACTACCCGACGCTGTCCCTGGATAACAAGGGTGTCTACATCGGCACCAACAACTTTAACTCCAGCGACGTCTTCACCGGCACCAGCGTGTTCGTGATCCCGAAAACCAGTCTGTTCGGCGGCGCACCGAGCTTGACCGACATGACCACCTTCACCACGCCGTTGGCCGGTCCGAACAACGGCGCCGCGATCCAGGCGGCGCTCAACTGGCAGGGCAATCCGACCAATACCACAGCGGTCATGGCCGACAGCAAGATCTCCGACGCACAGGTTTTCTATCGGCTGACCGGCGTGAACGGTCCCGCTGCCACGCAGTCCGCGTCGGCGATTATCACCGGGTCCCAGTACACTTACTACGGCGATGGGGGACGTCAGCCTGACGGCAGCCAGGTGGTCGACCTGTTGAGTCCACGGATCTCAGCCAATGTGGCGCAGCTCAACGGCAAGTTGTACTCGGCGATCACCGTTGAAAATCCGAATGACTTAGGTCATTCGGGCGTTCGCTGGTCGGTGGTCGACGCCCTCACCGGATCGCTGATCAAGCAGGGATTCATCGGTGGCGGCGGGTACGACTACTATGAAGGCTCCATCGCGGTCAACGAATTCGGCGAAGCGGTGATCGGCTACAACCGCTCAGGCTTCCAGACGGACGACACCAACGGCGATGGCTTGGCCGACGGCAACATCAGCTTCCTTGCACGAGCCTTCCTGGTCGACGGCACAGGAGGGCTCGACCAGTACGGTTCCGACATGCTGCTGCGCGTCAGTGGCATCAGCGACTACCACTGCAGCACTCGCGCCAACCCGGCTGCCTGTCAGGAGCGATGGGGCGACTACAGCGCGGTCACGTTCGATCCGACGAATCACCACGATTTCTTTGCGATCGGTGAATATGCGAGTCAGTGGGCGATCGTCCCGAACGTCACGACCACCGAGCGAGCGATCTGGAACACTTACATCGCCAAGATCGCTTTTGCCCAGTCCGCCGCTGTTCCCGAGCCCGTGACGTACCTGCTGGTGCTCCTCGGCCTGGTGCTGGCGACGGTGTCGACGCGGCGCGGCCACCCGACGACGGGTGTTTCGCCATAGGATGTTGGTGACGTCTGCTGCCAACGAGGAAAAAAGAGGGGCGGCGTGAAACTCGCTTTCTGTCTTTCATGTTTCTTGCAGTGAGGACACCTGAGTTCTACTCGTTCATTCGCCATGTGCTGGCGGTAGCGATTATAGGAGGATCGCTGGTCGCAACGAGTAGTGAAGCCGGAGAAGTCGCAGGCCCCATTGTCGGCGCGTGGGGTGGCGATCGCCTAAACCTCATCCTCGGCGTGGAGGGCGGTAAACTCGACTATGACTGCGGCTCGGGTTCGATCAACGAGCCGGTGCGGATTGATTCGCTGGGCCGGTTCACCGTTCGTGGTGCCCACACCCCCCATCATGCCGGACCCGAACTGACCGATTGGGCCGCAACGACGCGTGCTGCCACCTATGATGGTCGCGTGTTTGGGGCCGTACTCGAGCTTCGCGTGCTGATCGACGACGAGGCCATCGTACGTAGCTACCGCCTTGACAAGAACCACAAGGTCAAACTGATCCGATGCCGTTAGCTCCGTGGCGTATAGATCGGGCAATACGGAGCAGCTACTCCCAGCGTCTGACCTGTGGTTACACGATCAGAATTGACCATGTGTGCGCACGATCTAACCTTATTCGTTAGACCATCCCCTTTGCGGTAGATGGCTTGTCACCACCCGCAAGCAAGACGATGTACACGTCGTCCTTCTTGATGTAATAGACGCCGTAGCCTGGTCCGTGATCGATACGCAACTCGGAGACGCCTTCACCGACTCAGCGCCAATTCGATTGCCAGGCAAGCCGTCAGGCAGCTATAATGCGGGGTTTTTCCACCTTGCTCCACCGCTCGCATGACGGGGGGCTTCAACCACAAGGAGTGTACATGCGCCATTATGAAATTGTTCTGATCGTCCATCCGGATCAGAGTGAACAGGTGCCGGCGATGGTCGATCGGTACAAGACGCTGATCGCCACGCGTGCCGGGCAGATTCACCGTCTCGAAGACTGGGGACGCCGCCAGCTCGCCTATCCGATCCAGAAGTTGCACAAGGCCCACTATGTGCTGATGAACATCGAGTGCGATGACGCGACGCTGACCGAGCTCGAGCACGGCTTCAAGTTCAACGACGCCATCCTTCGTCATCTGACGATCAGGACCAAGCGCGCGGTGACGACGCCGTCACCGATGATGAAGGACGAGAAGTCGAAGTCGATGCTCGAAGTCCGTGAGCCGGCGCCGGCCGAAGCTGTCGCTGCGCCAACCGCCTGATTGTCGAGGCTCTGCTGAACCGCGTCGAGCTGGTCGGAACGCTGATCGAGCGCCAGGCGCTACGCTTTACGCCGGCCGGTGTGCCGGTCACCGAGTGTCTGATCGGGCATCAATCAGAACAGGTCGAAGCGGGCAGCCGACGACGTGTCGAGTGTGAAGTCCAGGCGATTGCCCTGGGCGCGCCGGCGCAGTGGCTGCAGGCCGCAAGTCCTGGGGCAGCGCTCCATCTGACGGGCTTTCTCGCCGCTCGGAGCCGGAACAGCAAGCAGCCAAGACTGCATGTAACAACGATCGAATTTGTCGAGGAAAATCAAAATGGCAAGGTTCTTCAAGAAGAAGGATGACAAGAACGTCAAGAAGCGTGGTAGTGGTCTGTTCAAGCGGCGCAAGTTCTGCCGCTTCACTGCCGAGAAGATGGAAGAGATCGACTACAAGGACGTCGATCTGTTCAAGGAATACATCGCCGAGAACGCCAAGATCATGCCGGCTCGCCTGACCGGCACCAAGGCCGGCTACCAGCGCATGCTGTCGGTGGCCATCAAGCGTGCCCGTTTCCTGGCGTTGCTGCCGTATACCGATAATCACCAGTAAGCGAGGACAGGACGATGCAAATTATTCTGATGGAAAAGGTCGGCACCCTCGGCAACCTTGGTGATCTGGTCAACGTCAAGGCGGGCTACGCGCGCAATTTTCTGATTCCGAAGGGCAAAGCCAAGCGTGCGACGCCGGCCGCCCTGAAGGAGTTTGAAGTCAAGCGCGCCGAACTCGAGAGTGCGGCAGCCGCCAAGCTGGCCGCCGCGCAGGCACGTGCCGAAGAGCTGAGCGGTGCGCTCGTCAGGATCGCGCGCAAGGCCGGTGTCGATGGTCGTCTGTTTGGTTCGGTGACCAACTTCGATGTCTCCGATGGTCTGCGCGCGCTCGGTTTCGAGGTCGAAAAGTCGGCCGTGCGCATGCCGATGGGTCCGCTCAAGACGATCGGCGAGACGCAGTTGGAAGTGGCGCTGCATGGCGATGTGCTGGCGACCATCACGGTGGCCGTGGTCGCCGAACAGATGAAGCTGTAGCTTGTTGATCCGGCGCCGTTTTCCGGTGCCAGGTGGAAAGCCTTGCCTGCGGGCAAGGCTTTTTTGCGTCTGGGTACGGGGGGGAGGCAGGGTTGGCTTCGACTCGCTGCCTCACCGGTCCCGTTGCAGTCTCATTTAGCGGGTTCGCCATGACCAAGTCGTTCGATTCATCCCTCTCCGACGGCGGACAACGCTCAAGCAGTCGTGGTGCGCGGCGTGAGCGGGGGCCGCAGGCGGACTCCGTACTGTCCGAGTTGCGCGTGCCGCCGCACTCGCTGGAGGCCGAGCAGTCGGTTCTCGGCGGCTTGTTGCTCGACAACGCCGCTTTCGACAAGATCGCCGATCTGATGAGCGAGGGCGATTTCTATCGTGACGAGCACAAGCGCATCTATCGGCAGATTCGCAAACTCCTCGAACGTGGCAAGCCGGCCGATGCGGTGACCGTCGCCGAGAGTCTCGACCAGGCGGGGGAGGGTAGCGAAACCGGCGGCCTGGCCTATCTCGGCGAATTGGCGGCCAACACGCCATCGGCAGCGAATATCCGGCGTTATGCCGAGATCGTTCGCGAACGGGCGATTCTGCGCCAACTGGTCACCGCCGGCGACGAGATTGCCGGTAGCGCGCTCAACCCGCTCGGGCGCGACCCGAAAACGCTGCTCGATGAAGCAGAGGCGAAGGTCTTTGCAATTGCCGAAGGCGGTTTTCGTCACCAGAGCGGCTTCGTGCACATCAATCCGCTGCTGACGCAGGTGGTCGAGCGTATCCAGGAACTGCACGACCGCGACAATCCATCGGACATCACCGGCGTGCCGACCGGCTATCACGATCTCGACGGCAAGACCTCCGGCCTGCAGGGCGGTGATCTGCTGATCGTTGCCGGGCGCCCGTCGATGGGCAAGACCTCGTTTGCGCTCAACATTGCTGAGCACGTGGCGATCGAGGTTGGCCTGCCGGTGGCCATTTTCTCGATGGAGATGGGGGGTACCCAACTGGCGATGCGGATGCTGTCTTCGGTTGGCCGGCTCGATGCGCATCGCGTGCGCACCGGGCGCCTCAACGACGACGAGTGGTCTCGCCTGTCGTTTGCCCTGGGCAAGATGCACGAAGCGCCGATCTACATCGACGAGACGCCGGCGCTCAACCCGATCGACCTGCGTGCCCGGGCGCGCCGTCTGCACCGCCAGTGTGGTAAGCTCGGGCTGATCGTCATCGACTATCTGCAGTTGATGTCCGCCACCTCGCACGGCGAGAATCGGGCCACTGAAATCTCCGAGATCTCGCGCTCGCTGAAAGGTCTGGCCAAGGAGCTTGGCGTTCCCCTGATGGCGCTCTCGCAGCTCAACCGCTCGCTCGAACAACGGCCAAACAAGCGCCCGGTGATGTCCGACCTGCGCGAATCGGGAGCCATCGAGCAGGATGCCGATATCATCATGTTCATCTATCGCGACGAGGTCTACAACCCGGACACGCCGGACAAGGGCGTCGCCGAGATCATCATCGGCAAGCAGCGTAACGGGCCGATCGGTACCGTGCGACTGACTTTCCTCGGCGAGTACACGCGCTTCGAGAATTTCGCAAGAGCAGGGTAGGGGTGCCGGCAGGGGCGCCGGTAGGGGCGCAGCATGCTGCGCCCCTACGCCAGATTGTTCAGCCGTCGACGCGGCTGGCGGTGACCGTGTAGTTGAAGCGGGTGGTGTCCGTGCTGTCGAAACGAACGCCAGTCGCCTCGGCTTGCGGCAGGATCAGGAAAGGCAGCGTCCGGCCACTCCCACCCTGCAGTTTGACATCCAGCGCGGCGTTGTAGGCGATCCAGTTCATCTCCCAGAAGCCAAACAGCAGCTTCCTGAGAACGACCAGTTTCGCATCGCCACTGGTCAGGCCTTCGTCCTGGATCGATTTGCGCACATCTGCCGGATCGACCGGAATCCAGCCATAGCCCGGCGTATAGAATTCTGCGCGGCAGTGTTGGGCGGCGCGCAGGTTGCCGATCACGCCGAGACCGGTGAATAGACGCGAGCTGTCGACGCGCAGTCCGAAAACCGGACGCGCCGGAATTCCCATCGATCGACACAGCCCGACGAAGAGCAGCGAGATATCGGCGCTTCTGCCGCTCAGTTGGCCACTGTCGAGCATGGCCTCGATGTCGCCTCTGCCGATGCCGCTCGCCGATGGATCAAACATCGTGTTTTCGACCACCCAGTCGTAAATCGCCTTGCCCTGGGCGACCGGGTCCTTGATGCGACCAATCGCCCGCTCGGCAGTCTGGCGAACCAGTCCGTCGTTGGGGACCAGATTGCTTGCCTGCAGGCAGCGGCGAAGCACTTCGCCGCGCTCGGAGACGCTGCCGCGCCGGGTGATGTCGAAATGGCGATCCTGCTTGGCGACCTGGCTGACGAGTTGGAGCTGCGGTGTGCTGACACCCTCCTTCCAGTCGGCGTAGAAGACCTCCATTTCCGCCACCGGGTCGCGATAGATGCCGGCACTGTCGAAATTGCCCTGCCAGTTGTGGCCCAGTGAACGCTGCCAGGGGGTGTCCTTGTACTGCGCCAGCGGTAGCCATACGCGAAGCTTGCCCTTGACATTGTTGAGTGTCAGCGACGACGTCAGGTCATAGGTCCGCCACTGCGGCAGCGGTTCGTCCGGCAGGCTGATCGCGTTGCGCGGTTCGATGGCGGAGGGTGGCGTGGTGGCCACCACCGGGGCCGGTTTTTCGACGACCGGTCGGTAGCCGTGTCGCCCCGCTTTGTGGGCTCCGGCTTTGCCAGCAGCTTTTGCGGCGCCCCTGCCGCCGCTCTTGGCGGCTGGTTTGGCACCGGATTTAGCCACCGGTTTGGCGGTGGCCGGGGTGGCAGCCGTTTTTTTCTTCTGGTCGGCGAGTACCGATGATGGCGTCAGTAGCGAAAGAAGCGCCGAAGCAGCTAGGAAATCACGTCGTTTCAATCGACTCTCCGGTAAGCACAGGATCCTTGTTGCACGGAGCTGGGAGCACGGATCGGTGGCTGTAAAACGATCGGGCCGTGTCACAAGACACGGCCCGACAGCAGAGATTATAGCACTTCGGCGGCGTGGTCCGCGAGGCGGGAGCGCTCGCCACGTTGCAGGGTGATGTGGCCGGAGTGTGGCCAGCCCTTGAAGCGGTCGACGACGTAGGTGAGGCCGGAGCTGCCTTCGGTCAGATAGGGCGTATCGATCTGCGCAATGTTGCCCAGGCAGATCACCTTGGTGCCGGGTCCGGCGCGGGTGATCAGCGTCTTCATCTGCTTGGGTGTCAGGTTCTGTGCTTCGTCGATGATCAGGAACTTGCTGAGGAAAGTACGGCCCCGCATGAAGTTGAGCGACTTGATCCTGATCCGGTTGCGCAGCAGGTCATTGGTGGCCGCACGCCCCCAGTCGCCGGCATCGTCGTCGCTCTTGGTGAGTACCTCGAGGTTGTCCTCGAGGGCGCCCATCCACGGTCCCATCTTTTCTTCTTCAGTCCCCGGCAGAAAGCCAATGTCCTCGCCGACGGGAACGGTGACCCGGGTCATGATGATTTCGCTGTAGCGCCTGGCCTCGAGCACCTGGGTGAGCCCTGCCGCCAGGGTGAGCAGCGTCTTGCCGGTACCGGCCTGGCCGAGCAGGGTGACAAAGTCGATCTCCGGATTCATCAGCAGGTTGAGGGCGAAATTCTGCTCGCGGTTGCGGGCCATGATTCCCCAGACCTTGTTTCTGGGATGCGTGTAGTCGGTCAGCGTCTCGATCTCGGCCGTCGTTCCGGATACCTGACGGACGATGGCATAAAGAGGTCTCTCGCCTTCCTGGAAGAGGAACTGGTTGGCCAGCAATTGCGCGCACAGGGGAGCCTTGATGCGGTACAGCGTGTGACCGTCCTTCTTCCAGGACTCCATCCCCTGACCGTAATCATCCCAGAACTCGGGCGTCAGTTGGCGCATGCCGGTGTACAGCAGGTCGCTGTCTTCGAGCACCTTGTCGTTGAAGTAATCCTGCGCCAGCAGCCCGAGAGTACGGGCTTTGATGCGCATGTTGATGTCCTTGGAAACGAGGATCACCGGACGATCGGGATAGTGGCGCTGGAGGTGGACGACGACCGCCAGAATCTGGTTATCGACCTTGGCTGTCGGCAACCCTGCCGGGAGGTCACTACTGATCGCTTCGGTCTGCAGGAAGAGACGGCCGCTGGCCAGTTTGCGCGAAGGCCCGTAGAGCTTGATGCCCTGATCGATGCCCTCGTCGATGCTGGTGACGATGGCATCGAGCGTGCGCGTCACCTGACGCGCATTGCGGGCGATTTCCGACATGCCCTTTTTGTGGTCGTCGAGTTCTTCGAGGATCATGATCGGCAGGAAGACATCGTGCTCCTCGAAACGGTAGACACTGGTCGGATCGTGCATCAGCACATTGGTGTCAAGAACGAAGAGCTTGGTCGGCTTGGTGCTAGCGTCGCTATCGGCGCTGACTTCGGGTGGATGGGTCATGCGAGCGTTTTCCAGATAAGGTCGGTCAGGGGAGGCGATCAGAGCTGGGCGACGAAATCCAGCACTTCCTGTGCGTGGTCGGCTACCTTCACCCCGCGCCACTCGCGCCGCAACACTCCTTTGCCATCGATGACAAAGGTACTACGCTCGATACCGCGAACCTGTTTGCCGTACATCGACTTCATCTTGATCACCGAGAAGCTGGCACAGAGCGACTCTTCGCTGTCGGCAAGCAGATCGAAGGGCAACTCCTGTTTGACCTTGAAGTTTTCGTGCGATTTGAGGCTGTCACGAGAGACGCCGACGACGATGGCTCCCGCACTGACGAACTGCGGATGCAGATCACGGAACTGCTGCGCCTCGGTGGTGCATCCCGGCGTGCTGTCCTTGGGGTAGAAATAAAGGACGACAGTGCTGCCCTGGCAGGCGGACAGAGTGAAGGTCCGGCCGCCGGTTGCCGGCAGGCTGAAATCGGCTACGGTGTGGTCGATCATGGCTGGCTTTCGGGGATTGGAAAACGGATTGCGGATTGTGGATTGTGGATTGTGGTAAGAAAGGCGATCAGCGGTCAAGCCGCTTGATTTTTCTCAGGCGATCGGTTCCTCTTGCTTTTTTTACAATAGCTGTACGAAAATACAGTATTCACGACGGGAGGCCTCGATCATGGTCAAAGTAACGCTGCGCCAACAGGAAATACTCGACTTCATCCGCAATACGCTGGAACTTCTCGGCGCGCCGCCAACACGGGCCGAAATTGCCAGCGCCTTCGGTTTTGCCTCGCACAATGCCGCCGAGGAGCATCTCAAGGCGCTTGCCAGGAAGGGCGTCATCGTGCTCGAACCGGGATCGGCGCGCGGCATCCGGCTGGTCGAACAACTGGGTCTGCCGCTGATCGGCAGCGTGGCTGCCGGGAGCCCGATCCTGGCGGTGGAAAACGTCCAGCGCCGTTATACACTCGATGTCAGCCTGTTCAAGCCGCGTGCCGATTTTCTGTTGCGCGTGCGTGGCCTGTCGATGATCAACGCCGGCATTCTGGACGGTGACCTGCTCGCCGTGCACCGCAGCAGCGAGGCGCGCAACGGCCAGATTGTCGTCGCCAGGCTCGATGACGAGGTGACGGTCAAGCGTTTCCGTCAGCAAGACGGGGTTATCGAGCTGATCGCCGAAAACCCCGATTTCGCGCCGATCATTGTCGATACGAGCGCGCGGGCACTGGCTATCGAGGGCATCGCTGTCGGGCTGATCCGCGGCGGTGAGGCGATGTGAGCGCGGTTTGATCTTGTCCATGACTTCCTCTCCAGCGCTGGCGCAAATCCTTGAACGTTCCGATGTCTGGCGCGGTGATACGCTCGCCAGAGCGCCCTTACCCGGCGTGCCAACGGGTTTTGCCGAGCTTGACCGTGAGCTGCCGGGTGGCGGCTGGCCACGTGGCGGTCTGACCGAACTTCTGCCGGTGCGTCGCGGTGTCGGTGAACTGAGTTTGCTGCTGCCGGCTCTGGCGCGACTATCGAGTGATGAACTCGCCTGGCTGGTTTGTGTGGCCCCACCGCACCCACTCTATGCGCCGGCGCTGCACGCCTGCGGCGTCGATCTGTCGCGTCTGCTGGTGGCCAGCGCTCCCGGCCGTGATGCCGCCTGGGCCTGTGAACGCTCTCTCGCCGCCGACGGCGTGGGCGCCGTCGTCGCCTGGCTGCCCGAAGCCCAGACAACGTCACTTCGTCGTCTGCAACTCGCCGCCGAGGCCAGTCGTACGCTGCTCTTCGTTTTTCGTCCGGCGGCCTGTGCCAGCCAATCGTCGCCGGCACCCCTGCGCCTGCTGCTCGAAGGGGAGGGCGAGCAATTGGTCATTCATTTGCTCAAGCGCCGCGGCAGCGCGCAAGCCGCACCTCTGTCCATCGCCATTCACCGTCCGTTACGCCTGAATCATGCTCTGGCTCGCCCTGTACCTACCGCGGCTGCCGCTCGAAGCTCTTCCCAGCCGGCCATCGCCTAGCGCCGTTGTCAGCCGTGAACGTGTCGTCGTTGCCGATGATGCAGCGGCATCGGCCGGCGTGATTCCCGGACTGCGGTTGGCCGAGGCATGGGCATTTTTGCCCGCTCTGTCCATTCAGGAGCGCGATGTCGAGCGTGAGCAGGCAGCCCTGACCCGGCTCGCCTGCTGGGCGGGCGGTTTCACTTCCGAGATCTGCGTGCTGCCGCCACAGACACTGCTGCTCGAGGTGGCCGGATCGTTGCGCCTTTTCGGCGGTGCCGCGCCTTTATTCGAGCGCATCGTTGCCGGTTGTGCCGAGCAGGGCTTCGCGCTGCAGCCCTCCCTGGCGCCAACGCCGCTCGCCGCGCAATGGCTCGCGTTGGCCGCCGATGAAGCTCCCTGTCTCGATGCTGACCAACTGCCGCAGCGCCTCGGCCGGCTGCCGCTGGCCGTGCTCGATCTCTCGGCACAGAATCAGGCCCGTCTCGCCAGCTTTGGTGTGCGCTCGCTCGCTGATCTGCTACGCCTGCCGCGCGCCGGTCTGGCGCGTCGACTCGGTGTCGGTCTGGCGGCTGATCTGGCACGCGCGCTTGGCGATTTGCCGGACCCCCGGCCGCGTTTTGTTTTTCCGGAGCGTTTTGTCGAACACCTGGAACTGCCGATGCGCGTCGACAATGCGCTGGCGCTCGGTTTTGCCGGGCGTCGCCTGATCGCCAGCCTGTGTGGCTGGCTTGTTGCCCGTGGGGGTGGCATCAGTGAGTGCGCCTTCGAATTTGCACACCAGCGCGGCGCCGGCCAGCGACCGGCCACCGTTCTGGTCCTCGGTTTTACCGGCGTCACGCGCGATGCCGAACGGATCGTTCGCGTGCTCAGCGAGCGCCTGCAACGAATCGAACTGCCGGCCGCTGTCGAAGGGATCAGCTTGCGAGCCGATGCGCCGGAAGCGCTTCCTGGCCGGTCTGCCAGTCTGTTCGACAAGCGTGGCGAAGGCGCTGGCGGCGATTCAGTGGCGGATCTGGTCGAACGTCTGCAGTCCCGCCTTGGCAATGGCAGCGTGCATGGCCTGTCAGCGGCGGCCGAGCACCGTCCGGAGAATGCCTCGCGGCGAGTCATACCCAGGCTGTCGGCAGAAGAAAAATCGCCGGCCAGGTGGCTCGCCGCCGCCTTGCCGGCCACGGCTCCCGGTCCGCGTCCCTTGTGGCTTCTGGCCAGTCCGCAGGGATTGTGCGAAGTGGGCGGTCGGCCGCAGTGTGGCGGCCCCTTGCGATTGCTGGCCGGCCCCGAGCGCATCGAAAGTGGCTGGTGGGATGAAGCCGAGCCAGCTACGGTCGGTGATATCCGTCGCGACTACTTCGTCGCCATTTCCGTGCGCGCCGAATGGCTATGGATTTTCCGTGGCCAGGAAGGATGGTTTCTGCATGGTGTATTTTGCTGAGCACAACCTGATTTTACTGGAATTATTCGGACCGTCTTTCTATACTGTCTTAGCCTGAAAATTGTGACTGCTCCCCAGGGATCTTTATCATGACTCCCCCTTTTGCCGGCTTATTGCCGGATGCCTTGCTGATCGATCTGCCGGAGATTGATGCTCAGCACGATCAGATCTTTGGGCGTATCGAGGCGCTCAAGGCCGCCTGTTACGGCAGCGGGCCCGCACCCCTAGAAGACTTCCAGGGACTGCTCGATTACCTGCAATTCCATTTCGCTACCGAAGAGCGTATGGCGCGGGAAGCCGGGGTCGACTTCCTTGATCACGACCGAGTCCACCAGGAGAACCTGCAGTCACTGCACAAGGCGTTCGGCGAAGTGCGTGCCGGCGCGCGCGACGTTCATTCCTTTCTGCGCTATGCCGAGTACTGGTTCGAACGCCATATCACCGAGGAAGACAAACCCTTCGCCGACAGCATTCGCGCCTGCCGACTGAAATCTCCCATCAATCCGTCGCCCGCCGCCAGGCGTTGACTCTGACCTGCCATTCTGATTCAGCGCTTGCCGGCCATTCTTTTTTGCGTTCTTCCGAGCATTCTGGCAAGCTGATAACCGGAACAGCATAAGTTGTCATATTTCATCACACCCACCCTCCTTCGGCCGTTTGCAGACGGCCTGATCCCTCATCAAAGAGCTTTTACCGACCATGAACATCACCACCTCAGCCGCCTGGAAGGCCATTGAAGCGCACCGGCAATCGTTCTCGCCTGTGCATCTCAGAGAAATGTTTGCCCGCGATCCAGGACGCGCAACCGCTCTCTCGCTAAGCTTCGACGGCATCCTTTTCGACTTCTCGAAGCAGCGCATCGACTCGACAACGCTTCCTCTGCTGGCAGCGCTGGCCAAGGAGGCGCGACTCGATGAATGGACGAAGCGGATGTTCGACGGTGAGAAGATAAATGCCAGCGAAGACCGATCGGTGCTCCACGTGGCCTTGCGGCGATCACACGGCCCGTTCCCCGGCGCCGATCTGGATGTCATGCCGGAGGTGGTCGCCACACGGCAGCGAATGGCCGCTTTTGCAGACACTCTTCGCGCTGGGCAAGCACTGGGTTTCACCGGCATGCCGATTCGCAATGTCGTCAATATCGGCATTGGTGGCTCTGACCTCGGCCCCAAGATGGTCGGTTACGCTCTGCGCTCGATCTCCCATCCGGCGCTTGGCGTGCATTACGTCTCCAATCTGGATGGCGCGCAACTGGCGCCGCTCCTGCAGACCCTCGATCCACGCACGACGCTGTTTCTTGTCGCCAGCAAGACCTTCACCACGCAGGAGACGATGCTCAATGCGCAGACGGCTCGTGACTGGCTGGTGGCCAACCTGGGCGACGCGGCAGCGGTGGCCAGCCATTTCGCTGCGCTGACGGCCAAGCCGGAGCGTGCATTCGAGTTCGGCATCCGGGAGGACGCTGTATTTCCGCTCTGGGACTGGGTCGGGGGGCGCTTTTCGCTCTGGTCGGCGGTCGGCCTGGCGCTGATGATCGCCATTGGCCCACACGCTTTTGCCGACCTGCTTGCCGGTGCCGAGCGCATGGATGAGCATTTCCGCAGCACGCCTCATGAGCGCAACCTGCCGGTGGTGATGGCCCTGATCGGCATCTGGAACACCAATTTCCTCGGTGCGACGAGCAATGCAGTCCTGCCCTACAACGAGTCGCTGAAATATTTTCCGTCGTTCCTGCAGCAACTCGAGATGGAGAGCAACGGCAAGTCGGTGGGCATCGATGGCCAGCCGCTGGCCTGTGCCTCGAATCCCATCGTCTGGGGCGAACTCGGCAACAATGGCCAGCACGCCTTTTTCCAGCTTCTCCATCAGGGCGGGCGACTCGTGCCCTGTGACTTTATCGCCGCCGTCCGCTCCGACTACCCCTTGCCCGGCCATCAGGAAGCGCTGCTCGCCAACTGTTTTGCGCAAAGTGCGGCACTGGCGTTCGGCAAGACGGGCGAGGAAGCGCGCAGCGAACTCAGTCGGACCAGCATGCCGCTGGCGGCGCTCGAGGAACTCCTGCCGCACAAGGTATTTCCCGGCAACCAGCCGTCGTCGACGCTGCTGCTTTCGCGACTTGATGCGCAGACGATTGGCGCGCTGGTCGCGCTCTATGAACACAAGGTGTTCGTGCAGGGCGTTATCTGGGGGCTCAATTCATTCGACCAGTGGGGCGTCGAGTTGGGCAAGGCGGTGGCCAGCAGCATCCTGCCGGCGATCGCCCAGCCGGCACTGGCAGAGAAGCTCGATGTGTCCACCCAGCAATTGCTGGCTTTCAGTCGCCAGCATCTGGCATGAAGCCACGCAACTCAGGTATCGATCGAGAACGTTCCATTAGTCACGAGGCATAAGATGAGCATGAAGGTGATCAGCGTTCCCAGCACGCCTTACGCAGGGCAGAAGCCGGGGACATCGGGGCTGCGCAAGAAAGTGACGGTATTTCGCCAGGCGCGCTATCTGGAGAATTTCGTCCAGGCCATTTTCGACACGCTGTCCGGCCAGCAGGGACAAACGTTGGTTCTCGGTGGCGATGGCCGCTACTACAACGATGTGGCCATCCAGACCATCCTGCGCATGGCCGCAGCGGCCGGTTTTGGCCGTGTGCTCGTCGGTCGCGACGGCATTCTGTCCACTCCGGCCGCCAGTGCGGTGATCCGCAAATGGCAGGCTTTCGGCGGCATCATCCTGTCGGCCAGCCACAACGAGGGCGGCCCGGCCGGTGATTTCGGCATCAAGTACAACCTCGGCAATGGCGGGCCGGCCAACGAAGCCTTTACCGATGCCGTTTATCGGCGTACACAGGAGATCAGCGCCTATTACACCGTCGACTCGTCGGACATTGACCTCAGCCGAACCGGCGAGGCCAGCATCGGCGAAATGCTTGTCTGCATCATCGATCCGGTGGCTGACCATGCCGAGCTGCTCGAGTCCCTGTTTGATTTTGATCGCATTGCCGGCCTGCTCGCCCGCCCGGACTTCCGCATGCGTTTCGACGCCATGCACGCGGTCACCGGCCCTTACGCGCACGCCATTCTGGAGGGCCGTCTCGGTGCTCCTGCCGGCACGGTGGTCAACGGCACGCCGCTGCCCGACTTTGGCGGTGGCCATCCTGACCCCAACCCGGTCTGGGCGGCCGAACTCGTCAATGCACTCGCCGACAGCCGTTCGGGACTCTCGTTTGGTGCCGCTTCGGATGGCGATGGCGACCGCAACATGATTGTCGGACGTAACTTTGTCGTCAGTCCGAGCGACAGCCTGGCCGTTCTCGCTGCCAATCATGCGCTGATTCCGGCTTACGCCGGTGGCCTGGCAGGTGTTGCACGTTCGATGCCGACGAGTTGCGCGGTGGACCGCGTGGCCAGGGAACTCGGCATTGCCTGCTACGAAACGCCCACTGGCTGGAAGTATTTCGGTTCGCTGCTCGATGCCGGCCTGGCCACCCTGTGCGGCGAGGAGAGCGCCGGCACTGGCTCCAATCACGTGCGCGAGAAGGATGGCCTGTGGGCGGTCCTGTACTGGCTCAACATCCTGGCCGTGCGCGATATGCCGGCCGATGTGATCGTCCGTGAACACTGGCAGCGCTTCGGGCGCAACGTCTACTCCCGGCACGATTACGAGGGTATCGAGACGGCCAAAGCCGATCGCCTGATGGATGAGTTGCGTGCTCGTCTGCCGCAACTGCCGGGATCGCTGAGCAACGGCCTGCCGATCGCCGCCGCCGATGATTTTGCCTATGTCGACCCGGTCGATGGCTCGCGTTCAGAGCGTCAGGGTGTTCGCATCCTGCTCGAAGATGGCTCGCGGGTGGTTTTCCGGTTGTCGGGGACAGGGACTGAAGGGGCCACACTGCGCGTTTACCTCGAACGCTTTGTCGCCGACGCCAGCCAGCATGAAGTGCCGACGCAGGAGGCGCTGGCGCCGCTGGTCGGTCTTGCCGACGCTGTGGCGCAAATTACCGTGATCACCGGGAGAACTTGTCCGGATGTGATCAGTTAGGATCAGTAAGGAATTGGTGACACCGGGTGGCGCCGCCAGATGCGATGAATGAAGCTCAATAGGGGATACGAAAATGGTTGACAGGAAGACATTCCAATTGCCACGCAAGGCGATTGCCCTGGTTCTGGCTGGCGGGCGCGGCAGCCGGTTGCACGAACTCACAGACCGCCGCGCCAAGCCGGCGGTCCATTTTGGCGGCAAATTCCGGATCATCGATTTCGCCTTGTCGAACTGTGTCAATTCGCAGATTCGGCGCATTGGCGTGGTCACTCAGTACAAGTCACACAGCCTCTTGCGCCACTTGCAGCGCGGCTGGAACTTTCTGCATGGTGAGGTCAACGAATTCGTTGACCTGCTGCCGGCGCAGCAGCGGATAGACGAGGAGTCCTGGTATCGGGGCACGGCCGACGCCGTCTACCAGAACATCGACATCCTCGAGACCTATACACCGAGGCCTGAGTTCGTCGTCATTCTCGCTGGCGACCACGTGTACAAGATGAATTACGCGATGATGCTCGTCGACCATGTCGAGAGCGGCGCCGAATGCACGGTAGCCTGCATCGAGGTGCCTCGCCGTGAAGCGAGCGCTTTTGGCATCATGGCTGTCGATGAAAATGGCCTGATCACCGACTTCATCGAAAAACCTGCCGACCCACCGGCGATGCCGGGCAATCCCGACATGTCCATGTGCAGCATGGGGGTCTACGTTTTCAACGCCAAGTACCTGTATGCCGAACTGGCGCGTGACATCGCTGACCCGACTTCGAGTCATGACTTCGGCAAGGACATCCTTCCGCGTGCGGTCGCCAATCGTGTGGCCATCGCGCACCCCTTCTCGCGCAGTTGCATCGTCGCCCCGGACGAGCAGTTCCGGGAGCACTATTGGCGCGACGCCGGGACCATCGATGCCTACTGGGATGCCAACATCGACCTGACGGCGACGGTGCCGGCCCTGAATCTTTACGACCGTAACTGGCCGGTGTGGACCTATCAGCAGCAACTGCCACCCGCCAAGTTCGTGCATAACCATCTCGACCGGCGCGGCAATGCCATCGAGTCAACGGTATCTGGCGGCTGTATCGTATCGGGCGAAGTCAATCGTTCGCTGCTCTTCTCCAATTGCCGCGTCCATTCCTATTCGCGGGTAAATCTCTCGGTCCTGCTTCCCGATACCACGGTCGGCAGCAGGGCCCGCCTGACCCGCTGCGTGGTCGATAGCGACTGCGACATTCCGGCAGGCATGGTCGTCGGCGAAGACCCGGTTGACGACGCACGTCGCTTCCGTCATACCGAGAACGGCGTGACGCTGATCACGCGGAAGATGCTCGACCGGCTCACCTGAACCACCGAAGGAACCCGATCCTTGCGCGTCCTGCATGTTGCCGTCGAAATTTTCCCGCTGGTCAAGACCGGTGGCCTGGCCGATGTCGTCGCCGCACTGCCCGTCGCGCTGGCCGCACGCGGGCTGGACGTACGAGTCCTGTTGCCCGGCCTGCCGGCGGTGCTCAATGGCCTCGCCGACCTCAAACCGGTCATCCGCCTGGGTCCGGCCTTTGGTGCTGCGGTCGTCACGCTGCGCATCGGGCACCTGCCGGACAGCGGCTTGTCGGCCTACGTCATCGATGCCCCTTTCCTTTACCAGCGTGACGGCAATCCCTATCTGGGTCCGGATGGTCGCGACTGGCGCGACAACCACCGTCGCTTCGCTCTTCTGGGCTGGATCGCCGCGCATCTGGCGGCCGGAGAACTGGATCAAGACTGGCAACCAGACGTTGTGCATGCCCATGACTGGCACGCCGGGCTGGTTCCCGCCTATATCGCGCAGAATCCGGCACTGACCACGGCTACGGTATTCACGATTCACAATCTCGCTTTCCGTGGTCTTTTTCCTCTCGATTACCACGGTGACCTCGGCTTGCTGATTTCCGGCCAGGACCGGAGCGCAATCGAGTTTCACGGGCAGTTGTCGTTCATGAAAGCGGCCCTTGTGCATGCCAAGCGCGTCAACACGGTCAGCCCGTCGTATGCCCGGGAAATCTGTACGGCGGAGTTTGGCTGGGGTCTCGATGGCCTGCTCCGCGATCGCGGGCGCGAACTGTCCGGAATTCTCAATGGGGTGGACTATTCGGTATGGGATCCGACGACCGACCGGGCGCTTCCAGAAACCTATACGGCTGCCGACCTGGGCGGCAAGAAGGCTTGCAAACTCAAGCTGCAAACGGAGCTCGGCTTTACGCACCGGGGCAAAGGGCCGCTGTTCGCGGTGGTCGGACGCCTGACTTCGCAAAAGGGTATGGTGCTCGTTCTGAGCGTCTTGCCCGCGCTGCTGGCTGCGGGTGGACAACTGGTCGTCATCGGCAGCGGCGAAGCGGATATAGAAGCCGGTTTCAGGACCGCCGCGGCGGCTCATCCGCACGCCGTGTTCGCCCATCTGGCCTACGACGACGCGCTGGCGCACCGGATCATCGCCGCTGCCGACGTACTGCTCGTTCCCTCGCATTTCGAGCCCTGTGGTCTGACCCAGCTCTATGCTTTGCGTTATGGCACTTTGCCACTCGTGCGGCGGGTGGGCGGTCTGGCCGATACGGTGATCGATGCAACGCCGGAGAACCTGAGGGCCGGCACTGCGAATGGCTTCGTTTTCGGCGATGCCGGCAGTCATGCACTGACCGCCTGCATCGCCGAGGCCTGTGCGCTCTTCCGTGACGCCCCGGCGTGGCTAGAGGTCCAGAAGCGCGGCATGGCGCAGGATTTTTCCTGGGGCGATTCAGCGGCGCGCTATGAGGCCCTGTATCGAAGCATCTGAGATGCAGGCCCGTGTCACCTGCTCCGTGACGCTCAGCAGCCGCTGCGCTCACTTGCCGAAACCCGCTCCAAGAGGAGAATTCCTTGTCCTTCGATCCTAGCCTGATTCGGCCATTTGCCGGCCTTCGCCCGCGCAGCGCAGATGCCGCAGCGGTGGCGGCGCCGCCCTACGATGTACTCTCCAGCGACGAAGCACGGCAGGTGGTGATCGACAAACCGCTGTCCTTCCTGCATGTCTCCAAGGCCGAGATCGACTTGCCGCCGGAGGTCGATCACTACGCGCCCGAGGTGTATGCCCGGTCGGCCGAGAATTTTGGTCGTCTGATCGCGGCCGGAGTTCTGTGCCGCGATCCGCTTGCCTGCTACTACACCTATCGGCTGACGATGGGCGAGCACGTGCAGACCGGGTTGGTGGCGGTCGCTTCGGTCGCCGCCTACGACAGCAACCGCATCCGCAAGCACGAATATACCCGGCCTGACAAGGAGGACGACCGCGTGCGCCAGATCGAGGCGCTGAATGCGCAGACCGGGCCGGTGTTGCTCGCCCATCCGGACAGCGCCGAGGCCGAACGGCTGGTCGGGCAGGGTACCGACCGCCTGCCGGTCGCCGACGTGACCGCAGCCGATGGCATCAGACATACGCTGTGGACCATCGACGATGCCGAGACCATCACGCGCATCGGCGCCGTTTTTGCCGCCATGCCGACTCTCTACATTGCCGATGGCCATCATCGGTCGGCGGCCGCTGCGCGCGTCGCAGCCGCTCGGCGTGTTCGGAGCGGTTCATCGCTCAGCGCCGAGTTCTTCCTGGCAGTCATCTTCCCGGCAGCGCAGATGCGGATCATGGACTACAACCGGGTCGTTCGCGACCTCAACGGCCTGTCCGAGGAGTCCTTTCTTGCGGCTGTCGGCGAGCGCTACACCATCAGCCCGTCGCCGTTCCCGGTGAAGCCCGAGCGCACCGGGGTTTGCGGAATGTATCTGGGCGGCCGCTGGTATCGGCTCGCGCTTCTGCCCGGACGGGTGCCCTTGTCGGACCCGGTGCGCCGCCTCGACGTGTCGCTGCTTGCCGAGCAGATTCTCGGCCCGCTTCTCGGCATAACCGATCTGCGCCGGGATACACGGATAGATTTCGTCGGCGGAATGCGCGGCGCGGCGGAACTCGAAAGGCGCGTGAACAGTGGCGAAATGGCCGTCGCCTTCGCCATGCATCCGACGCCGATGGCCGAACTGATGGCGGTGGCCGACGCGGGCCTGGTGATGCCGCCGAAGTCGACCTGGTTCGAACCGAAGCTGGCCGACGGGCTGGTGTCGCACGTTCTCGATTGAACCCAAACAGTGAGCCAGGGAAGTTCAGTGGCTCCTGACGACGGCCACGTGCGGCTTTCCTTCGGTAATCTCACCGATGACCGTGGCGTGATCGAACCCCTCCTGCAGAAAGATGGCCAGCACTTCGGTGACCACTTCCGGCGCACAGGCGACCAATAGTCCACCGCTGGTTTGCGGATCGGTGAGCAGCGCGCGGTCGAGGTCAGCGAAGTCCTTCTTCGGCAGCGTCACCTGCTCGCCATAACTCGCCCAGTTGCGCTCTGAAGCGCCGGTGACGCAGCCTTTGGCTCCGTAAGCGAGCGCGTTCGGCAGGACCGGAAGCGCTGCGTAGTCAATGACCGCCAACACGCTGGAAGCCTTGCAGATTTCAACCAGATGACCGAGCAGGCCAAAGCCGGTGACGTCGGTCATCGCATGCACACCGGCAAGGCAGCCGAGCGCCCGTCCAGGCGTGTTGAGCTGCGTCGTCGAGGCGATCATCGCCGCGTAGCAGGCAGGTGCCAACAGGCCTTTCTTCAGCGCTGCGCTGTAGAAGCCAACGCCCAGCCCCTTGCCGAGAATCAGCTTGTCTCCAGGTCGCGCGCCGGAGTTGCGCTTGAGGTTGTCTGGATGCACCAGGCCGATGGCGACCAGACCGTAGATCGGCTCGACCGAGTCGATCGTGTGGCCGCCGGCAATTGGAATGCCCGCCCTTGCGCAAACCGACTCACCGCCTTCCAGGATGCATTTGATCGTTGCCAGTGGCAGCTTGCTGACCGGCATGCCGACCACCGCCAGCGCCAGCAGTGGTACGCCACCCATCGCATAGACGTCGGAAAGGGCATTGGTCGCTGCAATGGCGCCGAAGTCGAAGGGATCATCGACGATCGGCATGAAGAAATCGGTCGTCGCCACCACCGCCTGATCGGCGTTGAGTTGATACACCGCAGCGTCATCGCTGGTCTCGGTGCCCACCAACAATTGCCTGGGTATCAGTCCGGGCGAGGTTTTGGCAAGCATCTCCTCGAGCACCTTGGGAGCGATCTTGCATCCGCAACCGCCGCCGTGCGAGAAGTGGGTCAGCTTGATCGGCTCGGTCGATGCGACCTCGGGAGATGCCAGATCGGCAGTCTTGGGCTTCTTTTTGGACATTATTTTTCTTTGTCAGCATTTCGGCTTGGTCCGCACAGCGCCGATAGGGCGAATCGCTTTCAGCGGGCGTCAAAGCCCGCCGCTTCGATGGCTTCCTTGAACTGGGTGACGTTCGCCAGCTCAGGGTCGTAAGAGATGCTGGCCTGCCCGGCCGCCAGGGCAACCTCGACCTGCTCGACTCCCGGCAGCGCCGTGAGCACCGCGTTGACCGTCTTCACGCAAGCCTGGCAACTCATCCCGGCAATTTCGATCACGACTTTTTCCATCGGAATTTCATCCCTCCTTTTTGGCGTTGTCGGCAGTCAACACCGGTTTCCGTCAAGACTGGCCGGGCGGGGCTAGCCGCGGCCTCCCGCACGCCAGCGCTTGAGGAGCAGCGAATTGGAGACCACCGACACCGAACTCATCGCCATCGCGGCACCGGCAATCACCGGATTCAGCAGGCCCAGCGCCGCCAAGGGGATGCCGAGAAAATTGTAAATGAAAGCAAAGAACAGATTCTGCCTGATTTTTTGCAGCGTCGCACGGGAAAGCAGGATGGCATCGGCGATACCGTTCAGGTCACTGCGGACCAGCGTCACGTCGGCCGCCTCGATAGCGGCATCCGAGCCGGCGCCGATGGCGAAGCTCACGTCCGCCGCAGCCAGCGCCGGTGCATCGTTGATGCCATCGCCGACCATCGCCACCACCGCCTGGCCGCCCTTGAGGGCATTGATCGCTGCGGCCTTGTCGCCGGGGAGTATGCCGGCACGGAAGTCATCGATGCCGGCCTCACCGGCAATGGCGGCAGCGGTTGCGGCCTGGTCGCCAGTGAGCATGACGACGCGGATACCCATGGCCTTGAGCCTGGCCACGGCAGCGCGCGAAGTTTCGCGCAGCGGATCGGCGATTGCCAGCAGAGCCAGGGCAATGTCATTAGTGTCTTCGGAATCGCCGCTCGTCTCTGTTTGGCTGGATTCAGCGAGCACCATCACCGTCTTGCCGGCGCGCTGCCGCGTATCGATCCACTCTGCCGGCAGCGCCGCGCCGGCAAAGCTCGCCGCTGCGTACAGGCGCAGCCGGCGTCCGCCGACTCGACCTTCGACGCCGCGACCGGGAAGCGCTCGAAACTCATCGAGCACCGGTAGCGCCAGTCCGCTGGCCTGCGCCTGCTGCAGAATGGCGCGCGCCAGCGGGTGTTCCGATCCCTGCTCGAGGCCGGCGGCCAGCGCCAGCGCTTCTTCGCGCGAGCCAACCAGGGGCAAGAGATCGGTGAGCAGCGGTTCGCCACGCGTCAGCGTGCCGGTCTTGTCGACCGCCAGGACGCTGACTTTCTCGGCGCGTTCGAGCGCCTCGGCGTTCTTGACCAGGATGCCGGCGCTCGCACCCTGTCCGCTGGCGACCATGATCGCCGTTGGCGTGGCCAGCCCGAGAGCACAGGGGCAGGCGATGACCAGCACGGCGACCGCGTTGACCAGCGCCGTGCTGAAGACGCCACCCCAGGCCCACCAGGCGATGAAGGTGAACAGGGCGATGGCGCAGACGACCGGAACGAAGACCGCCGAGATGCGGTCGGCGAGTCGTTGCACGGGCGCTTTCGATCCCTGCGCCTCGGCGACCATGCGGATGATGCCGGCGAGCAGCGTGTGTTCGCCGACACCGGTGGCTCGACAGCGCAGCGTCCCCTCGCCATTGGCTGTGGCCGCAAAGACGCGGTCGCCGCCGCGCTTGGCCAGTGGCATGCTCTCGCCGGTGAGCATCGCTTCATTGATGTTCGACGATCCGTCGAGCACCTCGCCGTCGACCGGAACGCTTTCGCCGGGGCGGACAATGAAGATATCGCCAGGGATCAACAGGGCGACGTCAAGCTCGATCAACTGGCCGTCGCGCTCGACGCGTGCCGTTTTCGGCTGCAGCCGAACCAGTGCCTCGATCGCCTCGGTGGTTTTCGCCTTGGCCCGCGCCTCGAGCAACTTGCCAAGCAAAACGAGCGTGATGACGGCCGCCGAGGCCTCGAAATAGACATGCAGGTGGGCAGCAGCGGACAGCGTCACGACCAGGCTGAAGAGATAGGCCATCGTCGTGCCGAGCGCCACCAGAACGTCCATGTTGGCGCCACCACCGCGCAGGGCTTTCCAGGCGCCGTCGTAAAAGCGCCAGCCGATCCAGAATTGCACCGGCGTGGCGAGAATGAGTTGTAGCCAGCGCGGCAGCAGGTCATGGTGCGCGCCGGAGCCAAACATGGTCAGCATCTGTGCCGACAGCGGCAGCGTCAGCACGGCGGCGATCCAGAAGTGGCGCAACTCGGTCTGCCGGGTGGCGAGTTTGCGTGCTTTCTCCTGCGCGCGCGACTGATCATTGGCCAGCCGCCCGACGAAACCGGCCCGGTTGATGGTACTGATCAGCAGCGCCGGATCGACGACGCCGGGGAGGTAACGGACCGTCGCCCGCTCGGCCGCCAAGTTGACCACGGCTTCGACCGCCGGCAGACGGTTGAGCAGCTTTTCGATCCGTGCCGAGCACGCGGCGCAGCTCATTCCTTCGATGGCCAGTTCAACGGTGCGCGGCGTCTCGGGCATCGCGCTAGGTCGGCAAGAGCGGGTGAGATAACTGGATTGAGGCATCGAGGGAGGCGGGAGCGCCGGGCAGAAGGTGTGGTCATTCTACTTCATGGGATTCATTAGCCCATATACTCTCGATGGTGCCGCTGGATTTCCTATTCTTCAGCATTTTCCCCGGGAGGATTGCATGCGTTTCGAACGGCAGATCAGGCAACGCGGGGTGGCGCCGATGGTCGCCATCATCGGTGCAGTGGTGCTGGCGATCGCCGGCTTTCTGGCCATCGCGCATTTCCCGCAAAAAGGGCAGGATGAGCCGGCGACCGAAGGCATCCGCTTCGAGCTGATCGATGGCGCGCATCGCGATCTCGACGGATCTCCGGCTCTGGCACTGTCGTTCAGCCTGCCGCTCGACGCCAGGGGTGATTACGACAAGAGCGTCCAGGTGCTGGAAATGCCGGCCGCGCCGCAGCTTGCAACGCCACACGCCCGCGACGCGGAGGAGGGCGATGAACAGGACTCCGGCGCCGCGGCGAACATGGCGAGCAGTACCAGCCGCGCTGCTGCTGATACCGCGCTCGAAGGTGGCCAGCCGGTTGCCGGCGCCTGGGTGGTCGGCGAGAACCCACGCCTGCTGTTCTTTCCGCACATCAAGCCGCAGACGCGCTACGTGGTACGCGTTCAGGCCGGGCTGACGGCAAGGAACGGCAGCAAGCTCGAGGAAGAAGCCCGCTTCTCGATCCGCACGGCAGCGGTCGCCCCGGCTTTCTACTTTGCCAGCCGCGGCATGGTTCTGCCGGCGGCACAGAACGGCGGCCTGCCGGTGACCACGGTCAACGTGCCGGAGGTGGACATCCAGTTCCTGAAGGTCAAGCCGGATCAACTGGCGAAGTTCCTCGAAAAGGTCGTCGCCGGACCGGTTCGCGCTACTCCCGCGGCAGGCGAGGCGAACGCCGACGGCGAGGAAGGCGATGATTACGCGTCAGGTACCCACCTTAAAGGCGCCGTCGGCAGTTGGGAGCTCGATCAACTGCATAAACTGACGACCAGCGCTTTCGTTGGCCGCTTCCTCACCGAACAGAAAGCGAATCGCCGCAGCGTCACTTTCATCCCGGTCGAAACCCTCCCGGCGCTGCGCGAGCCCGGTGTCTACGTGGCGGTGATGTCGCAACCCAACCGTTTCCGCGACGATTACCAGACGACTTACTTCTACGTCAGCGACCTCGGCCTGCATCTGCGCCAGTATGCCAACCGCGGCGCCGATGCCTACGTCAGTTCACTGACCGATGGCAAAGCGCAATCCGGCGTCGAAGTCAGTTGGATCGATGGCCAGGGCAAGACGCTGGCCCGTGGCGAGAGCGACCATGATGGTCGCGTGACCTTCGCCGAGAAGCCGAACGGCGCGCGCGTCGTGATGGCCAGGAAGGGCGAACAGATGTCGCTGATCGCGCTCAAGGAACCGGCGCTCGATCTGGCCGAGTTCGACATCACTGGCATGCCCTACGTACCGGTCCGCCTCTTTGCCTACAGTGGCCGCAACCTCTACCGGCCAGGCGAGCGCTTCGAGGTCTCGGTGATGGCCCGTGACGCCGATGGCCGGCCGGTGCCGCCGCAACCGGTTCAGGCCATCCTTCGTCGCCCCGACGGCAAGGCGCAGTGGACCGCGACCTGGCAGCCGGACGAAGGCTTCGCCGGCTATTACCGGCGCGCGGTCGAATTGCCGAGCGATGCGGCGACCGGCTCGTGGAGTCTCGAACTGCGCGCCGACCCGGCGGCCAAGCTTGCCGGCACCAGCATGCCGTTCGCCGTCGAAGAGTTTCTGCCGGAACGGATGAAGCTCGATCTGGCCACCGCCAGCGAGCGCCTGGCTGGCGACTCCGGATGGCAAATCGACGTCAGCGGAGCCTACCTCTACGGCGCGCCGGCCGCCGGCAACCGCCTGCTCGGCGTGCTGACCAGCGAGCGCAGCCGCAATCCGCTCGCCCAGAAGCTGCCGGGGTTCATCTTCGGCGATGCGGACGAAGAGACGGTCAAATCGCGCAGCGAACTGCCGGAGATTCAACTCGACGAGCAGGGCAAGGCGAAGATCGCCGTCAGCGTCGAATCAGTGGCCAAGCGCCGCTCACCGTTTACTGTCCGAGCGACGCTGAGCCTGCTCGAAAGCGGCGGCCGGCCAGTGGTGCGCAACATCGAGCGAGTCTGGTGGCCGGCGCCTGTGCTGGTCGGCTTGCGGCCCTTGTTCGTCGGCGCCTACGCTCGCGAAGGGGCGCCGGCCGATTTCGAGGTCGTTCGCGCCGATGTGGGCGGGGCACTGAAAGCCGGGACGGCGCTGCCGGTACGCCTCTTTCGCGAAAACCGCAGCTACTACTGGCGCTTCGATGATCAGCGCGGCTGGAACTCGGGTTTCACCGAGACCGACGAACTGGTGAGCACGACGCAGGTGTCGGTGCCCGCCGGCGGGCGCGGCAAGTTGAGTTTGCCGGTCAAGTACGGGCGCTATCGCGTCGAAATCCTCGACCCCGAAAGCCGGCAAACGATGCGCTTCCGCTTCTACGCCGGCTGGTCGGCAAAGGACGATGAAACGCAGGGCGTACGCCCTGACCGCGTGGCGCTCAAGTTCGACAAGCCGGCCTATGCCGATGGCGACACCGTGCGCCTGACGATCAGTCCGCCCCATGCCGGCGAGGCGCTGGTGACCGTCGAAGGCGATCGCGCGCTATGGGTGCGCCGCCTGGCGATCGGTGCCGACGGAACGACGATCGACATTCCGCTCGACAAGGAATGGCAGCGCCACGATCTCTACGTCTCGGTGATGGTCCTGCGCCCCGGTAACCGCGGCGAGAAAGTGACGCCGGCACGCGCGCTGGGTTTGCTGCACGTGCCGCTCGATCGTGCCAAACGCAAACTCGACGTGGCCCTTGAAGCGCCGCAGAAGATGGAGCCCGAGCAGCCGCTGAAGGTGAGGATCAGGGTCCCCGAGGCCAGAGGGCAGAAAGCGATGGTGACGCTGTCGGCGGTCGATGTCGGGATCCTCAACGTGACGCGCTTTGCCAGTCCCGATCCCTTCGCTTTCTTCTTTGCCAAGCTGCGTTACGGCGCTGACGCCTACGACATCTACGGCCGGCTGATCGAGAAGATGGACGGCCAGAAAGGCAAACTCAAGTTCGGTGGCGACGCCGCGCCGAAACCGACGCGCAGCGTCCCGAAAAAGGTTCGCCTGGTCGATCTGTTCAGCGGCCCGGTGGCTCTCGATGACCAGGGTGAGGCCGAAATCTCGCTGCCGGTGCCCGATTTCAACGGCAGCCTGCGCCTGATGGCGGTGGTCGCCAGCAGCGATCGCTTCGGCATGCAGGAGGCCGAAGTCACCGTCGCGGCGCCGCTGGTCGTTGAACTGGCGACGCCACGTTTCCTCTCGGTCGGCGACAGCGCCGTGCTCGCCCTCGACGTCCATAACCTCTCCGCCAAGGAGCAGGAGATCAAAGTGGCGATCAGCAACGGCGACGGCCTGCGCATCAAGCGAGTCGAGCAGCCGTTTTCGCTCAAGGCGCAGCAGAAACGCATCCTGCGCATTCCGATCGAGGCTGGCACGGCGATCGGCCTGAGCGAAGTGCAGGTGCGCGTCGACAGCCCGCTGATCAAGATCAAGCGCAGCTTCGCGCTGCAGGTGCAGGCGCCGACGCCACGGCAATCGGTCGTCAAGCGCCTGGTCGTCGCCCCCGGAGAAACGGTCGAAGTGCGCGATGCGGAACTCGCTGGCTTCCTGCGCGAAACCGTCGCCGCGACGCTGGTCGTCTCGGACAAGGCGCCGATCGACGTGCGTAGCGCCGTACAGGGGCTGCTCGCTTATCCCTATGGCTGTGCCGAGCAGACCATCAGCAGCGCCTATCCCCAGCTCTTCATCGACGAAGCGGCGGCCAGGCAGTTCGGGCTCAAGCCGTTCACCAAAGCACAGCGCGCCGAGCTGGTCGACAAGGCGATCGCGCGAGTTGCCGGCATGCAGGCGGCCAACGGCGGCTTCAGCCTGTGGGGCAATCTCTCCGAGTACCAGTACTGGCTATCGGCCTACGTCGCCAACTTCCTGCTTGATGCCCGCGAACAGGGTTTCAACGTGCCGCCGGAGGTCGACAAACGCGCGCTCGACTTCCTGCTCAAGGGTCTGCAGGAAGGCGTCGCCGGCCTGCCGACAGGACCCGTCGCCTACAACCAGAATGCGGTCTGGAACGACAACCGCTATGCCGGATCAGGCCGCTTCGCCGTGCTCGCCTACGGCGCCTACGTGCTCGCTCGCCAGGGCAAGGCGCCGCTGGCGACGCTGCGCCAGTTGCACGAGTCACAGGCCGCCGCACACTCGGGGCTGGCGCTGGTGCAGCTCGGTCTGGCGCTCAAGCTGATGGGCGACGAGGCGCGTGCAGAGAGCGCCATCGCCGCCGGCATGGTCAAGCCGCGCGGCGGTCCCGGCCAGGCCTGGTGGGGCGACTACGGCAGCAATCTGCGCGACTGGGCGATGATCTACGTCCTGCTCGACAAGTACCAGCTCAAGCCGCCAGGGCGCGAGAACCTGGTCAGCCAGGTCGCGGGTGAAATGGAAAACAGGCGCTACTACAGCACGCAGGAGAAGCTCGCGCTGTTCCTGCTCGGGCGCAGTTTTGTCACCGACGCGGGCGGAGAATGGGCGGCCGAGATCGTTTCGGCCGACAAGCCGCAGCCGATCGGCGGCCGGGGAGCGCAGTTCCGACCCCTGTCGGCCAGCGAAGTCGCGGCCGGTATCAAGATTCGCAACACGTACAAGGATCGGCTGTTCGTCGAACTCAGCTTTACCGGCAACCCGGTCAGGATGCCCGCGGCGCGACGCGATGTTTTCGATCTGAAGCGCGACTGGTTCACCGCCGATGGCCAGCCGCTCGGCAATCGCGCGCTGCGCGTCGGCGAAACGGCGATTGTCCGCCTGCAGGTGAAGACCGCCGGCCGGTACGCCAACGGATTGATCGTCGACTACATCCCGGCCGGTCTCGAGATCGAGAACGTCAACATCGTCCAGGGCGAGCAGTCAGTGATCACCGTCGGCGGTGTCGATCCACGGCAGGTCATGCAGAACAGCGACATCCGGCACGTCGAGTTCCGCGACGACCGCTTCGTCGTCGCCGCCAGGCTCGCCCGGCAGATGCAGTTCTTCTACCGCGTCCGTGTCGTCACGCCGGGTCGCTTCGTCGTCCCGCCGACCTACGCCGAAGACATGTATCAGCCGCAGATCTACGGTCTCGCCGGTGGCGACGAGATGCTGCTGATCAGCGACGGCAGCAAGGACGAAGACGCCGGCGCGAAGAAATGAAGCAGGCGCTGCGGCTGACGCTGGCCGCAGCACTCGCCCTGCTGCTGCTCGCTGACCAGATCTTTCCGCCGCCCCTGCCGGGGCGGTCGGCGCCACGCGCGCAACTGGTCGTCGCGCGCGATGGCACGCCGCTGCGCGCCTTCCCCGATCGGGCGCACATCTGGCGCCACCCGGTGCGCATCGAGGAAGTCTCGCCGCGCTATATCGAAGCGCTGATCGCCTACGAGGACCGCGCTTTCTGGTGGCACCCCGGCGTCAATCCCTGGGCCCTGCTGCGCGCCGCCGGGCAATGGGCGAGGCATGGGCGAGTGGTCTCCGGCGGATCGACCTTGACCATGCAGGTCGCCCGCCTGCTCGAACCGACGCCACACACACTTGCCGGCAAGCTGCGCCAGATGGCCCGCGCCGTACAGCTCGAACTGCGCTGTTCGAAGCGCGAAATCATCGAGATCTACCTGACCTTTGCGCCGATGGGGGGCGTCCTCGAGGGCGTCGAGGCGGCCAGCCGCGCCTACCTCGGCAAACCCGCGCAACGGCTGAGCGACTCGGAAGCGGCGCTGCTCACCGTTCTGCCGCAGGCGCCGTCACTGCTGAGGCCCGACCGCTACCCGGAGCGAGCGCGCATGGCGCGTGACAAGGTACTCGCCCGCATGCAATCGCGCTGGGGGGCAGCGAGAATTGCCGATGCACGCCAGGAACCGGTGATTGCGCAGACCGTACGCGAGCCGCTGCTCGCACCTTTGTTCGCCGAACGTCTGCGGCGGCTGCAGCCACGAGCGGCGCGCATCGAGAGCACCCTCGACGCGAGCGTTCAGCAAAGCGTCGAGCAACTGCTCTCGGCACGACTGACCGTCCTGCCGGCACGCGTCTCGATGGCCGCGCTGGTGGTCGACAACGCCACCCTCGAAGTCCGTGCCTACGCCGGTTCGGCAGACTTCGCCGATGAGGCGCGCTTCGCGCACGTGGACATGGTGCAGGCTGCGCGCTCGCCGGGGTCGGCACTGAAGCCCTTTCTCTACGGGCTGGCGCTCGACGAAGGCCTGATTCACTCCGAATCGCTGCTCGCCGACGTGCCACAATCGTTCTCGGGTTACCAGCCCGGCAACTTTCAGGCCAATTTCAGCGGCCCGGTCGGGGCCAGCGAAGCGCTGCAACGATCGCTCAATGTGCCGGCGGTCGAAGTCCTCGAACAGCTCGGGCCGCAGCGCTTCGTCTCGGCGCTGCGCCGCGGCGGACTGAAGCTCGAGTTGCCGCGCGGTGCCACGCCCAACCTCAGCGTCATCCTCGGCGGCGCGGCGGTCACCCTCGAAGGCCTGGTCGGCGCGTACACGGCGCTGGCGCGCGGCGGCGTCAGCGGCCGGCCGCGGTATCGTTCCGACGCGCCGCTCGAAGAAGCACGCATGCTCAGCGAAGGCGCTGCTTTCATCATTCGCGATGTACTCGAGTCGGGCGGACCGGTCGCTCGCCAGGTCGACGGCGGCGTCGGAACGCGTCGTGGCATCGCCTGGAAAACGGGAACCAGCTTTGGCTTTCGTGATGCCTGGGCGGTCGGTGTCAGCGACCACTTCGCCGTCGGCGTGTGGGTTGGACGCCCGGATGGAACGCCGAACCCCGGCTTTTTCGGCGCCAACATCGCCGCGCCCTTGCTGGTCGATATCTTTTCGGTCGTAGACGATTCGCCACCGCAGCCCCGCACACCGCCGGCCAGCGTATCGACGACGAAGATCTGCTGGCCACTAGGCACGCGCCGCGAAGCGACGCCGCCCGAACTGTGCCATCAGGAAAGAACCGCCTGGATGGTCAACGGCACGGCGCCGCCGACTTTCCCCGACCGCCTGCGCGGCGGCGCTGCGCGCTATACCGACCAGCGCGATGCGGCCAGCGGCCTGCGCGTGCGTGCCGCTTGCGCCAGCGGTGAAGTACATTCCGTCGCCATGGCCCGCTGGCCGGCGGCGCTCGAACCGTGGCTCGACGGCGCGCTTCGCGAGCGCGCACTGCCGCCCGCGTGGGCACCCGCCTGCGCCGGCGCACACGCTCCCGAAGCCGGCCTGAAGATCGTCGGCGTCAGCGACGGCGAAACGATACGCCGCGCCGGCAACGGCCTGCCGCCGGAACTGCGCCTCGAAGCGCGCGGCGGGCAGGAGGAACTCATCTGGTTGCTCGATGGCCGCCAGATCGGCCGCGTGCCGGCCGGTCGCGCGCTGGCGCACAAGTTCCGCGACGCCGGACGCTACCAGATCACGGTCATGGACGACGCTGGACGCTACGACCGCGTCGAGATCAGCGTGCGCTGATTTCGAAAGCCACGATTCGGCCCAAGGTGGAGCGTCCCTGCCACCTTCGTGAAGAAGCTGTTCCACTTCACGAAGGTTCGCTAGAATGGGCTTGCCAAGGACAGCACGCAAATGCATACGCTTTTCTGGCTGGCGAATCGGGTGATCGCCAAGCGGCGCATTCCAGCGCTTCACCGCCAAGGTGTGTCCTGGCGAATAAAGAGAGTGCTGCAATAGGCAGAAAAGTGTCGAAATGGGAGTCTCAGGGTGTGGGCAATAGACTGTTCCCCGTTCGCTCTTTGCGCATCCTATCGTGCGGCTTGTACCTGGATGCATCTCATGACCAATGCCGTTGTAATCGCCGTTGCCGGGTCGGATAGAAAAGTGTGGCGACCTGCTCTCAAGGCATTGCTTGATCGATCGCTGCCGGTGGTCGCCTTGCTTTGCTTGGCCATTTTCAGCACATCAGTTAGTGCTGACGCGACAAGCCCGCAAAAGGTCCTGGTCCTTCACTCCTACCATCAGGGCTACCTCTGGACCGACATGATTCAGGACGGGTTCTCCCGTACCCTGTTGGAACAGCTCCCGGGAACGGAAGTGTATGTCGAGTATATGAATACCAAACGACAAGCTGCCGAGGTCATGTTCCCGCACTTGGTGAAGATCTACCGGCAGCTCTATGAAAACGTCAAACTCGACGCCATCGTCGCTTCAGACAACAATGCCCTCGATTTCTTGCTCCAGTATCGAGATACTCTTTTTCCCGGCGTGCCGGTAGTGTTCTGCGGCATAAATAACTTTCTCAGCTACCAATTCTATCCCGGCAGCAACTACACCGGCGTCCGGGAAGATCTTGATATCGTTTCGACCATCAACATTGCTCTCAGGCTGCATCCGGGAACGAGCAAGATTGCTCTGATTACCGATTCGACGGAGACGGGTCAGATAAATCTGGGTCTGGCGCGGGATGTTGCCCACAATTTCCCGGCTATTGCCTTTATTGAATTGAATGATCTGACAGCGCTCCAGTTGAGCGACAGCCTGAAACAGTTGAGTGACGACACGGTCGTTCTTGCACTCGCTTTTTTTCGCGATTCGGCGGGTCGGAATTTTTCAGCACGGGAGAGCATGGATTTCATCGTCAGCGCCTCACCTCGGCCGGTTTATACCGTTTGGGATTTTTATATGGCGCCCGGAGCGATCGGCGGAAAGCTCTTGAGCGGACGTTTGCAGGGGGAAAGCGCGGCCGTCCTCACCGGCAGGATTCTGCGCGGTGAAAAGGCAGACTCGCTACCTGTCGTCGAAAGTCCGACAGGCTATATATTTGACTATGCGGGGCTCGATAGATTCGGGATCAGCGAATCGCTGCTGCCTGTCGGATCAATCGTGACGGGCCGGCCGGATACCTTCTACTCGCGCTATAAATACTACCTGTGGTTCGGTGCGGCGCTCTTCACGGCGCAACTGATCTTGATCATCTCGTTGTTTTGGAACATTGCCCGCAGGCGACGGGGCGAAGCTGCCAGGCAATGTGCAGTTAATGCACTGTCTGAGACCAACCGGATGTTCTCCCAGTTCCTGCTTCACTCTCCGGTCCATGTCTTTATAAACGAAATCAAGCCTGCCGGAAGCCATGTGCTGATGGTCAGCGACAACTTCAGGGATATGGTTGGAATTGCCGACTCCGAAATAATCGGCAAGACCATGAGAGAACTATTTCCGGCTGAATTCGCCGACAAAATGGATGCAGCCGACTTGAGCGTGGTTTCAACTGGCAAGCCGTTGGGAGCCGAAGAGCATTTCAATGGACGCAGTTTTACATCCATCCGGTTCCCGCTGATCCAGGGCGACAGGAAACTTGTGGCGGGTTACTACATCGACATCACCGAGCGCAAGGAACAGGAGGAGAAGAACCGCCGGATTATGGCAGAAAACGAAACGATTCTGAATAACGTGCTGGTCGGAATTGTCTATCTCAAACAACGGCGTATCGTTTCCTGCAATCGCCGCTTTGAGGAAATTTTTCAATATCTGCCGGGCGAACTGTTGGGCGAATCCTCCTTGCGCCTCTACGATTCCCGCGAGACCTTCGAACAGGTCGGGGTGGAGGCCTATGCAACAGTGGCAGAAAGAAAGAACTTCACTGCAGAAACGAGACTGCGACACAAGGATGGCAGTCTCTTCTGGGGCGCCCTGAGCGGTCGGGCAATCGATCCCTCTCGACCACAGGAGGGCAGCATATGGATTTTTAGTGACGTTTCCGAGCGCAAGCGGGCCGAGATGGCGCTTTACGAACGCGAACGCTATCAGCGCGCGCTGTTCGACAATTTTCCGTTCCTTGTCTGGCTCAAGGATAGAGACAGCCGGTTCCTCGCCGTCAACCAGGCGTTTGCTGAAGCGTGCGGCCAGGCGTCGGCCAACCTTCTGGTTGGCAAGACCGATCTTGATGTCTGGCCGCAGGAGTTGGCGGAAGCTTATCGAGCGGATGATCGAATGGTCCTTGAAAGCGGCCGGGCAAGAAGTGTTGAGGAACATATCGAAGTCGATGGCCAATGGGTGTGGTTCGAAACCTATAAGTCACCGATTACTGTCGATGGACGGGTTACCGGCACCGTCGGATTTTCAAGGGACATCACCGAGCGCAAGCGGGCCCAGGAAAAACTCCAGCTTGCCGCCAGCGTCTTTACCCATGCTCGCGAAGGCATCATGATTACCGCCACCGACGGCACGATCATCGACGTCAACGACACATTTTCCGCTATCACCGGTTTCAGCCGTGAGGAAGTCCTGGGTCAGAACACGCGCATCCTGAGCTCCGGCCGTCAGGAAAAAGCTTTCTACGCATTGCTGTGGCGCGATCTGACCGAGACAGGCCACTGGAACGGTGAAATCTGGAACCGGCGCAAGAATGGCGAAGTGTATGCCGAGATGCTCACCATTAGTGCCGTGCGCGATAGCCGGGGCAAGACCCAGCAATACGTGGCCTTGTTCTCCGATATCACCGCGCTGAAAGAGCACGCACTGCAGCTCGAACATCTGGTCCATTACGACGGGCTGACCACGCTACCCAACCGTACGCTGCTCGCCGACCGCTTGCAACAGGCCATGGCCCAGGCGCAGCGGCGCCGACAACCCCTGGCGGTAGCCTATATTGACCTGGACGGTTTCAAGGCGATCAACGACCGCCACGGGCATGATGCCGGCGACCAGTTGCTGATCACTCTGGCCAGCCGCATGAAGCAATCGCTGCGCGAAGGCGACACGCTGGCCCGCCTGGGCGGCGACGAGTTCGTGGCTGTGCTGCTCGACCTGGCCGTTGTCGAGACCAGTACGCGGCTGCTGGCCCGCCTGCTTCAGGCCGCCGCCGAGCCGGTGCTGGTCGACGACCACGTGCTCCAGGTTTCGGCCAGTCTCGGAATCACGTTCTACCCGCAGATGGGAGAAGTGGATGCGGATCTATTGCTGCGCCAGGCCGACTTTGCCATGTATCAGGCCAAGCTGGCCGGGAAGAACTGTTACCACGTCTTTGACGCCGAGCAGGACCATAGCGTCCGTGGTCGACACGAAAGCCTTGACCACATTCGCCGCGCTCTGAGCGAGCGCGAATTCGTGCTCTATTACCAACCCAAGGTGAACATGCGTACGGGTAGGGTGATTGGCGTCGAGGCGCTGATCCGCTGGCAACACCCGGAAAAAGGTCTGCTGCTGCCGGCGGTTTTCCTGCCGGTGATCGAGGATCATGCACTGGCAGTCGACGTTGGCGAGTGGGTGATCGATACCGCTCTGACCCAGATCGAACGCTGGCGCGAGGCTGGGCTGGATATTCCGGTCAGCGTCAATGTGGGCGCCCGCCAGTTGCAGCAGCCGAACTTCGTCAAACGCCTGCGTGCGATTCTGGCGGCACACCCGGATGTCAGTCCGGGCGACCTCGAACTGGAGGTGCTGGAAACGAGTGCGCTGGTCGACCTGGCCCGCGTATCCGGGATCATCGAGGCTTGTCGGGAAATCGGCGTGATGTTTGCCCTGGATGATTTCGGCACCGGTTATTCCTCGCTGACTTACCTGAAACACCTGCCGGTGAAACTGCTCAAAATTGACCAGAGCTTCGTGCGCGACATGCTCGACAACCCCGATGACCTGGCCATTCTCGCCGGCGTGCTGGGCCTGGCCGTAGCGTTTCGCCGCCAGGTCATCGCCGAAGGGGTGGAGACCGTGGAGCACGGCAAAATGCTGCTGCAGCTTGGTTGCGAACTGGCTCAAGGCTACGGCATTGCCCGACCCATGCCGGCACTCGATATCCAGGGTTGGGCTAGCGCCTGGCGTCCTGATTGTGCCTGGAGCAACCGGTCTGCCATCAACCGCGACGATTTGCCCTTGCTCTTTGCCGGCGCCGAGCACCGAGCCTGGATCGTCAGCATTGCCCGCTACCTCAAGGGCAAGCGTGTAAACCCCATGCCTCTGGATCATTATCTTTGTCGCTTCGGCGCCTGGCTGGATGCCGAGGGTCAGACGCGCTATGGTCAGCATTGCGCCTTCCAGGGCATGCTATCCCTGCACCGGCAGGTGCATGCGCTGGCCGGCGATTTGTGTGAACTCAGGAGCATGGGCCGCAACCTGGAGGCCCTGGCGAGGCTGTGTGAACTCGATTCCTTGCGGGACGCCTTGATTGAACAGTTGCAGGCGCTGCTGGAAAGCCGGCAGTAGGAAGGGGCTGGCCAACTTTGAGGTGGACGGCGATGATGAGATCTCGTATTCCTTGAAAGGTGCCGTCGGATTCCCTATCCTTTGCTAGGTCCGAAGAACCAGGCGAATGAGCCCGATCAATCCCCAGACGCCAAAACCGAGAACGAGCAGTCCCGACGCGATGCGCACCGCCGGCAGGCGGGCATAGGTCTGCAGGCGGGCGGCGAGCAGACCGGCAAGGAGCAGATTGGGCAAGGTGCCGGCGCCGAAGGCGAGCATCAGTCCGGCGCCGTTCAAGGCCGAGCCGCTGGTCAGAGCGGTCGCCAGCGCACTGTAGACCAGGCCGCAGGGCAACCAGCCCCAGAGCAGACCGAGAGGGAAAGCCTGCGCGACGCGCCGTGCGGGCAGGTAAGGCCGGCTCAGCGGTTGTAGATGGCGCCACAGTTTCTGGCCGAAACGCTCGCTGAACGCCAGCGCCCGGGTGACGCCCATCAGATAGAGGCCCAGCGCGATGAGCATCAGGTTGGCGAGCAGATAAAGAAAGGCGCGCAGCGGTAACTGCCCGGAAAGGGCGACGCTTGCCTCGCCGACAGCGCCGGCGATTGCGCCAGCCGTGGCATAGCTGACCATCCGCCCCAGGTTGTAGGCCAGATGAAGCGTGAAGGACGCTGGCGTGCCCATCGACAAGGCGCCGACGATCCCGCCGCACATGACGACGCAGTGCGTGCCGCCGAGCAGGCCGATCAGCAAGAGGGCGAGATAACTGGATTGAGGCATCGAGGCAGGCGCGCGCGCCGAGCAGGAAGTGCGGCGATTCTACTCCTTCCCGCTGGCCGATCGCCTGCTGGTCGCGATCAGCTCACCTTTGCTCCATGGGGACAGGAACTACAGCCAGGCCGCGTCGCGATCTGGCGACCCGACCACGTTCAAATCACCGGTGCGCGCCCAGTCAAGGAAGGGTCGGCGCGACCAGGCGAGCAAGGCCTCGGCTGATTCGCTGTTCGCGCTGAGCGCTCCCAGCCAGCCATTGCGGCCGGCGTTCTTGACCGCGTAAAGTGCGCCATCGGCAATATTGACCACGGCATCCCAGCGCAGAGCGCCCGCATGCCGGGTTGACAGCGGGAAACAGCAAAAACCGATCGAGCAGGTCCTGGACAACAAACTGCCATCGTCAAGCGCGAAGGGCTGATCCGCCACAGCGGCCCGCGCCCGCTCGGCTAGTTCGGCGGCATGAGTGCGCGCTGTCCCGCGCGCCACGACGAGGAATTCTTCACCACCCCAGCGAACCAGGTAATCGCTGTCGCGAAACACCTCGACCAGTCGAGCGCACATCTCCCTGATCACCGCGTCACCGGCAGCATGCCCATGGCCATCGTTCACCTGCTTGAAATGATCGATGTCAAAGAGGAAGAATATCAAATCGGCATCGTCGCGCAAACTTGCCCCGTACTGCAGGTGACTCTCGTACGCGCGCACCGCCAGAGCCACATCGGCGTCGATGTGTTGCGCCACGAAGCGGCGGTTGCGCAAGCCGGTCAACGCGTCGGTCAGGCTGGCCTCCGCCAGTGCGGCCGACTCTTGCTGTAGCGCCAGGGTGAGCTTTTCCAGATCGGCCGTGCGCTCGTGCACCGTACGTTCGAGTGCTATCTGGCGCAAACGCAGATGGCGGGTGCGCCAGCACACCACTGCGTACACCATCGCCGCCAGCAGTGAGAGCACTGCCAGGCGGAACCACCAGGTCTCCCACCAGGCGGGCAGTATGCGTACCTTGACCGCCAGTTCGTGCGGGCTCCAGAGACCGCTGCGGTTGGTTGCACGCGCGCGCAGGACATAGTCGTCGGGGCCCAGATTGCTGTAGCTGGCGGTGCGAGAGTCGGCCGTCGTGTTGATCCAGTCGGGGTCAAAACCTTGCAAGTGGTAGGCATAGTGCACGCGGGCGGGGTCACTGTAGTCGAAGGCGGTCAAGGCCAGGCTGAAGCTGCGCTGCTCGGGCAGCATCTCCAGTCCGTCAGCGATCTGTCCGGCCGATTGGCGCTGGCCGTTGATCTGCAATTCCGAGATCACCACTGGCGGCTGGTAGGCCGAGGCGTCGAACTGTTCCGGCCTGACCACCAGAATGCCATTGCTGCCACCGAACAGGAGCCGGCCATCCGCTGTCTTGGCGCGCGATAGAAACCAGCCGATGCCGAGATCCGCACCATCGGCTGCCGTCAGCTCGTCCAGGCGGTCGGTCGCCGGGTCGTAGACGTACATCTGCGTCCAGATTCGGCCGCGCCGGTCCTCCAGCAAATTGCCACCGAATGGCCGCCTGACGATGCCGTGGCGTTCGCTGACCCGGTCGAAGGTCGCCTGCTGGCCATCCCAGCCGATCATGCGATGCAGGCCGGTCACTGCGATGTCCACCCACAGGGTCTGTCGGTGGTCGAAGAGAAGTCCGATGATACTGGGGCTACCGAGCCCGGCGCCTGCCTGCGTGGTCACCGCTTGCAGTTGGCTGTCACCGGCAGCGACGCGAAAGAGCCCCTTGCCGCTGCCCACCCAGACGCTACCGTCTGGCGCCTCGGCGAGGGCGTTGATATCAGCGCGCAGTGGCTGCCCACCCCGTTGACCGAGGCGAACGACTTCGCCTGTGCCGGGCCGCAAGCGAAAGACTCCATCCTGGGTGGCCACCCACAACGAGCCATCGCTGCTGGCCAGCAAACGTCGCGTCAGGCCGCCGCCATGCGGCAGGATTCGGAGTTGCCGGTGGCTTCGGGTGAACTGATAGATCTGGGCATCGGCGCCCAGCCAGACGGTACCATCGCTGGCCTGCGCCATCGCCTCAATGCGCGCCGGCGGCTGGGCTTGCCCAGGTGTCCGAGCAGCCGACTGGGCTTGCACCGGCGGCCGGGGCCGCACAGCGCCGGTGACGCGCAACTGTCGGTCCATCACCGCCACGCCACCGTTTTCGGTAGCGGCCCAGATTTCGCCATTGTCGAGTTGCAGCAGGCTGCGCACGTCGGCTTCGGCGAAGGGGCTATCCGGCTGCGGGTCGGCGCCGCGCAGCCAGATGCTGCGATTGCTCGGATCGTGGCGCTGCAGACCGACGCCAAAGCCACCCACCCAGATGAGGCCGGCGTGATCGCGGATCAGCGCGGTCACCTCATTGCCCGCCAGACCGGCACGCTTGCGCAGATCGTGTGTCAGTCGCCGCACCAGGTGGCCGCTGCGTACGTCATACAGATCGATTCCCGAGGCTCGGCCGACCCAGATCTGTCCGGCTGGCGACTCGACCAGACTGGACACCGCGAGCTGGCTGACCACGCCTGAGACCGGATCGAGCAGCAGACCCTTGGTCGTCGTCGGGTCGATGATCGCCAGGTCGCCTTGCTGCGTGCCCACCCAGATGCGCCCATCCGACGCCTCGAACAGAGCTTGTACGATGTGACCGGCCAGTCCGGCGCCCCTTCCGGCGCCTTGGTGCGCGAAGATCGGTTCGAAGTGCTTGCTGCCCAGGCGGCGACGGCTCAAGCCCGCCCAGGTGCCGACCCACAGTGCGCCCTGGCGGTCGACCAGCAGCGCTTGCACCCGATCGTCGGGCAGGCTGCCGAGCTGGCTCGAATGCCGGTGGTGGGAAAAGCTGCCGCTCTTGGGGTCGAAGAGATCCAGCCCGCCGCCCTCACTGCCGACCCATATTTCGCCGCCGCTATCCTCGGCCAGTGCGCGAATCGTTGGCAGCGCGCCGCTGGTGGCCGATTTTTCGCCGCCGGTCTGGTCGCTGTCGCTGCGGTAGAAAACGACCCGTTCGCTCGCCGGGTCGTAGACCGCCAGGCCATCCCATTCGGTGCCTATCCACAGGCGGCCATCGCGCCCCGCCAGCAAAGATCGGATCCAGCCCAGGTTGCGCGCCGCAGGGTCCGGACTTTCTCTTTCCTGCGGGCGGAAGCGGTAGCCGTCGAAGCGCACCAGGCCGTCGCCGGTGGCTATCAACGCAGCAAGCCACTGCGGTCAATCCAGCGTCTTGCGGAAGGTCTTGAGGCCGATGGCGAGGACCACGGCGATGAAGGCGAGGATTGGCCAGACCTGTTGCCAAAGCATGTCGATGCCGTTGCCCTTGAGCAGGATTCCCCGCACGAGGAGCAGGAAATGGGTGAGCGGTAGAATGTTACCGACTACCTGCGCCCATTCGGGCATGCCGCGGAACGGGAACATGAAACCGGAGAGCAACATCGACGGCAGGAAGAAGAAGAAGGTCATCTGCATCGCCTGCAACTGGTTCTGGGCGATCGAGCTGAAAGTGATGCCGAGCGTCAGGTTGGCACAAATGAACAACAGCACGACGGTGTACAACAGGAGCAGGCTGCCGTGCATCGGCACGTCGAACAGCCAGCGGGCAGCCAGCAGGATCAGGGTTACCTGGACCAGACCGATCAGGATATAAGGAACGATCTTGCCGGTCATCACCTCGAGCGGCGTCGCGGGTGTCGCCAGGAGGTTCTCGAAGGTGCCGCGCTCGCGCTCGCGGGTCATCGCCAGGCCGGTCATCAGGACCATGGTCATGGTCAGAATGACGCCGAGCAGACCGGGGACGACATTGTAGGCAGTGATGCCTTCGGGGTTGTAGCGGCGATGGATACGCAGTTCCATGGGCGGCGTCGGAGGGCGCTGCAGGCCGGGCAAATCAGGCGCGAAGACCTCCAGTCCGAGGTGATTGAGCACCGAGATGGCGCCGCCGGTGGCCATCGGGTCGGTGGCATCGGCTTCGACCACCAGCGTCGGGCTCCTGCCGCGCAGCAGATCGCGGTGAAAACCCGGCGGGAAGGTGACCACGAACTGGACTTCGCCACGGTCGAGGAGTTTGCTCGCCTGCTGCTCGTCGACCTGGCCGGCGATCTGAAAATAGTCGCTGTTCGCCATCGCGGCGACGTAGGCGCGCGCGAACGGTCCGGGGTCGGCCATGACGACCGCGGTGGGCAGGTGTTTCGGGTCGGAGTTGATGGCGAAACCGAAGAGCAGCAACTGCATGATTGGAATGCCGACGATCATGCCGAAGGTCAGCCGGTCGCGCCTCAACTGGATGAACTCCTTGAGCAGGATGCCGAACCAGCGGGAGAACGAGAAGCCGCGCATGATTTTAGCCGAACGGGTCCGGGCTGTGCTGCATGAGATGGATGAAGGCGTCTTCCAGCGACGGCGCCACTGCGCTGATGGTCAGTCCGGCTTCGTCGCGCAGGGTTTCCAGGCTGGCCTGCAGCCGTGGGCCGTCGGGGCCGCTGACGTGCAGCGTAGCGCCGAAGCTGGCCACCTGCTCGGCGCCTGGCAGGCGGCGCAGACGTTCGGCGAGGCGGTGGATGCCGTCGCCGCTGATTTCCCAGGTATTGAGCTGGCAGCCGGCGACCACTTCGCTGGCGGTACCCGCGGCGAGCAGGCTGCCGTAGGCAATGTAGGCCAGGCGGTGGCAGCGTTCGGCCTCGTCCATATAGTGCGTGGAGACCAGGACGGTGATCCCGGCCGCCGAAAGACGGTGGATTTCCTCCCAGAAATCACGGCGCGCCTTGGGGTCGACGCCGGCGGTCGGTTCGTCGAGGAGCAACAGGCGGGGCTGATGAAGCAGGCACGAGGCGAGTGCGAGACGCTGCTTCCAGCCGCCGGAAAGTGTGCCGGCCAACTGCCGGCTGCGGCCACCGAGGCCGAGCTCTTCGAGGGTCTGGTGCACGGCCTGTTGGCGATTGCTCATGCCGAACATGCGCGCCACGAAATCAAGATTCTCACCAATCGTCAGGTCGTCCCACAAGGAGAATTTCTGGGTCATGTAGCCGACCTGACGCTTGATCGCCGCGCTTTCCTTCAGTACGTCGAGCCCGAGGCAGGTGCCGCGACCGCTGTCCGGCGTCAACAAGCCGCAGAGCATGCGGATCGACGTCGTCTTGCCGCTGCCGTTCGGCCCGAGGAAGCCGTAGATCTCACCCTGGCGGACCTGCAGGCTCAGATCCTTGACCACGTGCTTGTCGCCAAAGTGCTTGTTGATGCCGGCGACGTCGATCGCCAGCGCGTCATCGTCCATGTCAGTTCGCAGCCAGGCGCACGTCGACCGGCAGTCCTGGACGCAGGGTGGCGGCCTGCGCCGGCGCCGGCGACGCTTCGACGCGGAAGACGAGCTTCTCGCGGCTGCCGCGGCTGTAGATCACCGGCGGCGTGTATTCGACCTGCGGCGCGATGAAGTCGATCGTCGCCTTGATCGGTTCGCCACAGCCATCGCAGCGCGCTTCGACGCTCTGGCCTGGCTGAACCGTGGCGATCAGCGCTGCAGGTACGTAGAAACGCAGGCGGCGGCGAGCGTCGGGTAGCAAACTGGCGACCGGTGCACCTGCCGGCACCCATTCTCCCGGTTGGTAGTAGGTGTCGGCGATCTCGCCTGCAACGGGAGCGCTGACCGCCTTGCGCTCCACCAGCCAGCGCTTCTGTGCCGCCACGGCCGCCGCCGCCTCGAGGTCGGCCTCGGCGCCGGAAACTTCGGCCTGGCGGCCAAGGGAAATCCGGAAGCTGGCCAACTGTTGTCTGGCGGCGTCCAGTTCGGCTGCACTGCGGTCACGGGCAGCCGTGGCTTCGTCTAGCCTGGCCTGCGAGACGAAACGTTGCCGAGCCAGCGTTTCCTGCTGGCGGAGCTGGCTTTGTGCCAGTTGCAGGGAGGCGTCGGCGGCGCGAACCTGGGCCTCGAGGGCAGCGATCTCGGGCAGTCGGCGCGGCTCGCTGAGGTTCTTCAACTTCTGGCGGGCCGACCCCGCGCGAGCTTCGGCTTCGGCCAGGGTTTGCGAATCGGGGTCTCTGGAAATGGCGAAAACCGCTTGACCTTCGGTGACGCGACTGCCACGAGGGCTGTCGAGCGACTTGAGGTAACCTGCTTGCGGTGCAGCCAGGTAGAGGTACTCGCCCTCGACGTAGCCCTGGAAAAACGCGGGCTGATCGTGACCACAGGCGGCGAGCAGCGCGGCAAGGGCTGCCGCCAGTAGCCAGTAAGGGATTGGGCAGTGAATCATGTGGCGCTCCTCGGACGGTGGCCGGATCTCCCCGGTAGGTACTCCCTGCAGAAGAAGGGAACCCCGGCCCCCGCCCGCATTGGACGGATGGTCTACTTTCGTGTTTCGACCATCACCAGCGGTTCGTCGGCGACGACCACCGCGGCGCGTCTGCGTCGTGGCTGCGGTGCCGCGACCGCTTCCGGCTGCCACCCACTGGCCTCGTCGCTGCTCGTTTCGACCATGACCAGACCACTTCCCTCGATAGCCTGCTCGATGGTCAGCGCGGGTGCCGATGACGCAGCGGGTGCGATCGGTGCGATCGGTGCGCTTGGCGCCGAGTCTGGCGCCGGCAGATCGACGACCGCCTCGGGCGCGATGGCGACCGGATTTGTGACCGGATCTTCGACCGTGGCTGGCGTCTGGACGACCGCTGCCGCTTCGTCCTCGGCCCGGTCCGTTGCCGATGCGCTGATGGCTGCCGCTGCGGCGACGGCCTCCGGCACCTTGGGTGGCGTGTCGTCGGCTGTACGCTGATCGACAGTCGTTGCGGGAACTGCCGCGACAGTGGCTACCTGGACCTCAACGGGATCCGCCGGCGCCTCGGTCGCGCCGGCATTGGCCGGCGGAGTCTCGGCGATGGCTGTGTCTGGCTGCTCCGCGCTTGGCGCAGCGACAGCGGTCACGGCGGCAGCCTGGCCGGTCGTTGCCGCGGGCGGCGTGGTGGCGAGGCCGTCTGCTTCAGGGGCGGCGGTCGCTACGAGTCCATCGTTCTGAACCTCGGCGGGGTTCTCGGTTCGCTCGCCGCGCTCGCGGCGGCCACCGCGTCGCCCACGACGACGTGAGCCGCTGCCTGCTGCCTCCTCGGTGGTCGGCGTCTGCGTGGGGAGGACGAGGGCGTCAAGCGGAGGGGCGATAGCCGCAGGGGCGATGGCTGGCTGAACGTCGGTTCGACTGGCTGTTGCCGCTACCGTGGTCTGCTCTTTGCGCTCCGGACGCGGCTCGGCCCGCTGGCGACGTGGCTCGCGTACCTCGTTCGGGTCGCGAGGTTCACGCGGCTCGCGCGGGGGGCGCGGTTCACGAACTCTCTGAGCTTCGTTGCGGGTCTGCGCCGCAGCCGGTTGCGCTGTCGTCTCCCTCGGCTCTCGAGAAACGCGGGCCTCGGGAGCTTCGCGGGTCTCGTCGCGGCGAGTGGGGCGACCGGCGCCCCGGCGAGTATCGCGTGCTGCCTCGCGCGGCGGGTTGCTGGCCGGTTTCGGCGGCGAGGGTTCAGCGACCGGTGCGGGTTCCGGCTTGTGGCGGAACCAGGACAGGATCCTGGCCAGGAAGTGGCTAGGGGCAATGGTCGGCTGTGCAGCCGTCGCCGCTTGCCTTTCGGCGACCAGCGGCGCCGGTTGCGACGAGGTGACGCCTTTGATCGCCGCTTCCGGGCGAGGAACTCTGGCTTCTGCTGTGGGCGATGCCTCGGCGTTCTCTTCGCTCGTCGGCATGTCGACCATGCGGTACGACGGTTGTTGCAACTCGTCCTGGAGCAGGTCGTCGTGGCGAACGCGGACCATCGTGTGCTGTGGCGTTTCGAGGTGGATGTTGGGAATCAGAAGGATGGTCACCTTGTGCCGCAGTTCGACCGCCTGGACGTCGGTGCGCTTTTCGTTGAGCAGGAAAGTCGCGACATCGACCGGCACCTGGGCATGGACGGTAGCCGTGTTGTCCTTCATGGCCTCTTCTTCGAGGATGCGCAGGATGTGCAGGGCGGCCGATTCGGTGCTGCGGATGTGACCCGTCCCGGAACAGCGAGGGCAGGGGATGTAGCTGGTTTCAGCGAGCGCCGGACGCAGGCGCTGGCGTGACAACTCGAGCAGGCCGAAGCGGCTGATCTTGCCGGTCTGCACGCGCGCGCGGTCGAAGCGCAGTGCGTCGCGGACACGGTTTTCGACTTCGCGCTGATTGCGCAGGTTTTCCATGTCGATGAAGTCGATGATGATCAGGCCGCCAAGATCGCGCAGGCGCAGTTGGCGAGCCACCTCTTCAGCGGCTTCGAGGTTGGTTTTCAGGGCTGTTTCTTCGATGTCTGCGCCACGCGTCGCCCGACCCGAGTTCACATCGACCGATACCAGCGCTTCGGTATGGTCAATGACGATCGCGCCACCCGACGGCAGGCTGACCTGGCGCGAGTAGGCGGACTCGATCTGATGCTCGATCTGGAAACGCGAAAACAAGGGCACATCGTCGCGATAGCGTTTGATGCGATTGACCGTCCCCGGCATCACATGCGCCATGAATTGCTGCGCCTGGTCGAAGACTTCATCGGTGTCGATCAGGATTTCACCGATATCGGGTTGAAAGTAGTCGCGGATCGCACGGATGACCAGGCTGCCCTCCTGGTAGATCAGGAAGGCGCCTTTCTGTTCGTGTGCGGCGCCCTCGATGGCCTTCCACAACTGCAACAGGTAGTTGAGGTCCCATTGCAGTTCTTCGCCGTTGCGCCCGATCGCCGCGGTGCGCGCGATCAGGCTCATTCCCGACGGCACCGGCAAGGCATCCATGACTTCGCGTAGTTCAGTGCGTTCGCTGCCCTCGACACGCCGCGAGACGCCGCCGCCGCGCGGGTTGTTGGGCATCAGGACCAGGTAGCGCCCGGCGAGGCTGACGAAGGTCGTCAGCGCGGCACCCTTGTTGCCCCGCTCGTCCTTGTCGACCTGAACGATCAGTTCCTGTCCTTCGCGCAGCGCTTCCTTGATCGTCGCGCGATTCGCTTCGACGCCAGGCTGGAAGAAGGCGCGGGAGACTTCCTTGAAGGGCAGAAAACCGTGTCGTTCTGACCCGTAATCGATAAAAGCGGCTTCCAGGCTAGGCTCGATGCGGGTAATGACTGCCTTGTAAATGTTGCTCTTTTTCTGTTCCTTGGCGGCCGACTCAATGTCCAGGTCAATCAGCTTCTGACCGTCGACAATGGCAACACGGAGTTCCTCGGCCTGTGTTGCGTTAAACAGCATGCGTTTCATAGATAGGCTCCCGCGCGCCATCACGAGGGACATGCCTGATGCAGGCAACAGCGGATCAGTTGTCGGTGGGATGCCTGGAGGGGCTTGTCCGGTAGTGCAACCAATAGGGGTATCTCGCCGACTCGGTAAGCTGTCGGGCCTTGAACGTCAAGGACTCGGGAATCTGCCTGGGCCGCTCCGCAGGTGCTAGGCGCGCGCAGTTCAAGTAGTATCGCTACTTCGTGGTGAGCGTACTTAACCAGGTGATCTGCGTTGAGTGATCTTGCACAGATTGGTGCAAGCGAGGCGGCTGAGGCCTGCCGGAAAGTGCGTCGCATGTCATAAAAAAATCGGCGTCGCTCGACGGTCTAACGGGTCAGCGCCTCTTTCAACTCAAGACGCAAATCAAGTCAAGTATATTCAAAATGGACGAAGTTAGCAAAAGCTCTGTCACCGAGACGCTGATCACTGAAAATGAGCAGGGACAGCGGCTCGACAACCTGCTGCTGAAGAAATGCAAGGGGGTGCCCAAGAGCCACGTCTACAGCATCGTCCGTAGCGGCCAAGTGCGCGTGAATGGCAGGCGCGCAGACGTTTCCTATCGCCTGCAGACCGGCGATGTGCTGCGCCTGCCGCCGCTACGCATTGCCCGGATCGAGCAGGAAATTGTCGCCGGCGCCGAACTGAAGGTGACGCTGCCGGTTCTCTATGAAGATGATGGCCTGTTGATCATCAACAAGCCGGCCGGCATCGCCGTGCATGGCGGCAGTGGGGTCAGTTTCGGGGTCATCGAAGCGCTGCGTCGGCAGCGGCCGCAGGCGCGCTTTCTCGAACTGGCGCACCGGCTTGACCGCGAAACCTCCGGCATTCTGTTGCTTGGCAAGAAGCGCTCAGTACTGCTCGCCCTGCACGAGATGTTCCGCGATGGCGGCCTGAGCAGCAGTGGGCGGGGAGCGGACAAGCGTTATCAGGTGCTGGTCGCCGGGCGCTGGATGGACCCGGTGCGCAATGTCAGATTGCCCTTGCTCAAGTATCTGCAGGCGTCGGGCGAGCGGCGGGTTTGCGTTTCGGAGGAAGGCAAGGCAGCGCATACGGTTTTCCGGCTACTGGCGCGCTGGGAGCGCTTCAGCCTGCTCGAAGCGCAGCTCAAGACCGGACGAACGCACCAGATCCGCGTTCATCTCGCACACCTGGGCTACCCGATCGTCGGCGACGAAAAATATGGCGACTTCGCACTCAACAAGGAGCTCCCCAGGGAGGGGCTGAAACGGATGTTTCTGCACGCCTGGCAGATGCGTTTGCCGCATCCGCTCGACGGCCGGGGGTTGGTCGTGGAAGCGCCGCTTCCAGCGGCCTTGAGTCGGTTCCTGCAAGCTGTCGCGACGAAGGAGAAACAGGACTATGGCGACAAGATTTGAGGTGGCCGCATGGCTGCTGACCAACGCCTGATCTGCCTGGCGGCGGCGCTGACCGACGGCGGGCCGGGCGTGCGCTTCACGGTGTGTACGAACGGCGTCGACGAGCCGGCGTTTGCCGTGCGTTTTCAGGGCCGTGTGGCGGCTTATTTCAATCGCTGCGCGCATGTTCCGATCGAACTCGACTGGCAGCCCAACGAATTTTTCGATGATTCCGGGCTATACTTGATTTGCGCGACACATGGCGCGCTGTACTCGCCGCAAGACGGTCGCTGCCTGGGTGGCCGTTGCAATGGCAGAGGACTGACGCCGCTACCCGTCGAAGAACGTGATGGCGCGATCTATTTCACCCCAAACGAGCAGATACCTTGAATACTCCCGAAAACGAACCACCATGGGAACGGCAGTTGCTGGAAAAGGTTGCCTTCGCGACGCTCCACGAGCAGCGGGCGAAGCGTCGCTGGGGAATCTTCTTCAAGCTCGCCGGCTTGTCGTATCTGGTTGCCGTATTGGTGATGGTCGTTGATTGGGGCGGCTCCGACCAGCGTGCCGACGGCAGACACACGGCAGTCATTCATCTGCATGGGACGATCGAGGCCAACGGCGAAGCGAGCGCCCAGAATATCAGCGACGCACTGCAATCGGCGTTCAGTGACAAGGGAACTGCCGGCGTCATCCTGCGGGTCAACAGTCCGGGCGGCAGTCCGGTGCAGGCAGGGATTGTCCACGACGAGATTCGTCGCTTGCGCACCACGCACCCGCAGATTCCACTCTATGTCGTCGTCGAGGATCTGTGTGCCTCCGGTGGCTATTACGTCGCCGTCGCGGCCGACAAAATATTCGTCGACAAGGCGAGCATCATCGGCTCGATCGGCGTCTTGATGGACGGTTTCGGCTTCACCGGGACGATGGACAAGCTCGGCATCGAGCGACGCTTGCTGACTGCCGGCGAGAACAAGGGCTTTCTCGATCCCTTCTCGCCGCAGGACGCGAAGCAGAAGGAGCACGCCCAGGTGCTGCTGCGCGAAATCCACAAACAGTTCATCGAGGTCGTCCGGCGCGGGCGCGGCGAGCGACTCAAGGAAACGCCGGACATCTTCAGCGGCCTGATGTGGACCGGGAGTCAGAGCGTCAAGCTGGGGCTGGCCGACGGCTTTGGTACCGTGGGCTCGGTGGCGCGTGACGTGATCAAGGCCGAAAGGATCGTCGAGTTCACGATCAAGGAGAACATCGCCGAACGTTTTGCCAAGCGTCTGCGTGCCGATGCCACGCAGGGCGTCGATTCTCTGCTGAGGAGCGGTCGGCCGGTTTTTCGTTGAATCTCACTCTGGCCAAAGTCGGTCGCCCATGGGCTTTCGATGCGCCCGGTGCTGACTTCAAGCTGGCGGCGGAAGCCTGGCGGATCAATCTGGCCCATCTGTTCGATCCGATGATGGCGGTGCATACGTCCAACGTCGAGCCGTTGCCGCACCAGATCACCGCGGTCTATCAGTCCATGCTGCCGCGCCAGCCCCTGCGCTATGTGCTGGCCGACGATCCCGGTGCGGGCAAGACGATCATGGCGGGCCTGTTCATCCGCGAACTGCTGATGCGTGCGGACGCCAAGCGCGTGTTGATCGTCTGCCCCGGCAGCTTGGTTGAGCAGTGGCAGGATGAACTTTTCGAGAAATTCGGCTTGTCGTTCGCCATCTTCTCGCGCGACCTGCAGCAACAAACCCGTAGTGGCAACCCCTTTGACGACCGCGAGTTGCTGATCGCGCGCCTCGACCAGTTGGCGCGCAACGACGATCTACAGGAAAAGCTGGGCTTCACCGGCTGGGATCTGATCGTCGTCGATGAGGCTCACAAGCTGTCGGCGAGCTGGTACGGCAACGAGGTCAAAGAGACCAAACGCTTCAAGCTGGGCAAACTGCTGGGCAGTGTCTGTCGCCACTTTTTATTGATCACGGCGACGCCGCACAACGGCAAGGAGGCCGATTTCCAACTCTTCATGTCGTTGCTCGATTCCGACCGCTTCTACGGCAAGTTCCGTAATGGCGCCCATAAAGTCGATACCATTGACATGATGCGGCGCATGGTCAAGGAAGAACTCCTGAAATTCGACGGTACGCCCCTGTTTCCGGAACGTCGCGCCTATACCGCCAATTACAAACTGTCCGATGCCGAAGCCGCCCTCTATCATGCGATCACGACCTATGTGAAAGAGGAGATGAACCGCGCCGATGCGCTCGAAGACGGGAAGCGCAAAGGCACGGTGGGCTTTGCGCTGACTTCACTGCAACGGCGACTGGCGTCCAGCCCGGAAGCCATCTACCAGTCACTCAAACGACGTGCCAACAAGCTCAAACGCCGGGTCGAGGATGAAAAACTGCGCCAACGGGGCGAACGTCTGCAAGCCAACTGGCCGGAAACGGTGGCGGCACCTGACGACCCCGATGACTTGACCGGCGAAGAAGCCGAGAACCTCGAAGAGGAAATCATCGATCAGGCCACCGCCGCCCAGACCATCCAGGAACTCGAAGCGGAAATCTTTACCCTCGAACACCTCGAAGAGAAGGCCCGGCAACTGGTGCATTCAGGCCAGGACCGCAAATGGGAAGAGCTTTCCCGCCTGCTGCAGAACACGCCAGAAATGCGCGGTCCCGATGGCCGGCAACGCAAACTGATTCTGTTCACCGAGCACCGCGACACGCTCAACTATCTGGCCATCAAGATTCGCGGTTTGCTGGGCAATGCGCAGTTGGAAAATTCGGCGGTGGTGATCATCCACGGTGGCGTGCTGCGCGAAGACCGTCGCAAGGTGCAGGAACTGTTTCGCAACGACCCCGATACCCGCATCCTGCTGGCCACCGATGCTGCCGGCGAAGGTGTGAACTTGCAATCTGCCAACCTGATGGTCAATTACGATCTGCCGTGGAATCCCAATCGCCTCGAACAGCGATTCGGGCGTATCCACCGCATTGGCCAGACCGAAGTCTGCCATCTGTGGAACATGGTGGCTGCCGAAACACGCGAGGGCGATGTTTTCCAGCGTCTCCTGGAGAAGATCGAAGTCGAACGTCTGGCGCTGGGCGGCCGAGTCTTCGACATTCTGGGCGAGGTCTTCGAGGAAAAGAGTCTGCGCGACCTGCTGATCGAAGCCATTCGCTACGGCGATGACCCGCTGGTGCGCGCCAAGCTGATGACCAGGATCGAAGGTGCGCTCGCCAACGACCACATCAAAGGCATCCTCAGCCGCAATGCGCTGGCCGAAGAGGTCATGGACGAAAGTCGTCTATTCGCCGTCAAGGAAGAAATGGAGAAGGCCGAGGCGCGCAAGTTGCAGCCTTACTTCATTCGTTCCTGCTTCAAACAGGCATTCGAGGATCTCGGCGGTGAGTTGAAGGCGCGCGAGTCCGGTCGCTACGAAATCACCTTCGTTCCGGGCATCATCCGCGAGCGCGACCGGCAGATCAGCGGACGCGATGCCCGCAATACCGACCCCGTGCTGCGCAAGTACGAGCGGGTGTGTTTCGAGAAACAGTATGTGCGCCTCACTGACCGTGTGGGCGCGGCGATGGCGAGCCTGATCCATCCCGCCCATCCGCTGATGCACGCCATAGTCGATTTGATGCTGGAGCAGCATCGCAACAAACTCAAACAGGGGGCCGTGTTGGTCGATCCCAACGACAGCGGCCTGGTTCCCCGACTGCTGTTCATGATCGACCATTCGCTGAAGGAAGCAGGCGAAGCCGGACAGGTCATCTCCCGACGTTTGCAGTTCGTCGCCATCGACCGTAACGGCCACACCATGAACGCCGGCTGGGCGCCGCACCTTGACCTGCAGGCCATCGACACGGCTGACCAAAAGCTGATCGAAGACGTATTGTCGGACGCGTGGATCACTCGCGATCTGGAAGCGGTTGCGCTTGCCCACGCTTCAGCGTATCTCGTTCCCGAGCACTTCGAGGAAGTGAAAGGGCGACGCGAGCGACAGTTCGACAAGAACCTCCACGCGATCCACGAGCGGCTGATCAAGGAAATCAACTACTGGTCCGACCGCCACGAAAAACTGAAGGCAGACATCGCCGCCGGCACGAACGTGCGTCTGACGCTGGAAAATGTTCGCCGCATGATCGACGATCTGACCGCGCGGCTCGAATCGCGCAGCAAGGAACTGCGCGCCATGCGGCAAGTCGTTTCCGCCACACCCGTGGTGCTGGGTGGCGCACTGGTCATTCCTGCCGGCCTGTTGGCGCAGCGCAAGGGCGATCAGGAGGGCGAAAGCTGGACTGCCGATGCCGATGCACGCGCCAGAGTCGAACGTATTGCCATGGAAGCGGTGACGATGGCCGAGCATCGGCTGGGCCATGCGACCTTCGACGTTTCTGCCGAAAAGTGCGGCTGGGACATCACCTCTGTTCCGCCGGCAATGGATGGCCGGCTTTCGCCCGTACGGCATATCGAGGTCAAGGGCCGCGCCAAAGGGCAATCGACGATCACCATCACCCGCAATGAAATTCTCTACGGGCTGAACCAGGCTGACAAGTTCATTCTGGCCATCGTCTTGGTCGATGGCGATCAGCATGAAGGACCGTTCTATGTTCGGCGACCATTCAATCAGGAGCCGGATTGGGCGGTTGCGAGTATTAACGCAAGTCTGAATGAACTACTGAAAAGATCGGAGCAGCCATGCTGACTGAAGAGCGCCTATCGGAACTGGTTTCCGATCTGGAAGCCGATTGCATCGAGCGAACGGAATCCATTTCCAATACAGACAAGTTCGGCCAGGCGATCTGCGCGTTTGCCAATGACTTTCCAAATCACCGTCAACCCGGCTATTTGCTGATCGGCGTAAAGGATAATGGGCAGTTGTCGGGCCTGAAAGTGACGGACGATCTGTTGAAAAATCTTGGCGGTATTCGGTCTGATGGCAATGTGCTGCCACAGCCGGTCATCAATGTTGTCAAGTACTGTCTCGATAGTGGCGAGGTCGCCGTTGTCGAGGTTTTTCCCTCTGATCTCCCGCCAGTAAGATATAAAGGCCGCATCCATATTCGAGTGGGTCCGCGTAAAGCCATTGCCAACGAACAGGAGGAACGCGTTCTATCGGAAAGGCGGCTCGCGTTGGCTCGATCATTTGACGCACGTCCTTGTTCCGAGGCCGGTATCGATGAATTGGCGTTTGGCCAATTCGATGCCTATCGCCGAGAGGCCGTCGACCCCGAGACCATCGCTGAAAACCGTCGGCCTGTCGAGCTTCAGCTTGCCTCTCTGCGGCTATACGATCCCGTGCGTGCGTGCCTGACACACGCAGGTATTTTGTTGTTTGGCAAGAATCCACGCTTCTTTCTTCCGGGTGCTTATGTTCAGTTCCTGCGCCTGCCCGCTGAAGACCTGACTGATGTCCCGTTCGATCAGGCCGAGATTTCTGGCGATCTGACCAGTGTGTTGCGGGAGATGGAAGGGCGGCTACGACTGTTGATTCAGACCACAATGCGACAGATCAACATGCTGGAAGAGAAGCTGCTGCCCGATTATCCCGAGTGGGCGATACGCGAATTGTTGATGAATGCGGTCATGCATCGCAATTACGACAGCAATTCGCCGATTCGCTTCTACGCCTTCAGCGACCATATCGAGATTCAAAGCCCGGGTGGTTTATTTGGTGAAGCGACGCCTGAAAACTTTCCTTCGCGCAACAGCTACCGGAACCCCGTGATTGCCGAGGCGATGAAATCACTCGGGTTTGTGAATCGCTTTGGCTATGGTGTTCAACGAGCGCAATCGCTACTTGCCCAAAACGGGAACCCACCTGCTGAATTCGAGTTTGATCCGCATAGTGTATTGGTCAAGATTTATCGGAGGGCCGCATGAAATCCATTGCCTTCTTCAACAACAAGGGCGGAGTTGGCAAGACTTCTCTGGTCTATCACTTGGCGTGGATGTTCTCTGACCATGGGATCAAGGTACTAGCCGTCGATCTCGACCCACAGGCAAATCTGACGGCGATGTTTCTTGACGAGGATCGGCTGGAGACCTTGTGGCCGGACGGCGAACATCCGGACACGGTCCTGGGCAGCATTCGTCCCATCCTGCGCGGGATCGGTGACATCGCCCGCCCGCATGTCGAGAAAATCACTGAGCACCTTGGTCTCGTTGCGGGTGACCTGGGCCTGTCGCGGTTTGAAGACAAGTTATCAGATGCATGGCCGAGGTGCCAGTTAAGCGACGAATCCGCTTTCCGGACGATGACCGCTTTCCATCGGCTGATTCAACGCGGAGCCGAGTGGGGAATCAAATGGGAAACCGAAGCGGGCGCCGACCTGGTGCTTGTCGATGTCGGCCCGAACCTCGGTGCGATAAATCGCTCGGCACTGATAGCCTCAGACCAGGTCTGCTTGCCTCTCGCGCCGGACTTGTTTTCTTTGCAAGGCTTGAAGAACCTGGGGCCGACTCTGTCCGATTGGCGAGCGGTCTGGACGGACCTTCTGAAGAAGGCGCCTCCCGATTTGCCCATGCCGAAGGGCATGATGCAACCCATGGGTTATATCGTCATGCAGCATGGCATCCTCGATAGTCGTCCAGTCAAAGCATACAAGCGCTGGATGGATCGCATCCCCAATGTCTATCGAGAAGTCGTGCTCAATGAAAAAATCCAGACCAGCGTAACCGTAGGCGGTGATCCGTATTGCCTCTCCTTGCTCAAGCACTACCGAAGCTTGATGCCGATGGCGATGGAGGCCAGGAAACCTATTTTCTTCCTGAAATCGGCCGATGGCGCGATCGGGGCGCACATTGAGGCCGTAAGAAGTTGCTATCGAGACTTTGAAAAACTTGCGGCAAGAATAGCCGCCAATGCTGGTTTGGCGTTCGACTGATTGCAAAATGCCCATGCTCTACAAGACTCCCAAGAAACTCATTGAAGTCGCGCTACCGCTCGACGACATCAACATCGCCTGCGCTCGCGAGAAGTCCATTCGTCACGGGCACCCTTCGACATTGCACCTGTGGTGGGCACGCCGCCCACTGGCCGCGGCACGGGCGGTGATTTTTGCCCAGATGGTCAATGACCCCTGCTATGAACGCAGCCTTGGGCGGGGAGTGAACAAGGAAAAAGCGAGGATCGAGCGAGAGCGCTTGTTCGGCATCATCCGCAAGCTGGTGCTGTGGGAGAACACCAACGATGAGGCGGTGCTGTCAGAGGCGAGGGAGGAAATCCGGAAAAGCTGGCGCGAGACCTGCGAACTGAACCGCAACCATCCGCAGGCAGCCGAACTATTCGACCCGGAAAAGCTGCCCGCTTTCCATGATCCATTTGCTGGGGGAGGCTCGCTGCCACTGGAAGCTCAGCGGCTGGGGCTGGAAAGCCATGCGTCCGACTTGAACCCTGTGGCGGTGCTCATCAACAAGGCGATGATCGAAATTCCGCCGCGCTTTGCTGGGCGTGCGGCCTTGATCATCATTCCGGCCACCCCCGCTACGCCGCCATCGGCATCAGATAGGGCTGCT
>NZ_FLQX01000104.1 GCF_900089955.1 Candidatus Accumulibacter aalborgensis | reverse complement strand
CCGCTACCGGCTGCCGCCTGATTGAGGGGCGGTGCCGGCGAGCGGGGGGCTAAACGATTACGATGGATGGGCGCACCATCAGCGTCCCGTTGACCTGGTCCTGGAGATTATCAGAAGCGACTGCGGAGCAGCGCCAGAATTTTGCAATTCTCGGCGATGGCCAAGGCATCCACTGGCCAGAAATAGACGAAGACATCAGTGTCGAGGGCATGTTGTATGGGTCGCCGGCGCATCGGCCGCATAGGCAGGCCGCCTGACGATCGGAAAACACGCAAGAAGCTTGGCGGCCAAGTCTCATTTCGATAGCGGGCAGATAGAGCGCGAAGCCGCCGGCGTCGACTTCAGAACAATTCAGTAAGCCACCCAAGACCGGGATTGCGCATGAGTACATAGACACAAGTACCCAGCACGATGCTCAACAGCGCATTCCTGCTTCGCCATTGCAGGAATACGACCAGGGCGACTGCCAATAGCTCCGGCCACGGACCTCCCGGATGCTCAAGGGCCGCCCCGGTGACGGAGTGCACGAGCAAGAGCGTCATGATCGCCAGGGGCAGGAATTCACCCAGGCGTTGGACAATCGGATGTTTTTGCAGCCATTGCGCGCCGACGAATGGGACTGCCCTCAGTGCAAAGGTGACCAGCCCCATGGCGGCTATCACCCCGACCACATACCCGCTGTCAATCATTATGGACCTCGCCGACGGCTACCGATTTGGGTTGCCAGAGCATTCCGGCCACGATGCTGAGGACGATGGAAATCACCAATGCATGCTTTGCCGCCAGGAGGTGTGCCACTGCGTATGCCGCAAGAGCCACCCATAGAGGCGCCGGGGTCTTCTTCGTTCGCCACTGCTCGACGGTGAGCACGGCAAACAGCGCTGCCAAGACAAAATCAAGGCCCGCCAGAGCAAGCTGTGCCTGGGCGCCGATAACGGCGCCGATGACGGTGCCCAATACCCACCACATGTGGTTGAGCAAGGCGACCAAAGCCATCTGCTTGTGGCTGGTCGACTCGGGGATCGTCGTGAGGACCGAATAGGTCTCGTCGGTCAGCGCAAAAACCATGTACCAACGGAGCAAACTCCCTTGTGGAAACTTCTTCAGCAAGGACAATCCGTAGAACACATGGCGGAGATTGACGATCAATGTGGCCAGCGCAATGGTGCCCACGGAAAGTCCGGCCGCGACCATGGGAATCATCATGTACTGGGAAGCGCCTGCGAACACGAACACGCTGGTCAGGATTGCCAGCCACCAAGCGGCGCCAGCCTGGACAAACAGGAATCCAAAAACCGTACCCAGGGGGATGTAGCCCATCGCGATGGGAGCGGTCAGCGCGAGCACTGACCAGCCATTTACACAGGGGTCGTGCGCTGAAATGGTTTTATTCGTCATATCAGCCAAAGGGCGCGACACCAAACAGCCAGCGATGCGCGAGCCAGGCGAATACGTTCCACGCGACGACGCCGATGACGACGACGAGGGCATCGCGCGACAGCGCTACGGCGGTCGGCGGTGTTGGCGTAGCGCCGGAACGGTCGCGCCGACGAGCGGCAGCAAAATCGACCACCGCCCAGACCAGGAAGCTGCCAAACAGGAGAACGTCGGCCAGGTTGCCATTGGCCAGCAGGTGCGCCACAGCCCAGAACTCGGTGCCCAGCACCATCGGGTGGCCGACGAGCGCCTTGATGCGGTTGCCCGGCACATAGGCCGCGGCCAGCAGTACGAAAGCCGGCAGCATGAGCACGGCAGCCAGATGGCGCGTCCATCCGGGTGGCTGCCAGAGCGCCACTGGTTCGGCCCGGCTTGCGCCGTAGCCCCAGACGATCAGCGCCAGGCCGAGCAGCGAGACCAGCGAAAAAATCGCTTTCCAACGCTGCTCGCCGAGCCTGTCGATCTGCCAGGTGCGCCAGCCGTCGGCGACGATTCGCGTCGAATGCGCGCTCAGAAAGACGACCAGGCCGAGGATCAAGAGCATCATGGACAGTTACCCAGCGAAAGAACCATGCAAGAATACTGTTTTGCTGGTCCGCCGAGAAGCCCTGGCGACTCCGCCCGCCCGACCGGCGACCCGGCGACGCTTGATGCGAGGCCTTGATCCACGTCAAGGTGACCCCGGCAGCCATCTTCTCTAATAGCCGGATTTCTCCTGGAGGCTGCACGATGTTTCGGATTTCCCAGTACATGCAGGAACTCTCGGCTCCCAAACAGCCTGGGCCAAAGCAGAACCCGCCGGCACCGGTCGTCATCTGGAATCTCATCCGGCGCTGCAATCTGACCTGCAAGCACTGCTATTCCATTTCCGCCGACAAGGACTTCCCCGGTGAACTGACCACCGACGAGATCTACACCGTGATGGACGACCTGAAGCGTTTCCGCGTCCCGGTGCTGATTCTGTCCGGCGGCGAGCCCTTGCTGCGCCCTGACATCTTTGCCATCGCCCGCCGCGCCAAGGCGATGGGCTTCTACGTCGGCCTGTCGTCCAACGGCACCCTGATCGACGCGGCAAACATCGACCGCATCGCCGAGTGCGATTTCGACTACGTCGGAGTTTCGCTCGACGGCATCGGCGCCACGCACGACAAGTTCCGCCAGATGCAGGGGGCTTTCGACGCGTCGCTGAAGGGGATTCGCCTGTGCCGCGACCTCGGCCTGAAAATCGGCGTTCGCTTCACAATGACCCAGGACAACGCGCACGACCTGCCTCGCCTGCTCGAACTGGTCGAGGACGAAGGCATCGACCGCTTCTATTTCTCCCATCTCAACTATGCCGGTCGCGGCAACAAGAACCGCAAGGACGACGCGCAGCACCAACTGACGCGCTGGGCGATGGATCTTCTCTTCGCTACCTGCTGGGACTACCAGCAGCGCGGCCTGCACAAGGAGTTCACTTCCGGCAACAATGATGCCGATGGCGTCTACTTCCTGCACTGGGTGGAGAAGCAGTTCCCTGACCAGGCAGCGAACATCCGCGCCCGACTTGCCCAGTGGGGCGGCAATTCATCGGGCGTAAATGTCGCCAATATCGACAATCTCGGCAACGTCCATCCCGATACCATGTGGTGGCATTACAACCTTGGCAACGTTCGCGAGCGCCCGTTCTCGGCCATCTGGACTGACGTTTCGGACCCGCTGATGGCCGGTCTGAAGCAGTTTCCGCGGACCGTGTCGGGACGCTGCGGCGAGTGCCAGCACTTCGCTATCTGCAACGGCAATACACGGGTTCGTGCCCAGCAACTGACCGGCGACGCCTGGGCCGAAGACCCCGGCTGTTATCTCGATGATGCGGAAATAGGCGTTTCACCCGGCCGCGAGCGCGTTGCCGTGACGCCCTACATCAGAATCCGGAGAGCGTGAATGAAACGGCACCTCCGCTTGGCCGCCATCTTCTTCGTCGGTGTGACCGCTGTCGCGGCGTCGCTGACCGGCACCTCGTCGCCGGCCGCCGCCGCCGAAGTCAAGGCACTGTACCAGGAGCACTGCGCCGCGTGTCATGGTGAATCCCGGCTGGGCGGCATCGGCCCGGCGCTCTTGCCCGAGAACCTCGAGCGTCTACGCCAGACGGAAGCGTTGAAGGTCATCCGCGAAGGGCGGTTGGCGACGCAAATGCCGGCTTTTGGCGACAAGCTGGGCGCCGGCGAAGCGCAGCAACTCGTTGCCTGGATCTACAGTCCGGTCAGCCCGGCGCCGGTATGGGGCGAAGCGGAGATCCGCCACTCGCATGTCGTCGATGCGCAGGCTGCCAGCCAGCCATCGCTACCCGGTCCCGGACTGAAGGGGGCCGACCCGCTCAACCTGTTCGTCGTCGTCGAGGTCGGCGACCATCACGTTTCGGTGCTCGACGGCGACAAACTCGAGCGTCTGCACCGCTTCCCCAGTCGCTATGCGCTACACGGTGGGCCGAAGTTCTCGCCCGACGGACGTTTCGTCTATTTCGCGTCGCGCGACGGCTGGATTACCAAGTATGACCTCTACAATCTGGTCGTCGTCGCCGAGATCCGGGCCGGCCTCAACACGCGCAATGCCGCCGTCTCCGGCGACGGCAAGTGGGTGCTGGTCGGCAACTACCTGCCGCACAGCCTGGTGCTGCTCGACGCCAACGATCTAGCACTGGTCAAGGTCATCCCGACGGTGAATAGTGCAGGCAACAAGACCTCGCGCGTCTCGGCGGTCTATGATGCCGCGCCGCGCAAAAGCTTCATCGCGGCGCTCAAGGATGTGCCGGAAGTCTGGGAGATCAGCTACGACCCCAACGCCGAGCCGGTCGCCGAAGGGCTGGTGCATGACTATCAGTACCGCGAAGGCCATTTCAAGCCGGGAATGTTCACCCCCCGCCGTACCCTTCTCAAGGATTACCTGGACGACTTCTTCTTCACCCAGAGTTACCGCGAGATCCTCGGTTCGTCGCGTTCGGCCACCAGGGGACAGGTGATCTTCCTCGACGGACACAAGAAGATCGCCGATCTTGACCTGCCCGGCATGCCGCACCTGGGTTCGGGAATCACCTGGAAATGGAAGGATGCGGCCGGTCGCGAACGGAACGTGATGGCCTCGCCCAATCTGAACGAAGGGATAGTCACCGTCGTCGATCTCGACACCTACGAGAACATCAAGCAGATCAAGACGCTAGGACCAGGATTCTTCATGCGCAGCCACGAAAACAGTCGTTACGCCTTCACCGATTCGATGATGAGCCCGGAACACAAGAACACGCTGCAGGTGATCGACAAGCAAACCCTGGAGGTGGTGGCGCAGATCAAGGCCGAGCCGGGCCAGACGCTGGCGCATGTCGAATTCACCCGTGACGGCCGTTACGCGCTGGCCAGCCTGTGGGAGATGGACGGCGCGCTGGTGGTGATCGACGCCCAGACGCTGAAGGAAGTGAAACGCATACCGGCGAAGAAACCTGTCGGCAAATACAACGTGTGGAATAAAATATCACGTTCCGAAGGCACGAGTCATTGATCCATTGATCCCGGACAGTAAACGACAAGGTCGAGAGGCTTGGTTATGAGCAAGACCATCAACAGTCTGGTGCACGGCCTGCTGGCCGCAGCCTTGTCCTTGTCCTGCGCGACAAGCCTGGCCGTACCCAAGGCTGCCGAGGATGAGGACGCGTCGGTGGCCTTTGGCGAAGCCGCACCGCCGCCGAAACCGATGGCCAGGACAGTCGCCAAGCCGGTCAGCAAACCCCCCGCACGAACAGGGGCCAGGACCGCGGCCAAGCCGGCGGCCAAGGTGGCTTCGCACCCTGGCGCCAAGACCGGCGGGCAGCGCCAGGCCAGCAAGACATCGACATCGGCGGGCGCCAAAGCCCCGGGATCGGCAAGCAAATCTCCGGCTACGGCCAAGGCGCCGACAAAGGCTCCTGAGCAAGCCAAGGGAACTGCACGAAAGAAATAGCCGCCGGATCACCGACCACACCCGCTCCAGGCATGCCAAACAGGTCCATTTTACGGTCTCGGCGGCGGGATCCACAGGGCCAGAGCAAACGTTTACCATTGACACAGACTCATGCGGAGCATGCGATGCACAGGCGTCTTTTTTTCTTGATTGTATCGGCCCTGGTGCTGATTTCGCCGCCGCTTGCGGCGCAACTGCAGGGCATCGACCTGACGGCCGGTTTCTACCGCATCGAAGCCGAGGTGGCCGCCGATGACGGCAAGCGCATGCAGGGTCTGATGCATCGCCGCAGCATGCCGGCCAACCACGGCATGCTCTTCGTCTTTACGCAGGCGGAACGCCATTGCATGTGGATGCGCAACACCTTTCTGCCGCTGTCGGTCGCCTTCCTCGACGAGGAAGGACGTATTCTGAACATCGAGGACATGCAGCCACAGACCGACGACAACCACTGCGCCGCGAACGCCGCGCGCTATGCGCTGGAGATGAATCTGGGCTGGTTCGCCGGCAAGGGAATCAAACCGGGAACTCGTATTGGCGGCATCGAAAAGTCCCCGCGGCCACAATAGGCCGGGCCAGCGCTGCGCTTCCGGTGATGAGCATCGCCCGCCGGCAGGCATGGCGCGAGAGCTTGCTGCGCACGACCGACAGCGCTCGCGCTCCGTTCAACAACTGGTTGCGCGGCCGTGGCTCGCTGACCGCGCGCATCCAGGCCAAAGGGCGCTTCGCCGTTCGCGTGCTGCGCCAGGAGCTTGGCACACCGACAGCCGATGAAGCCCGGGTGCTCGGCATCGAACCGGGTGTCCAGGCCTGGGTGCGTGAAGTGGCGCTGTTCTGTGACGACCAGATTGTCGTCTTCGCACACACGGTACTGCCCCGGCGACCGCGCGGCCCGCTGACCGTCTGGCTGGCGCGTCTGGGAAACCGTTCGCTGGGCGCACTGCTTTTCTCGCACCCCGGATTCACGCGTGGCCAGCTTACCTTCAACCGCCTCGATCACCGCCATGCGCTCTTCGAACCGGCGCTCACGGCGCTGCAACTCGGCGGTAGCGAGGCGCCGACGATGCTCTGGGCTCGCCGCTCGCGCTTTGGTTTTGGCGGGCAATCGGTACTGGTCAGCGAAGTATTCTCGCCCTTGCTATGGCAAGTGCCTGCGCTACTGTGAAAGTCGCGCCAGCGGCAAAGAAAACTGGACGGCCGGCAAGTCGATGCTATAATGCGCGCCGCACCAGGTAGCAACGCTGCCCGGTGCAAAGAGCATCGCGAACCTGGCTGTAACTTCTCAAGCCCTCCTGCCTCCTGGTGTCGATTCATTCAGCACCGCCCCGGCACATGTGCTGACGGGTGCTGAATTCTCTGAACCGATCAGAGTCTCTCTCAGCTTTTTCGTTGGTTGGCGTTGCATTTATTTTCAGCAGCGTGCTATGCCGTGACGGCAGTGCGCCGCGCATCCATACGAAAGAGAAACATGACTTTTTCAGAAATCGGCCTCCACCCGGCCATCCTCAAAGCACTCACTGATTCGGGCTACAGCGAACCGACCCCCGTACAGCAACAAGCCATTCCGGCCGCCCTCGAAGGGCGCGACCTGCTGGTTTCGTCGCAGACCGGCTCAGGTAAGACGGCAGCCTTCATGCTGCCGGCACTACATCGCTTTGCCGTCCAGGAGCGGCTAGCCGCGGCACCACGCACGACCAGCTCCGAGCGCGCTACCGCCCGCCCGCGCGGCCATGATCGCCAGCGCTTCCAGCCCGCCCACCCGCGGATGCTGGTGCTCACACCGACTCGCGAACTGGCGCTGCAGGTCACCGCGGCCACCGAAAAGTACGGTCGCCAGCTTCATCAGGTGAAAGCCGTCGCCATCCTTGGCGGCATGCCTTATCCGAAGCAGATGGAGCTTCTCGGCCGCAACCCGGAAATCCTGGTCGCCACGCCGGGCCGCCTGATCGACCACATGACGTCGGGCAAGATCGACTTCTCGAATTTGCAGATCCTGGTCCTCGACGAAGCCGACCGGATGCTGGACATGGGTTTCATCGAGGACATCGAGCGGATCGTTGCCGCGACTCCCGCCGCGCGCCAGACAATGCTCTTCTCGGCCACGCTCGATGGCACCGTCGGCGAGCTGGCCCAGCGCATGACGCGCGCACCGCTGCGCATCCAGGTCGATTCCGCGTCGGCGCGCCACGACAACATCGAGCAACGCATGCACTTCGTCGACGACCTGGCGCACAAAAACCGCCTGCTCGACCACCTCCTGCGCGATACGACGATTGATCAGGCGCTGGTGTTTACGGCCACCAAGCGAGATGCCGACACCGTCAGCGACCGCCTGAACGTCGCCGGTCTGAACGCCGCGGCGCTTCATGGCGACATGCATCAGGGAGCCCGCAACCGCACGCTCGCCGCCATGCGTCGTGGTCAGGTACGCATCCTGGTGGCCACCGATGTCGCTGCGCGCGGCATCGACGTCCCGACGATCACACACGTGTTCAACTACGATCTGCCGAAATTTGCCGAGGACTATGTGCATCGCATCGGCCGCACCGGCCGTGCCGGGCGCAACGGTCTGGCGATCTCGCTGGTCCATCACGCCGAGCAGTTCAACGTCAGAAAGATAGAACGGTTCACCAAACAGGTCATTCCGGTCGAAGTCGTGGTCGGTCATGAGCCGACTCGCCGGTCGCCTTCGGTCAAGCCTCGCCCGACCGGCAAACCGGCGTGGAAGGGTGGCGAGAACCGCAGCCACAGCCAACCCGCCGGACGAAGCGAAAGCCATTTCAGCAAGCCCTCGGCGGCCAAGCGCGATGGATCGGCGCACGCGGCGCCCTACCGCGAAGCAGCCAAGAGTGGCCATGGCGCTATCGCCAGCGGTAGCCGCCGGACGTATGGCGATCGCTGATCGCTTCTGCTCCGCCGAAAAGCCCGCCGCATGCGGGCTTTTTTGCTGCCCGCGATGAGCATTGCGCAGCTTGCGTCGGCGAGCCGCGGCACGACCGACGAGCGCTACGTACGGCCACTGCTGGTCGCCGCTTTGCTGGTCGCGGCCTTCCTTTCGCTGTGGCGGCTGGATATCCCGCTGCAGGGATCGGAGGGGCGCTGGGGCGCCGTCACCATGGAGATGCTGTCCAGCGGCGACTTCTTCCGCATGACCATAGGCGGCAGCCCCTATCCAGACAAGCCGTTCGGCAGCTACTGGCTGATTGCGGTGGTGTCGGCGCTGACCGGGACGCTGAATGAGCAGACCCTCCGGCTACCGGGAGCGCTGTGCTTCGTCCTGACCACCTATGTGGTCTTCCTGTTGGGAAAGAGGACGATAGGCGCGCTACCCGGCGCGGTGGCGGCCTGCGTTTTCGCGACCACCTTCAGGATCCTTTTTTTCAGCCGGGTGGCGAGCGCCGACCCCCATACCGTGCTCGGCGTCGCACTGGCGATGCTGCTGATTATGGAGGCATCGGAGGACCAGCGCTGGTGGCACCTGCCGGCACTGGGGGTGGTGGTCGGCGTCACCTCGCTGATGAAGGGACTGGTCGGCGTGGCAGTGCCGGGCTTTGCAGCCTTTCTGTGGGCTTTGGCGGTACGCGGCTTTGGCTGGGTGCGCCCTCTTCCGACGGTGCTTGGCGTCCTCGCGCTTGGCCTGACGCTGGGGGTGCCGCTGGCGATTCCATGGCTGACACGAGGTGACACGGGACCTCTGGAACTATTGTGGCGCGAGTCGGTGACCCGCGGGCTGACGCCTTTCGACCACGTGCAGCCGTGGTATTTCTACTTCTGGAACCAGTTCGAGCTGCTCGCGCCGTGGTCGGCTCTCCTGCCCGCGGCGCTGGCACTGGCCTGGCTGCGCGTACGCGAGCAGGCACGCGCCAGAGGCGGCTTCAGCCTGCGCATGTACGACCGCGCGGAGGACCGGCGGCGCCTGTTCCCGCTCTTCGGGTATCTGGCAATCTTCGTGTTTTTCACGCTCTCGGGGTCGCGGCGAACGTACTATCTGCTGCCGATTGCGCCGTTCTTTGCGCTCATCGTGGCAGAAGCGCTGCTCGACTCTGGCCGTGGCTGGGCAACCTGGCTGCGCAAATGGGGACTGGCCGCGGTGGCGATCAGCGGAACCGTCAGCGGCGTGGCGGCGCTCGCGCTGGGGATCTTGCGGCTGGCACATCCGCTGGCGGCACCGGCGGCACTCGATGCCTTTGCTGTTCTACCTCCCGAGTACTGGCAGGCGATCCCGGCGTGGCTGCCACTGGTCGGCGCCAGCATCGGGCTCGGCGTTCTGCTGCTGAGGCGGATGAACGACCGCTTGCGCGCGCTGGCACCGGCCATGGCGCTGGTCTTCGTGCTCCTTGTCGGGGTGCTCGGGACGATGGAGAGCCTGCGTCATCAGGCGCGCGAGTTGCAACGGTTCTGCGCGACCGTGCGACAGATTGTTCCGGAAGGCGAAGCGGTCGAGATCAACGCGCAGCAGACGGACGGCGGGGCGGTTGAGCTGACCGATGCAGCGCGGGTGGTCTTCTACCTGGGACGTCCCGCGGTGAAACCGGGGGCAAGGGCGACTCGCTTCAGGGTGGTGAACAACGAGTGGGCGCAAGCGATTCTGGCCAGCGAACCAGGGCGCTACGTAGTGCGCTCTATCGAGGAGCAAAATCCCGCCGCGCACAACGACGCAAAGACCGAGGCGCGGCGGCGGGTGTTGCTGGAGCGCGTCAGCTAGACCAAGCTGACCAGCATCCTCACCAAGGTGAGTTGCGCTTACTGCGCCGGGTTAGCCGCACGCAGATCGGCAAGGCGCTTGGCGACCAGCATCGACCACTTGTCGAATGCGTTTTTCGCATATGACCAGGCCTGGAACGAATTCACATAGCCACCCGCCCAGGTCTGCGCTGCGCCCGCAGCATTCGAGCTGCTGTCTGCGGCGTACTTGCGTCCGATCTCGGTATCCCGGCATTCCGCCAGGATCGCGCCCGATGCGCCGTCACGGAACTGCATCTCCATCCCGGTTTCGCCCATGTACGGAGTGGAGCCCGCCGGCCGGCCCGAGGCAACGCCGGAGCTCGCTTCGGCGATGAACGCGTAAGGAATAAGCGTACCGGTAACGCTCTTGCTCACCGCAGTGGGCACCAGGGAGGTCAAAGCGATTCCGATAACCACCACCCCGGGTCCTGGATTTTCGACCACCTGCATCTGTGGCTTCAATGCCTTGACCAGCGAGCCGTAGAAGTAGTCGGTCAGGGCCTTCAGGTCGCCAGGATCGACCAGTTGTTCAGATTCCTTGTCCTTGGGCGGTGTAAGCGATAGGACGATGCGCGAGATCAGCACCTTGTCGTAGTTCCTGGCATCGATCTTGGGGTCACGCCAGCATTCGATTCCGTCACTCCAGGGCGTCGGCTTCAGGCGTGCGTAGTCGGACAGATAGCCGCTCTTGGTCATGCGTGTCTTGTCGGAAGCGGTTATGTTCGTGCCACTGCCCAGCATCGAACTGTCCGTCGCGCAACCCACAAGGAGAGTACAGCCGGCAAGAACGACCATCCCTAGGGTAGGTATGCCAACTGCCGGTTCAAGAAAGCGTGGTGTTTTCATTATTACTCACTTGGTTTGAAGTACGCTCGAAGAGCGCGATCGACTCGACGTGCGAGGTATTGGGGAACATATTGACCACTCCGGTGCCGCGCAGGCGGTAGTTCTTCTGGGTGACCAGGATCGCCGCGTCGCGCGCCAGCGTCGCCGGACTGCATGAAATATAGACGATTCGCTGCGGGCCGTCGGCGCCAAGCGATTTGACCAGTTCCAGGGCACCTTCGCGCGGTGGGTCGATCAGCATCTTGTCGAAATGACCGAGAGCCGCCAGGGTCTCCGGCGTCGCCGTGAAGAGATTCGCGACGCGATACTCGGCGCGATCCTCGAGGCCGTTGGCGGCGGCATTCTCGGCGGCAAGACGAACCAACTCGGCACTGCCCTCAACGCCCAAAACGCGAGCCCCCGAGCGGGCGATCGGCAGCGTGAAATTGCCCAGCCCACAGAACATGTCACCGACGCGGTCGCCAGGGCGTGGGTCGAGCAGCGCCAGGGCGCGACGCACCAGGACGCGGTTGATCGCGTGATTGACCTGCGTGAACTCGGTCGGCGAAAAGAAGTGCTCGACGGCGAAGTCCGGCAGGAGGTAGGACAGGCGCGGCCCGTCGAGCGGATAGAAGCGCCACGCCGTCGCCGGCCCCTGTGGCTGCAGGTAGAAGACCACCCCATGGCGGTCGGCAAAATCGCGCAGCAGGTCCTCGTCGGTCGCACTCGGCGATTCCAGGATGCGCAGCACCAGCGCCGTCACCCGCTCACCGACCGCCACCTCGATCTGCGGCAGGCGATCACGGATCGACATTTTACCGATCAGCTCGCGCAGCGGCAGCAGCATGGCCGACAGATGCGGCGGCAGAATCTCGCACTGGCGCATGTCAGCGACGTAGCTGCTCCTCTTCTCGTGAAAGCCGACCAGAACGCCACCCTTCTTGACCACCAGGCGAACCGAAAGGCGGGCCCGATAGCGGTAACCCCAGGGCTGACCGTAGATCGGGGCGTAGAGCTGCTCGGCAGCGATCCGCCCAAGATGGCGGAGATTATCCTCGAGCAGCCGCTGCTTGGCGGCGACCTGCGCGACAGGATCGAGGTGCTGCATGCTGCAACCACCGCAGACGCCAAAGTGCGGGCAGAGCGGCGTCACGCGATCCGGCGAGGGTTCCAGAACCCTTAGCGTCCGCGCCAGGTCATAGCTGGGTTTGCGGCGATAAGTTGCATAGTCGACCGTTTCGCCCGGCAAGGCTCCTTCGACAAAGACCGTCTTGCCGTCGCAGCGCGTGATTCCCCGCGCCTCGTGGTCCAGCGATTCAATGATTCCGGTCGGCATGCGCGGCTTCCGCTGACAAAGCGCGTGATTCTATCGCGAATCTCCGACCAGTGGTGCCGAGGGCAATGAGCACCTGAGAGCGGTACAATGGGTGCCATGCGCCTTGCTTGTGGCACCCTGGCTGTTCTTGCCTGCCGGCGGCAATCTCGGTCACTCAGTCGCCGCCGGCAGGCAGAACCCGGTGCCGGTAGTTGATCGACAGCGAGGCGAGCAAAGGATGCTGTGACAAGCGCCGGATGAATTCGCGCTCGGCATGGCCGAGCGCGGCAGGGTCTGCCAGCGCGTCTTGCGGCAGATAGACCTCGGCTTCGACGCGGCCATTCAGATAGTGCAGGACGACCCGCTGCGGCTCGGGCAGTCCGGCGAGCACCGGCGCCAGATCGCTCATCAACTCGCTGCGGTCGAGCAGCGCCTGGCTGCTGCTGTCGTGATCCAGGTCGTCCTCGACGTCGACATGCACCAGCACATCGGACACCGAGGGATGGCTGTCGAGCACGCGTTTGCGGGTCGTCTCGGCGATCCGGTGGCCTTCCGAGACGCTGATCCGCGGTTCGACGCAGACATGGGCATCGACCAGCGAGCGATGCGCCATGCGGCGGGTACGCAGCTCATGCAGACTGCTCACTCCTGGCGTGTCGACGATCACCTGGCGGATGCTGTCGACCTCCTCGATCGACAGCCCGGTGTCGATCAGTTCCTGCAGCGCCTCCCAGGCGAACACCGCGCCCATGCGAACGATCATGAAGCCGACGATCAGCGCCGCGACAGAGTCGGCAAAAACGTAGCCCATCAGATTGCCGACGATGCCGACGGCGACGACCAGCGATGAAGCGGCGTCGGAACGTGCGTGCCAGGCATTGGCAATCAGCATCGGCGAACGTAGATGCTCGCCGACGCGAAGCATGTAACGAAACAATCCCTCCTTCGCCGCCAGCGCCACGATCGCCGTCCACAGGGCAAGCGGCGCGACCGGCGGCAGGTCGCCGAGGTTCTGCAGCTTCATCGCCGCGCTCCAGATGATTCCCGCGCCGGTGGCCGCCAGAATCGCGCCGAGGGCAAACGATGCCGCCGTCTCGATGCGCGCATGGCCATACGGGTGGCTCGCGTCAGCGGGGTCCTTGCTGTGGTGGGCGGCAAAAAGGACCAGGAAATCACAGACCAGATCGGACAGCGAGTGCAGCCCGTCAGCGATCAGGCCTTGCGAGTGGGCAACGATACCGGCGATGACCTGAGCCGAGGTGAGGAAAACGTTGACCAGCACGCTGATCCACGTACAGCGCTGGGTCGCGGCGTGTCGGCCGGGGTCATCGAAGGACATTTCCGGCGCGCTGTCAGGTGGACTCATGGCGGTGACTTTCCAAAGCGGGACTTCTCATTCTAGCGCAGACGCTTCAGCCGGACAGCGGCGCGAACAGGGCGGCGATGTCGTCACGACCGAACTTGGTGTCCACCCCCCGGTCTTCCGAGAGGATCTGCGCGGCCAGTTCTGCCTTGCGCTCCTGCAGAGCGAGGATCTTTTCCTCGATGCTGCCGGCGACGATCAGTTTGTAGACGAAAACGGGTTTGTCCTGACCGAGACGGTGGGCACGATCGGTGGCCTGGTTTTCAGCCGCCGGGTTCCACCACGGGTCGTAATGGATCACGGTGTCGGCGGCGGTCAGGTTCAGGCCGATACCGCCGGTCTTGAGGCTGATCAGGAACACCGGCACCTCACCCGCCTGAAAGCGGCGCACCTGGGTTTCGCGATCCCTGGTGTCGCCGGTCAGGATAACGTAGTCGATACCGGCCAGTTTCAGTTCCTTTTCGATCAGTGCCAGCATGCTGGTGAACTGCGAAAAGAGCAGGATGCGCCGGCCCTCCTCGACCTGCTCAGGGAGCATGGTCATCAACAGATCGAGCTTGGCTCGTTCCTTGACCTTCTGCGCCGACCTCGCCTTGACCAGACGCGGATCGCAGCAGACCTGTCGCAGCTTCAGGAGAGCGTCGAGAATGACGATCTGACTGCGGTTGAAGCCCCTGCTGGCGATCTCGTCGCGGACTTTCTCGTCCATCGCGACGCGAACCGTCTCGTACAGATCGCGCTGGCTACCGGCGAGTTCGACCTTGCGCACGATGATCGTCTTCGGCGGCAACTCACGCGCTACCTCTTCCTTCTTGCGGCGCAGGATGAAGGGGCGAACGCGGCGGGCGAGCAGCTCACGCCGCTGCACGTCGCCCTGCTTTTCGATCGGCGTCCGCCAGTGCTTGGTGAAGCTCTGGTTGCTGCCGAGAAAGCCGGGAAGCAGGAAGTCGAACTGACTCCACAGCTCGCCGAGGTGGTTTTCCAGCGGCGTGCCGGTCAGACAGAGACGATGCCGGGCGCTGATCTTGCGCACCACTTCGGCGCCCTGGCTGCGCGCGTTCTTGACCGTTTGCGCTTCGTCGAGAATCAGCAGGTGATAGCGGTGGCGCGTCAGCTCCTCCGCATCACGCCAGAGCAGAGGATAAGTCGTCAGCACGACGTCATGCTGGATGATCTCGGCAAAACGGCTCTTGCGCTCCGGGCCGTGCAGCGAGAGGATGGTCAGGCCGGGAGCAAAACGCGCCGCCTCATTCTTCCAGTTGAAGATCAGTGAGGTTGGCAGGACGATCAGCGCCGGCCGGTCGAGCCGGCCGGCTTCCTTTTCGAGCAGCAGATGCGCCAGCGTCTGGGCGGTCTTGCCCAGCCCCATGTCGTCGGCCAGAATTCCGGCGAGGTTCTGTTCGCGCAGAAACTGCAGCCAGGCCAGGCCTTCGGTCTGGTAGTGGCGCAGCTCGAGCCCCAGTCCGAGCGGCGGATCGATGTGGCCGATTCCCTGCGCCGCGGTCAACTGGTCGGCAAGCGCCTGGACGTCACGCTGACCCCTGAACCGCCAGCGACTGCTGTCGTTGAGCTCGGCCAGCCGCGGCGCGTCAAAACGCGACAGGCGCAGGGTGTTGCCGCCGGAAAAACCGTCGAAAAGGTCGATCAGGGTTCCCGCCAGCGGCTTCAAACGCCATGCCGGGGCACGAATGCGACCAATGCGCTGGCTGGACGGAGTCACCAGTTCGATCATCTCGCGGTCTTCGATCTGCGCCAGCAGACCCGCATCGAGCCAGCGCCCGTCACGCCGGAACAGCGCAGCGAGCAGAGGCGCCAGCGGCAAGCGCTCACCTTCGACGATGATCCCCATGTCAAGGTCGAACCAGCCGCCTTCCGACTCGACCAGATCGGCATCCCAGGCCTCGACTTCGAGCACACGATGGCGAAAGTCGGCAGCAAACTCGATCTGCCAACCGGCAGTGCGCAGGCCCGGCAGTCCCTCGCGCATCAAGGCGGGCCACCTCGTCTCCAGCGCCAGACCGTAGGCGTTGTCCGGCGGTTTGCCGAAGGTTTGCAGGACATAGCCGGGAATTTTCTCAAGGCCGGCGGCGGCCAGCTCGTCCATCAACAGCTCTTCCCTGGCGATCCGGCGAACGATGCGCACCATCTCGCCGCTCGCCAGAATCGAGAAATCGCGCGCGTCGTCAGGGACTACTTCGACATCGGCATACCGAAAAACCGGCAAGGCGACATCGAAAGGACCGCCGCCGAAGCTGGCAAAGTATTCCCGCCAGCCACGGTTGCCGTGCGTGGTGAGCGTCTGCAGGCTGAGCACAGGCACCGGGTCAACGTCGATACTGCGCATGCTGACACTCGCCTCTTCCGGATCGGTGGGCAACTCCAGCGCCGGTTCAGCCAGTGCTTCGCCGACCAGCGCCGCCGCGGTCGCCGACAGCGGCGGCAGCGAGAACAGACGAGCGACCACGGCCTGGTTGCCACGCACCAGCAAGGGGCCGAGCAGACGCTTGTCGACATCGAGATACCACGGTGCGCGCAAGGGAATGACCAGAGTGGCCGCCGGATCCGGCCTGAGCAGCGGAATTCGCCTCCCGTCGGCATTCAGTTGCCAGGCCAGCGTCGCCGGACGCGCGGCGGACAGCGCGAGGATCGAGAAGTCATCCTTGCGGCACAAGCGGCCCGTCTGGGCCATCAGTTGCAACACCTCGCCGCCGTACCGAGGCCCGAGGCCAAAGGCACGCAAGCCGGTGTCGAAAGAACGCTCGGCCCACAACAGGCGCAGAATCGGGCGGTCCTCGTCGCTGACGAAGCGCGGTGGCTTGCTCAGCGCACGATCGAGGGTCCACAGCTCGTCGGCGCTCTCGGGATCGCGGCCTTTACCTACGGTCACCCCAAAACCGCGGGCGTCGGCCGTCCAGTGCAGCAAATAGAACAGTTGCTGGCGGTTGGCAGCGGGGTTGCGGTCCTTCTTGCTGACCGCCATCGCCACGCGACGCAGCTCTTCGGTCCACGACAGGACGCCGAGATCATTCTGTTCCACCGTCTTCGACTCTTCGGCAGGCTTGTGCAATATAGCCCCTTTGGCAATCTCCGAATCAGTCGCGGAAGTTGCCGTACTTGATCGGAAAGTCGGTAATTTCCTTGGTTACCAGAGCGATGCAGGCCTGCAGCTCATCGCGCTTGGCACCGCTGACGCGCACCGCGTCACCCTGGATGGACGCCTGAACCTTGAGTTTCGAATCCTTGATCAGTTTGACGATCTTCTTCGCCAGTTCCGACTCGATACCGATCCTGATCTTCAACTCCTGCTTGACCTTGTTGCCCGAAACCCGCTGCACCGGCTGATCGTCAAGCCTCTTGGTGCTCTCCTTCTCCTTTTTTTCCATTGCCGGAAAAAGCAGATCCTTGATCTGGCCGAGCTGGAAGTCGGAGTCACCGTAGAGCGTGATCAGCTTGTCCTTCTCGCTCAACTCCACCTTGGCACTGGTCGCCTTGAAGTCGTAACGATTGTCGATGGCCCGCTTGGTGACGTCGATCGCATTGGTCAGCGCGGCCATGTCGGCTTCTGAAGAAAAATCGAATGAAGGCATGTTTTGCGTCCAATTAAGGAGTTGCGCGGAAAAGCGGCAGGCGCGCAACGGCCAGCTCAGAGCGGCAGACTGGTCGTGAATCGGCGGGCGCTTGCTCGCTCATCGCCCGCCCCAAGCGCCTACGGGAATCAAGCATTATACCGCCTAGAGAAGGCCGAGATCTGCTCTTTCCCCGCACCCGAACCCTCTCCCGCGAACGCGCGAGAGGGGTGATTTGCGAGCCGCGCAAGCGACTCGCAGGGTAAGCAGCACTGCGCGCGGCCAGGTCAATCTGCCAGCGCGACATCCATGAAGCTGGCATATTCCCTGACATAGAAGGGGCGATAGTGGTTGTCATCCTTGTAAATGGGTTTGCCGGCCGCGGTCATGACCGGGCAATCCTTTGCCGAACACAGGTGCACAACCGGATCAATCACCGTCGCACCGGCTGCGGTCGCCAGCTGCGCCAGCCGCGCAGCAAGCATCGCCTGGTCGCTGGCCAGGGGAACCTGCCTGCGAAAGCTGGTGACCGTCAAATCAGTCAATCGGCTGCCGGCGAAAAAATTTCTGGGTTCGAACTGCAGGCCACTCGGATTATCCAGCACAAGAAACACTTTCTTGCGCGCCGCAATGGCTCTGATGAAACTGTCCAGAAGACGGAGTTCGAATTCCAGGTCAATATTTTCGGCGTATTGCGAGCTTGATTTGAGGAAATACAGGTTCCACGCAGCGCCGATCACCACAGCGCTGATGTCCGGATCAAGCACAAGCCTTTCGACCTGCTGCCTGAAATCAATGCACCTGTCGCGATGATACTTGTTCGTCTGGCCAGTGCCGGGAATCGGCGAACATCCGGCACTGGTCAGGAAAATCGCGGAATTGTATCGCCTTGCGTCACTGGCCAGCACGCTGACCACTCGCGGGCCATATTGCTCAAGATGCGAATCGCCAATGAACAGCACCGTTTTCTCGCCAGCCTTGATTGCATTGACCTGCGTCCCTTTGAATTCCGTTTTCTGAAAACCCAGGGGATACTCCCAGTCGCGCAGGGCCTCGAGGATGGGCTGGATGCTCCTATCGTCATTGCGTGGCGGAATCATTTGCCGGTAACTGGCCAGGCCGATCAGGATCAGCGCGATCATCACGCCAAGCAGCGCCAGCACGGTCCTGTTGCCCCCGGCCCTGATTCGTCTTTCCAGAAAGAAATAGGTCAGAAAGGCGAGCAGGAAACTGCTCACCACGAGCACCATGCGGGTTCCCGGTGGTGGCATTCTGCCATCCACAATCCAGGCAAAGGAAAGCAGCAGCCAGTGCCACAGGTAGAGCGGATAGCTGATCAGCCCGATGCCGACCATTCCTCGACTGCTCAGAAACCGTCGATTCAACCAGGCATCGGTGCCGGCGGCGATCAGCAGAAAAGTCCCCATCGTGGGCAATAAGGCCCACCAACCGGGGAATGCCGAATTCTTGTTCAGCAGCGCCACGGCGAGCAATATCAGCGCCAGCCCGACGGCCGCTTGCCAATTCGGGTTTACGACCAGACAACGGGGCTTGTGTAGCGCCAGGTAGGCCAGTATGCCGCCGACCATCAACTCCCAGAAACGCGAGCATGGCGAATAGAAGGCCGCCACGGGGTCGGCATCAATCGTCAGAACACCCGTGGTCAGGGACGCAATGGCGACGAGAAGCGTGATGGCGAGGAAGTTGTATTGCCGTTGCCGGACGAAAGAGAGCAGCAGCGGCCAGAGAATGTAGAACTGCTCTTCGATACCCAGCGACCACAAATGGAGAAAAGGCTTGCTGTAGGCGCTGCTGTCGAAGTAGCCGGCCTCGCTCCAGAGGACAAAATTGGCCACAAACCCGCCGCCGCCGACAATATGCAGCCCCAATTCCCGGTGTTCGTCGGCCAACAGGACAAACCACCCACATACCCAGCCGGTCGCCAGGACCACCGCCAGAGCCGGAAATATGCGGCGAATCCTGCGCGCATAAAACTCGCCAAAGCTGAAGCTGTTGTTCTCCAGGTTGCCGAAGATGATCGTGCTGATCAGGTAACCAGAGACGACAAAGAAGATATCGACGCCGACGAAGCCGCCGGGGAGAGCTTTCGGAAAGGCGTGAAAAGCGACCACCAGGAGAACACCCAGTGCACGCAAGCCATCGATGTCGCGGCGATATTTGTTATGAAGGCCGCGCGAGCGACTCACGAATCTCGTCTATCCGAAGTGACAGACGTAGTGATAGGCCTCGTCACAGGCGATTTCGAACGACGAATCGGCCGGCACCGCGAAGGACTCGCCGGCGCCGTAAGCCTGCCACTGGCTCTCGCCCTGGAGACGAACGCGGCAGACACCGCCCACCCCTTCCATCACCTCCGGCGCCTGGGTGGTAAAGGTCAGCGTCGAGGGCAGGATGACGCCTAGCGTTTTTCTCGTTCCGTCGGCCAACAGGAGCGTGTGGCTGACGCATTTGCCGTCGAAGTAGACGTTGGCCTGCTTGACGACGCTGACGTGATCGAACTGCGACATGTTCACATTCTCCAGAATTTTTCCAGTATCGTCTTGGTGACGAAGCCCAGCATACCGAAGGACAGCACGAAGAAGAGCACGATCGTCCCCGTCTTGCCGGCCTTCGCTTTCCAGGCGATCTCGCCGATGATGAACAGCATGAAGAGCATGAAGGCGCCGACCCCGAAGGTCATGCCAAAGTCCGAAATCTGCTCTTCCGTCAACCCAAACATTGACGGGATCCTCCCCTGATCAGCTCTTGCGGCTCGCCAGATTGGCCGCGATGCGCATGCGCAAGGCGTTAAGCTTGATGAAGCCGCCGGCATCCTTGTGGTCGTAGGCGCCGGCATCGTCCTCGAAGGTGGCGATCGTCGAGTCGAACAGCGAGTCGGTCTTCGAATCGCGGCCGACGACGATCACGTTGCCCTTGTAGAGCTTGACCCGCACCCAGCCGTTAACCGCCTGCTGCGTGTGGTCGATCAGCGTCTGCAGCGCGACGCGCTCCGGGCTCCACCAGTAGCCGTTGTAGATCAGGCTGGCGTAGCGCGGCATCAGGTCATCCTTGAGATGCGCGACTTCGCGGTCGAGGGTGATCGACTCGATGGCCCGGTGTGCCGGCAGCAGGATCGTGCCGCCGGGCGTCTCGTAGCAGCCGCGCGACTTCATGCCCACGTAGCGGTTCTCGACCAGGTCGATACGGCCGATACCATGCTTGCCGCCAAGCTGGTTCAGGAGCGCCAGCAGTTCGTCGGCCGGCAGGCGCGCGCCGTTGATCGCCACCAGGTCACCCTTCTCGAATTCGAGGTCGACGTACTCGGCGGCGTCGGGCGCCGCTTCCGGCGACACCGTCCAGCGCCACATCGACTCCTCGGCTTCGGCCGCCGGGTCTTCGAGGTGACGCCCTTCGTAGCTGATGTGCAACAGGTTGGCGTCCATCGAATACGGCGATCCACCCTGCCGGTGCTTCATCTCGACCGGAATGCCATGGCGCTCGGCGTAGGCGAGCAGCTTCTCGCGCGACAGCAGGTCCCATTCGCGCCACGGCGCAATGATCCTGATGTCGGGCCGCAAGGCGTAGGCGCCCAGCTCGAAGCGCACCTGGTCGTTGCCCTTGCCGGTCGCCCCGTGGGCAATCGCTTCGGCGCCGGTCAGGTTGGCGATTTCGATCATCCGCTTGGCGATCAGCGGGCGAGCGATCGATGTGCCGAGCAGATACTCGCCCTCGTACACGGTGTTGGCGCGGAACATCGGGAAGACGTAGTCACGGACGAACTCTTCACGCAGGTCTTCGATGTAGATGTTGTCCGGCGCGATGCCGAACTGCAGGGCTTTTGGCCGCGCGGCCTCGAGTTCGTCACCCTGGCCGAGGTCGGCGGTAAAGGTTACCACCTCGCAGTGATAGGTATCCTGCAACCACTTCAGGATCACTGAGGTGTCGAGGCCGCCCGAATAGGCGAGTACGGCTTTCTTGATGTCACTCATGGCATTTCCCTGCACGAAACGAATCAGGAACCGGGATTGGAATCAGGATCAGGTCCCGGATTGGGGGTTCTGTTGGGCACCGTCGACGTGGCCGAGCAGCACGTATTCCAGCAACGCCTTCTGCGTATGCATGCGGTTCTCGGCCTCGTCCCAGACGACGCTCTGCGGACCATCGATGACCGCCGCGGCGACTTCCTCGCCGCGATGCACCGGCAGGCAGTGCATGAACAGCGCCTGCGGGCTGGCCGCACGCATCATCTCGACGTCAACCTGCCAGTCGGCGAAGGCACGCCGGCGCGCGTCGTTCTCGGCTTCGAAGCCCATCGAAGTCCACACGTCGGTGGTCACCAGATCGGCCTGGCGCGCCGCGTCGAGCGGATCGGCGAACTGCGCGAAGTGCCGGGTGCCATGCAGGCCGGCCCGTTCCGGCGTGACTTCGTAGCCCGGCGGCGTCGACACATGCACCCGGAAATCGAGCACTTCGGCCGCCTGCAGCCAGGTGTTGCAGACATTGTTCGAATCGCCGATCCAGGCCACGGTCTTGCCCTGGATCGGTCCGCGATGCTCGATGAAAGTGAAGATGTCGGCCAGGATCTGGCACGGGTGATACTCGTTGGTCAGTCCGTTGATCACCGGCACGCGTGAATGGGCGGCAAAGCGCTCGATCATCGCCTGTTCGAAGGTGCGGATCATGACCACATCGCTCATCCGCGAGATCACCTGCGCTGCATCCTCGATCGACTCACCGCGTTGCAGTTGCGAGTCGCGACTGTTGAGGTAGATCGCCGAACCGCCGAGCTGCTGCATGCCGGCCTCGAACGACAGCCGCGTCCGCGTGCTCGCCTTCTCGAAGATCATCACCAGCGTGCGGTCGCACAGGGGCCAGTACTTGCGATAGGCCTTGAATTCGGCCTTGATCCAGCGCGCGCGCTCGAACAGGTGGTCGTACTCGGCGCGCGTGAAGTCGCTGAACTGGAGAAAATGCTTTACGCTGTTCATGGCCGATCTCTATCAGGCGGCAAGAAAATCGCCAATCAGCTTGGCCAGGCGCGAAACCAGTTCACGCGCCTCGTCGGCGCTGAAGGTCAGCGGCGGCAACAGGCGAACGACCTTGTCGGCGGTGACATTGATCAGCAGCCCTGCCGCGAGAGCGCGCGTCACCAGTTCGCCGCACGGGCGATCGAGTTCGATGCCGATCATCAGCCCCTGGCCGCGGATATCGACGACGCCTTTCCTGCCCGCCAGCGCCTGCGCCAGCCCCTCGCGAATCAGGCCACCGACGGCGACCGCATGCTCGATCAGGCGGTCCTTCTCGATGACGGCGATAGTCGTCAGCGCCGCCGTCGTCGCCAACTGATTGCCGCCGAAAGTCGACCCGTGATTGCCCGGCTTGAATAAACCCGTCGCCTTGCCAGCCGTCAGACACGCTCCGATCGGCACGCCGCCGCCCAGCCCCTTGGCCAGCGTCACCACATCGGGAAGAACGTCGGCGTGCTGGAAAGCAAACCAGCGACCGGTGCGGCCGGTACCGCACTGCACTTCGTCGCAGATCAGCAGCCAGTCGCGTTCGTCGCACAGCGCGCGCAGACCGCGCTGGAAACCGACATCGGCGATATTGACGCCGCCCTCGCCCTGGACGATTTCGAGCATCACCGCGACGATCTTCTTGTTGCTCCGGGCGATGGCCTGGATCGCCTCGAGATCGTTGTAGCGCACGCGAACGAAACCCGAGACCAGCGGCTCGAAACCGGCCTGCGCCTTGCGATTGCCGGTCGCCGACAGCGTCGCCATCGTCCGGCCGTGAAAAGCCTGCTCCATGACCACGATCGCCGGGCTGTCGACGCCCTGCTGGTGGCCATACAGGCGCGCCAGCTTGATCGCCGCCTCGTTGGCTTCACAACCTGAGTTGCAGAAGAAGACCTCGTCCATGGCAGCCAGCGTCGCCAGCTTGTCGGCCAGTTGCTCCTGTTGCGGAATCCGGTAGAGGTTCGACGAGTGCAGGATGCGCCCAGCCTGCGCGGCAATCGCCGCGACCAGAGTCGGGTGGTTGTGCCCCAGCGTGTTGACCGCAATCCCGGCCAGCGCATCGAGGTAGCGCCTGCCCTCGGTATCGGTCAGCCAACTCCCCTCGCCATGGCTGAAGGCGATCGGCAGGCGGGCGTAGGTATTCATCAGGTGAGACATGGACCACCCATTGCACAGGCTTTGAAACGGAAACGGCGGCTTGCGCCGCCGGATAACGAGACACGCACTCGGACCCCAGACCAGTACCTTCCAGGGTGCGCCGCAAGGGTAGGCATGCCGGAAGACAAGGCCAGGATTCTACGGGAAAAGAGTTGTGATGTATAGGAAAGGCGAGGCTTTTTGAGGTCTGGACAGACGCCGAGCCATGGTCGCCGCGCGGCGTTCAAGAACCGGGCTGGCTGGCAAGGGCGCTGCACAACGGGGGCGCAGTCCGCAGAGCGTCGGGCGGAATCGACAAGCGGTCACAGGCCTGGCAAGCGGGTCGTTGGGGTGACGAAGGCACCCCAACGTAATCCCTCGCCGAAAATGTTGGGGTTCGTTCCTCACCCCAACGCGCTCGTGGACCTCAGGGCAAAGCGAAAACCGATGTACAGGGAGGCGTTGACGGGCGAGGTCGCGTGGCGGTACGCCGAGCGGGCGATCCTGGCGTCGTTGCCCCAGGACCCGCCGCGCAGCGCGCGCACGGCCACACCCCCATGCGTGATGCGCTCTTCATCGTAGTCGGCATTGGCACACCATTCCCACACATTGCCGTGCATCTCATAAAGCCCCCAGGGATTCGCCGGCAAGCTCTTCACCGCTACGGTCATCCCCTTGCCGTCGTCCCGCCGGTACTTCGCCTGTTCCGGCGTGATCGCGTCGCCGAAACTGTAAGCCGTCCGCGTCCCGGCGCGGCACGCACATTCCCACTCGGCCTCGGTCGGCAGTTCGGGCGCCACACCGTCGGTGAAGGATTGCAGGCGGGCAAGGAAACCGTCCGGCGGCAGCACCACATCGTTCCAGCTCACACGCTCGACCGGGTGCTGCGGACTGCCCCGATCGCTTTCATTGGTTTCACTGAAATGGCTCGGGTTCCTGCCCATCACCGCCAGCCACAGCGCCTGCGTGCACGCCGTGTCGGCCAGCCAGAAACCCGCGGCAATCGTCGTCAGCACCTGACTTTCCGGCAGATCCTCGTCGCCCATCAAAAAAGTGCCCGCCTCGACCCAGCGCAGGCGCTGCACCACACCGGCGACTGCCAGATCGGCCCACAGGCCGAAACGATCGTCGCCCCAGGCGCTCGCCCAGCGCGGCGGGAAACGGTCGGGGCCACGACGGCGCCATTCTTGCGGCTTGAAGAGGCCGTTCATTGACCAGCGCAGCCAGGCGGCTGCCCGGGGAGCCGCCGCGCAGCGCGCGCTCGGCCCGACTTTTTGCTTTGCTTGCACTCGGCTCTGTTCACGGCATCCATTATCCCTTATCCGACACCAATCCTCGTAGGTTGGGGTGAGCCTGCGAACCCCAACACCTCGCCATCACCCGGCGAACCGCCCCTCCCCGGACCCATCCGACGCCCACTCCGCACTCAGCAATCCGAGCCGAATATATCGGTGAATCGACGAATACGGCCACTCCACCGCGCGCATCGCGAGCCCATGCTTGACGGGATTGAAATGGATGTAATCCACATGGCGCGCGAGATCGTCTTGGTCACGAATCAGATGTTCCCAGTAGCGGCGCTGCCAAATCCCACGTTCCCCCTTCGCCGCACGGCTTGGCGAACGGCTCTCGGTCGGACGAATTTGCCGGGCGAATCCTGCCTTGATGAGCATCCAGCGAGTGGCAAAGTCGGCGTCGTCAGCCGGCAGCGTCCACAGAGCGTGCAGATGATTGGGCAGGACGACCATGGCCTCAATGCGGAAGGGATGGGCGTGGCGGACCCGTCGCAGAGCTTCCCGCAAGGCGTCGATATGCTCGACGAGCAGGCTGGATTGCCGCTCGGCGAGGTTGACCGTGAAAAAATACGTCGCCCCGGCGACGTTGGCCCGACGATAGCGCATCGCGAAATGGTAGCTGATTGCTTGGGTGTTGGGGTTCGCAGGCTCACCCCAACCTACGAGATCTTTTCCTTGCCGCCCCCGTCCCGGGGGTGGCCACGGTGCCGCGTCCCGCGGCACCGTGGCCACTCCGTGGTCCCCGCCGGGCTCGTGGACCTCAGGGCAAAGCGGAAACCGAAGCGCAGGGCGGCGAGGTCGGGCGCGTGCGCGCTGCGGTACGCAGAGCGGGCGAGCCTGGCGAGGCTGCCCCAGGACCCGCCGCGCAGCGCGCGCTCGGCCACACTAGTCGCTTCCGGCCCCCTGGGGTGGATCTCGTCGCGCTCAGCATACTCGCGTTGCCCATCGGCGCACCACTCCCACACATTGCCGTGCATCTCGTACAAACCCCAATCGTTCGCCGGCAGGCTCCGGACAGCGACCGTCGCCTGGCGATACACGCCCTTCTCGCCGCCGTGGTAAGGGCTATTGCCATCGTAGTTTACCTGCTCGGGAGTGATGTTCTCGCCGAAGCTGAACGGCGTCGTGGTACCGGCGCGACACGCGTACTCCCACTCGGCCTCGCTCGGCAGGCTGGCGGCGCAGCCCGGCAGCAGCGCTTCGATGCGGCGGAGGAAGCGCTGCACGTCATCCCAGCTCACCTGCTCGACCGGATGCTGCGCGCCGCCCTTGTTTTCGGCGGTGAAATGGCTGGGGTTGTTGCCCATCACTGCCTGCCACAGCGCCTGCGTGCACGCGGTATCGGCAAGCCAGAAGCCCTGCGTGAGCGTCACCGGGTGCTGCGGGCCTTCCTCCGGATAGCGCTCGGGCTCGGACGCCGGCGAACCCATCGGAAAGTGGCCTGCTTCGATGTAGCGCAGGCGCTGGACGATCGTCTGCGCGCCGTGCGGCGACTTGCTCTGCTGGACCGGGACCAGCACGTCGGCGTAGAGCCCAAAGGCATCGCGGCCGATTTCCTGCGCCCACTCGGGACGCTCGATGCGGCTGACGCGGTAGCTGTGCTGCCCGGTGGTGATGGTTACCCCGGCGGCCGGGCCAAAAAAGCGGTCGAGCGTGGCGACCGCCTGCGGACTGAGCGCCGGGTCGAGCAAACGCGTCGGCAGACCCTCGCCTTCGCTGACCAGCAGTCGCTTGACCTGCAGCGGCGAGCCAAGCCGAGACTGCGCGGGTCCGGCCGGACGTTCGGCGCTCCACAGCATCAGCCCTTCCGCCTGTACACCCAGTTGACAGGCGACTGCCGGCAGCTCGCTGCGGGCGCTGATCGCGCGCACGAGGTCTTCCGACCGCAGCCCGGCCGGCGACAACTTTTCACCGGTTGCCACCCACACCGGCGACAACCACTCCGAGTTGGCCTCGACCCAGGTCTGATCGGCGCCGTTGCGAGCAAGGAGGTCGAGCGTGTAGTGGCGCAGTTGCGGGTCCGGGGTGGACGACCGGGTCGCCGTCTCCTTGAACGCCTCGAACCAGCGTCGCGCTTCTTCAACCCTGGCGGCGCAGTCACAGTCCTGGCGCGCCTCGGGGCTGGCGTGCGCCTGCCAGATCAGCAGCTCGGCCGCTTCGGTCGCCCGTCCTCGCCAGCCATGAAGGTGCAGCGTCCGTTCTAGCGCCGCGAGTTGCTCGTCGGCCGTCAGCTCACCAAATGCCTGGCGGTATCGGGCAACGTGGTCGGCGGCGACGGCGCGCGAGACGAGGCTGTCGTAGACCACCGGCTGATGTATCCATACCAGCGCTTCGAGCGCCGGCTCGACGGCGGTGGCGGGCGTGATGCCGCGCAACGCGCGCAGCAGCGCCGGTTCGACGCGAACACAGCAAGCCATGCGCGCCAGCAGCCGCTCGCGCAGCGCTGCCAGGCGCGCGGTTTCGGCGCGCCGCTGCTCGTCGTCGGTGATGCGACCGCGCTGGCGGCGTAGTCCGCCAGCGGACTGCAGGCAGAAGACGTGCGCCCGCCGCGCCAGTTCGACTTCGATCTGCGCCGGCGCCAGCGGCGCCCAGACGACCGGCTGCGCGCCGTGCTGCGCGAGCTGGCGAGTCAACTCGGCCCAGGCGCAGGCTGCCGCCGGCCAACCGCTCAGCGCCCCGGCGTCGGACAGGATCAGCACGCGGGTTCCTGGCGCCGGGAGCGGAATCGCCTCGGACCGAGTCGCCGCCGCTGCGCCAGCGCCCGGTTTTTCCGGCCAGCGCTGGCTGACCTGCTGCGGGCTGCCGTCGACCAGCCACAGCGTGCAGCCGGCGGCACCGCGCTGCTGCAGCAGGTCGGCGACGATGGCCTGAAAATCGTCCTGGTAGGGTAGCAGATGCGGCGCACGGTCCCAGACGACGACCAGTTCGCCGCCCCAGATCGGCTGACGGTGGCGAGGCAGCCGCCGCACGGGTCGGGCCCGCGCCAGGTCGCGCAACAGGCGCCGCATGTCGAGACCGGTGTGGCGAAGTTCGAGCGCCGAACGCTTGAGCGCCGGCCACAGGCGCGTGCGGCGGACGAGCGGAACGAAGGGGGCGGCGTCGCCCTGCGTCTGGCGCGGCGCGCATTGCTCGCTCGTCAGCGGCGACGGTTTGACGGCATCGTCCGCCTCGGCGGGGAGATCGAGACGGCGGCAGTTGGTGATGGCGAAGAGCGGCGCTTTCAGTCGCTCGGCCGCGGCAGATTCGGAAGTTGCGGCGGGCGCTGGACCGACGAAGGCACGCCCGTCGACCTCGGGCTGGACGACTACCGACGCGCTAGCGGCCATCGACTGCCGCTCGGCGAAGGCCAGCAGGCCGGCATAGCGACGTTCGCTCTGATCGTCGTCGCCGGCGAGTTCCAGCGCCTGCAGCAGGTCGGCGCGCGCGAGCAGCGGCGTGCGTTTCATCCCGCCGACGAATCCGGCTTGGTGGCGGTTGGCGGATTCTGCGAGAGCTTCGGGTTACCCTCGACGACGCCGTTCTTCAGGAAAGCGTAGCGAGCGAGCCGGCCGAGCCAGTCTCTTTGCTTCTCCGGATCGCCAGGCGCCAGCCGCCGCAGCGCGGTGAGCAGGTCGATGTACTCGGCGAGGCCAGGGGGCGGCACGCCAGCAGCCTTGGCGTTGTTGCGGTCGCCATCGAGTTGCTCGGCCGCGATCTTCAGGATCTCATCCTCCAGACGATCCGCCGGCACGGCTGCCGTTCCGAAGTGCGCCCGCCCGCGCTTGACGAGAAAGTCGACGTAGGACTTATCGGGTTCGAGCGTCAACACCACGCAGCGACGCAGGAAAGCCGCCGGCAGCTCGCGCTCTTCATTGGTGGTGATCACGACCAGCGGCAGCAGCCCGTCTTTCGGCCGAATCGCCTCCTGAGTGACGGGGTTGGGGAACTCGCGGCTGCCGAGGACTTCGAGCAGGCTGTTCGGCAGGTCGCTGTCGGCCTTGTCGATCTCGTCGATCAGGATGACGTGGCCGGCGTAGTCGGCCCCGTCGTGCTTTTCGTCGGGTGAGAGCCTGGCCGCGTGGGGTCCGTAGCGCCCGGCGCCATCCCAGTCGAAAGCCCGCCAGAACGGGCCGGGCAGGCAGTAGGTCTTGTCGGGCTTGACGCCACCGCCGCCGGCACCGGCCGCCTGCGCATCGGCCAGCCGCTGCACGGCGTCGAAGCTGTGGAACAAATCCTGCGCCTCGAAGCGCGGGCTGATGGTGACGCGCTGCAGATGCCACTTGAGCGCTGCAGCCGCGGCCAAGGCCAGTTGCGTCTTGCCGGTGCCCGGTTCGCCACGCACCAGCAGTGGTCTTTCGCACGCCAGCGCCAGGTGCAGCGCGTCGATCTCGTTCTGCGACCATTGATGCACGGCGCCGTTGTCGAGCGCTTCGATGGCGTCGGCTTGTACGTGTTCCAGAAGTTGCTTGACGTCGTAGGTCATGGGTTCTGCCTGTAGGGTTTAGGGCTGGAGTGGGGTGCCGTGGCGTGGTAGGCCGGGTTGACTCAGCGTAGGCCGACGTGGTTGCCTCGGGATGTTGGGTTACGGCCTGCGGCCTAACCCAACCTACGGCGCTATGGCTTGCGCGGAGTGACCTGAAGGCGTTCGCTGATCAGCTTGGCCGCTTCGGCGGGAGAATGTTCGCCGCAGTCGATCGCGAGATCCAGAGAGAAGACGCCGTCCACCGGCTTATCGTCGAAGCGGAAGAACATGATTCGTTTCCCGTCGCGCTTCTTGATCAGGTCGCGCACCGCTCGCCACTCCAGTCCACACCATTCCTTTCCCTGATAGTTGCCGCCCAGAAAGACAACGACCAAATCCGATTGGTCGTGATAGATGCGCTGAAGGACGAGATCCGCGTCGGGTACAGCGGTCTGCGACTTGAAGTGGTAGTCATAGAACACCGCTTCCTTGGTCAACTCCTGTGTCAGCAGCAAGGCGACCTCCCGCACATACGGACGGTGCTCGCCGGCAAACGATAACGCTACCTGAAAATGCATGTCTTCCAGAGCAAGCATCGACTTGGCCTCTTGTAGTGGATAGATCAATTGAAAGAGATTCTCCAGATAGTGCAGGAGGTCCGCCTGCAGGCCCTTCCATGCATCTGCTTCGGCATCCTGCAGGCGACCGCAGGTCGCCGCATCGTAGAAGAACGTGGGCACCCCGAACTGCGTCGCAAACTCGCTGCGCAGCGCCGGGTCATCCATGGGGTGAGGATCGCGAGTCTGCAAACCGAACATCAGGCGGGTTCCCTGGTCTTCTTCGTATTGATCAAGAGCACGTTTCAGGACTCTGTCGGAAGGCAGGCCGCGTTTCCGGATCTCCGCGAGGCGCAACGGGCGGTCAAAGACCGCCAGGTCGGCCATCGCTGCATTCACCACCGCCAGCAGTTCGGCGCGAGCACAGTCCCTGTCTCCCTGGAAGCCATACTCCAGTGGTGCAACGTGCTGCGGAAGAACATTGACCGCCGCCGCCTCGCGAGCCTGGGGATCAAAACGAAGCTTGACACCCTTCTCGCACCAGACCGCGGCAATCACCGCCGCCGCCAGGTGATGACTCGCGCCGATCAGCATCCCGTCCGACGCGGCAACAGCGCCAATCGCCGTGCACTCATCGCGAATGTAGCGCTCGCAGGCCAACAGGCAGAGTCCGATGGCCACTTCACGCAAGCGATTGGTTCTTGCTGGCGTCGCGGCGGCCACGTTGCCCAGCTTTGGCGCCACGTTCAGTATCCGCTGCAGGAGGTCCAGAGGATCCTGCTGCAGGCAATCGGCACACAGTGCTTCCGGGTCGGCAAACGCTTTGCCGCCTTCCCCGGCCCAGGCACTGGCGAAGTCCTGCCACAGACTGTCGTCGGTGCGAAGCGTCTCGACACGATCGAGCAGGCTCTTCTGCATGCGAGTCGTTAGCGCCCCCAAAGCTAGCGCCTCAACAAATCCCACACCGTCTCGATGCCGCCGAGGACGAGGTCGGAAATGCCGCTTTCCAGCAACTCGGGGCGCTTTTGCCGGCTGCTCTGCGACCTGGCGCGCTCGTTGGCGACCAAGGCGTCGGCGACGGCGTGCGGGTCGAGGTTCTGCTGCCGGCTCGCTTTCCGGCCGAAGTCGTCGAGAGCGTTCTGCACGGCGTCGGGATCGAGGATGACGATCGGCGAGCGGCAATGCGTGCATACGTGGTCACGGCGAATGTCGACCGGCGCGCCGCAGCCGGAGCAGCGGACGGTCTGCACCTGGCGCGCCAGCGCCTCGACTTCGGCTCCGTTGAGCTGGCGAACGAAACCCTTTTCGACCATGAAGGCGGCGTAGGCGCTGTAGCGGCCGTGGCGTTGCGGGCAGCGGCTGTAGGCGAAACGACCGCTGCGCGTACTGTCGAGGCAATGCAGCAGGCGCTCGCGGCAGCGTGGGCAGTGCAGCGGGTCGCGCCAGGGCTGGCGCTGGTCGGCGTGGTGCTGGTGCAGCAGACGAAAGAGTTCGACGACGCCGGCCGGTGCCAGTTGGGCGCTCTCGAATTCGTCGAACCAGATTCCCTGACAGGCAAAGCAGATGTCGAGCGCGACTTCGCCGTTGAGCTGGCGCGCGAAGCGATGGACTGCCATCGGCGCCTGACAACTGGGGCATGGCCGGGTCGGCGGGGCGGGCGGAATTTCTTGCGTCATGGCGATTCGGCAGTGTGGCGGCGGGTCACTGGTCGAACTGGTCGAAGTGGCGAACCCAGAACAGCTCATGACGGCGTACCGCCTTGCGAAAGAAGTCGTTCTCGCCGGTCGCCGGCCAGCGGCGGCCGGCAAGCAGGTACTGAACCTTGCGGCGCAGGCGGTGCTTGAGCAGCGGACGCCCCTGCAGGTCGTGCTGCATGGCCAGCGCCATCGCCTTGTCGAGCTGAACTTGGGCGCTCAGTTGCGGGCTCCACAGACCATCGGCCGGCAGGGGCGCCAGCGCCGGCGGCAGGGCGACGCCGGCGCCGACCGGTCCCATCGGCCAGCGGTCGTTGTCGTACAGGTGGTTGGCGTAAAGCAGGGCGATTTCGGGTTTCCAGCTCGACCGTTGTACCGCCTGATCGACGGCCATCGAGGTGGCGAAATGATCGGGGTGCGGGTCGAGTTCCGGGTGTGGCGTGACGATCACTTCGGGGCGGAAGTGTTCGAGCAGCGCGACCAGATCGGCCAGCAGGTTCCTTCCGCAGGGCAGCCCGTCGGCGTCTGCCGGCAGGCGCAGTGGGTTGTGTAGACGCACGCTGCGCACGTCCTTGTCGGCCGACTCCCGCGAGGCAAAGAGGAGGTCGGGCTGGGCGAGCATCGCCGGCAGTTGCAGGCAGTAGTATCCGAGCTGCACACAGCGGCTCTGCGGCACGCCGCCCCAGAGCGGAACGGCCAGACTGTCCCAGGCGCGCAGGCGTCCCTTGAGCTGCGCCGCTTGCGCGCCGTCGAGCCCCAGGCGCTGATAGTTCCTGGCCTCGATTTCGCCCTGCGTCACCGTCACGATGACCGCCTCGGGCGCCCGGCTGTACAGACCGAACGCCGCCAGCTCGGCATCGTCGGCGTGCGGTGCGAGGACCATGATCCGGCGTTCGGAATAATCCGGGTTGGGCAGCGCGTACAGCGTCGCGGTCAGCGACAAACGGCAAAAGCGTCCTTCGATCGGCAACTCGCCCATGCCGACCGCCACCGCCTGTCCAGAAAGGTTGAGGAAGCGTCGGCCGCGCACCCCTCGTTCGAAATCCTGTCGGTCGTCGCCGAGCCAGACATGGGGGTCGAACAACCAGCCCAGCCGGGTGCTGTGCAATTCGACTTCGAGAATCAGCGTCTCGCCGGCCGCGAGTGGCGCGCTCAGTTGCAGACGTCCGCCGACCAGCGATACGCACTGCCTCGCCGTAGCGGCCGGGAAGGTGTACTGGTAGTCATCATGTGGCGAATAGAACAGGTGATCGGCAAACCAGGCCTCATGAGCGAGCCAGCCCAGGAGCAGCACGGCCGGCACCAGCCACCAGGCGACGAAGACGCCCAACGGGGCGAGTACCAGCAGGGTGCCGAGCAGGACGAGGCGCTTCTGCCGGCGATGACGGCGCAGTAATTGTTGTTTACGTGAACTCATGAACTGCCTCGGCCGGTGAACCCGCTCGCGACGCGGGGAACGCATTTCTCCGGATTCTAGCAGCCTGGCCGATGCCAGGGATTCACTGGCTAGTCATCTTCTCCCTGATCGCGCCGCGGAACGGTCTCCGGGTCGGCAATGATGGCCCGATAGATCTCGATCCGGTCGCCGGGCTTCAGCGCGGCATCGAGCTTGACCAGGCGCCCGAAAACGCCGACCTTCTGCGCCTTGAGGTCGATATGCGGAAACTGCCTGAGGACACCCGAACGCTCGATTCGTCGGGAACTTCGATATTGACCCAGACCTGCTGACCTGGCTCGGAATAGGCAACGCCGATCTGCATCTCGCTCTCCTCATGTCGTGACGGTAGCAGCGCCTGCCGCTTGCCAGCTACCTTGCGCCAAGCGGCTTTCCATCACCCGCTTGCCGGCCAGGAGGAAACCGAGAATGGCGAAGCCACCCGGCGGCAGAATCATCAGCAGCGCGCCGCCGTAGCCGGGCAGCTTCATTTCCAGGAAGGCGAAAGACGGTCCGAGCAGGTTCGAAGCCTGCGCGAACAGCGTACCGGCGCCCAGGAATTCGCGGATCAGCCCGATCAGCGTCAGCGCGCCGGTGAAACCCAGCCCCATGCCGAGCCCGTTGGTGCCGCTGGTGGTTACCGCCATCGTCGGGCACATGGCCAGCAACTGCGAAAAGACGATGTTCTCGCTCCACAAGCCCTGCCGGATGATATTTCCATAATTGTCGCTCATCAGGGTTCTCCCAGAATCTCGCGGCGGTGCGCGGCATAGAACTCGAGCCCGCCCTTGACCGCCTTGACCACCGCACGCGGAGTGATCGTCGCGCCGGCAGACTGGTCGAAGACGCCGCCATCCTTGTTCACGCCCCATTTGGCGGGCGGCGGATTGGCCGGTGATTTGCCGCTGAAATCCTTCACCCATGGCGACTTGCCGACCTCGATCTTGTCGCCCAGTCCGGGCGTTTCGGCGTGCTTGACGACGCGTACGCCGAGCGTCGCGCCTTGCGCATCGACGGCCATCAGCAACTGGATGTCAGCCGCGTAACCACGCTCGACGACCTTGAACACCGCGCCCTTGACCACGCCGCCCTGGCGCGCCCGGTAAACGATCACCGGCTTGCCGTCGCGCTCGATTTCAATCTTGTCGTTGAGGAAGTCGTTGTCGGCAAAACCGGCCGGCAGCACCTCGACGAGCGAATCGCGCAGATCCCGGGCTTCGGCGGCGGCGATGGCTTGGCCGGTGGCCGCCGCCACCCACGCCAGTGCGCCGCTGGCCAGCAGTGCGAAGCTGCCGAGCAGGATCGGCTAGTAAGCGATCTTCTCGCGCCACAAGGCCAGGTTCATCTCAGGCCTCCCTCGTTTCCGGGATCGCCAGGGGCTTGCCCTGGCGGCCGATCACCGGCGTCAGTGCGTTCATCAGCAAAACCGCGAAAGCCATTCCCTCCGGATAGCCTCCGTAACTTCGGATGATCCAGGTCAGCAGCCCGACCCCGAGCCCGAAAATGATCTGGCCAGCGCCGGTATTTGGTGAGGTGACGTAATCGGTGGCGATGAAGAAAGCACCGAGCAGCGCGACGCGCGCCACCATCGCCGGGTTGAACACGTTCTGCCCGACGCCGCCGAAGACCTGCTTGCCGATCACGATGGCCATGAAGCCGCCGACGACGGCGACCCACCAGGGTGCCCAGGGCGGCAGCGTCAGCGCCAGCAGCCAGCCGGTGAGCAGCGCCGAACCGTCCAACAGCGTGGCCTTGATCCGTCGGCTGCCCATCAGCGTCAGCGCCAGCGCCTCGAAGCCAAGGCAGGACAGAATGGTCAGCAGCCAGAGAAAGAACGCCGGCCAACCGAACAGCCAGAATCCGAAAGCGGTCGCCGGCAGCAGCGCGATCTGTACCCGCAACATCGTCCGGCCGATCGAATTACCGCCGTGCGCGTGCGGCGAGGCGAACGCGTCTGTCGCCGGACCAGCGGCTTTCATGCCGATTCTCCGGCGGCTATGCGAGTGACCGCAGCGGCCACGGCAACGGTTTTCAGCGCGGCCTGCTGCGCCGACCGCTCGGCCTTCCGCCGAGCCGCGGCTTCGGCCTTTTCGCGTGCTTCACGTTCGAGGCGTTCCTGCCGCGCCTGCGCCATCTTACGGGTCGCTTCGCTGCGCAACTGCGTCCGCTGACGCGCCGAGAGTTCGCCCTTGGCGTGGTAGAAGTACTGCACCAGCGGAATGTGCGCGGGACAAACGTAGGCGCAGCACCCACAGGCGATGCAGTCCGACAGACCGAGGGCGACCGCCGACTCCATCTCTCCGTGGCGAATGCGCGCGCTCATTTCCAACGGCAACAGGCCCATCGGATAGCGCGCCGGCACCAGCTCGACGATGATCTCGCCAAAGCGCCGTACCGCTTCGCGCATGGCGGCGATCGCTTCCGGCTTGTTGTCCTCGATGCCCACCCGTGCCTGCCGGGCGCCGGTGGCAATCAGCATCAGGCGAATGCCGCTGACGACATCGGCGGCCCGGTCGCGCATCAGACGGTCGTCGCAGGAGAGGTAGGGCTCGCACTCGCTGCCGTTGATGATCAAGGTGTCGATCTTCGAACGGCGACCTAGATTGAGCTTCACCGACGACGGAAAAGTCGCTCCGCCGAGGCCGACCACCCCGGCCGCCGCGACGCGCGCGGCAATCTCGCCCGGCGACAGCGCAAAGGGGTCGCTCACGCGCTCGCTTTCAAGCCAGGCATCATCGCCGTCGGCGTCGATCGAAATCGCCATTCCCGGCAAGCCGGAGGCATGCGGCGCCGTGATTTCGCCGATGGCGCTGATCGTTCCGGAGGTCGACGCATGCAGCGGCGCCGAGATATTGCCGTGCGCAGCAGCGATCAACTCACCCTTTTTCACCTTCTGGCCAACCAGCACGACCGGCCGAGCCGGCGCGCCGACGTGCTGCGCGAGCATCAGGTGCAGGCGCTGCGGCAGCGGCAGCGAGGGGCTGGCGAGTCGGCCGCCGGGCGTTTGTGGTCGGCCGGATGCACGCCCCAGCCGTCGCCGACGAAGTCGCTGGAGAGATCGACCGTGATGCCCAGCCGAACCGCGATCACCACGGCCAGCGCCTTGCCGCCCGGCGGGCAACAGGCCGGCGACGCGACGCCTTCGGCAATCGCCGTGGCCGCCGCGCTACAGCCGGCGAAGCCGCACTGCCCGCAGTTGGAGCCGGGCATCAGGCTGATGGTGATGAACGAAATCGGCGCACCGGCGAAAGCGGCCGGCACGCGCGCCAGTGCCACGCGTTCGCGCAGACCGGCGAAGACGAGCAGCACCAGGGTGAAACCAAGCGCCGAGCCGAAACCGTAGAGCAGGCTCTTGAAGAGACTCAACTTCTGCTCGACGTTGAGCAGGGCGACGCCGAGCACCGCGCAGTTGGTGGTGATCAGTGGCAGGTAGATACCGAGCGACTGGTAAAGAGCGGGCCTGGCCTTGCGGATGAACATTTCGGTGAATTGCACGACCGCGGCGATGACCAGTATGAAGGTCAGGATGCGCAGATAGCCCAGGCCAAACGGCGCCAGCAGCCAGTTGTCGAGCATCCACGACGCGCCGGCGGCCAGCGTGATGACGAAGGTCGTCGCCAGCCCCATTCCCAATGCACTGTCGACGCTCTTCGAGACGCCCATCACCGGGCAGAGGCCGAGGAACTTGATCAGCACGACGTTGTTGACCAGCGCGGTGGATAGCAGGAGCAGGATGAATTCGTTCATGGCGTTATGGCTTCGGGTTTTTCCATACGTCCTGATGCACAAGGCGTGCCAGGTCGCGCAGGCAGCCCGCAAACCCGCGTCCATGCGTGCTTCCGAGGGCGATGCACCACGAACGGGAACGCCCGGGCAGGATTGGCAGCGCGCAGATGTCGCAAAGCCGACACGACTCTCGTCGGTTTTCCGCGCCAGCCTGAGTGGTGACCCGATCGCTGGCCTGCTTTGCCCCACATTCGTGCGACGGCACGGAACGTGCTTGATTCAGGCGAAAGAAGCGAATCTGACACCCTCGAAACACTCTTGAGGAGCACCCTATGCCGGTCATCACCCGTGTTGCCGCGAACTCTGTCAAGCAGCCAGCGGAGCTGCCGCCCGAAGCGTATCGACAGGCCGTGGATCAGGCCGATCTCGCCATTTCGATCACCGACCCCAAGGCCAATATCCTCTTCGCCAACGACGCTTTCGCTCGCGTCACCGGCTACGCCACCGACGAACTCGTCGGCAAGAACCAGTCCATGCTCTCCAGTCAGACGACATCGAGCGACACTTACCGGCGCATGTGGAGCGAACTAGCTGCTCAGCGCGCGTGTTCGGGCCGCTTGCTCAACCGCAAGAAGAACGGGCTGGTCTATCTGGCCGAGCTGACCATTTCGCCGATCGTCGACGCCCAGGGCAAGACGACGCACTTTCTCGGCACGCACCGCGACGTCACCGAACTGCACCGCCTTGAGCGCGTCGTCGGCAACCAGAAGAAACTGATCGAATCGGTGGTCGACGCCGCGCCGATGGCCTTCGCGCTGCTCGACCAGAGTGGTCGGGTGATCCTCGACAACCACGAATACAAGAAGCTGCTCACCAGCATGGGGGGCAACGAGCCGGCGCACACCCTGCTCGCCAGCCTGTCTCCGAACTGGCGCGAATCGCTGTCCAGCCGTCCGGAAAGCGAGCATCGACCGCCCAGCCGGCCGGCCCCGCTGGCTATCGGTCACCACGTCGCTGATCGAAATGCAGAGTGACTCTGCCGACAGCTACTTCGTCCCCGACGGTAAGCCCGGTCTGCTACTGGTCATTGCCGACATCAGCAAGCTGCGCGAAGAGCAGGAGCGCGCCCGCGCCGCTGCCCTGCAAGCGGTGCTGGCCGATGAGGAACGCGCCGCCGCGATCCGCGAAGGCTTCTCGGCAGCGACTTTCCGCCTCGAAGAGCCGACGAACATCATGGCCACGGCTACCGCGGTTCTGCAGCGGCGCGATCCGGCGAGCGCCAGCGTGCTGCAACAGGCGCTGGCCGCCAGCCGCAAACATCTCGAAGCGCTGCGCCAGGTGATTCCCCAAGGGCCGCAGGAGATCGTCGTGCCGATCAATCTCAACGAGATCCTGCGCGACGTCCTGGAAATCCGTACGCCACGGCTGTTGGGCGCCGGCATCGTCGTCGACTGGCAGCCGGCCGTCACGCTGCCGCCGATCATCGACCGCCCGCTGCAACTGCGCATGCTCTTCAAGGCGCTGGTCGACAACGCCATCCACTACAATTCGCCGCGCTCGCGCAACGCGATGATTCGCCTCAACTGCGCATCCTGCAGGAAGGCGAGCTCGAGCGCGTCGGCGGTAGCCGGACGATCAAGGTCGATGTGCCCATCATCGCCGCCACCCACCGCGACCTGGAAACCGCCGTCGAAATGGGTGATTTCCGCGAGGATCTCTTCTACCGGCTGAACGTGATGCCCCTTTTTCTGCCACCGTTGCGCGAACGCATCGAGGACATTCCGGAAATCGCCCGCCATCTGCTGAGCAAAATCGGCAACGACCAGAAGCGGAAGTTGAGCCTGACCGACCTGGCGCAGCGCCGGCTGGTCAGCCACGAGTGGCCGGGAAACGTTCGCGAACTGGAGAGCTGCCTCGAACGCGCCGCCGTCCTCTCCGAAGACGGGCGTATCGACGTCGACCTGATCCGCTTCCCGAGCGGGCGCTCAAGCCGGGCGCCGGCGCCGGAATCGACCTCGACGACCCCGACCTTTCGGAAAAGGAACGCGTCGTTGCCGCCCTCGAACAGGCCGGCTGGGTGCAGGCCAAGGCGGCCCGCATCCTCGGCATGACGCCGCGCCAGATCGCCTACCGGATCCAGACGCTGGCTATCGACGTGAAGCAGTTCTGAACCCACGCTTGACTGCCACGGGACGGACCCAGATACTGCCGGCAATTCCTTGCCGGATAGCGATCCGCTGCCGATCATGCCCCGTCGAACTTCTCCGCATGCCTTCAGGCGCCTTGCTTCCCGGTACCTGCTCGCCGCCATCCTGCTGCTCGCCCTGCGCGGGCATGCCGAGACGCTGCTCTGCCACGTGACGTACGGCGGCGAGACGCGCATCCTGCAGGCACAGCCGGTGAGCTCGCCCTACACTGTGCCGGTGCGGGCGATCGGCTCGTACTTCCTTTTCCGGATGGTCTTCCAGCCTGAGCCGCGCGATCTCGCGACGATCAAGATCTACGTCTTCAGCGAGCGCGACGACGGGCCGGCGCTGATTCACCAACTGACCCATCCCTACCCGCCGCCCACACCGCCCCGGTCAAGCTACGGCTTCACCGGCCTCAACAGCGTGCATGAACCGATACGCGACGGCGAAATACAATACTGGTGCGAGTTGTCGCCAGTGGAAAAGGGGACACCATGAGCCGCGGAAGCCATTGTCTTCTCCTCCTCGCTGCGCTCGCACTCGCCGTCTCCGGCGCACTGGCGGCCGACCCCGTACGCCTGGTCTTCGTCGGCGACATCATGCTCGACGATGGACCGGGCCGCCTGGTCAGCCGCGCCGGTGATCCGTTTGCCCCCTTCGCCGCTCTCCTGGCCGACGCCGACTATCGCATCGGCAACCTCGAATGCCCGATCGCCACCGTCGGCAAGCCTCGCGAAAACAAGATCGTCACCTTCCGCGCCCACCCCCGCGTGCTGCCCCTGCTCGCCGGACGCTTCGAGGCGCTCGGCGTAGCCAACAACCATTCCGGCGACTACGGCCACGCGGCCTTCCTGGAGACCCTCGCGCTGCTCGCCGGCCAGGGCATCGCCACCTTTGGTGGTGGGCAGCATCTCGAGCAGGCGCATCGACCGCTGTGGATAGAACTTCGCGGACTGCGCATTGCCGTTCTGGCCTACAACGAATTCAAGCCGCGCTCGTTCGAAGCCGGAGCGGAATGGCCCGGAATCGCCTGGAGCGAAGACACCGAGGTCGTCGCCGACATCCGCGCGGCACGCGCGGCCGGCGCCGATCTGGTGATTCCCTTCATGCACTGGGGCTGGGAACGCGAGGCGCAGCCCAGCGAGCGCCAGCGGCAACTGGCCCGCCTGATGATCGACGCCGGCGCCGACCTGGTGGTCGGCGGCCATCCGCACGTGACACAGGGAGTCGAGTACTACCGCGGCAGACTGATTGTCTATAGCCTTGGCAATTTCGTCTTTGACGGGTTTGACTACCCGGCCGGCCGGACCGGATGGCTGTTGCGGCTGACGCTGGACAAAAGCGGCCTGCTGGCCTGGGAGACGATTGCCGCAGACCTTGACGACGACGGCACGCCACACCCGCGAGCCGTCAGTAGCAGCCCCTGCGGCCGCCGCGGCGACCCGCTCATCGGCGAATGCCGCCAGCCCTGAGTTCACCGGACGAAGACGCGACAGCAGGCCGGATACGCGTGGTGCAATGCGCTTTGCTTATTGCACCCTACATGGCTGTTCAGCTTTATTGTCCTGATGGCGCTGTACACCTTCAACCCGACGCGCAGGAAAACGACATGAAGCGGGAAATCCCAGCCCTGACGCACGAGGGCTCCAACCCCGTATTTTCAAGGCCTGGCGGTGGGTAGCAAGAAA
>NZ_FLQX01000103.1 GCF_900089955.1 Candidatus Accumulibacter aalborgensis | reverse complement strand
CCGCTACCGGCTGCCGCCTGATTGAGGGGCGGTGCCGGCGAGCGGGGGGCTAAACGATTACCCAACGGGATGAAGACTCTGTTCGAGAAGACCTTCGCTCGCCTGGAGAATCGTGGCGACCAGGCCAGCACCTTTCTGCTGACGCAGTCGATGGGCGGCGGCAAGACGCACAACATGATCGCTCTCGGCCTGCTGGCCAAGCACCCCGCCCTACGTGCAAAAGTGCTTGGCAGGAATGGTGCGGGCCACGCCGTGGGAGCCATCCGGGTCATCGGCTTTCATGGCCGCCAAACTGATGCCCAGTTTGGCATCTGGGGCGAACTCGCCGATCAACTGGGCAAGAAGGAGGTCTTCAAGGACCACTACCAGCCGCTTCAGGCCCCCGAACAAAGCGCCTGGATCAATCGCCTGAAAGGCGAGCCAACCCTGATTTTTCTCGACGAACTGCCGCCCTATCTCGAAGCCGTTCAGGCCAAGTCGATTGGCTCGACGACGCTATCGACGGTGACCGCGACCGCAATCGCCAACCTGCTGGTAGCCGTCAACAAGGCCGAACTGTCGAATGTCTGCGTGGTCATCGCCGATCTGACGGCTTCCTGGCAGGCCGGTGGCGCGATGCTCAACGGCGCCCTGAACAATCTCAGGAACAAAACAGTCGGTCGGGGCTGCGCATCGAGCCCGTGTCGTCGCAGGGCGAGGAGTTGTATCACATCCTGCGTACCCGTCTGCTCCAGGCCCTGCCGCACGAATCCGTCCGCAACAAGGTGGCCAGCGACTACGCGGTAGCCGTCAAGGCCGCTCGGGAAATGGATGTGACCAACCATTCACCGGACTCCTTTGCCGCGCAGTTGGCCGAGTCCTACCCTTTTCACTTCGGTCTGCGCGACCTCTACGCGCGCTTCAAGGAGAACCCCGGTTTCCAGCAGACCCGCGGCCTGATCCGGCTGATGCGCATGGTCGTCTCCAACTTGTGGGAGACCGGGCGAGCGGACAAGCTGTACTTCGAACCCATGGAACGTATTCGGGGAGCAGACCAGGATGATTAAGGTATTGACAGCCCGCTATCGGGGCGACTTTCGGGCGGTTTTGAGCTTTTCTGACGGAGCCGAAGGGACTTTCGACGGCCGCGCCCTCTTGCAGCGTAGCGGCCCCTTGCTCGAACCCCTGCGCGATGAGGCCTACTTCCAACACATGTTCATTGATGCGGGCGCTTTGTGCTGGCCGAATGGACTGGAACTCTCGCCGGCTCGGCTGCACGAAACCTGCCGGGATCTGGTAGCGGCCTCAATTTGACGAGTGCTTGATTCGCGCGTGACTATCCTGCGCCATTCTTCCCGCCGCGGCAGGCTCGACACGTCGCTGTTGACTGCGCGTTTGAGCAGTGCCGTCAGCTATGACCGCATTGCGGGCTATTTCCTTTCGTCCCTGCTGGAAGTGGCCGGTGAGGCGCTCGAAAAGGTGAGTGGCAAGGTGCGCGTGGTGTGCAATTCCGATCTGGAAAACGCCATTGTCCCCGCCACCGGCGAGCCTTACCTGAAGCCGGTGCGGGTCTGCCTGTTTGGCGAGGGCGACGACGAAGCGGTACCGCTGCCGCCGTACCTGCAGAATGCCTACGATGCAGCGCAGGAATTCTGCCGGCTACTTGGCCAGCGGGTGCAGGGCGGGGGCTTTCTCAAGACCTTGCTCCGGCGACGCATGGGCAGTTCCCGCTATGCCGGCGGTGTGAATTCCGGCATTCTGATTGACTGGCAGTTCAAGGCGTACTCCCGTGACGAGATCAAGGCCAAGGTGAAGCGTGGCGAAATTCGCCTGCTGATCGGTACCGATGCGGCGTCCGAGGGACTCAACCTGCAACGACCTGGCTCCTTGGTCAATCTTGACTGGCCATGGAATCCGACACGGCTGGAGCAGCGCAAGGGCCGTATCCAGCGCATCGGTCAGATCAGCGAGACACAAAGGTAGGCTTGTAACCGAGAGCCAGACGAATCCTCTCGGCGACTTTTTCGGCGTCGGTGCGGCTCGTATAGGGACCGAGATGGACGCGATACATGCCGCCGCCGGCGCTGACCTGAATTCCCTCGTTCAGCCAATCGAGTTCGCGCAGCAGGTGCGAGCGCAGACTTTCGGCATTGTCGGCACTGGCGAAAGCGCCCAGTTGCAGGAAGACACCACGCCCGTTCGCCGCCGGCGACGAAGGGGCCGACGACGCGGGGAGGGGCGTCAGATCCTGAATCAGTGAGGGTGCAGACGCCTTGTCGACACCCAGCTTTGCCGCCAGGAGTTCAATCTCGTCACGCTCGCCGGAGATTGCCACCCTTGGCGAACGCGGAGCAGCGGTCACCTGGGCATAGGTCATCGTCGTCGCGCCCTCCGGCAGAATCGATTCGACGCGCACCAGGGTGCTGCCGTTGTCCACGTAGCCCAGGCGGTAAGCGGCGGCGTAGGAGAGGTCGATGATGCGATCGGCGTGAAAGGGACCGCGATCTGTGACGCGCACGACGACCGACTTTCGATTGGCGACGTTGGTCACCCGGACATACGAGGGAATGGCCAGCGTCGGGTGCGCGGCGGTCATCGAGAACATGTCGTAGGGTTCGCCGATCGACGTCTTCTGGCCGTGGAACTTCTTCCCGTACCAGCTCGCGACACCGCTCTCCTGGTGCAGCTTGAGGCTGCTGTTCGGCTCATAGGCCTTGCCGAGAACGACATAGGGCCGGTTGGCGAAGCGATGCAGGGGTTCGAGTCGCGGCTGGGCGTCCGGAATATCATCAAGGTTGTCCGGAATCTCGTCGCCCGGTCCGTCGTCCTTGTAGTAGGCCCCGCCCCGCTTTTGCCCGACGGTCGCCTTCTTGACCATCCTGGCAGGTCCCGGCTCAACGGTCCGCGCACCCGGTTCAGGCGCGCGCGACGGCTGGCTCCCGCAGGCGGTCAGGAGCACGGGCAGCAGCCACCGCCAGACCGTTGGCGACGCCAGGCGCCCGACCCAGGCGAAATCCTTCGAGCTCATTGCCGAACCAGCATGCGATGCGTCTGGATGCTCATCAGGATTCCGATGCCGATCGACAGCGTCACCAGCGCCGTCCCGCCATAGCTCATGAACGGTAGTGGAACGCCCACCACCGGCAGAATCCCGCTGACCATGCCCATATTGACGAAGACATAGGTGAACAGGCTCAGCGTGATCGAGCCGGCCATCACCCGGGCGAACAAGGTCGAGGCGTTGGCAGCGATCATCAGACCACGTCCGATGAGCAGCAGGTAAAGCAGGAGCAGAACGGTGTTGCCGAGCAATCCGCGTTCCTCGGAGAAAACCGCAAAGATGAAGTCCGTATGGCGTTCGGGGATGAACTCCAGGTGGGTCTGCGTACCTTCCAGCCAACCCTTGCCAAAACTGCCACCCGAGCCGATGGCAATGGTCGATTGAATGATGTGATAACCCGACCCGAGGGGATCGCTGGTCGGGTCGATCAAGGTCAGAATGCGTTTCCGCTGATAGTCGTGCAGCACGGTCCACACAAAAGGCGCCGCACCGGCAGCGGCGGCGAACAGGCCGACGATCACCTGCCATGGCAGACCGGCGAAAAAGATGACATAAAAGCCGGCGGCGCCGACGAGAATGGCCGTGCCGAGGTCGGGTTGTTTGGCGATCAGCGCGAAAGGCACCAGGAGAAGCACGCAGGCGACGATGTAATGGCGGGCTTTCAGCACCGCCTCGTGCTTGTGGAAATACCAGGCGAGCATCAGCGGCACAGCCAGCTTCAGCAATTCGGACGGCTGGATGCGCGTAAACCCGAGCGACAACCAGCGCCTGGCGCCATTGACCTTGACCCCGAAGAGAAAAACGAGCAGCAGCAGGATCACGCCGATGACGTAGAGCGGGACACCAAAACGCATCAACTTCTGCGGCGGCACCTGTGCCACGGACCACATCGCACACAACCCGACGACCATGTTCACGGCCTGCGCCAGCAGGCGATTATTGGCGTCGTAGGTGGCGCTATAAACGGTCGCCAGTCCGGCAACCATGATCGCGCCAGTGACCAGCAACAGCGGTCCGTCGAGGTGCTCGATCAGGCGCACCCAGGCCCGGTGCAGAAACTGCTGGAACATCCGTTAGTCTTCCTCCGCATCGACTTCGTTGGCTGCCCCTTTGGGCAATTTGCCGAGCAGATAGTAATCGAAAACCATACGCGCGATCGGCGCTGCCGACTGAGCGCCAAAACCACCGTTTTCGACCAGCACGGCGAGCGCGATCTTCGGCTCATCCGCCGGTGCGAAGGCGATGAACAGGGCATGGTCGCGCAACTCCTCCTTCAGCCTGGCGGACTTGTAATCCGACCCCTTGAGACTGAAAACCTGTGCCGTGCCGGTCTTGCCTCCCGAAACGTAGGCCGCACCGGCAAAAGCGCGTGCCCCGGTGCCCGCAGTGTTGACGCCGATCATCGCCTTTTTGATCGTCTCGACGTTCTGTCGCTTCCACGGCAGGACGCGCAGCGGTTCGGGTTCGATCATCGTCTTCTCGCCGGTCCGGCTATCGGTAATGTACTTGACGAGGTGCGGCCGATACATGACGCCGTTATTGGCGACGGTAGCCACCGCCTGCGCCAACTGGATAGGCGTGTAAGCGTTATACCCCTGGCCGATGCCGATCGAGATCGTCTCACCGGCAAACCACTTCTGCTGCTCAGGCCGCTTGAAACGACGCCTCTTCCATTCCGGCGAGGGCAGCACACCTTCCGACTCCCCTTCGATGTCCACGCCGGTCCGCCGACCGAGCCCCAGTTGCCCCATGAAACGAGCGATGCTTTCGATTCCCATGTCGTTGGCGAGCATGTAGTAGTAGGTGTCGCAGGACTGAACGATCGACTTGTACATGTCGACCGTCCCGTGACCGCCCTTCTTGTCATCGCGGAACTGGTGGCCACCAAAGTTGAAGAAACCGGGGTCGGAGATCGTCTGACCCGCCGTCCGCTTACCGGTTTCCAGTGCGGCCAGGGCCATGAACGGCTTGAACGTCGAACCCGGCGGATAGGCCCCGTTCAGCGCCCGGTTGAGCAAGGGCTTGTCGGGCGAAGTGTTGAGCAGGTCCCAGTCGTCGGTGCGGATACCGTCGATGAACAGATTGGGGTCGAAGGTCGGGGTAGACACCAGCGCGAGGATTCCTCCGGTGGAAGGCTCGATCGCCACCAGAGCGCCACGACGGTCGCCAAATGCCTTTTCAGCCATTTCCTGCAATCCGGCATCGAGGGTCAGCGTCAGGTTGTTGCCCTGCACCGGAGCCGTACGCGAGAGATTGCGAATCGCCCGTCCGCCGGCGTCGATTTCCACCTGCTCATAGCCGGTCTCGCCGTGCAACTGGAATTCGTACTTCTGCTCAAGCCCCGTCTTGCCAATGTGGTCGGTCCCCTTGTAGTTTGCCGCCTGTTCGCTCTCCTCGATCATCTCCAGGTCGCGCTTGTTGATGCGGCTGATGTAGCCGATGGCGTGCGAGGCGACCGCACCGAGCGGATACTGACGGAACAGGCGCGCCTTGACCTCGACGCCGGGAAAGAGGTAACGGTTGGCGGCAAAGCGCGCGACCTCTTCCTCGCTCAGGCGCGAACGAATCGGCAGGCTTTCAAAGGTCTTGCTCTCGTCGAGCAGTTTGCGAAAGCGCTTGCGGTCCTTGGGCAGGACCTCGATCACCTTGCCCAGTCCTTCTATCGTCGCGTCGAGGTCATCGACCTTTGACGGCGTGATTTCAAGGGTGAAGGCCGAGTAGTTACGCGCCAGGACAACTCCCTGACGGTCGACGATGACGCCACGATTGGGAACGATAGGCACCAGGGAGATGCGATTATCCTCGGCGCGTGTCGTGTAGTAGTCGTGCCGCATGACCTGCAGGTGAACGAAGCGGGCGATCAGCACGAAAAAGGCCACCGCCACTGCGACGGCGGCAAAAGCGACGCGAAAGCGGAAGCGATGAAGCTCGCGATCCTGGGCATTGAGCGGCGACTGACGAGCAAGCAAGTCCGACCCCCTGGCGTCAGCGCAGATCCCGCGACGCGCGGAGCGCACAGCGGAGAGTGCGCCGATGGCAGCTCGTCACCTGCCTGCTCAGCGGATCAAAGCGGCCGATTGGCATCACGGTCGACCGGTTGATGCTGCGGCAACAAGAGAACGAAAGTCAGCAAGGGCCACAGCAGCGTAGCGAAGCACGGCCCGAGAAAATACGAGAGGCCGGGAAAATCGGCGCCAGCCATGGTGCGCACGCCGAACTGCACGATCTGCACCAGCAACAGTAGCGGAAAAACCTGCAAGGCCTGCTCGCCGAGCGGAAACCACAGGATCCGTCTGGACAGCGAGAGTCCCCCATAGGCGACCAACACGTAGGCTAGCGCGTGCTGGCCCAGCAGACTGGCATCGGCCACATCCATCGCCAGACCAAAAAGGAAGGCCAGCCCCATGCCAACCCGACGCGGCTCGCGAATGCTCCAGAAGACGATCACCAGAGCCAGCCAGTCGGGAATTGCCGGCAGGGCCGCCGTCGGCAGAAAGTTCAGCAGCAGTGCGACCAGCAAAGTGAAGCCGATGAACCACGGACGAACGGGCAACAGAATGCGCGATGATGAGTAGCTGGTCTGCATCTGTGGTCACTCCTTTTTCAGGCGCTTCTTCTTGGTCAGCCCGGACTTGACCAAGGTCTTGGCCGGCCGGCCCGCTGCCTCGCGCGCCAGTGGCTCGGGCAAAGTGATCGCCGGACGAGGGTCGAGAACCATCACCTCGCTGAAGTTTTCCACGCCGGCCAGCGGCGTACAGAAGATCCTGGCAAACGAGTACGAGGTATCACGCTCGATGTGCACGACCTTGGCGACCGGAAAGCCGGGCAGAAAAATGCCATCCAGACCCGAGGTGACCAGCAGGTCGCCATTCTGGACATCGGCGTTGGCCGGCAGGAAACGCAGCTCGAGTTGGCCGTCGCCGAGACCGAAAACGACCGAGCGCAAACCGGTGCGCACGATCTGTACAGGCACCGCCTGCTCCTTGTCGGTAATCAGGGTGACTTCGGCAACGAAGGGAAATACCCTGGTCACCTGGCCGACGATACCCGCATCGTCGATGACCGGCTGCCCGGCAAGTACCTTGTCCTGCTGTCCCTTGTCAATCACGATGCGCCGCGAGTAGGGATCACGCGCCGCATAGAGGATCTGTGCCGCCTGGCCACTGGCCCGCTGCCTTTCCTTGACGCCGAGCAATTTGCGCAGGCGCTCGTTCTCGACCTCAAGTTGCTGGGTGCGCAGCAGCGTGGCCACGTTCTCCAGGCCGATCTTCTTCAGCGCCGCATTGTCGTCCTGCAAGCGCGCCACACTCGCGAAATAGCTGCCGGAATTATCGAACACCTGCGCCGGGAGGTGGGCAAACTGCTGCACAGGGTGCGTGAACATCGACAACGCCTGACGCAGTACCTCAAGCGTCTGCATGCGCGCGTCAACGACCAGCAGCGCCAGCGACAGCGCCACATAAAGACACAGTAGCGCGACGGGCGCCGGCCCGCGTTTGAAAAACGGTGGCGGCTGGTGATCCATCAATCAGGCATCGAAGCGGGCGACGCGCGGCGACTACACCGCTGAGCCTCAATCGGCAGCGAAAATGCTGCCTAGATTGTCCATCTTTTCGAGTGCCATGCCACAGCCTCGCGCCACGCAGGTCAAGGGCTCCTCGGCGACGATCACCGGCAGACCGGTCTCCTCCATCAGCAGACGATCGAGATCGCGCAGAAGCGCACCCCCGCCAGTGAGCACCATGCCTTTGTCGGCGATGTCGGCGCCGAGTTCGGGCGGCGTCTTCTCGAGCGCCGACTTGACCGCCGAAACGACGCTATTCAGAGGCTCGGTCAGCGCTTCGAGGATCTCGTTTGAAGAAATGGTGAATTTGCGGGGAATGCCTTCGGCCTTGTTGATTCCCGACACTTCCATCTCGCGCACCTCGGCACCGGGAAAAGCCGAGCCAATTTTCTTCTTGATGTTCTCGGCGGTATTCTCTCCGATCAACATGCCGTAGTTGCGGCTGATGTAATTCATGATCGCCTCGTCGAGCTTGTCGCCGCCGACGCGTACCGAACCCGCATAGACCATGCCGCCAAGTGAAATGACGCCGACCTCGGTCGTCCCGCCGCCGATGTCCACGACCATCGAACCGGTCGGCTCGGACACCGGCAGTCCAGCGCCAATCGCTGCCGCCATGGGCTCCTCGATCAGAAAAACCTGACTCGCACCGGCACCGATGGCGGACTCGCGAATGGCGCGGCGTTCAACCTGCGTCGAACCCGAGGGAACACAAATGATGATCCGCGGCGAGGGCGACAGCAGCCTCGAGTCGTGCACTCTCTTGATGAACTGCTTGAGCATTTGCTCGGTCACGGTGAAGTCGGCGATCACGCCGTCCTTCATCGGGCGAATGACGGTGATTGCGCCGGGCGCCTTGCCGAGCATTTCCTTGGCTGCCTTCCCGACCGCCTGAATCGTCTTCTTGGAGTTCGGCCCACCTTCCGTGCGGATCGCGACCACCGACGGTTCGTCGAGAACGATGCCCTTCGAGCGGACATAGATCAGGGTATTCGCCGTTCCCAAGTCGATGGCGAGATCGTTCGAAAAATAACTGCGCAGAAAACTGAACATGCTGACAAATCCGTGATAGCCCCAAACGCGAGCTGCGGTGGGAAAAACTTTTATGATACCTTATATGGCTTCCTCATTTAACACCTTAGTGAATTAGTCACCATGTCGCTCACCCCAGAACAGGTCCGGCGCGTTGCCCACCTTGCCCGGATCGAAATCAGTGACCCCGAGGTGCACAGCACGCTCGGCCACATGAACGAGATTTTTGGCTTGATAGAAGCGATGCAGGCGGTTGATACCACCGGCGTCGAACCGATGGCGCATGCTCAGGATGTCGCGCAGCGCCTGCGCGCCGACCGCGTGACCGAAACCGGTCAACTCGACGAGCAACGGGCAGCTTTCCAGGCCATCGCGCCGGAAACCGAGGCCGGCCTGTACCTGGTGCCGAAGGTGATCGAATGATTGAGCAAAGCTTGCCGGCCCTGGCCAAGGCCTTGGCGACGAAAGAGATTTCGAGTGTTGAACTGACGCAACTCTACCTCGACCGAATCGCCCGCCATAACCCTCAGCTCAATGCCTTCATCACCGTGGACCCAGCCCGCAGTCTTGCCCAGGCACACGCTGCCGATGCGCGACTGGCGCGCGGCGAAGGTGGTCCGCTGACCGGCATCCCGATCGCGCACAAGGACATTTTCTGTACCCAGGGCTGGCTTACCACCTGCGCATCGAAAATGCTGAGCAATTTCATCAGCCCCTACGATGCCGCCGTGATCACCCGCTTCAAGGCTGCCGGAGCGGTCCTGCTCGGCAAGACCAACATGGACGAGTTCGCCATGGGTTCGTCGAACGAAACGTCGTTCTTTGGCCCGGTGAAGAACCCCTGGAATTTGACTTGCGTTCCTGGCGGGTCGTCCGGCGGCTCGGCGGCCGCGGTCGCCGCCCGCCTGGCGCCGGCTGCCACTGGCACCGACACCGGCGGATCGATCCGGCAACCGGCTGCCCTGTGCAACCTGACCGGGATGAAGCCGACGTATGGCGTGGTGTCGCGCTACGGGATGATCGCCTTCGCCTCGTCGCTCGACCAGGCCGGCCCGCTCGGCCGGTCAGCAGCCGACTGCGCCGTGCTGCTCAACAGCATGGCCGGCTTTGACGAGCGCGACTCGACCAGCCTCGACCGTCCAGGTGAAGACTACAGCCGCGAAATCAACGCCGTCACCGACGGCCAACCGCTGGCCGGATTGAAGATCGGTCTGCCGGCAGAGTTCTTTGGCGACGGCTGCAGTCCGGAAGTCATGCAACTCGTCGAGCAGGCGATCGCCGGCTACCGCAAACTCGGTGCCGAAACGGTCGCCATCCGCCTGCCGAGCATGGGACTTTCGGTCGCCGCCTACTACGTGATTGCACCGGCCGAAGCGAGTTCGAACCTCGCCCGCTTTGACGGTGTGCGCTACGGCCACCGGGCGCCGGATTATCAGGACTTGAACGAGATGTACAGCAGGAGCCGTGCCCAGGGTTTCGGCGCCGAGGTCAAACGGCGCATCCTGATCGGCACATATGTCCTGTCGCATGGCTACTACGACGCCTACTACCTGCAGGCGCAACGCATTCGCCGCCTGATCGCCAGTGACTTTGCCGAAGCCTTTCGGCAGTGCGACGTGATCATCGGACCGACCAGCCCGAGCACGGCGTTCAAGCTCGGCGAGAAGGCTGCCGATCCGGTCCAGATGTACCTTTCCGACATTTACACGATCGCCGTCAACCTGGCCGGCCTGCCGGCGATTTCGCTTCCCTGCGGGTTTGCCGGCGGGCTGCCGGCCGGCCTGCAACTGATCGGCAACTATTTTTCCGAAGCCAGACTGCTGAATGTCGCGCACCGGTACCAGCAGGCCAACGCCTGGCACCTGCAGAGTCCCGCTGAGCTGTGATCAGCCGGCAGCGTTCTTGAAGAGTGAGTAAGCACTGATGAAACAATGGGAAGTCGTCATCGGCATCGAGACGCACGCACAGTTGTCGACGCAAGCCAAGATTTTTTCGGGCAGTTCAACCGCCTTTGGCGCGTCGCCCAACGTCCAGGCGAACGCGGTCGATATCGCCTTGCCCGGAGTGCTACCGGTGTTGAACCGGGGAGCAGTCGAGTGCGCGATCAGATTCGGCCTCGCGGTCGAGGCACAAATCGCGCCCAGATCGGTTTTTGCACGCAAGAACTACTTCTACCCTGATCTGCCGAAAGGCTATCAGATCAGCCAGTACGAACTGCCGGTCGTCGTCGGCGGCAAGCTCTCGATTCAGATCGGCGAGGTAGAGAAGGTGGTCCGCCTGACCCGCGCCCATCTCGAGGAGGACGCCGGCAAGTCGCTGCACGAAGAACTCGGCCACCAGTTCGTCGGCAAATCCGGAATCGACCTCAACCGCGCCGGAACACCGCTGCTGGAGATCGTCACCGAACCGGACCTGCGCTCTGCCGCCGAAGCGGTCGCCTATGCCCGCGTATTGCACGCGCTCGTCCGCTGGATCGGTATCTGCGACGGCAACATGCAGGAGGGCTCGTTCCGCTGTGACGCCAACGTCTCGGTACGCCCCGTCGGTCAGACGCATTTGGGCACGCGACGCGAAATCAAGAACCTGAACTCCTTCCGCTTCATGCAACAAGCGATCGACTACGAAGTGCAGTGGCAGATTGCCACCCTCGAAGACGGTGGCCGCATCGAGCAGGCGACGGTACTGTTCGACCCGGATAGCGGTGCAACGCGCGCCATGCGCTCGAAGGAAGACGCCCACGATTACCGCTACTTCCCCGACCCCGACCTCTTGCCGCTGGTCATCGACGCACAGTGGGTCGACCGGATGCGTGCGCAGATGCCCGAACTGCCCGCGGCCAAACGCGACCGCCTGATCACCGACTACGGGCTTTCCGCTTACGACGCCAAGGTCCTCACGACCTCGCTAGAACTCGCCGGCTACTACGAAGCGGCCGTTGCCGCTGCCGGCAAGTCAAACGCCAAGGCTTGTGCCAACTGGGTGACGGTTGACCTCGCCGCCCGCCTCAACAGGGAAGCGCGCGAAATCAGCGACTCTTGCGTCTCGGCAGAACAACTTGGTGGACTGGTGGCCCGCATTGGCGACGGCACGATCTCCAACAACATCGCCAAGAGGGTGTTCGACGCCATGTGGAACGGTGAGGGCAGTTCGGCCGACGAGATCATCGCCCGCGATGGCCTGCAGCAGATTACCGACAGCAGCGCGCTGGAAGCGTTGATCGATGAGGTCCTGAGTGCCAATGCAACGATGGTCGGCGAGTTCAGGGCGGGCAAGGAAAAGGCCTTCAACGCACTGGTCGGTAAAGCCATGAAAGCGACGCGCGGCCAGGCCAACCCACAGCAAGTCAACGAGCTACTGCGCAAGAAACTCGGCTGAATTCGGCTACACAGATCGTCGGGAGCAGGCCGATATTCACGGCGAGCGAGCGGGCGGGCGGCCGACCGCTGCGTGCCTCAGCGTGCCGGTGGACGCTTCGAAATTTCGACAAAACGGCGCAGATCCTGGTCATATTTCCTGCGCATCGTCTCCCAATCCTTCTTCTTCGACTCGATGACCCACTCCTGCGAAGCGATCTCGTAGTCGGCATCGCGCAAGCCCTTGGCCACATCGGCGGGCAACTGCCGCTTCCTGTAAAACTCCGCCTCATCCTCGAATTTCTTGCGCAGTCGGCGTATTTCGGTAATCCGTTCCTCAGCCGCCTTGATCGCCGCGGTGATGTCCCGCTCGGCGCGGCTGCGCATGAGTTCGATATCGTTCTCGCTGGAATAGGTATTGAGGAGGGCCTGATCCCGTCGCTTCTGCTCGTTGAGCAAACGCTCCTCCTCCGCTCGCCTTTGCTCTTCAGCCGCTCGCCTGGCGCGCTGCTCGGGGGTCAGGGGGGCGTCCACCAGCCGCGCCGTGCGGCCGGAATCACCCACTTCGCGATAGGCACGGCCATAACAGGCGGCGGGCAGAATGTCGCCACAGACCTGCTTGCCGGACTCGTCGGGGCAGCAATAGATCCGGGGCGCAGCACTGCTCGCCCCGCTGCCGGCCACTGCCAACAGCAACAGGCCATAGCTAGCGGCTGCGCGCAACACCATATTCCTGCCGATAGCGAGCCACTGCCTCCTCATTGTGCTGGCCGGCGGAACTCTGCCCGAGGAAGACCAGCAAATCGTCAAGGCTGGCGACGGCCAGAACCGGGATATCGTAGTCCCGCTTGACCTCCTGCACCGCAGACAGCTCGCCACTACCTCGCTCCATGCGATCGAGGGCAATCACCACTCCGCAGGGCGTCGCCCCGGCGGCACGAATCAGCTCAACCGACTCGCGAACGGAAGTACCGGCCGAAATCACATCGTCGACGATCAACACGCGGCCAGCCAGCGGAGCACCGACAATGCTGCCGCCCTCTCCGTGATCCTTGACCTCCTTGCGATTGAACGAGAACGGCAGGTTGCGTCCGCCTCTGGCCAGCGCGACAGCGATCACCGCAACCAGCGGAATCCCCTTGTAGGCTGGGCCGAACAGTGAGTCGATGGCCAGACCACTGGCAGTGATCGCCTTGGCGTAGAATTCGGCCAGCAGGCCCAGCGCCGCGCCATCGTTGAACAGGCCGGCGTTGAAAAAGTAGGGCGACAGCCGGCCGGCCTTGGTCTTGAACTCGCCAAAGCGCAGCACCTCCTGTGCAACCGCAAACTCGATGAATTCCTGACGAAAGTCCATAAAAGCCGTTTCTCGATTGATCCCGTTCCCACCAAGATTCCCTATGTTACGCATCATTACGCTCAACCTCAATGGCATTCGCTCGGCATGGCGCAAAGGCCTCTCGCCCTGGCTCGCCACACAGAATGCTCAAGTCATTTGCGTGCAGGAGCTGAAAGCCCAGCAGGCCGACCTCGCCGACGAGATGGCCCGTCCCGACGGCTTCCATGCCTATTACCGCTGCGCGGACAAAAAAGGCTACAGTGGCGTTGGCCTCTGGTGCCAAAGCAGACCCGAGCGGGTGATCGACGTTCTCGGCAGCACCGAGTTCGACAGTGAAGGACGTTACCTGCGCGCCGACTTCGGCGCGCTGTCGGTCGTTTCGCTTTATCAGCCTTCAGGGTCCAGCTCCGAGCAACGACAAGCGGCGAAGTTCCGATTCATGGCCTTTATCTACCCGCATCTCGTCGACCTGGCGACGAGTGGGCGCGAAGTCATCGTCTGCGGCGACTGGAACATTGCCCACCGGGAGATCGACCTCAGAAACTGGCGGGGGAACCGCAAGAATTCCGGCTTTCTGCCCGAAGAGCGCGCCTGGGTAGACCGACTGCTCGACGAAGGCGGCTGGTGCGACGTGTACCGCAAACTGCATCCCGAGAGCACCGGGGACGCTTACACCTGGTGGTCGAATCGCGGTCAGGCCCGGGCGAAGAACGTCGGTTGGCGGCTCGACTATCAACTGGCCACTGCCGCCATCGCCGACAAGGCACGTTCCGCCTCGGTCTACAAGGAGCAGCGTTTCAGCGACCACGCACCGCTGACCATCGATTACGACTACGACCTGTAGACCAGGGCCACAGTCTGAACCCTAGGAGCGTCCCTTCAGCCAGTCTGGCAGTTCCCGGTCGCCGGCGTTCTCGATGATGTATTGACGAATCAGCTTCCTGACCACCTGGGAAGGCGTCAGATCGTGAGCGGCGCAGATTTCCTCGAAGATTCGCTTCTTGCGAGGGTCGACGAGAATGGTCAAGCGTGCAGTGCGGTTTTCCATTTAAGCACATTCAATGTTAATTAAATTACAATTGCAATTGTAGCAGGAAGAAATATAATTCTCATCAGGTTCACGCCGTAGCGAAAGAGTCGTTGCCTTGGCTACTCTAGCCAAAGTATGGACACCCTTCAAGCGCCCCGTGTAGCGACTTTCTGGCGGGCTTTTTGGAGGTCTGAACAACATGCTGTTGTCAATATGAATTGGGTGCATCTCGACTGGGTTCTGCTGGTGGTTGCGGCTTGGCTGCTGATTGGCGTCGCTGGCGTGTTCGCCTTGCGCCGCTTGACCCTGGTCGCGAGAGTGCTGTTTCCTGCCGGCGGGGCTTTCGGGCTGCTGCTGTTTGGCGTCGCACTGAGTTCGGTCATGAGTTCGCCCGAGGTGGCCGTTCTGCCGATCGGGCTCCCGAGTTTGCCATTCCACTTCCGCCTCGACAGCCTGTCGGCTTTCTTTCTGATGGTCATCGGCAGCGTCTCGGCGGGCGTGTCCGCGTTTGCTGCCGGCTATTTCCGCAAGGGCGAAGGTACGCCGCCCGGGCTGCTGGCGCTCGAGTACCACCTCTTTCTCGCCAGCATGGCGCTTGTCGTCCTCGCCGATGACGCCTACGCCTTCATGGTGATGTGGGAGACAATGGCCCTGTCGTCGTTCTTCCTGGTCACCGCCAACCATCGCATTGTCGAGATCCAGCGTGCCGGCTACCTTTATTTGCTGATCGCGCATATCGGCGCCATCAGCATCCTGCTGTGCTTCGGCGTCCTGCAGGCCAATACCGGCGACTACACCTTCGCCAGCATGCGCGTCCAGGCACTTTCGCCGTTCTGGGCGTCGGTCGCCTTTCTCCTCGCGCTGTTCGGTTTCGGCGCCAAGGCTGGCATCGTGCCGCTCCACGTATGGCTTCCCGAGGCCCACCCCGCCGCTCCCTCGCCGGTCTCCGCGCTGATGAGCGGGGTGATGCTGAAGACCGCGATCTACGGCGTACTGCGCGTCTTTTTCGACCTGCTGCACACCACGGTCTGGTGGTGGGGACTGCTGCTGCTTGCGGTTGGCCTGACGACGGCGCTGTTCGGTGTCGTCTTCGCCGCCGTGCAGGTCGATATGAAACGACTGCTGGCCTACTCGTCGATCGAAAACATCGGTCTGCTTTTCGCCGGCATCGGCCTGACGGTGTTGTTCTCGGCCTTCGGCATGCAGCCAATGGCGGCATTGGCGCTGACCGCGGTGCTCTACCATGTGGCAAGCCATGCCTTCTTCAAGAGTCTGCTCTTCGTGGGTACGGGTGCAGTCCTGCATGCAACCGGCGAGCGCAACCTCGGCAAACTCGGTGGCTTGATTCGCACCATGCCCTGGGTGGCGTGGGTCACGCTGGTTGCCGTGCTGGCCAGCGCCGGCCTGCCGCCGCTTGGTGGTTTCGTCTCCGAGTGGCTGCTGCTGCAAAGCTTCCTGTTCTCATCCGGCTTGCCGAGTTCTTTCCTGGACATGCTGATCCCGGTGTTCGCGGCGCTGATCGCGCTGATCGCCGCACTCGCCGGCTACACCATGGTCAAGTTCTTCGGGGTCATCTTCCTCGGCCAGCCGCGCGAGGAGAAACTGGCACGAGCGCGTGACGCCGGCGGCTGGGAGCGCATCGGCATGGCCTGGCTGGTCGGCGGTTGCCTCGCGCTGGGGCTGTTTCCAGTCCAGTTCATTGCGCTGATCGACCCGGTGACAAGGGTACTGGTTGGCGCGGGTCTCGGTGAAACCGTAAACGACAGCGGCTGGCTGCTGGTCCCGGTGGCCATCGAGCGAGCCAGTTACGGGCCGGCCATTTTCCTGCTCGGCGTGGCGGCCAGCTTCGCGCTCGCCTTCCTGCTGGTGCGCCTGCTGTACCACGGCCGCCTGCGGCGCGCGGCGCCCTGGGACTGCGGCTACCGGTGGCAGAACGCTCGCATGCAGGATACCGCCGAGGGTTTCGGTCAGCCGATCCGGCAGATTTTCGAGCCCTTTTTCCGCATGGAACGTGAGCTGCCGACGCCATTCGACGCCGAACCCCGCTATCGGGTCAGCGTCGCTGACCACTTCTGGCACTGGCTCTACGTGCCGCTGGGCCGCGCCGTCGAGCGTCTGGCCAGCCTGATCGGCTTGTTGCAGCAGGGGCGGATTGCCGTCTATCTCCTCTACAGTTTCGTGACGCTGATCGCGGTCCTGGTGGTGGTGAAGCAATGAGCTGGCTCGGCGTCTTCTCACAACTGCTGGAGATCGTCATGGCGCTGCTGCTGGCGCCTCTGCTCAGTGGCTGGATCAATCAGTGGCGTGCCTGGCTGCAGAACAAGTCGGCGCCCAGCGTCCTGCAGCCGTACCGTATGTTGCACAAGCTGTTCAACAAGGAATCGGTGCTGGCCGAGCACGCCTCGCCACTGTTCCGCGGCGCGCCGTACATCGTTTTCGGCTGCATGGCGCTGGCTAGCGCGATCATTCCGACGCTGTCCACCGATCTGCCGCTGTCGCCAGCGGCCGACGCGATTGCCCTGGTCGGCCTGTTCGCCTTTGCGCGGGTGTTCATTTCGCTGGCGGCGATGGATGTCGGCACCTCGTTCGGCACGCTCGGTGCCCGGCGCGAAATGCTGATCGGCTTTCTCGCCGAACCGGCGCTCTTGATGGTCCTCTTCTCGGCGTCTCTGATCTCGAAGTCGACCTCGCTGACGACCATCGTCGAGACGCTGGCGCATCGCGATCTGACGATCTATCCGAGCCTGGCCTTCGCCGGGGTGGCCTTCATTATCGTGTCGCTGGCCGAGAATGCGCGCGTGCCGGTGGACAACCCGGCGACCCACCTCGAACTTACCATGATCCACGAGGCGCTGATCCTCGAATACTCGGGCCGCCACCTGGCCCTGCTCGAGTGGGGTGCCAGCCTGAAGCTCTTCGCCTACTCGTGCATCGGTCTGGCACTGTTCCTGCCATGGGGGATTGCCGAGGCGCAAGCGCCACTGGCCCTGCTGCTGGCGATGCCGGTGCTGATCCTGAAGCTGGCGATCGGCGGCGCGCTGCTCGCTGTGCTTGAGACGGTCAGCGCCAAGATGCGCATCTTTCGCGTGCCGGAATTTCTCGCCACCGCTTTCCTGTTGGCGGTGATCGGCATGCTCGTCCATATTTTGGTGCGCGGCTGAAATGACCGCAATGACTGAACTCGTCGGCCAACTGATCAATCTGCTGGCGTCGATTCTGTTGATGCTGGCGTTCGCGATGATCTCGCAGCGGCGAATCCTGTCGCTGATTCACCTGTTCACCGCGCAGGGCGCCGTGCTGGTCGCCGCAACCGTGGTCGTCGGCTACGCCACGCAGCAACCGCACCTGTACCTGTCAGCCGGCATTACCCTGCTGCTCAAGGTAATCCTGATTCCCTTGCTACTGCATCGCGTCATCGCCCGTCTGGACGTGCGCTGGGACGTCGAGACGCTGATCAATATTCCAACGACGATGATCATCGGCATTGCGCTGGTCATTTTCGCCTTCGACCTGGCGCTGCCGATCTCCAAACTGTCGGTCAGCGTCGCCCGCGGCACGCTGGGTATTGCGCTCGCCTGCGTCCTGCTCTCGTTCCTGATGATGATCACCCGCTCGAAGGCGGTGCCGCAAGTGATCGCCTTCCTGTCAATGGAAAACGGTCTGTTCTTCGCCGCCACCTCGGCCACCTACGGCATGCCGATGGTCGTCGAACTCGGCATTGCCCTTGACGTGTTGGTCGGCATCCTGATTCTCGGCGTGTTCATGTTCCAGATTCGCGAACAGTTTGACAGCCTCGACATCAGCCACCTCGAAAAGCTCAAGGAAGACTGAATTGGCAACGCTCTTCTTCGTCCTCGGCATCCCGCTCTTTGGCAGCGTGGTGCTGGCGTTGACCGGGCAACGCGAGGCCGCACGCGAAATCAACGTCGCTTTCAGCCTCGGTACTTTCGTCGCCACCTGCGTACTGACCATCGAGGTCATCTCGGGCGGGTCGCTTTTCGTCTGGAACCACGAGTTCTTCATCGATCCGCTGAATGTCTTTCTGGTCACCCTGACCAGCTTCGTCGGACTGACCACCGCCATCTTCTCGCGGCCTTACATGCGCGTCGAACGCGACCACGGCAAAATGACACCGCGGCGGCTGCGTGTGTACCACAGCATGTATCAGTTGTTCGGTTTCACGATGCTGCTGGCGCTGACTACCAATAACATGGGCATTCTGTGGGTCGCAATGGAGGCAGCGACGCTGACCACCGTGCTGCTGGTCAGCGTGTACCGGACGGCGGCGAGCCTCGAGGCGGCGTGGAAATACTTCATCCTCTGCGGCGTCGGTATTGCGCAGGCCTTGTTCGGCACCGTGCTGCTCTACATGGCCGCGGAAAAAGTGATCGGCACCGGGGGCGGCGGCCTGTTGTGGACCAATCTCGACGCGGTCAAGGCTCAGCTCGATCCGGGCATCATCACCCTGGCCTTCGCCTTTCTGTTCATCGGCTATGGCACCAAGGTCGGTCTGGTGCCGATGCATAACTGGTTGCCGGATGCGCACGCCGAAGGGCCAACGCCGGTTTCCGCCGTGCTCTCCGGACTGCTGTTGAACGTCGCGGTCTATGCCCTGCTGCGCTGCAAGGTCCTGACCGACGGAGCGCTGGGGAGCCCGCTCGCCGGACACCTGATGATGGGCTTCGGTTTGCTGTCGGTGGTCGTGGCGGCGTTCTTCCTGTCGCGGCAGAAGGACGTCAAGCGCATGTTCGCCTACTCGTCTATCGAGCACATGGGGCTGATCACTTTCGCCTTCGGCATGGGCGGGCCGATCGCAAATTATGCCGGCTTGCTGCACATGACCGTCCATTCGCTGATCAAGTCGGCCATCTTCTTTGCCGTCGGCCATGCGACGCAGAAGGCGGGGACGCAGAACATGGCCGACATCCGCGGCCTGATCAAGGTCAGCCCGACGGTCGGCTGGGGGATGATGCTCGGTTCGCTGGCCATCCTCGGAATGCCGCCTTTCGGCGTCTTCGCCAGTGAATTCCTGATTCTCACCACCGCCATGCGCGACCAGCCGTGGGCAACTCCGTTTCTGCTGCTGGCACTCGGCGTTGCCTTCGCCTCGGTCTTCAGCCGGGTACAGCCGATGGTCTTCGGCGAAACTTCGGTCACCGCGCTGCACCATCCTCCGGCGCTGCTGCCGGTGTTTACCCATCTCGGCCTGGGGCTGATGCTGGGCCTGTACATCCCGCCATATCTGGACGCCTGGTATCGCCAGGCAGCCCGGATGATTGGAGCTTGAGTCGATGCTGATTTCCGGCTTCAGCCTCGATTGCGAACGCCTGCCTGCACCTCTGCCGATCTGGCGCGCCACGGTCCGTGCCGAAACCTGGGCTGTGGTCGCCCGCGGGGTATCCGCACAAGCCGGGCGGCTGGTCGCTCTCTGGGCGTCCGATCGCACGCGCGGTGCGTCGGGCGGCTTCGCCGTCTCGGCCGCCTATGCGCTGCGCGAAGGCCTGCTCTGGCTCGATTTGCCACTCGCCGAGCGGGCCCCGACCTATCCTGACCTGGTGCCGATTTTTCCCGGCGCCGGGCGCATGCAGCGGGCGGCGGCTGATCTGCTCGGCGTCAGGGCCGAAGGCTTCGCCGACCGCCGTCCGTGGCTCGATCACGGCACCTGGCCAGAGCAGTATCTGCCGCTGCGCCGCGACGGAGCCGAGAAAGCCGCCGCCGCGCTGCGAGAAGCCACCGACTATGCCTTCGTTCGCGTCGAGGGCGATGGCGTGCACGAGATCCCGGTTGGCCCCATACACGCAGGGATCATCGAACCGGGGCACTTCCGCTTTTCAGTCGTCGGCGAGAAAGTGCTGCGCCTGGAGCAACGCCTGGGTTACAAACACAAAGGCATCGAGCAGCGCTTCACCGAGCTGCCGCCACGCGAAGCCTATCGCCTGGCCGGACGGGTTTCCGGCGATTCGACGGTCGCCTACGCCTGGGCGTACTGCATGGCGCTGGAATCGGTGGCGAGCTGCGAGCTGGGCGAGCGCGCCGGCTTGCTGCGCGCCTTGCTCCTCGAGCGCGAGCGCGTCGCCAACCACCTCGGCGACCTCGGCGCGCTGGGTAATGACGCCGCTTTCGCCTTTGGGCTCGCGCAGTTCTCGCGGCTCAGAGAAGACTGGCTACGTCTGTCGAAAGAAGCCTTTGGCCACCGCCTGATGATGGACTGTATCGTCCCCGGTGGTGTCGCTGCGGATATCGACAGCACCTCTGTCGACCGCCTCTTGCGGCAGTGCGACGCGGTCGAGCGCGAAGTGCGGGCGCTGCGCCAGATCTACGACGAGCACTCGGGCCTGCAGGACCGCTTCATGACCACCGGCCGGGTGCTGCCGGAACTCGCCGCTCGACTCGGGCTCACCGGCCTCGCCGGTCGGGCCAGCGGGCAGGCCGCCGATCTGCGCTGCGACCTGCCGTGGGCGCCCTATGACCAGTTGGCAGTGAAGATCGCCACCCAGCGCACCGGCGACGTTGCAGCGCGGGTGGCCGTACGCTTTGACGAGGTTTTCGAATCGCTGCGGCTGATGCGCGTCATCCTCTCTCGGCTCGGCGAGGACGGGGGCAAGAGCGGCGGCGAAACTCGCACCGAGCTGCGGCTGCCGGCCAAGACAGCATTTGCCGCCGGTTGGGTCGAAGGCTGGCGCGGCGAAGTCTTCGTCGGGCTCGAATGGGACGGCGAGCAGGGCGCCAACCGCATCCGTCGCTGCCACTGTCACGATCCGTCCTGGCAGAACTGGCCGCTGCTCGAACACGCGGTCATCGGCAACATCGTCCCCGACTTTCCGCTGATCAACAAGTCCTTCAACTTGAGCTACGCAGGACACGACCTCTGATGTGGCGCATCCTCAAACAGATCGCAGGCAACGGCATCCGCAGCGAGGCGCCGCCCGAGAACAGCGATTCGCTGCGCGTCGAAGGCGAGCACATGCAGCGTGAACTTCTCGCCATTCTCGGCCAGGCGCTGACCATTCGCCAGGTCGATGCCGGCTCGTGCAACGGCTGCGAACTCGAAATCAACGCGCTGAACAACCCGTACTACAACATCGAGGGGCTGGGAATCAAATTCGTCGCCAGCCCGCGCCACGCCGACATGCTGCTGGTCACCGGACCCGTTTCGAGGAACATGGAACTGGCCTTGCGGCGCACCTATGACGCCACCCCGGGGCCCAAGCTGGTCGTTGCGGTCGGCGATTGCGGTTGCAACGGCGGCATTTTCGGCGAGAGCTACGCGAGTTGCGGGCGCGTGGCCAACGTCATTCCGGTGGACATTGCGGTTCCCGGCTGTCCGCCGCCGCCCCTCGAAATCCTGCGCGGGATATTGACGGCGGTGCGGCGGTGTCGGGTGGGGCCGGAGTAAAGTCGGCACTGCGCCCCGACCAGGGGCTTCTTGTATATACTGTATATACTCGTTCTCAAGAGGCAGGCATGTTGACCAAGGTCTTCAGGAGCGGCAACTCGCTTGCCGTCCGCATTCCCCGCGAACTCGCCATTGTCGACCCCAGCCAGGAGGTCGACATCGAGCGCGTCGGCGACACACTCGTTGTCCGTCCCGTGAACAAAAAGACCTTGGCCGGGCTGGGCACCGCTCTCGCGGGTTTTCCGTCGGATTTCATGGCTGACGGACGCGAGATCCACGATCAGCGCGAGCGTGACTGGAACACGATCGCCCGCTGAACAATGCGCTACATGCTCGACACCAACATCTGCATTCATCGTTTGCATTGATCTTCGTCCGCGATTTCTATAATCTGAACGCTTCGTTGAAGAAGGCGTCCTTGCTGCTGCACCAGCGATCTTCCCGTCATCATCATCCACTGTGAGGTCCATCATGTCCGAAGTTACCGAACTTTCCAACGCCAACAAACAGAAACTCGTCTCCGACATGAAGGTCGTGGTCGCCGACGCAGAGGAAATCCTGCGCGCCACCGCTGGCGTTGCCGGCGACAAGATGGGCGATCTGCGCGAACGTATCGGCGAGCGCCTGCGCGATGCCAAGCTCCGCCTGGCCGATGCCGAAGCTGCGCTGGTAGACAGAACCAAGGCCGCTGCCCGTGCCACCGATGATTTCGTTCACGAAAATCCGTGGCGCGCGGTCGGCGTGGCGGCCGCCATCGGTCTGCTGCTCGGCGTGATCATCGGCCGCCGCTAAGGAGCGGCGTGCTCCATGGATGAACGTCCCGGCAGCGGTCGCGGCGGACTGTTCTCCGCCACCAGAAGCGTCGCCGCAACACTGCTGGCCACCGGACGGACGCGGTTCGAACTCCTCGGCAATGAAATCAAGGAGGAGAAGCTGCGGGCCGTTCGTCTGCTGCTCTTGTCGCAGGCGATGGCATTCTGTCTGGCGGTTGGCCTCGTCTTGGCCATCGCCCTGCTGATCGTCGTGTTCTGGGACCAACGAGCTGCCCTCCTGGGCGGCTTCAGCGCGCTCTTCCTGACGGTTTCCGCTCTCTGCTACTTCGCTCTCAGGCGGGCCATGCACACACCCGAGCGTCTGTTCGCGGCCAGCATCGCCGAACTTGAAGAAGACCTTCGTCAGCTCAAAGGCACTGCCGGCAATGAATCAGGCTCTGCTTGACCTGGCCGTCGAACGCGGCCGGCTGATCGAGCGGATCAGCACGCAGCGCCAACTCCTCGGCCAACAACTGCAACCGCTGAGCAGCGCCTTGCAGGGCGCCGACAGAGCAGTTTCCGTCGTGCGCAACGGCGCCGATTACGTCAGGCAACACCCTGAACTGGTCGCGGCGACCGTTCTCGTGCTGGTCGTGCTGAAACCCAACCGCATGTGGCGATGGACCCAACGGGGTCTCTTTGCCTGGCGTACCTGGCGCCTGCTTCGCGGCGAGCTTTTCGCTGCCGGCCTGTCGTCTCGCCCGTAAAGGCCGGGCCACGCTCGGCAAGGAACAGGGTGCCGGTCCCGAAGCGCTCACGGACCAGTCCACAGGCGGCTGACCTCCAAACGGTCATGACTTTTCAAGACACGCCATAACCGGCCACCAGGGATTCCTCACTTCCGGTTGGCGCACTTTGTCCACCATCGCCAACCTGAAGCGAACCGCATCGGTGCCTGACCACAATTACTTCTCCACGCTGATCTGGCAGATTGCCGATCTCCTGCGCGGCCCCTACCGTCCGCCGCAGTACGAGCGCGTCATGCTGCCGATGACCGTGCTGCGGCGCTTCGACTGTGTGCTCGCACCCACCAAGGCAAGGGTTCTGGCCGAGTACGAAGTACGAAGAGGCGGCAAGCTCGAAGGTGACGCACTCGACAGCCGGCTCAACGACGTTGCCGGTCAGCGTTTCCACAACCACTCGCCACTCGACTTCGAGAAGCTGAAGGGCGACCCCGACCATATCGAAAAACACCTCGTCAGCTACATCAAGGGCTTCTCGAAGAACGTGCGCGACATCTTCGACTTCTTCGAGTTCGAGAACGAGATCGAGCGGATGCGCGAGGCGAACATCCTCTACCTCGTCGTCACCAAGTTCTGCGACGTAGACCTGCACCCGAAAACGGTGCCCAACGAGCAGATGGGGCTCATCTTCGAGAACCTCATCCGGCGCTTCAACGAACTGGCCAACGAGACCGCGGGCGACCACTTCACGCCGCGCGAGGTCATCCGGCTGATGGTGAGCCTCCTGTTCATCGACGACGACCCATTGCTCGCCACCCCCGGCACCGTGCGCAAGCTGCTCGACCCGGCCTGCGGCACCGGCGGCATGCTGGCCGAGGCGCAGAACTACCTGCGCGAGCATCACGGCGCGGCGAGGCTCTACGTCTACGGGCAGGACTACAACAAGCGCGCTTTCGCCACCGCGGCGTCCGACATGCTGATGAAGCAGGTAGACCACAACGGCGCCGGCAACAACGTCCGCTACGGCGACAGCTTCACCGACGACCAGTTCGCTGGCGAGACCTTCGATTACTTCCTCACCAATCCGCCCTTCGGCGTGGACTGGAAGAAGCAGCAGAAGGCCATCGTGCAGGAGCGCGACAGGTGTGGCTTCGACGGTCGCTTCGGCGCCGGGCTTCCGCGTGTCAACGACGGCTCGCTGCTCTTCCTGCAGCACATGGTTGACAAGTTCGAACCCGTCCGCCCGGCACTACACAGGCAAGGGTCGCGGCTCGCCATCGTCTTCAGCGGCTCGCCGCTGTTCACCGGCGGCGCCGGCTCGGGCGAGAGTGACATCCGCAAGTGGGTCATCGAGAACGACTGGCTCGAAGCGATCATCGCTTTGCCGGAGCAGATGTTCTACAACACCGGCATCGGCACCTACGTCTGGATCGTCACCAACCGCAAGGAGGAGCAGCGCAGGGGCAAAATCCAGCTCCTGGATGCACGCAACGTGTGGACCGCGGGCGGCAGCGAGGACAGCAAGCGCAGCCTCGGCGACAAGCGCCGGCACATCACCGACACGCAGATCGCCGCAATCGTCAGGCTCTACGGCCAGCGGACCGACGGCGAGACATCCAAAACCTTCGACAACGCCGACTTCGGCTACACCCGCGTCACCGTCGAGCGGCCCCTACGCCTGCGCTACCGGATGACGCTCGAAGACAAGGCCCGTTTCCTTGACGCGTGCCCGCACCTGCTCGATGACGTGCAGGCGATCGACAAGGCGCTCGGCCGCGAGCCGCAGCGCGACTGGAATGCGCTGTGGCGCCGCATCGAGGACTTGCTGCGCCTGCGCAAATCGCGCTGGAAGGCGACCGAGCAGAAGCTCTTCCGCAGCGTCTTCACGCACAAGGACCCCGAGGCCGAGCCGGTCGCCAAGGGCGGGCGCGACGAAGGCTATGAGCCGGACGCCGACCTGCGCGATTTCGAGAACGTGCCGCTCAAGGACGACATCGACGCCTACTTCAAGCGCGAGGTGCGTCCGCACGTGCCCGACGCCTGGATGGACCGAGCCAAGGACAAGGTTGGCTACGAGATCAACTTCAACCGACACTTCTACAGGTACACGCCACCGCGGCCGCTGGAGGAGATTGATGCAGAGCTGGAGCAGGCGGAGGAGGAAATCATGCGCTTGCTGCGGGAGGTGACGGAGTGACGTGGCCGAAGGCCAAACTGAAGTTCGTCGCTCGCTTCGGGTATGGCGACGCGTTGCCAACTGATGAAGTTCAGGACGGCCCGTTCCAGGTCTTTGGCTCCAACGGACCGTTCGCTTCTTTCTCACGAGCCAACACTGGAGCGCCGGCAATCGTCGTTGGACGAAAGGGCTCCTATGGCAAGGTCAACTGGACGCCGGAGCCGTGCTACGCGTCCGATACGACCTTCTTCGTAGACGAGTCGACTAGCGAGAACCACCTCCGCTGGATCTTCTGGCTTCTCCAGACATTGCGTCTGGATGAAGGGACCGACGAAGCCGCAGTTCCCGGCCTAAATCGTGAGTCGGCCTACAGCAGACATGTTCTTGTCCCTCCGGTCCCGCAGCAACGCGCCATCGCCGACTACCTCGACCGCGAGACGGCGCGGCTGGATGCGCTGGTGGCGGCGAAGGAGCGGCTGCTCGGGCTGTTGGCCGAGAAGCGCCGGGCGCTCATCACCCGCGCCGTCACCCGCGGCCTCGACCCCCGTGCCCCCCTCCGCGACTCCGGCATCCCCTGGCTCGGTGAGATTCCGGCGCCTTGGGAGACTGAACGCACGCGATGGTTGTTCAAGGAACGCGATCAGCGTTCAGCCACGGGCGAGGAAGAACTCCTCACTGTGTCGCACCTCACTGGCGTCACTCCACGTTCCGAGAAAGACGTCAACATGTTCGAGGCGGAGACAACTGAGGGGTACAAGATCTGTCTCACCGGCGATCTTGTGATCAACACACTGTGGGCATGGATGGGCGCTATGGGCGTGTCACCGGTCGATGGAATCGCAAGCCCGGCTTACAATGTCTATGAGCCAGGCGATCGACTGGAACCGAGTTACCTCGATGCACTGGTGCGCCTACCCGTTTTTGCTCAGGAGGTCACTCGATATTCCAAGGGCGTGTGGTCATCGCGGCTGCGCCTCTATCCCGAGGGTTTCTTCGAGGTCTTTCTGCCAGTGCCTTCGCTCAGCGAGCAGCGAGCAATCGTCGCCCACATAGCGGTCGAGACCAAGAAGATCGACAAGCTGCGTATCGCGACGGAACGCTCGACCACCCTGCTCAAGGAGCGCCGCGCCGCACTCATCGCCGCAGTCGTGACGGGGCAGATCAATGTTGAGAGCGCGGCATGAGAGTCACCGCACTCAAGCTCGCCAACCTTCGCGCGATCGAGGCGGCCGAGTTTCGTTTTCAGCCGGGGTTCAACCTGATCGTCGGTGTCAACGGCGTCGGCAAGACCAGCATGCTCGATGCGCTTCGTGTGTGTCTCTCGGCCTTCGCAAAGCAAGCGAACAAGCTCCGCGCGCCGGTTGAGTTGTTCGCCGTTGACGACATCCGGGTGGGCGCGGATGCGCTGAGTATCGAATGTGGCGTACAGATCGGCGGATCGGAGTATCACTACCTGATTCACAAGCCGCGGGAGTCCAGTGCGCGGCAGGAGAAGAAGGCGGGCATGCCGCGCGAGCAGGTACACAACACGCCCGAAAAGGCCACGTTCCTCGGCGCCGCTCCCAGGCCGGTGACAGGTAGAGAGCCCGGAGGACGGCCGCTGGCGGTGCTGTTCTCGACCAATCGGGCGGTGCCGTCCGAGCGCGCGCCGGGGAAGAACGTGGCTGTCGGCGGGATCGCCGCGGCTTTCGCGGATGCTTTCGCGAATCGCGAGCTTCGGCTGAGCGAGTTCGCGGCGTGGATGCGAGTCCAGGAAGCTCTGAAGTCGGAACGGGCTTCGGCCGGGCACGCGCTTGCAGCCTTCGATGATGCGGTAACCCGATTCCTCCCGGGGTACGCCCATCTGAGAGTGGACGGCGACGAGCGCCCGCGGTTGCTGATCGATCACGGCAGCACCACTGTTGCCGTTCGACAGTTGTCGGACGGTGAGCGAGGCACGCTGGCACTGGTGCTCGACCTGACGCGGCGTCTCGCCCAGGCCAACCCAGAGATGACCGACCCCGCTGTCGAGGCGGAAGCCGTCGTGCTGATTGACGAGATCGATCTGCACCTGCACCCAAAGTGGCAGCGGCAGATCGTTCGCAACCTCACGGCGGCATTTCCGCGCTGCCAATTCATCGCAACAACGCACTCGCCGCAGGTCATCGGCGAGGTCGAGCACGACCGCATTCAGATCATCGCGGACGGCCAGGTCTACTCGCCGACCCATTCGTTTGGGGTCGACTCGAGCCGTGTGCTCGAAGAAATCATGGACGCCGACCCGCGCGCCCAGGAGATCAACGCACTGCTCTCGCAGATCTCGCAGGAGGTTGGAAAGCAGCGATACGGGAGTGCCCGTGGTCTGCTGGTCCAACTCGTCGGCAAGCTGGGCGAGGACGATCCTGAGGTCACCCGGATCAGAACCCTCCTCGACTTCATGGAGGGTGAGCCGTGAGGCAGATCGTCAAGGGTGCTGAACCGGCGAGCCTGACCGCGCATCGCCAGATGCCGCACAGCGACTATGACAACTATGCATCGAAAGACGATCTTCGGCATACGCTCGTTACCGAGCGGCGCGGCCTATGCTGCTACTGCATGGGCCGGCTCCACAACGGGCCGACGACCATGAAGATTGAGCATTGGCGGTGCCAGTCCCGCTACCCCGACGAGCATCTCAACTACCGGAATCTGCTCGGTGCCTGTCTCGGCGGTAACGGGCAACCGCCTCACCTGCAGCACTGCGACGCTCGGAAGGGTGACAGCGATCTTCAGTGGAACCCCGCTGACGCGGCGCACCACATCGAGACACGCGTCCGGTACGAACTGGATGGCTCGATCCGCGCGGATGACGCCGTGTTCGATGATCAGTTGCACCAAGTGCTGAACCTCAATCTTCCCCTGCTGAAGAACAACAGGAAAGGCCTCCTCGACGCCGTCCTCGACTGGTGGAGGCGTGAGAAGGCGCGGATCGGCGGCCCCGTGCCTCGCGAGCGATTAGTACGGGAACGCGACAAGTACATCGCCGGCAACGGTCAGATCGCACCCTATTGCTCGGTTGCCGTGTGGTGGCTCGGGCAGAAACTTGCGAAGATGACGTGATGCGAGTTGAAATCCGACCAGCGATGTTGACGTGGGCGCGCGAACGCTCTCGGCTCGATCTTGCCTACTTCGACAAGCGGTTCCCTCGGCTAGATCAGTGGGAGCGCGGTGACGCACAGCCTACGTTCAAACAACTCGAGAATTTCGCGAAGGCAACGCATACGCCGGTTGGATTTATGTTTCTTGCGGAGCCGCCGCAAGAGGCCGTTCCGATTCCTGATTTCCGCATGGTCGCTGATACCACCGTTCGCCAGCCCAGTCCGGATCTCCTGGATACAGTCTATCTGTGCCAACAGCGGCAAGACTGGTACCGCGATTTCGCTCGATCCGCCGGTGATGATCGGCTGCGATTCGTGGGGTCGATCCGTGTCGGCGACGACATTGCTCGTTCCGCAGGGATCATCCGCAAGGCGCTGGGCTTTGATCTCGACGCGCGCGCTCAGTTGCCAACCTGGACCGAGGCGCTGCGACGCTTCATCGCGCAGGCCGATAGACTCGGCGTTCTGGTCATGGTCAGCGGTGTGGTCGGCAGTAACACCCGGCGCAAGCTCAATCCGCAGGAGTTCCGCGGTTTCGCTCTGGCCGATGACCTTGCCCCGCTGGTGTTCATCAATGGCGCCGACAGTAAGGCAGCGCAGATGTTCACGCTGGCGCACGAACTTGCGCACATCTGGCTCGGTGAGTCCGCGCTCTCGGACGCTCAAGCGTCCGCGGTCCCGGCACAGGCGGTGGAGCGTTGGTGTAACCAGGTCGCCGCCGAGCTGCTGGTTCCTTTGGAGGCGTTCCGCGCGGCTCACGAACCCGGTTTCGAGTTGCGCGCCGAGCTTGATCGGCTTGCGCGACGGTTCAAGGTGAGCACGTTGGTGATTCTGCGACGTATGCATGATTCTGGCTCGCTCGTCGGGGCCACGTATTGGGAGGCATACGAACACGAGCTGGCGCGATTCCGTGAAATCGCACATGGTACCGGTGGTGACTTCTATCGCAGCGTCGGCGCGCGGGCGAGTAAACGTTTCGCCCGTGCGGTAGTGACCAGTGCGCTCGAGGGCCGCTCTTCGTTCACCGAAGCATTCCGATTGCTCGGCTTCAAGAAGATGTCCACGTTCGACCAGCTCGGACGAACGCTCGGGGTTCTCTTCTGATGGCGTATGTGCTCGATGCAAACGTCTTCATGTCGGCGCATCGATTGCATTACGGGCTCGACTTTTGTCCTGCGTTCTGGGACTGGCTTGTGACGAACAATCAATCCGGCAGTGTGTTCAGCATCGAGAAGGTTGGTGATGAAATCGTTGCTGGGGACGATGCGCTTTCGGAATGGGCGGCGCAGCGCGGGGTTGGTTTTTTCTTGCGGCCTGATTCTTCCATGTTCCCGTCGCTGGCTGCGGTAAGCACTTGGGCAACAGGTCAGTCATACGAGCAATCTGCGATCGCCACATTTCTCCAAGTGGCGGACTACTACGTCGTGGCGCAGGCGCTTGCAGGCCAGCACACCGTCGTTACCCACGAGGTTCCGTCCGCGTCGACGCGCAAGATCAAGATTCCTGACGCTTGCATTGGTCTTGGTATCAAGTGCTTGACGCCTTTTGAAATGCTACGGCGCGAGCGTGCTCGATTTGTACTGGGTGGAGCGCCGTGAACCGGACCAACGAGGCCTCCTTCGAAACCGTCATCGAAGCGCACCTGCTGCAAAACGGCTATGTGCCGATCGCGCGCGAGGGCTTCGACCGCGAACGCGCGATCTTCCCCGAAACGATGCTCGCCTTCATCCGCGAGACGCAACCGAAGGAGTGGGCCAAGCTGGCGGCGCTGCACGGCGACAAGACCGATGAGCAGGTTCTCGGCGATCTGTGCAAATGGATGGACCAGAACGGCGCGCTCGCGACGCTGCGCCACGGCTTCAAGTGCTATGGGCGGACACTACATGCGGCTTTCTTCAAGGCAGCGCACGAGCTGAACCCGGAGCTGGAAGCGCGCTACGCCGCGAACCGCCTCGGGCTAACGCGTCAGCTTCACTTCTCGCCGCGCAGCGAAAAGTCTCTCGATGTCACGCTGACCCTGAACGGCATCCCGGTGGTCACGGTGGAGTTGAAGAACCCGCTCACCGGCCAGCGGGTTGAGGATGCGCGCCAGCAGTACAAGCAGGACCGTGACCCGCGCGAGCCGATCTTCGAGTTCAAGCGCCGCACGCTGGTGCACTTCGCGGCCGACACCGAGTCGGTGCTGATGACCACCCGCCTGGCCGGTACGGCGACGCATTTTCTACCCTTCAACAAGGGTTGCGACGGCGGCGCCGGGAACCCGCCCGATCCCGCCGGTCGCAGCTATCGCACGGCCTACCTGTGGGAAGAGGTACTGCAACGGGACAGCCTCCTCGACCTGCTCGCGCGCTTCATCCACCTGCAGGTCGACGAGAAGCGCGACGAGCAGGGCCGCAAGGTCAAAGTGGAATCGATGATCTTCCCGCGCTACCACCAACTGCAGGCGGTGCGCATGCTGGTGGACGCCGCGCGCAGCGAGGGCGTGGGCCAGAACTACCTTGTCGAACACTCGGCGGGCAGCGGCAAGAGCAACACCATCGCCTGGCTGACGCATCGCCTGGCATCGCTGCACGACACGAACAGTCGACGCCTTTTCGATAGCGTGATCGTGGTCACCGACCGCGTCGTGCTCGACCAGCAACTGCAGGACACGATCTACCAGTTCGAGCACAAGAGGGGGGTCGTGCAGCGGATCGACGAGAGTTCGCGGCAACTCGCCGAGGCGCTGGAGAATGCGGTGCCGGTGATCATCACGACGCTGCAGAAATTTCCGTTCGTCTCGCGCCAGTTGCTCAAGTTGGCTGAGGAGCGCGGCATCTCCGGCACCGGAACTCTGGCCACACGGCGGTGTGCGGTCATCATCGACGAGGCACACAGCTCGCAGGGCGGCGAGACGGCGACCGACCTCAAGGAAGTTCTCGGCGGCGAAGGTCTCAGGGAACAAGCGCAGAATCGCGCGACCGAGGAAGGCCGTGACGACCTGGCAGAACTGTTCCGCAGCATGGCCAAGCGCGGACGACAGGCGAACCTGAGCTTTTTCGCCTTCACGGCAACTCCCAAGTACAAGACCCTCGCCGTGTTTGGACGCGCCGGCCAGCCCGCGCATCGTTACACCATGCGCCAGGCAATCGAGGAGGGTTTCATCCTCGATGTGCTCAAACACTACACGACCTACGCGACCTACTTCAAGCTGCTCAAGTCCTGCGAGGACGACCCGAACGTCGAGCGCAAGAAGGCGGCGCAGGCGCTCGCCCGCTTCATGCGCCTGCATCCGCACAACGTCGCGCAGAAGACCGAGGTCATGGTCGAGCACTTCCAGGCCGTCACCCGGCACAAGGTCGGCGGTCGGGCCAAGGCGATGGTGGTGACCGGGTCGCGCCTGGAGGCCGTGCGCTACAAGCAGAGCTTCGACCGATACATTGGGCAAAAGGGCTACGCCATCAAGTCGCTGGTAGCCTTCTCGGGCACGGTGCAGGACGACAAGCTCGCCGATGTCAGCTACAGCGAAGTGAGCATGAACGACGGCATCTCGGAGAAGGAGTTGCCCGAGAAGTTCGCGGCGCAGGAGTATCAGGTGCTGCTGGTCGCCGAGAAGTACCAGACCGGCTTCGATCAACCGCTGTTGCATACGCTGTTTGTGGACAAGCGGCTCGCCGGCATCCAGGCCGTCCAGACACTGACACGACTGAACCGGACTCATCCGCTCAAGGAGGATACCTTCATTCTCGACTTCGTCAACGCTCGCGAGGAGATTCGCGCGGCCTTCAAGGTGTATTACGAAGGAGCTGCCATGGGGGACGAAGTCGACCCTGCGCGCATGTACGCGATCAAGGGCGAGATCGATGCCTCCGGGATCTACCTGGATGATGAGGTCGAGCGTTTCTGCAACGTGTACTTCAAAGCGACGCAGCGGCAGAGCGCCATGGATCATCAGGCCATGAATGCCGCGCTCGATCCAGCGGTGTCGCGCTTCACGCTCCGCCAGAGCGATGGGCAGGCGGGCAGCGAGGAAGAGGCTGAGCTGTGGCGCGGCAAGGTGCAGGCGTTTCTGAACCTTTATGGTTTCTTGAGCCAGGTGATTCCGTATCAGGACTCGGACCTTGAACGGATGTACGTGTTTCTCCGCCACCTCGCGGCGAAACTGCCGCGGCGCAAGAACGGCCCGGCGTATCAGTTCGACGATGAAGTGCAGCTCGAGTACTACCGCTTGCAGAAGATCAGCGAGGGCTCCATCTCGCTGCAAGACGGCGAAGCTCGGCGCCTGGACGGCCCGACGGAGGTCGGCAGCGGTCTGCTACGGTCAGAGCCCGTTCCACTCTCGCAACTCATCGACGTGGTGAACGATCGCTTCGGTACCGACTTCAACCAGGCGGATCAACTGTTCTTCGATCAGATCGTCGAAGCGGCGATGGCCGATGCCGGGTTGCGGCAGGCGGCGGTAGTGAATCCCGGTGACAAGTTCGAACTGGTATTCAGGAACCTGCTGGAAAAATTGTTCGTTGAGCGCATGGATCAAAACGAAGAGATTTTCGTGCGCTTCATGAACGACGCGCCATTCCAGAAGATCGTCACGGGTTGGATGGCGTCGGAAGCGTATCACCGATTTCAAAGCGACACTGGTGACGCGCAAGGGGTCTGACTTCCCCTGCCTTAATGAGCAAAGCGGAAATTCGGTCACTTCTCAGGAGATCCGGGAGCCAGACTGAACATTGACAGCACTTGACAGGGGTACATATACTCCAAGGGGTACGCTGTTGGATTTCCTATCCTTTTAGTCAACGACTTGCATTACCTGACACTACACTTCTTACCGTAACCGCTCTTACCCGGAAACATCCACCAAGGTCTACAAGGAAGTCAGATGCTCGCCACCGTCACCGACAAGGGACAAGTCACGGTTCCCAAGGAAATCCGTGATCGCGCAGGCATCGCACCCGGCAGCAAACTGGACTTCCAGATCCAGGATGACGGATCGTTGCACGTTCGTGTCCTTGCCCGCGGGGCGAGAAACCTGTTTGGTCTACTGCAGGAGCCGGCAAGGCCGCCGCTAAGCATCGAGGAAATGGACGCGGGCATCGCAGAGGCTGCTCGTACGCGTAACCTGCCATCTTCAGCGTGATTGCCGTAGACACGAACGTTCTCGTTCGGCTACTCACCCGCGACGACGACGATCAGGCCCAGCGTGCGCAAGGCCTTTTTGACGCTGCCAGCGACACCGATGGCGCGATCTTTATTTCGGACGTTGTTCTGGCTGAACTCTGCTGGAGCCTCGACGGACCTTCCCGGAGCCCTTGATCTAAGTCGTTGATTCATTGTAGGAAATCAGAAAATCG
>NZ_FLQX01000102.1 GCF_900089955.1 Candidatus Accumulibacter aalborgensis | reverse complement strand
CACCAGCAGGCTCACCAGCATTGGTCCGACGAGATGCCATTCGCTCAGTGCGACGGCCCATTGGGGTTCGGCGGGGCAACGGCCAGGCTCGCTGCGGTTGACATGCCCACAATGATTACAGGTCGTCTCACCGTAGAGCTGCTTGTGGTGGCGCACCCGCAAGCCGCGTAGCCCTGCACCCGCATCAGCCTCGATAGCCAGGACATACAACCCGGTGCGAGCCATGAACTCGGCCGCATCCAGCGCCTCGTCGCAGCAAGCGCAGAACTCCGGCGCGTGGATCACTGTGGCGCTCACCGGCAAACTCACCTGCCGGCTATGGCCCGGGGCTCCCGGCCGACGGCCCGCTTTCTTGCGCTTGCCTGCCGCGGCGCTCGCCGGTGTCTTTCCTTCAGCCACTAGCGCAACGCCGTTTGCACTCGTCGCCGCGATCCACTTCTCCTCGGGATCCTCCGTCCCGTTCGTGTCCCCGGACACTGCCGCTCTCGCTTCTGAATCCTCATCCGCGGACCCTGTAGCGTGCCACGGTGCGTCACGGCTGGAAGGGCGAGAACTCGTCGGGAGTTCGCCTTGAGCCGCTCGCGCGCCTCCTTCAGATTGGGCGATGGCGGTGGTGCTCGGCGTTCGACAACGCGCCTGCCAACATGTAGGAGCCCGATTCATCGGGCGATAGGCGGCTGGCTGATCTCGGGCGCTTCGACAGCACGATACGTCGTCATCGCCCGATGAATCGGGCTCCTACAGTAGCGAGGAAGAACAGGCTCACCCATTGCCCAAAGAATAATCAGTCTTGGAAGACTTTTTCCAGGGTGGCAGCATCCAGGATGTTGTCGGTCCAGCGTTCAAGCTGTTCCAGCGTAGCGTTCTTGAGCCGCTGCCGGGTAGCTTCGCTGAGCGGGCCAAAGCGGCGGGTAAGTAGCCGTTCGAGTACCTGTTCTTCGCCTTGTTGGATGCCTTTCTGGATACCGCGTTCGGTGGCACGGCGTTCGACGCTGGTGACGTAGGGCATTTTCCGCTCTCCTTCGATTTGTTCGATATCTTGCCACAGTTTATCTTCCAGGCCTTCTGGCAGGCGCATCATCCAGTCGAGCACGGCAAAGAGGTCGAGGATGCGCTGGCGCTCCCAGCCCTGGCGGTAGAGCAGCCGGACGAGGGTGCGTTTGGCCTGGTAGCGAGCTTCGGGGTCGTGTTTGGTTTGCCGGTTGCGCAGGTGAGCGGCGGTGACCAAGGCGAAGGGGTTGTGGTCGTTTTCAAGCTGATCCACGCGCTCGGCGTAGTCGAGCAATTTGACTACAGGAAATTCCAGGCTGTGGCGACAGCCGAGGACTTCAAAACCGTAGTGGTCGGGTTTCCAGCCTTCGCTTTCGTCGGCCAGTACGGCCAAGCTGGCGATGGGGGTAGCGAAGCGATCGTAGAGCCGGTAGTTGTAGGTGAACATGCGATGGGCGAAATCGCTGTCTCGCTGGCCCTGAATTTCGATATGGATGTAGATCCAGCGGCGCTGGCCGTCCTGGAGGGTAACCTGGACGAGGGTGTCGGCAAAGCGTTTGCCCAGCTCGGCATCGCGCACCACCTGGCGTAGTTCGGTGGGTTTGAATTCATGCCCCTGGTCCCAGTCGATCTGGGCGTGGGCCTGGGGAAAGTAGAAGACCATGAACTCGGGAAAGGCGTTTTCAAGTACGTCTTTCCAGGGACTGTCGTAGTCGTCGGCGGGTAACTGGGTCACAGCATCAGGGTCATAGCAGCAGAAAATCGTCGTAGGCCAGCCGAAGCCCTTCTTCCAGCCCAATCCTGGCATTCCAGCCAAGCGTATTGAGGCGTGTGCTGTCCATCAGCTTACGCGGCGGGCCGTCGGGTTTGCTGGGATCGAAGCTGATTTCGCCTGTGTAGCCAATGACTTTGCCGATGGCTGCGGCGAGTTCGCCGATGGCGATGTCTTTCCCGCAACCGACGTTGATGTGGCTGACCATGGGTAACACGTGCTGGTCGTAAGTGAGCTTGTCGAGGTTCATCACATGGACTGAGGCGGCGGCCATGTCGTCAACGTAGAGGAATTCGCGCTTCGCTGTGCCGTTGCCCCAGATAGCCACGCTGGGCGCATTGTTGACCTTGGCTTCGTGGAAGCGCCGAATCAGTGCGGGGATGACGTGGGAGTTCTCCGGATGGTAGTTGTCGCCCGGGCCATAGAGATTGGTCGGCATGACGCTGCGGTAATCGCGCCCATATTGGCGGTTGTAGCTTTCGCAGAGCTTGATGCCGGCGATCTTGGCGATGGCGTAGGCTTCGTTGGTCGGTTCCAGGGTGCCGGTGAGCAGTGCGTCTTCGCGCATCGGTTGCGGCGCGAGGCGGGGGTAGATGCAACTGGAGCCGAGGAAGAGCAACTTCCGCACGCCGTGCGTGTGGGCCGCATGGATGATGTTGGCTTCGATCATCAGGTTCTGATAGATGAATTCGGCCGGGTAGGTGTTGTTGGCGTGGATGCCGCCTACCTTGGCCGCTGCCAGGTAGACCTGGTCGGGTCGCTCTTCGGCGAAGAAGGCGTGCACGGCAGCCTGGTCGGTCAGGTCGAGTTGGGCATGGGTGCGGGTGATGATCTGTGGCGTGACGGATGGGCCATCGGCTGTCGGGCCGCTCTGGCCGACAGTGCTCAGTTGCCGGACGATCGCGGAACCGACCATGCCCCGGTGGCCGGCAACGTAAATCCTGGGTTCAGTCATGATCGGCGCGGCTCATTCGTGATGGTCAAAGATCTTGAAGCCGGCCAGCTTGACCAGTGCGTCGCGCCGGGCCGAGTTGTAGTCGGCCAAGACCATTTCCTTGACCAGCTCCTGCAGGCTGGTTTGCGGCGTCCAGCCGAGTTTCTCGCGGGCTTTGCCGGGGTCGCCGAGCAGGGTTTCGACTTCGGTCGGGCGGAAGTAGCGCGGGTCGACTCTGACGATCACGTCGCCGACCTTGGCTTTGGCCTGGTTACCCTCGACTTTGGCGACGATGCCGACCTCGTCGACGCCCTCGCCTTCAAAAACAACGCTGATCCCGAGTTCAGCGGCGGCGAACTCGACGAACTGGCGGACGCTGTATTGCACGCCGGTGGCGATGACGAAGTCTTCGGGATGGTCCTGCTGGAGCATCAGCCACTGCATTTCGACGTAGTCGCGCGCGTGGCCCCAGTCACGCAGGGCACTCATGTTGCCGAGGTAGAGGCAGTCCTGCAGGCCGAGGGCGATGCGGGCGATGGCGCGGGTGATCTTGCGGGTGACGAAGGTTTCGCCACGCACCGGGCTTTCGTGGTTGAAGAGGATGCCGTTGCAGGCGTAGATGCCGTAGGCCTCGCGATAGTTGACGGTGATCCAGTAGGCATAGAGCTTGGCGACGGCGTAGGGGCTGCGCGGGTAGAACGGCGTGCTTTCCTTTTGCGGGCTTTCCTGCACCAGACCGTAGAGTTCGGAGGTGCTGGCCTGGTAGAAGCGGCTCTTCTTTTCCAGGCCGAGGATGCGGATGGCTTCGAGTATGCGCAGGGCGCCGACGCCGTCGGCGTTGGCGGTGTATTCGGGCTCTTCGAAGCTGACGGCGACGTGGCTTTGCGCGGCAAGGTTATAGATTTCGTCGGGCTGCACCTGCTGGATGATGCGGATCAGGCTGCTGGAATCGGTGAGGTCGCCGTGGTGCAGGATGAACTTGCGGTCGGTTTCGTGGGGGTCCTGGTAGAGGTGGTCGATGCGGTCGGTGTTGAAGAGCGACGAGCGGCGCTTGATGCCGTGGACCTGGTAACCCTTGTTGAGCAGGAACTCGGCGAGGTAGGCGCCGTCCTGCCCAGTGATACCTGTGATTAGGGCGATTTTGCTGGTGGGCGTCATGGTTGAATCTTTGGATTTTGGCTGAGGGCGTTTAGCGGGCTAAAAAAGCTTACGGGCATGGCTGTCTGGAGGGGCTTTGTTTGGATCTGGATACTGACTTTGCTGTCAGGTTGTGGGTAGTCATGTGCGGAGGCATTGGGATGCGCCGTGACATCTATCTCAGTGGGCGCGATCGGGTGATGGTGCGGGCGATGGCGGTGGAGGTCGCCGTTCGGCAGCGCGCCTGCCAACATGTAGGAGCCCGATTTATCGGGCGATAGGCGGCTGGCTGATCTCGAGCGCTTCGACAGCACGATAGCTTGTCATCGCCCGATGAATCGGGCTCCTACAGTACCGCGAGGTCGGACAGGGTCACCCATTGCCCAAAAAACAATCAGTCTTTGAAGACTTTTATGAGCTTTGGGGGAGGCCCATTCGTGGTTTGGCGAGAGTGTGCCTATGCGCGTTGGGGGCTGAACTCTCGGGCTGCGTGTGTGCGCTGGCCTGCGTGTTATCCGGGCACGCTACCGCCATACCGGAATGCCTTGGCATTCAGCATGTGGTACGCCTGCACAGCTGGGCACTGCCCTCCCCGCGTTAAACCGATTCGACGCTTGGCCGGAGCGGTTGTTTTTTTCCGCGTTGGCGGCGCTTGCCTTTGCGGGCAGCTCGACGGTCCTAAACTGTCGAGATTCCCCCGATCATGAAAGCCATGACCGTTTACCTAAACTGCCGTGCGGCCCTCCTCCCGCTTGCGCGTGGGAATCGTTAGACGGGCTGGGAGCATGCTCCGTGGAGACCCCTGGTCACTCGTCGAAGCTTCTCTCGCGCACGGGAGAAGCGAGATTCGTGAGTCGCGGAGGCAACTTTCACGGCAACGGCGTTCTTCAAGTCAGCGCTCTGCTTGTCTCCCCAGATCGTCCTGCGCGGCCAGTTCGGCTCGTATAGCTTCGATTTCCACCTTCATGCGCAAAGGGGCAAGGGAGATTATCACCGGTCAGCCCTGACGCATGACCCCGCCATGGGGCCCGTTTGCCGGTCACGCCCGCTTTCGCCGCCGAGGCAGTCAGATTCGCGTCGGTGGTAAGCAGGAAACATGCGCGCCGCCGTTCAGGCGGATGGCCGGGGCCAATGTCGTCTGGCGATTGCCACAGGAAGCGTGAATCTGGCTGCTGACGTGCCCCGCATTTGTCGCCTGCCATCAGCAGCGCCTCGATCAGCGCGCACCGACGGTGGCAACGACGATCAGTGGCGCTGATTCGCGATCATGCGCAGTTCTTCGAGGATGGCGGCGAAGGTCTGCTCGTTCTCCGATGCGTTGCGCATCGGCTTGTCGAGCCGGCCCGTCATCGACGTGACCTTGTTCTCGTCAGCGAACATGTAGAGCTGTCCCATCTTTTCGGCCACCGCGCGGTAGCTGTTGTCGATGTCTTGCACTCGGCGCAGCAGTTCCTTCAACGTCTCGGTGTCCACGCCGCCCACTTCCATCTGCAATGTCTCGCTCATGATCTTTATGCTCCTGGTGATTGGCGGCGCAGCCGCGCCGCGGATGGTACGTACTTGCCTGTCTGCGGCGGTCAGGCCGCGCTGTCTCGAGCCGGTGCAGCGACCATCGCATCGAGCAAGGATAGGAAATCCAACAGCAGCAGGGAGAGTATATGAGCCTCCATCAAGGGGCGTCAATCTGGAATTTCGCCCCGGTGGCCCTTGAAAAGCCATCCGAATCCCGCCCCGCTCAGCGCCAGGGGCCGTCCAACGACGGGCGATGGCAGTTCGTCTTGCTTCCGTCTGGATCTTTGCGCATGGCTTGTTTCCATGCCGCACCCACCAGGCGACACGCTGGTCGAATTCGTACTCCGGCGCCGATTGAGCCGGTGGGTCGTCCTCGCCCATGGTGGCCGCCCTGCATCTCCCAGAGCGGCGGCGCACGGGCGGGCATCAGGCGTGGCGGCGATGTTGGCTCGCCGACAGGGGTCAGGATGTCGCGCACGGCGCAGGCGTCGGTGATGAAGGCGATGATTCGCATCTCGCCGCCGCAGCGTGGGCAGACGAGCGGAAAGACCTCATGGATCCGCGCGAGCAACAGCGCCCAGGTGTAGCGGGCGGCGCGATGCAGGAGCACTTCCTCTTCTCCCCGTGCTTCCTCTGTCTCCATGTATGGGGCTGGGCGTGTTGATCGGCGGAGCGGTCGTGGCCACGGCTCAGGTGGATCAGTCGCTGCTGCACGCGGCGTACTGTCCGGCGCGCCGGCAAGCGCGGTGACCTCTGTGCGCGTAGCGGTGCGTTGGGGGCCAGTACGCCGTAGTACCTATGCCGATGTCGGCGCGGCGGCGGAATCAGCGCCGCCAGACGGTCGATCCGTTCGAGCGGCGTGAGCATCAAGCTGACGCCGCCGCCGTGACCTGGTTTGACGCTCTCATAGACCAGGTGTTCGGCGTCGATTTCACGTCAACGCTCCAGAGCGAAGGCCGGGCGAGCGCAGGTGCGCAACAGCCGTTCCAGGCCCTGGCGGTCGGCCCCTTCGACGCGCACGCTGGCGTCGAGTGAGAAGCCCCCACCGTGCTCCCAGCTTGCCATCGTCTCGGCGTCTTCCGGCTCGAGCACACCGCGCCGGGTCAGCGCGCGCAGCAGACGGCGGCGAACCTTGGCCTGCACTTCGTCGAGCAACTTTAACGCAGCCGCTTGGCAACCGACAGCACCCACTGACGGACTGACTGGCAGCCGCGGCAAAACGTGGTCGACCAGATGGGCGGCGGTTTCGACCATCCGCCGCGTCTTACAAGCGGGACAGACGCCAGGACCTTTGCACGACCAGGCGATGAGAAAATCCTGACCGCACTCGACGCATCGGGCGCGGGCAAAACCATTGGCGAGAATGCGTGTCCTGAGCTTGTCGAGGGGCCGCATTCGAGACACCGGCGAAACTCGCGTTCGACATGGGCAGGGCCGCAAGCGCTGCATACCGGCTCGATTCACGGTAGACTAGGCCACGCGTTACACCGCAAACGCGGGATCTCCACTCAGGAAAGGTAGCCCTCAATGAATCCAGACGTACGAAAACCAGTCAATTTCTCAAGGCGCAGCATTCCCGTGCTGACGCTTTCCGCAGTCCTTGCCGTGGGGATATCGACCCGTGCTAACGCCGATGAGGCAGATGCCAAACGACTGCTCAAGGGCATGTCGGATTATCTGGCCGCGCAACAAGCGTTCTCGTTCAGCTACGACGCCACGCTCGAGGTGGTCACGCCTGAAGACCAGATTCTCGGGCTGGCGAGTTCGGGCAAGGTCGTCGTCAATCGGCCCGACAAGATTCGCGCGACGCGCGCCGGAGGCTTCGCCGATGTGGTCATGTCGTTCGACGGAAAAACGCTCACCATCCTGGGCAAGAATCTGAATGCCTATGCCCAGGTCGAGATACCTGGCTCGATCGCTCATCTGGTTGACGTGATGCGGGATAAATACGACCGCCCCCTCCCCGCCGCAGACCTCCTGCTGACCAATTCCTACGATATCCTGATGGAGGGTGTCGAAGACATCAAGGATCTGGGCAGCGGCGTGATCGGTGGTGTTGAATGTGATTCACTGGCTTTCCGCAGCAAGGACGTCGATTGGCAGATCTGGATCGCGCACGGCGACAAGCCCTATCCCTGCCGTTATGTGATCACCTCCAAGCGCGTGCCTAAAGGCCCGAGCTACGCCATCCAGTTCGGCGATTGGAAGACCGGGAAAGCGGTGACGGCAGGTAGTTTTGCGTTCAAGAATACAAGCAAGGCCACCATGGTCAAGCTTGAAGAGCTTAAGGGTACGGGTGACTTGCCCGAACACTTCACCAAAGGAGCAAGCAAATGAGCAGGTTGAAACCAGTTGCAATTTTCGTGATTGCCACGGCGATCATTGTTCTCGGATCTGAAGTTGGCGAACAGCTCGCGATTCCGGGGATTCACGGCGTCGTCCCGAGCGCCGAAGCCATCGTCGGCCGGCCTCTCACACCGGTGAGCTACGCCGGCGTCGCACGTCGCACCGTTCGACGGTATTAAGAAGCAGCAGGGTTGTCGCGGCTAATCGGGCGATGCGATGACCTGGCGGGGGAAGGTGAGAGCGTGCATCCCGCACTGTACCTTCCCCCGCCAAAACATCGATCCTGAATCACTTTCACTCGGCGAGATCGGCGAGGCTTCGCAGCGAATCCCTGCTGGCGTTGAAGGAGTCCGCCGTCGATCCCAGCACGGCCAGCGGACCGACAGCGTGCGCCGCAGTGCTGAGCGTCATGCTTTCGACACAAGCGACCGCTACGCTGGTCGAGTGCGTCCGCGATGGATAGGAAATCCAACGGTGCCATCGAGAGTTATATGAGCCTCCATCAGGGAGCGTCAATCTCGAACGTGGCCACGGTGGTCCTTGAACAGTCATCTGCATCCCGCCCCTCTCAGTGCCTGTGGTCATCTGCCCGGCCGGGCGGATGACCACAGGCACGAATCCGCGCGAGCAACAGCGCCCAGGCGTAGCCGGCGGCGCGACGCAGGAGCACTTCGTCTTCTCCCCGTGCTTCGTCTGTCTCCATGGACGGGCGCTGGGCGTGTTGATCGGCGGAGCGGTCGTGGCGCTGAGCTCAGGTGGATCAGTCGCTGCTGTACGCAGCGTACTGTCCGGCACGCCGGCAAGCGTGGTGACCTGTGCTCGTAGCGGTGCGTTGGGGCCAGTATGCCGTAGTACCGATGTCGATGTCGGCGCGGCGGCGGAATCAGCGCCGCCAGACGCTCGATCAGTTCGAGTGGCGTGAGCAGCAAGCTGACGCCGCCGCCGGAACCTGGCTTGACGCTCTCATAGACCAAGTGTGCGACGTCGATTTCACGCCAACGCTCCAGCGCGAAGACCGGTCGAGCGCAGGTGCGCAACAGCCGTTCCAGGCCCTGGCGGTCGGCCCCTTCGACGCGCACGCTGGCGTCGAGTGAGAAGCCGCCCCCGTGTCCCAGCTGGCCATCGTCTCGGCGTCTTCCGGATCGAGCGAACCGCGCTGGGCCAGCGCGCGCAGCAGACGGCGGCGGACCTTGCCTGCACTTCGTCGAACAACTTTAACGCAGCCGCTTGGCAACCGACAGCACCCATTGACGGACTGGCAGCCGCGGCAAAACGTGGTCGACCAGATGGGCGGCGGTTTCGACCATCCGCCGCGTGTTTTCGCAGTTCCTGACGCCGGTGGTGTATCTGTATCTCGAACGGCCCAGCCAGCGGCAAGCGCAGCGACTCGCCACTCTCCAGTCCGCTGGCAACGACCTGAACTGAATCCCGCTGAAACGCTGGCGTGAAATCGACGCCGCACACCTGGCCCTTGAGCCAGTCTGAAAGAGCCGGCGCGCGAAGGTCAAGGCTGACGCCAGACGAGATGCCATTGCCCGTCGTGGGCGCACTCGTGCGTCTGGTCATTCGCTTGGCCGGCGCGTCCAGCTCACTTTTTTTCCAGTATCACGAAAGCGCAGATGGCCGCCATCTGCGCGGCGTAGATCAATCCAATACCCAAGCGCTGCCCGTGTTCGAATGTTAGATCTGACCCCGCTCCGCGCTGTGACCCCGCTCCGCGCGCGACGCAGGGAACACTTCCGTCAGCTTGTCGTCGTGATCGGGACCGCCCCGGGCGCTGATTGGGGCCAGCGCCGATCACCGGCAAGGACGGTCGGGGTGTTGGTCCGTCAACGGTGCACCTAACGCATGACAAACGCTTCCTGATGGAAACGCAGGCGGCCGTGCCGGACCTTGCTCAGGCCATCGCGCAAAGCCTCGGCGAGCCCCTGCGGACCACAGAACCAGACCTCTAGCGGGCGTCCGCTGTTGCCGCCGGCAGCCAGCGTTTCCGCGCTGAGTTCCTGCCCTTGCCGTGAGTCATGTACCTGTAGGTGGATTGCCGGCAGTTGATCGCACAGCGCCTCCAGCCGGGCGACGAAGGGATCGCCATTCCGGTCGCGCGTGCAGTAGTGCAGATCAGCGGCCGGTGCGTCGCCGGGCCTGTTCTGCAGCGATTCCAGCCAGGCCAGGAAGGGCGTGACGCCGATGCCGCCGGCGATCCATATCTGCTGTGTGCCACGCCGATGGCGGGCGATGTCGAAACGTCCGTAGGGCCCTTCGACGCTCACCGGCTGGCCGGCCGTGAGCTGCCGGGCGAGGCGGCAGGTGTAGTCGCCCAGTGCCTTGATCTGGAGGGTGATCTCGCGGTTGCCGAGGTCGGCACTGGCGATCGTGAAGGGGTGCTGTCCTTCGCCCACGTCGAAGCTGACGAAAGCGAACTGGCCAGCCCGATGGCCGGGCCAATCGTGGTCCAGACGGCAGCGTACGGTGATTACCTGGGCACTCGCGTGGCTGACCGAGACCACCTCGCCGCGCACCTGCCGCGAGCGACCGATGCGCCCGCTCAGCGACACGACACTGCCGTAAACGCCACCGACAATCAGCACGCCCAGCAGCACACCAACCGGCTGTGTCCAGTAAGCCACCGGCGCCAGCAGCAGTGCATGAAAGGCAAGCATCAGGTAGAGCAGCGGCATCACCCGGTGCAGGAATCGCCACGTCCGATATGGGAAGCGCCGCCACAGGGTGATCGCCAGCATCGCCAGAACGACATAGATCGCCCATTCGCCAAGGTCTTCCGCCAGATCGCGCAAAACCTTCAGGAAGCCACCGTAGGTCTCCTTCGGTACTCGCCCCTCGCGGCCGACCAGCGCCTTCAGGATGTCGCTCGACATCTCGATCAGCCAGTGCAGCGCGGCAAAGCCGCAGGCCATGATCCCCGCCCACTTGTGTGTGCGATAGATGCGGTCCATGCCGGCCAGCGGGCCTTCGAGCCATGCCGGGCGAGTGGCCAGGAACATGGCTACCGACATCAGCGAGATCGACAACAGGCCGCTCAGGTACAGCGCCTCCTGGCGCAGAACCCACAGCGGAGCGCCGCCGGACGGCGTGCCGGCGACCAGGGCATCCCAGCCCCAGGCTAGCGAGACGATGGTGATGATCAGAGAGAGAACGGTTTTCATGGTGAGCAGGTCATTCAGCGAATTTCGGGAGTCGGCAAGTGGTCGGCGGGCGAGGCGGCGAGACCGCCTGTTTACTTGCCGGCCGGCACGACGGCGGGGGCTTTGCTGGGTAGCAGGTCGTCCCGGCAGCGCCTTTCGTTGCAGTCGGCGGCATTGCGCTAGCGTGCATGAGCGGCTGAGTGCAAGTTGATTGGGCAAGAGGCTGGTAAAGGCAGCGGCCTAGTCGTCGTAGTAACCACGTTCCGCCGCCGCGTGGCAGGCGACGCAGTTGGCTTTGCTGCGCACGTCCTTGTGCTTCCACTCCCAGGCGGGAACCTCGCGGTGCTCGCGCACCCATCGGGTGAGTTCGGTGATGCGCAGCGGTGCCTTGGTCGTCGGAGTGCCGCGCAGCAGCTTGTCGCTGTAGCGCCGGCCACCGGTATCGCCGGCGTTGGCTACCAGATAGCCGGTGATGTGCGCAGCCGTCGCGGCGTCGACGCTGGCGTCGTCGCCGAAGTGGTTCTTGAGATCGCTCATCATCCGCTGCCACGAACTGGCGGGAAGCATTGAAGGCGGGAAGGCGAGGTGGCAGCCGCCGCATTCTTCCTTGACGACCGCGTCGCTGACCGGCGCGAAGTAGTGGCTGCCCCCAGCCTGGGCACGCTGGAAAAGCAGCGCGGAAAAGGCAACGGCGATGAGGCCGAGGGCAATCGGGCGATAGGGCAGATTCATGGCTTCCTCCTTGACGAGAGACTGTGGTGTGGCCTATTGGCTGAGCATGAAACTGAGCCAGTCGCCTTTTTCCTGCGGCGTGCATTCGCGGCCAAGTACTTCATTGCAGTTGCGCTTGAACCATTTCTCGACCTTGGCTGGATCGCCATAGCGGCCCGGGCTCACCGATACGGCGACCGGGTCGACCGATTTACCGGTGGGCGTGCGGCCGGCAGCGCGCGGGTCGTTCGCATGGCAACTGCTGCACGCTGGCGTATCAGCCTTGCCGCCGGCGAACGACTTGCGGTAAAAGGCTTCGCCGCGTGTTGCCGAGAATCCGGCGAAGGCAGGGTCGGCTTTCTTCGCGGCGCCGGCGTAGCCGGCAAGCAAGTCATCGCGTGGCGTGGCGAGGACGGTGACGCTGGTCAGTGCCAGAGTGACGGCCAGCAGCCTGTATTTTCGTGCATTCATGATTGCTTCCTCGGTGTTCGGGTTCGACATGGCGCCACTTTGCCTGGCCCTCGCTGAACGCTTGCTGAAGCGCTTGTTCATCCTGCGTTCAGCTATTCAGGCGTAAAACAGGAGGCCGGGCAGCGCGCGATCTTGCCGGCGCGTTGGCCCGCAAAGCCCTTATCGTGAAAAGCCAGCTCCGTTACACTCTGGAAATGCTTTGTTTGAATAAAACCTTGTTCGCCGCCGCCGCATTGTTGCTGGCCTGGGCCGGTATCAGCCTCGCCGGTAACGGCCACGGCCACGACCACGACCATGATCGCGCGCGTCAGGCCCTCGAAGCCGGCGAGGTGTTGCCGCTAAAGGCGATCATCGAGCGCGTCGAAGGCAACTACCCCGGCGCGATCGTCGAGGTCGAGCTCGAGCGCGAGGACGGCCGCTGGCAGTACGAGATCAAGCTGCTGCGGCGCGGCGGCTCGCTGCTCAAAATCAAGGTCGACGCGCGTGACGGCAGCGTTCTCGGCGTCAAGGGGCGCCCGGGCGACGGGCGCGCCGAGCGCAGTCGACGCCGTGACGATGAGCGTGCCGGAGTCGAGCACTGATGCGCATCCTGATCGTCGAGGACGAACCCCTCCTGCAAACGCAACTGGCCGACGCGCTGCGGGCGCCCGGCTACGCGGTCGACAGCGCAAGCAACGGTGTCGACGCCCATCACCTTGGCGACAGCGGCTCGTACGATGCGGTCATTCTTGACCTCGGCCTGCCGCAGCTCGACGGCATCAGCGTGCTACGCAAATGGCGTGCCGCCGGCCGGAGCATGCCGGTGCTGATCCTGACCGCGCGCGACGGCTGGCACGAAAAGGTCGCCGGCATCGACGCCGGCGCCGATGACTATCTGAGCAAACCCTTCCACATGGAAGAACTGCTTGCTCGCCTGCGGGCGCTGATCCGCCGCGCCGGCGGCCACGCCAGCGCCGAACTCGTTTGCGGGCCGCTGACGATCGACACGCGCAACAGCCGCGCGATGGTAGACGGCCAGGCGTTGACGCTGACCAGCCACGAGTACCGCGTGCTCGCCTACCTGATGCACCATCGCGAGCAGGTGATATCGCGTAGTGATCTGGTCGAGCACATCTACGCGCAGGACTTCGATCGCGACTCGAACACCGTTGAGGTCTTCATCGCCCGTCTGCGCAAGAAACTGCCAGCGGGGCTGATCGAAACCGTTCGTGGCCTCGGTTATCGCCTGACCGCCTCCGGCTAAGCGTTCCCGTGCCACTCCTGGCCATCACCGCGCGCGCTTCGCTACGTCTCAGGCTGCTCGCCGGCACCCTGTTCTGGATCGCCGCGTCGATCGCGGTCGCCGCCTGGGGATTGGGCGGGCTGTTCGGCGACCACGTCGCGAAACAGTTTTACGCCGAGCTGAAAACGCACCTGGACCAGCTTACCGCGCACCTGGCGGTCGACGCGCAGGGGCAGCCGACGTTGACCTCGGCGCTCAGCGACCCGCGCCTGCGCCTGCCGTATGGCGGGCTCTACTGGCAGGTTGACGAGATCGAGCAGGCGGAGCCGGCCGCCGCGCCGGCCGCCGGCAGCCTGCGTTCGCGTTCGCTGTGGGACAGCGTGCTGGTCGTTCCGCCGGACGCGCCCGCCGACGGCGAAATTCACCAGCACCGGCTGACCGGTCCGGCCGACCGCACGCTGGGCGTCGTCGAGCGCGTGGTGCGCATCGACCAGCGACCCGACGGCCCGGCACGGGCTTTCCGGCTGATCGTCGCTGCCGACGAGCGGCTGATGCGCGAACCGGTGACCGCCTTCAATAGCGCGCTGTGGCTGGCTCTCGGCGTCCTCGGCGGCGGCCTGGTCATCGCCGCGCTGGTCCAGGTGCTGATCGGGCTGGCACCGCTGCGCAAGCTGCGCGCTGCGCTCGGGCAGGTGCGTAACGGCGACGCGCAAAGCCTCGCTGGCGACTTTCCCGCCGAAGTCATGCCGCTGGTCGACGAGTTCAACGCCGTCCTGGCGGAAAACGCCGAGGTCGTCTCGCGCGCACGGACGCAGGCCGGCAACCTCGCACACGCGCTGAAAACGCCGCTCAGCGTTCTCGCCAACGCCGCCACCGGCAGGGACGACGAACTCTCCAGACTGGTCCTCGGCCAGGTCGATACCGCGAAGCGCCAGGTCGACTACCACCTGCTACGGGCCCGTGCGGCCGCAGCGGTGCGCGCACCCGGCGCACGCACGCCGGTGAAGGCTGTGCTCGAAGGTCTGTTGCGGACCATGCGACGCCTGCACGCCGAGCGGCCGCTTGAGCTACTGCTGCAGCCCATGAGTGAAACACTGGTTTTTCGGGGCGAAGTGCACGACTTGCAGGAAATGCTCGGCAACGTGCTCGACAACGCCTGCAAGTGGGCCAGCCACCTCGTCGAGGTCGCTGCCTGCGTCGACCAAGGGAGCCTGCTGATTTGCGTTGACGACGACGGCCAGGGGATCGCCGCTGCCGACCGCGAGGCGGTCCTCTGCCGCGGCGTCCGCGCCGACCAGCAGGTACCGGGCAGCGGCCTCGGGCTGGCGATCGTCGACGATCTCGCGCAGCTCTACGGTGGCGAACTCGGTCTCGCCGATTCGCCGCTCGGTGGCTTGCGGGTGCTGCTGAGGCTGCCGCGTGGCGATGCGGCGGCACAGATCCGGTAGGACATTGATCCAGGCCGCCCCCGATGCTTGACCGCACAGGGCTTTCGGATCAATCGGGTTCAAAACCACTGCTGGTGATACATCGGAGCGGTGATCAAACCAGAAGGGCCGTGCCAATGACAGGAGCAAACTGTGTGGGGACCCCGCCCGGGCGGGGTCCCCACTGGTTGGCGCTCGTTCGGGATCAGGACATCATGGGGCACTGATCTCCCGATCAAGCCAGATCATGGCCTGCGCCAGGCCGGTGGATTCGAACGCCCGGCCCCAGAAAGCGCTGAAGTCGACCGTCCGCCCGAGTTCGGCATAGCGGGCGCGTAGGTGAAACTCGAACAGCAGGCTGCGCTCGTGCAGCCAGGCCCACCAGCGACCGGCGGTGCGCCCGTCGGGTGCCGCGCCGAGCTGGGACCGGCCAGGCGGATGGCCCCTGGCACGACGAGTGGCGTGAGCAGCAAGCTGACGCCGCCGCCGGGACCTGGCTTGACGCTCTCATAGACCAAGTATGCGGCGTCGATTTCACGCAAACGCTTCAGCGCGAAGGCCTGTCGAGCGCAGTAGCGCAACAGCCGTTCCAGGCCCTGGCGGTCGGCCCCTTCGACGCGCACGCTGGCGTCGAGTGAGAAGCCGTACTTGGCGCATCGGGCGCGGGCAAAACCATTGGCGAGAATGCGTGTCCTGAGACGCGGGAGAGGGGTCGGGGGTGGCGGCTTCCGCGGTGGTCGTCGTTGACCGAGCGAGCGGCGTTGGCGACAAGTGCGGCGACGCTGGCCCACCTGCAGGGCCAGCAATGCACCTGCAAGGGCCAGAAGATCGTCGTCCAGTCTTCTCCGACTATGGCTGTACGCCGCGCAATTGAGCGATGCGCTGCGCCACCAGCATTGACCACTTGTCGAAAGCATCCTTGGCATAGCTCCAGGCCTGGAATGAGCTCAGGTAGCCGTTGGCCCAGGTCTGCGCCGCTCCGGCGGCACTCTCATTGACGTCCACCGCGTACTTGCGCCCAATCTCGGTATCCCTGCACTCGGCGATCACCTTGCCTGATGCGCCATCGCGAAACTGCATCTCCATTCCAGTTTCGCCCATGTACGGCGTCGAACCCGCCGGCCTGCCGGTGGCCGCACCCGAGCCAGCTTCGGCGATGAACGCGTAGGGGATCAGCGTACCGGCCAGGCTGTCGGTCACCGTCGTCGGCACGAGGTCGGTAAGCGCTACCCGCAGGACCACCACTCCAGGCCCTGCCTGCTCGACGACCGGCATCTGCGGTTTCAGCGCCTTGACCAGGTCCTGGTGGAAGTAGTCGGTGAGCGTCTTGATGTCCTTGGGGTCGAATGTCTGTTCGGCGTTCTTGACCTTGAGCGACACCAGAATACGCGCGACGAGGATTTTGTCATAGTTCCGGGCATCCAGGCTGGGGTCGCGCCAGCACTCGATCCCGTGTCCCCACGGCGTCGGCTGCAAGCGCGCGTAGTCGGACAGGAAGCCGCTGTGGGTCAGGCGTGCCTTGTCCGAGGCGAGGGTAGTCGTACCGCTGCCCAACAGGGTGCTGTCGGTTGCGCAGCCGGTGAGAAGCGTCAGGCCGGCCAGGGCGACAGTCCCGATCGCGCGCGCAGCGCCCGCTCGGTCAGCAATTCGTGGTGTTTTCATGATCGATTCCAAAAGAGAAATTGACGGAGCTTCATGGGTCAACGCCGGTCTGCGGCAGAGCATCCGCTCCGGGTTGGCGACGAGACGCGACGAGGGCGACCGCGGCTCTCATTTCACCGGAGGTGGAGTGAGTGGAGTGGGCGGAGTGGGTGCGGTGGGGAGCGTGGGCGGCCTGGCGTGCTTCACCCCCGCGCGCCGTGCGCGCAACGCGTCCCACGCCGACCGGCGCAGGTGGTTGCACTGATCGACGATGCTGACCAGGACGCTGGCCGTCCAGGCGAAGGTGAACATCCCCGAAATGGCGATGATCGGGCCAAGCATGTGCCATTCCTTCGGCAGGGTCAAGTCGCTGCCGATCGTCGTGTAGGACAGCGCGGCGAAACGTGCGGCGCGCTCCCAATCCGGGATGATCTGCCCATATACCAGGGCCGCGGACCAGAGAACGATCGAACCCAGGTGCAGCGCGAGCATCATGAAGACGGCGCCGCCAAAGAGCAGGTCGACGCGCCACAAGGTCGGACGCTGCTTGATGCCTTCCGAGCGCTTGTCGAAGTGGCCGGTCAGGAGCCGCACGCCGATGGCCTGCACAACGACGACGACGACCAGCACGCCACCGCCATAAATCAGGTCGGGCAGCGGCAGCGCCTCCATCAGCGGGAGCTTCGCCTCGAGATAGGTTTCCACGGGGCCAATTTCCTGCGGCACTGTTTTGACCACCGCTTGGGGAAACCTGGCCAGTTCCGCGGGTACACTCTCGATCGCCTGCGGAAGCGTCCGCGCGCTGTCGTCCACGGTGGTCGTAGCGGCGCCGCTTGACGGCTGGGCGGCAGAAACTACGCCCATGAAATTCTCTCACGACGACTGCCGCGTGGTCGATGCGCGGCCGGCACTGGCGGAATTCCCGAACTCACTGCCGTCGTGCGTGCTGCTGTGCGGCTTGCTCTCAGCTTGCCGCATCCGCAGTCTGCGCTGTCTGCACTGGCTCATCGGCCTTGGCAGCGTCCAGAGCGGCCTGCAGCTTCTCGGTATCCTCGTGCGACAGCGAGGTCTGGATGATCGTGCCGCCCATTCCCTGCAGTTCGATCAAAGCCTTGTCTTCGGTCCAGCTCTTGAACAGGATGAACAACTGCGAACCGCCGGGCTTGAGGTTCTCGGCGATGTTCTTCATGAAGTTGTCGTTGATGCCAAGATCGGTGAGCGCCCCGCCGATGGCGCCGGTGGCCGCACCGATGGCCACGCCGACGATGGGCATCATGAAGATCATGCCGATCAGCAGACCCCAGAAGCTCCCGCTTGCCGCCCCGGTGGCAGTCAGGTTCACCGGCTGAATCAGCTTGACCTTGCCGTTCGGCTTCTTGATCGCGATGACCGCATCTTCCAGCTCGATCAGGTACTCCTTCTGCAACTGGGCCAGCTTGAGCTTGGTTTCCTCGGCCTGCGTTTCCGTGTCGTAACCAATAACCACCAGTGTTGCCATCTCTTCCTCCGTCTGTGTAAAGTGACGCGATAGTATACTGAATTGCTCGTTTTCGGGTAGCCTCTCGCGACTGCCGGCGAGCGAATGAGCGAGAGATAGACCGCATGAAAGCGACGATCATTGATGCCCAGAGGGTCACCGCGTCATGGCCCGACGAGGAATCCGGCGCCAGGCTACCCACCGCACACGGGCGGTTCCCGCCGAGAAACGGCCAAGCCGCGACACCTTGAGAGGATCGCCAAAGTGAGCTTCGCGAGGAACTTGTGATCAATGCCCATGCTGAATTTCGATAATCGCTTCGTCCGCGAGTTGCCGGGAGACAGTGAGCGCGGCAACCGGCCGCGCCAGGTCTTCGGCGCCTGCTGGTCAGCGGTGCAAGCGACAGCGGTCGCTGCACCCCGCCTTCTCGCCCATTCGCGCGAGGTCGCTGCCAGCCTGGATCTCGACGAGCAGGCCATGGCGAGCCCGGAAATGCTCGCCGCACTGGCCGGCAACGCGCTCCTGCCCGGCATGGTCGCCTACGCCAGTTGCTACGGTGGGCACCAGTTCGGACAGTGGGCCGGACAACTCGGCGACGGTCGGGCGATTCTGCTCGGCGAAGCCATCAACCGCCGCAGGCAGCGTTTTGAACTGCAACTCAAGGGCGCCGGGCCAACGCCCTACTCGCGTCGAGCCGACGGGCGCGCCGTGTTGCGCTCGTCGATTCGCGAGTTCCTGTGCAGCGAAGCGATGCACCACCTGGGCATACCGACCACCCGCGCCCTGAGTCTCGTCGGCACCGGCGAAACAGTCGTCCGCGACATGTTCTACGATGGCCATCCGGTCGCCGAGCCTGGCGCAGTGGTCTGCCGGGTGGCGCCCTCGTTCACCCGCTTCGGGCATTTCGAGTTGCTGGCCGCGCGCGGCGAGTACGCCTTGCTGCAGCGCCTGGTCGACTTCACCATCGCGCGGGACTTTCCCGAACTGGTCTCCAGCTCTGAGCAACGGCTGGGTGCATGGTTCACCGAAATCTGCGAGCGCACGGCTCGCCTGATGGTGCACTGGATGCGCGTCGGCTTCGTGCATGGCGTGATGAATACCGACAACATGTCGGTTCTCGGTTTGACGATCGACTACGGCCCTTACGGCTGGGTAGACAATTTCGACCCGGGCTGGACACCCAATACGACCGACGCATCGAGCCGACGCTACTGCTTCGCCCGTCAGCCAGCGATTGCTCGCTGGAATCTCGAACGACTGGCCGACGCGCTGACCGTGCTGACGCTGGGACCAGACGAATTGGCAGCCGGTATCGAACGTTACGACGAGGTGTATGCTACCGAGTTCTGCGCGGCCTTTGCCGCCAAGCTCGGCTTTCTCGCCTGGAGTCACGACGATAGCGAACTGCTCGAAGACCTGTTTGAACTGATGCGGCAAGCGGAAATCGACATGACCGAGTTTTTTCGCAGCCTGGCACGACTGGACATCGACCGTCCGACGCTGGACGTCGTAGGCCAATCGTTCTACCGTGACGACCTCCGCCAGCGGTTTTCCGCGCCTCTCTCGCTCTGGCTGACGCGCTACGCCGCCCGCCTGCACCAGGACGGGCAACCCGCGACGCTGCGCGTAGCGCGCATGAACGCCGTCAATCCCCGCTATGCGCTGCGCAACTACCTGGCCCAACAGGCGATCGACCGCGCCGAACAGGGCGACACCGAGATGATCCACGAGCTCCTGGGAGTCTTGCGCACTCCTTACGATGAGCAAACAGGCCGCGAGCCTTTCAGCGCCAAGCGACCCGATTGGGCACGCCACAAGGCGGGCTGTTCTATGCTCTCGTGCAGTTCCTGAGGGCATCAACCCCTGGTAGCGCTAGAATGGGGCCCCCAACTCAAACCCCGCTTTTGCCGAACGAGGAATTGCCATGCCCTTCACGCCCGATCTGGTCGATGAACTCAATACCCTGCTCCACTTCGACCTGGCGAGCCCCCAGCAGGGGATAAAAATCCACAAGACGGCCAATCCCGCGGTGATTGCGGCGACCCGACGCCTGCATACCAAAGGCTTGCTGACGCAGGTCGATGGTGGCTATCTCACCAGCCTCGGCCGTGATGGCGCCGAACACGCCCAGGCCGCCCTGACCATTCTCAGCCCGATCGCTTCACCAGATCACTAATCATGAGCAGCCTCGTTGGCCGCATGCTACTGGTGGCCACCCTGCTCGTGTGTACCGCCCTGGCCAACGCCGCCGACGGCCCGGCCCGGCCACGCGTCGGACTGGTCCTCGGCGGCGGCGGTGCGCGCGGAGCTGCGCACATCGGCGTTCTCGAAGTGCTCGAGAAACTGCGCGTGCCGATCGACTGCGTTGCCGGCACCAGCATGGGAGCGCTGGTTGCCGGTGCTTACTCCGCCGGACTGACGCCAGCGCTGATGCGTGAGAAGTTGGCCAAAGCCGACTGGGACGACCTCTTCCAGGATGACCCGCCTTTCGCGCAGCAGAATTTTCGCAAGAAGACACTCGACAAGCGCTTCCTGCCGGCTTCGGAAACCGGGGTCGGCCCGGAGGGCGTGCGCTATCAGTCCGGAATCGTGACCGGCCAGAAGATCAAGCTGTTTTTCAACGAACTGATCGAGGACAATCTCGGCCAGCGCCAGATTCAGTCGCTCCCCCTGCCCGTTTCGATCATCGCCACCGACATCGTTCTTGGTCAGAAGGTCGTTATCCGTGAGGGGAGCCTGTCAACGGCCATGCGCTCGAGCATGTCGGTTCCCGGCCTGATGTCTCCGGTCGAGGTCAACGGCGAAAAACTCGTCGACGGCGGCCTGGTGGACAACGTGCCAATCGACGAAGCGCGCTCGCGTTGCCAGGCCGACATCGTCATCGCCGTCAACGTCGGCTCGCCGCTGCTCAAAGCCGACGAAATCGGCGGCCTGCTGAGCGTCTCTGTCCAGATGGTGAATATCCTGACCGAGCAGAACGTCGTCCGTTCGCTGGACACGCTGAAGCCGACCGACATCTACATCAAGCCCGATCTGGAGGGGATTTCGGCGGGCGACTTCAAGCGCAGCTCGGAAACCGCCGATCGCGGCGTCAAAGCAGCGGCAGCACTCGCCGAGCGACTACGAACGCTGGCCGTCAGCGAGGCCGCTTACGCCGCCTGGGCAGGAAAAATCCAGCTCGCCAAACGCGAGGCACTGCGCGTCGATGAAGTCGAGATCGCGGGATTGAAGATGGTCAATCCGGCCATGGTCGAACGACATCTGCGCATCAAGCCGGGTGACACGGTAGACGCCGCTGAAGTCAACGCCGATCTGCTGCGACTTTACGGCGACGGTTACTACCAGGGCGTCGACTACTCGCTGCTCAGCACGGTGCGCGGCCGCAACATCCTGCGCGTGACACCGATCGAAAAGAACTGGGGGCCCGATTACATCCGCTACGGCGTCAACCTCGACACCAATTTCCAGGTCGACTCGACGTATAACCTGCGCGCCGCCTATCAGAAAACCTGGCTCAACACACTCGGCGGCGAGCTTCTCCTGTCTGGCGAAATCGGTTCCCGATCAGGCGTGGCGGCAGAACTCTACCAACCGATCGACGCGCAACAGCGCTACTTCGTCGAGACCAAGGCCAAGTTCATCAACAAATCCTCTGGCCTCTACGAGAACGATCAGCGGATCGCCAACTACCGCGTCGCCCAAACAGACGTCATTTTGAACACCGGGCTCAACATTGGCCTGCTGGGCCAGATCCGTGCGGGTTGGCAGGAAACCTGGTGGAAGGCCGAAACCACGACGGGGAGTCCCTTCTTCCCGAACGGCTCGAAACGCTATGACGGCTGGTTTGGTGCGATCGACCTGGATCAAACCGATCGCCTCTACTTCCCGACCAGTGGCTGGGCTGCAACGGCCCGTTATTTCGACTCACAGGCCGAGGGCTACAGCAAACTCGACGCCGGTGCGAGCGGCTACTTGAGCATTGGCGACTGGGTACTGGCCAGCCGCTTGTCGTACCAGGGTTCGATCGTCGGACAATTGCCGATCTATGATCTCGGTAGTCTTGGCGGCATGCTGAACATGACCGCCTTTGCGGTCGGACAGTTGAAGGGCGACGACATGCGTTATGGCAGCATCCGTGCCGAGAAGATCATCGGCCGCCTGCCGCTTGGCCTGCGAGGAGATATGCGTGTCGGTGCAGCGTTCGAAACCGCCAAGATCGGCAAGCCGTTCACCGAAACCGAGCTCAAGGGCTGGATCAACTCGGCTTCCCTCTATCTCGGTGGCGAAACGCCATTGGGGCCGGTCTATCTGGGTTACGGCTACTCGAATGCCGGGTCGGTTGGCGGCTATTCGAACGTATACCTGTTCCTCGGAACGCCCTGACACGAAAGAGATACCGCCGGAGAGTGCGCGGCCGACAGGCCATCGCGCTCACACCCGGTAGTAATCCCGATACCAGGCGACGAAGCGAGCCACACCTTCCCGGACCGAAGTGGCCGGCGCGAAGCCAATCCAGTCGCTGAGCAAAGACGTGTCGGCGTAGGTCGCCGCCACGTCGCCATTCTGCATCGGCAACAGGCGCTTCTCGGCCACCTTGCCGAGAGCGTCTTCGATGGCGCCGATGAAATCGAGCAGCGGCACCGGATCTTGGTTACCGATATTGAACACCCGGTAAGGAGCGCTGCTGGTCGCCGGATCGGCCGCGTCCGACAGGTAAGCGCGATCGGCGGTGGCGATGCGATCCAGCACCCGGATGAGAGCTTCGACGATGTCGTCCACGTAAGTGAAATCGCGCTGCATCTGGCCGCGGTTGAAGACCTCGATCGGCCGCCCTTCGAGGATGGCCTGGGTGAACAGGAACAGTGCCATGTCCGGCCTGCCCCATGGGCCATAAACGGTGAAGAAACGCAGACCGGTGGTCGGCAGTCCGTAAAGGTGGCTATAGCTGTGCGCCATCAGTTCGTTGGCCTTCTTGGTCGCCGCGTAGAGACTGACCGGGTGGTCGACGCTATCGTGCTCGGAAAACGGCATTCTGGTGTTGCCGCCATAGACGCTGGAACTCGAAGCATAGACCAGGTGTTGCACCTGATTATGGCGACAGCCTTCGAGAATGTTCACGAAACCCAGCAGATTGCTGTCTGCGTAGGCCGACGCGTTGTGCAGCGAATAGCGCACGCCGGCCTGCGCGGCCAGGTGGATGACGCGGTCGAAGTTTTCGTCGGCGAACAGACTGCCGATCGCCACGCGGTCCGCGATATCGATCCTGACGAAGCGAAAACCCGATTGACAGTCAAGTCGGCGCAGGCGGTCTTCCTTGAGGGAAACCGCGTAGTAGTCGTTCAGATTGTCGATGCCGACCACTTCATCGCCACGCGCCAACAGGCGCAGCGCCGTCGCCATGCCGATGAATCCGGCGGCACCGGTGACGAGGATCTTCATGGGCCTGCTCCTGAATGCAAAGTCAATCCACCAGCGTCTTCAGCACAAGCACACGGCTTCCGCGCCATGGCCACCGTGTTACTCCGCCTGGTTGCGTGCATCTCTCTCTCGCCATGACCGCCTGGCGCCTTACCCTGAAAGTCGCGCGAGCGACTCCCGATCGGTCAAGGATAATGCATCGCAGCGGGGAGGTCGAGAATGACGCAGCCTGAACCTTGCCAAGGTCAGCCCGGCGGTGCGTAGAAGTGCTCGATTGCGCCGGCTGAACCTGGGCCGCGGTACTCAGGGGAACGAGCGCTGCTCCCCGCTGTCAGTGGGAGAGCTGCTTAGCTGTGCGCGCAGCACCTGTCTGGAATCCGTTCTGCTCTCTGTGTGGAGGTCTTCGATGCTGCATTCGCCGTTCAACACGCTTTCCCGATTCATCCCTCCGGGTCAGCCCGAGGCCCTGTTTTATTCACTGCCGGCGCTGGTTGCTGCCGACGTCGGCCGTGTCGATCGCCTGCCGGTGTCGCTGCGCATCGTTCTCGAAGCCCTGCTGCGTCACTGCGACGGCCAGCGCGTCAGCGAGCGGCATATTCTCGAACTGGCCGAGTGGCGGCCGCATTCCCCGCGCAGCGACGAGATCCCCTTCGTCGTCGCGCGCGTCGTGCTGCAGGATTTCACCGGCGTGCCACTACTCTGCGATCTGGCGGCCATGCGCCACGTGGCACAAACGCGCGGGCTCGATCCGCGGCGCATCGAACCGCTGGTGCCGGTCGACCTGGTCGTCGACCATTCGGTGCAGGTCGATCATTACGGCACACCTCAGGCGCTGCAGCAGAACATGACGCTGGAGTTCACGCGCAATGCCGAGCGCTATCAGTTCATGAAGTGGGGCATGCAGGCTTTCGAGACCTTCCGTGTGGTACCGCCCGGCGTCGGCATCGTCCATCAGGTCAATCTCGAACATCTTTTCCACGGCGTACGCCAGCAGGTCACGCCCCAAGGACGGCTGTGTTTTCCCGATACTCTGGTCGGCACCGACTCGCATACAACGATGATCAACGCCGTCGGCGTCGTCGGCTGGGGAGTCGGCGGCATCGAGGCCGAGGCGGCGATGCTCGGTCAGCCGGTATATTTCCTGACCCCGGACGTGGTCGGCGTCGAACTGACCGGCTGCCTGCGCGAAGGCGTCACCGCGACTGACCTGGTGCTCACGGTGACCGAGCTGCTGCGCCGGGAAAAAGTCGTCGGCACCTTTGTCGAGTATTTCGGTGCCGGCGCCAGCACGCTGTCGGTAACCGACCGCGCGACACTGGCCAACATGGCGCCCGAGTACGGCGCGACGATGGGCTTCTTCCCGGTCGACGAGAAGACCGTCAGCTACATGCGCTCGACCGGACGCAGCGAAGACGACTGCGTTCTCTTCGAGGCCTATTTTCGGGCGCAGGGACTGTTCGGCATTCCACGCGCCGGCGAGATCGACTACTCGCGTACCGTCCACCTCGATCTGGCGACCATCGTTCCCTCGCTGGCCGGCCCGAAGCGGCCGCAGGACCGCATCGCGCTGCCCGAAATGGCGAGCCGTTTCAATCACCTGCTCAGCGCCCCCGAGTCTGCCGACGGCTTCGCGCGACCGGCCCAGAGCCTGCACGAGCGCTACCCGACCGACCTTCCAGGAATCGCTCTCGGCCACGGCGACGTGCTGATCGCGGCGATCACTTCGTGCACCAACACCAGCAACCCGGTGGTGATGATCGCCGCCGGCCTGCTGGCCAGGAAAGCCGTCGGCAAGGGCTTGCGCGTGGCGCCGCACATCAAGACCTCGCTGGCACCGGGTTCGCGCGTGGTGACCGATTACCTGACCAGCGCCGGTCTGCTCGCGCCGCTGGCCGAACTCGGCTTCGCGCTCGCCGGCTACGGCTGCACGACGTGCATCGGCAACGCCGGCGACCTTCAGCCGGCGTTCAACAAGGCGATCGCCGAGCACCAACTGGTTGCCGCCGCGGTGCTCTCCGGCAACCGCAACTTCGAGGCGCGCATCCATCCCAACCTGCGCGCCAACTACCTGGCTTCGCCGCCTCTGGTGGTTGCTTTTGCCATTGCCGGCCGGGTGAACATCGACCTGGACAGCGACGCGCTGGGCATCGGCAACGACGGTCAGCCGGTCTATCTGCGCGACATCTGGCCGACGTCGGACGAAATCAACGCCGCCCTGCCGTTTGCGCTCGACCCGGAAACTTTCCGTCGGCGTTACGCCGACGTGACCGCCGATCAGGATCTCTGGAAAGCCATTCCCGCGCCGGCTGGTGAGGTCTACGACTGGCCGCCATCGACCTACATCGCTCGGCCTCCGTTCTTCGAACTGGCCGAGCAGGCCGCCGGCGACATTCGCGGTGCGCGCGCCCTGCTGATCCTTGGCGACTCGGTCACCACCGACCACATCTCGCCGGCGGGTTCGTTCGGCGAGGCGACGCCGGCCGGCACCTGGCTCAGGGCGCAGGGCGTCAGTCGCGCCGACTTCAACTCCTACGGCGCGCGCCGCGGGCATCACGAGGTGATGATGCGCGGCACCTTCGCCAACGTGCGCATCCGTAACCTGATGCTGCCGGTCGACGCCGAAGGGCGCCGCAAGGAAGGCGGTTACACCCTGCTCGACGGCCAGCAGACGACGGTCTTCGCTGCGGCGATGAGCTACGTCGAGCGCGGAACGCCGACCATCGTCGTCGCCGGTGAAGAGTATGGCACCGGCTCGTCGCGCGACTGGGCAGCCAAGGGAACGCGGCTGCTCGGCGTGCGGGCGGTGATCGCGCGCAGCTTTGAACGGATCCACCGCGCCAACCTGGTCGGCATGGGAGTGCTGCCGCTGCAGTTCATCGGCGACGACTCGGCGACTTCGCTCGCCCTGTGCGGTGACGAGGCCTTTGCCATCCTCGGACTCGGGCTGGGAATGATTCCCATGCAGCAGCTCACCCTGGTCATCGAACGGGCAGGCGGAGCACGCGTCGAGCGCCCGGTGTTGTGCCGCATCGACACGCCGATCGAGGTCAGGTACTACCGATCCGGCGGCATCCTGCCCTTTGTCCTCGACGAATTGCTCGGTAACGGCAAGGGAAATCCCTGAGCGCCCTGCCGTCACGTCTGTCGATGCGCACCACGTCCGCCGCGGAAGCGATTCCGCGGGCGGCTTGGGCTCGCCTCTGCCCGCCCGGCCATCCTTTTCTGAACGCCGATTTTCTGGCGATCAGCGAACGCCACGGAGCGGCGGCAAGCGAGTGGGGCTGGACGCCCTGCCATCTGGTAGTCAGCGACGAGGGGGACGAGGGCAAGCACGTCGTCGGTCTGCTGCCCTTGTACCTCAAGACCCATTCACATGGCGACTTCATCTACGACTGGTCGTGGGCGGCCGCTTATCGGCAGCTCGGCCGCGCGTACTATCCAAAGCTGATGACTTGCCTGCCGCACACACCCGTGGCCGGACCGCGCTTCCTGGTCGCCGACGGGCCGCAGGCGGCCAGCGTCCGGCAGGCACTGGTCGAAGGCGCCCGGACGCTGGCCGGCCGTGTGGGTGCTTCGTCGTGGCACGTGGCGCTGCCCGGCGAAGACGAAACCAAACTGCTGCGCAGCGAGGGCCTGTTGATCAGCCACGACGTCCAGTTTCACTGGGTCGATCCCGGCTGTGGCGACTTCGACGGCTACCTGGCGACCTTCAGTGCTGCCAAGCGGCGCAAGGTCAGAGCCGAAAGGCGGCGCGTGCAGGACAGCGGGTTGCGCCTCGAAACGCGCCACGGCGATCAGATCGACGTTGCCGAATGGCCGCTGCTGCACGCGCTTTACGCCGGCACCTTCGAGAAGTTCAACAATCACGCCGCTTTCTCGGCCGCCTGCTTCGCCGATCTGGCGACCGCGCTCGGCGACCGCATGGTCGCCTTCATTGCCCGCGATGGCGGGCTGCCGGTGGCCGTCGCGCTCTGCTTTCGCAGCGATGAAGCACTCTACGGCCGCTACTGGGGTTGCCTCGGCAACTACCACAGCCTGCATTTCGAACTCTGCTTCTACCAGGGGATCGCCTATTGCCTGCGCGAGGGCCTGCGCCGCTTCGAACCGGGCGCCGGCGGAGAACACAAGCTCGCGCGCGGCTTTACGCCGACCGTCGTCCATTCGGCGCACTGGATCGCCGACCCCGGCATGCGCGAAGCTCTGGGCCGCCATCTGACGCTTCAGCGCGAAGCGCTTGCCGAGTACCGTGACCAGGCGGCCGAGCATCTGCCGTTCCGGCGCGATCTCTCGCTGCCGTCGCAGGTGTGACGCGATGCCGAACCGTTACCGCCGATCGGGCGCGGCACCAGCCGTCGGTTGGGGTGAGGTACGAACCCCAACATTTCGGGGGGGAGATTACGTTGGGGTTCCTGCGTCACCCCAACCTACGAAACGACGCACGTTTTTTGCCTTTACCCTTCACAGGAGTTCGTCATGAGCCAATACCAGATCGCCGTAGTCGTCGGCAGCCTTCGCCGCGATTCGTTCAACCGCAAGCTGGCCAACGCTTTGGCCAGACTGGCGCCGGCGGATTTCTCGTTCAGTCAGGTCGAGATCGGCGACCTGCCGCTCTACAACCAGGACGACGACGCCAGGCAGGCAGATTCGGTTCAGCGCCTGAAAGCCGAACTCGCGGCAGCGCAAGGGCTGCTGTTCGTCACCGCTGAATACAACCGCTCGATTCCCGGCGTGTTGAAGAACGCCATCGACCACGCGTCGCGTCCGTATGGCCAGAGCGCCTGGGCGGGCAAGCCCGCCGGCGTCATCGGCGCTTCGGTCGGCGCCATCGGCACGGCGATGGCGCAACAGCATCTGCGCAACGTTCTCGCCTACCTGGATGTCCCCACCCTTGGCCAGCCCGAAGCCTTCATCCATGCCAAGGACGGCTTGTTCGACGAGGCCGGCGACGTGGGTGAAGGCAGCCGGAAGTTCCTGCAGAGCTGGATGGACCGCTACGTCGCCTGGGTCAGGAAGCATGCCGGCTGATCGGCGTCTCTCACCCGCAGCGGGGCTCGGGCGCTAGCCGGATCTGTCGATCGACGACCTGCAGGCGCTGCATGTCGGGCAGTTCGATCACGTCGCGATCGTGACAGGCGATGACCGCCGTCGTTTGCGCGGCGACGAAACCGCGCAACAGGTCGATGGTCTGCAGGCGAGATTCGGCGTCGAGGTTGGCCGTCGGTTCGTCGAGCAACAGCACCTGTGGCGCCAGCACCCAGGCGCGCGCCAGCGCGACGCGCTGCCTTTCTCCCCCGGAGAGCTTCTGCGGCGGCGTGCCGAGCAGGTGTGCCAGGCGTGCCCAGGCGATCGCCGCGGCGACCAGTCGCTCGCGCTCGCCGCGGTCGACGCCGCGGGCGCGCAGCCCATAAGCGATGTTCTCCGCCACGCTGGTATGAAAAAGATAGGGATGCTGGTGGACGTAGATGATCTGTCGTCGCAGCCAGCCCGGATACGGGTGCCAGTCAAAAGGCCGCTCACCATACCGTCCGCAACCCCGGTCGGGTGCTTCGAGGCCGGCCAGGATGCGCAGCAAGGTCGACTTGCCACTGCCGTTCTCGCCGGTCAGCACGTAACTCTGGCCGCTGTCGAGCGCCAGCGTGTCAATCGACAAGAGGCGTCGTTCGCCGAACGACTTGCTCAGCGCGGTCACGGTCAGCAGGCTCATCGCCGCGACTCTCCCTGAAAGAAGGCGAAGGCCGAATTGATGCTCAGCGCAACGACCAGCAGGACAATGCCGAGCGCAATTCCCTGCGCGAAATCACCCTTGCTGGTCTCGAGCGCGATGGCGGTCGGCATGTTGCGCGTCACGCCGGCGATGTTGCCGCCGACCATCAGCGAACAACCGATCTCCGAGATGACCCGGCCGAAAGCGTTGCAGACCGCCACCATCAGGGCGAAGCGCACCTCGACGAGCATCGTCCACGCGATGCGCGGGACCGACGCGCCGAGAGCGACGGCGGTCTCGCGCGCCCGCGGATCGGCACCCTGAATCGCCGACAGCGAGAAGGCGATCAGCGCCGGCAGCGCGATCAGGACCTGGCCGATGACCATTGCCGTCTGGGTGAACAGCAGATGCAGTTGGCCAAAGACACCCTGGCGCGAGAGCAGCAGATACAGAATCAGCCCGACGACGACCGTCGGCGATGCCAACAGCCCCTGCGTGACGACGATCAGCGGCCGCCGGCCGGGGAATCGCGCGCTGGCGAGAAGATAGCCGACGCTGATTCCGAGCGGCATGGCGATCAACATGGCGCGCAGCGTCACCGAGAGAGAAACGCCGACGATGCGCCACAGGTCGGCATCGCCGGACAGGAGCAGGTGCAGGGCAGCCTGCGTCGCATCGAGAAGTTCCAAAGGCCGCTTACTGATCCGGCGCAACGAAGAACAACTGCTCGCCCTTGGGCCGGAAAGCGCTGATCGCCGACCGCCCGGCGGCGCTGGTCAGCCAGTCGATCAGCGCCATGGCATCGGCGAAGTTGATGTCCGGGTACCTGGCCGGGTTGACCGCCATGACGCCATAGGGATTGAACAGGCGTCGGTCACCCTGGACCAGGATGTCGAGACCCGTTCTCGCCTGGGTGGCCGCATAGGTGGCGCGATCCGCCAAGGTATAGGCCCGCATCTCGCCCGCCATCGTCAGGACCTCGCCCATGCCGAGGCCGGCCGAGACATGCCACGGCGCTCCCCTGGCGCTGATGCCGAGTTGCTGCCAGTAGATTCTTTCCATCCGCTCGGTTCCCGAATCGTCACCGCGCGAAACGAAGCGCGCCTGGCTGGCGGCGATTCGCCGCAAGGCGTGCAGCACATCGCCGCCGCCGCGAACCGCCGCCGGGTCGCTTTTCGGGCCGACGAGAACGAAGTCGTTGTACATCACGTCGCGCCGGTTGACCCCGTACCCGGCGGCGACGAAAGCCTGCTCGGCCGGGCGGTCATGAACCAGCAGCACATCGACATCGCCGTTCTCGGCCAGCTTGAGCGCCTTGCCGGTACCGACCGAGACGACCTGCACGTGGACCTTATGTTGCCGCTCGAAGGCTGGCAGGATGGCGCGCAGCAGGCCCGAGTTGTCGGTGCTGGTGGTCGTTGCCAAGCGCAGGTCGCGCGCCTCGACGGCTGACGAAAGACAGAGCAGGAACAGAACGATCCACACCGCCAGACGGTAGGCGGTCGAGAATGGGTGGCCCATGCGCTTACTTGTCGGACTCGTTGCTTCGGTCGGCGGGAATGTACGGGATCAGCCCCTTCTCGAACGCCTCCACCTGCTGTTCCCGTGAAGCGTGTCGGATGTCAATGATCAAGCCGTTGATCGACACCATCCAGACCATCGGATTGGCCTCCAGCCTGCTCGGCAGGGTCCACTTCGGGTCGAACTGATGAATCCTGAACATCGTCCGAATCGCTTTCAACTTGGCTGCCCCGGTGCTTTCCGCGATGCCGAACGCTTGGTCGATGGACAGGAGCTTCAGGTGCGGGGTCTGGCCTGGATCGTGGAGAAAGTTGACCCAACCGATGGTTCGCACGACGCCAGTAGCCCAGGTCGCGAGACCTCCTCGTAGCAGCGGCGACGGTCGTTTGCGTGCCAGAGCCGCCGCCAGGTTGCGGCACAGCATCGCGTACTCGTCGTTCAGATGGTTCCGGCAGAAAGCGTCGGTCATACCGCCAATCGCTTCGAGCACCGCTTTGACGTCCGCCGTACCACCGCTGGCGGCTGGCTTTTTCGTCGCAGCTTTCCTGACCGCGGGTGGCGTCGAAGCTGCAGGGAGCGAAGTGATGATTCCGTAGTTTTCCTTGGCCCGCTTGTAGTCCTCGTTCAGCGATCGGCGAATGCCTGGGCCAAAAAAAATATTGTAGCCCGTCAGCAGTCCGTCGTAGATGATCCGCCCGTTGATCGGCAGCAGGACGCCCTTGACGATGACAGGCAGGTAGGGGCCGACCAGTTCTTCGAACGAGGTGGCGAGGGCCAGCACACCATAGGCCTTCACTGGGTCGCCGGTGCTGAGGAAAACGGCGTACTGCTGGAGGTAGCGAAAGACGTAAAATTTGCCGATCACGGCATGTTGCCAACCGGCAACGATGGCCAACTCTTCGGCGGTCAATTGCGAGGGATTCTCTTGCACGAACTGGTCGATCAGTTGCGGCTGAGCGTAAACGGCATCGCGGATCTTCACGCGGGTTTCAAGCGGCAAGGACGTGAACTGGTCCGGGTCGGAGAAATCCCCGGGCACAAGTTCAAGCTTGCTGTTGGCATACGAGCACAAGGCGGCATAGAGCTTGTAGAACAGCATGCCTTGCGCAAAGGAAATGTGCCCGCGAGGCATCTGCGGCTCCGCCATGGGCGGCCTCGGCGATGCCAGCTTGCTCTGCACGGCAGACACTTCGGCTGGTGAAACCTGAAAGCCCTGGGCGACCAGTGCTTCGGCGATAGCCATCGGCGACGCATCAGGATGCTCGGCAAGAAACTGCCGGATCGTCCGCGTCGCGCTGAGGGGAATATCATTCTCTGGCATTTTTTTGTCCTGAGGAAAAGAAGGGGGAATCAGACGGCACCCTTGCGAGTATAAAACCAAGCTCCAAGGCTCGCTACCCGACGCGCGGGACGTTTCCCGCCAGCAAGCGCCGCATGCTGCGATGCGGTAAAATGCGCCGATGATCTATCCGCTGCTGCGCCATTTCTTCTTCGCGCTCGACGCCGAAACCGCCCACGGCATCGGGATGAACGGTGTCGATTTCCTCAACGCGACCGGCACCTCGTGCTTGCTCGCCAATCCGGTGCCACCAGACCCGGTGCGCGTCATGGGAATCGACTTTCCCAACCCGGTCGGTCTGGCCGCCGGTCTGGACAAGAACGGCGATCACGTCGATGCCCTGGCGGCCCTGGGTTTCGGTTTCATCGAGATCGGCACGGTGACGCCGCGCGCGCAACCCGGCAACCCGCGGCCGCGCATGTTTCGTATCCCGGAAAGGCAGGCGATCATCAATCGCCTGGGGTTCAACAACGATGGTGTCGAGAAGTTGCTGGCCAACATCGCGGGTGCGACGTTCACGCGCCGCGGCGGCGTGCTGGGAATCAATATCGGCAAGAACTTCGATACGCCGATCGAGAAAGCGGCCGGCGACTATCTGCTCTGCCTCGATCGGGTCTATGACGCAGCGAGTTACGTCACGGTGAACATCTCTAGTCCGAACACCAGGAACCTGCGCGAATTGCAGAACGACCTCGCGCTCGACGCCCTGCTCGGCAGCCTGAAGAGCGCGCAGGCCAGGCTCGCCGATCGCCACGGCAAGTATGTGCCGCTGGCGCTGAAGATCGCCCCGGACCTTGAAGACGCGCAGATCCAGGCGATTGCCGACCTGCTGCGCCGGCACCGTATGGACGGCGTCATCGCGACCAACACTACCGTCTCGCGCAGCGGCGTCGAGGGCCTGCCGAACGCTGAACAGACAGGTGGGCTTTCCGGCGCACCGCTGGCTGCGCTGGCCACCGCCGTGCTGCAGAAACTCTCGATTGGGCTGGCCGGCGAACTGCCGATCATCGGCGTCGGCGGCATCATGCGCGGCGCCGACGCCGCCGCCAAGATCGCCGCTGGTGCCAGCCTGGTGCAGTTCTACACCGGCTTCATCTACCGCGGCCCGGAGCTGGTCGCCGAGGCGGCGGCGGCGATTGCCGCAGGGCACGCCGCCTGAGGCGGCTTTTGCCGTATGCCGCACAGGGTTGCATGCGCGCACTGGCCGCGGGATAATCGCGGCGCCCCGTACTGCGCTGCCTACTGCCCACGCAAATCATGACCCACTACCTGTTCATCATCGTCGGCGCGGTCCTCGTCAATAACGTCGTCCTGGTGAAGATCCTCGGCCTGTGCCCGTTCACCGGTGTTTCCAAGAAACTGGAGACGGCCTTCGGCATGGGTGCGGCGACGACCTTCGTGCTCACCGTCGCGACGGGTGCCAGCTACATCATCGACCACTACCTGTTGATGCCCTTCGGGCTGGAATACCTGCGCACGCTGTCGTTCATCGTCACCATCGCGGCCATCGTCCAGCTCACCGAGATGGTGATCCAGAAGACCAGCCCGCTGCTGCATCAGGTGCTCGGCATTTATCTGCCGCTGATCACGACCAATTGCGCCGTCCTTGGCGTGCCGCTGCTGAACGTCGCCAACAGGAACGATTTCGTCGAGTCGCTGCTCTTCGGGGCTGGCAGCGCGGTCGGCTTTTCGCTGGTCCTCGTCCTCTTCGCAGGAATCCGCGAACGCATCGAGGGCGCCGATGTCCCCACGTACTTCCGTGGCACGGCGATTGCGATGGTCACCGCCGGATTGATGAGCCTGGCTTTCATGGGCTTTGCCGGCCTCGACAAGTACCAATGATCACCACCCTGGCGATCATGGCCCTCGGGGCCATCGTTCTTGGCGCAGCGCTCGGCTATGCGTCGATCAGGTTCAGGGTCGAGGGCGACCCGCTGGTCGAAAAGATCGAGGCGATCCTGCCGCAGACCCAGTGTGGTCAGTGCGGCTACCCCGGTTGCAAGCCCTATGCGGCGGCCATTTCGAGCGGCGAGGCGGACATCAACCTGTGCCCGCCGGGCGGCCTCGACGGTGTGCGCAAGCTCGCCGACCTGCTCGGTCGCGAGGTCAAGCCGCTGGAGGCCGAGGAGAAGCCGAAGCAGGTGGCGATCATCGACGAACGGACCTGTATCGGTTGTACGCTGTGCATCCAGGCCTGCCCGGTCGACGCCATCGTCGGCGCCGCCAAACAGATGCACACGATCATCGAGCCGCTGTGTACGGGTTGCGAGCTGTGCGTCAAACCCTGTCCCGTCGAGTGCATTACCATGCAGCCGATCACCGAGAACCTCGACAACTGGAAGTGGAAATACCCGGTGATCGAAATCAAGCGTGCGGCGTAACGGTCATGACCGTTTCCCTCCCTTGCAGGGCGCATTCCGGCTTGCACGCCGGAATCGCTCGATGGGCACGGAGCATGCTCCGCGAATTCCCCATCTCGCCCCCCGACCCCTCTCCCGCCTGCGGGAGAGGGGAGATTCGTGAGTCGCTGACGCGACTTTCAACGTAACGACAGCCATGCTGCGGCGACTGTTCAACTTCAAGGGTGGCGTCAAGCCGCAGACGTACAAGGCGCCTTCGGTGCAGGCGCCGATCGGCCTGGCGCCGGTGCCGTCGCGGCTGTTCGTTCCCCTGCATCAGAATATCGGAGGCGTTCCCAACCCGCTCGTCGAGGTCGGCGAGCAGGTGCTCAAGGGACAGTTGATCGGTGGCGCCGACGGCTGGGTGTCGGCGGCCGTGCACGCGCCGACTTCGGGCGTGGTCCTGGCCATCGAGAAGCACGTCGCCGCCCATCCTTCCGGCCTGCCGACGCTCACGGTGGTCATCGAAGCCGACGGCCGTGACCAGTGGATGACCCGTACGCCGGTCGATCACCGGAGTCTGGCGCCCGAGCGCGTGCGTGAAATCCTGCGCGATGCCGGCGTCGTCGGCCTTGGCGGCGCCGTTTTTCCGAGTCACGCCAAGCTCACCGCTGCCAAGGCGGTGGCCATGGACGAACTGGTCATCAACGGTGCCGAGTGCGAGCCGTTCATGACCTGCGACGACCTCTTGATGCGCGAGCGCGCCGAAGAGATCGTCCGCGGCAGCACCATTTTCCGTGACCTGCTTGGTGCCCGGCGGGTGCTGATCGGCATCGAGGACAACAAGCCCGAGGCCGTCGCGGCGATGCAGGAGGCGGTGCGTCGACTGGCCGTGGACTACGAGGTCGTCGCCGTTCCCACGCGCTATCCGGCCGGCGGCGCCAAGCAGTTGATCCGCGTGCTGACCGGCAAGGAAGTCCCGGCGAGCAAACGGTCGACCGAACTCGGCGTGCAGTGCTTCAATGTCGCCACCGTGTACACGGCCTATCGAGCCCTGGCGCATGGCGAGCCGGTGATCTCGCGCATCGTCACGCTGACCGGCAATGTCCTGCAGCCGCGCAACTGGGAGGTGCGTCTTGGCACCCCGCTGCGCGATTTCGCCGCGCTCGGGCAGCCGAAGGCCGATACCAGCAATTACCTGATGGGCGGGCCGATGATGGGCTTCGAGGTGCCCAGCCTGGACGCGCCGGTGGTCAAGGCGACCAACTGCCTGATCGCCGGTTCGCCGGCCTTGTTCCCGCCCAGCCCGCCCGAGATGCCGTGCATCCGTTGCGGCGCCTGCGCCGACGCGTGTCCGCACGAGTTGCAACCGTTTGAGCTGTACTGGTTCTCGCGCGCCAGGAACTTCGGCAAGACGCAGGAGTACCACATTTTCGACTGCATCGAATGTGGCTGCTGCAGCTACGTCTGTCCTTCGCACATCCCTCTGGTGCAATACTTCCGCTTCGCCAAGAGCGAAATCTGGGCCCGCGAGCGCGAGAAGAACGCAGCCGACGCTGCCAAGGCTCGCTTCGAGCTGCGTAACGCGCGCGACGAGCGCGAGAAGGCCGAGAAGGCCGAGCGCCTGGCCAAGGCCGCCGCCGCCCGGACGGCGGAAAAGAAAGCGGCAGCGGCCGAAGCCGGCGCCGCCGGAGCCGACGCTCCGCCGAGCCGGCCTGCGTCGCCTGCGGATCCCGTCGCTGCCGCGCCAGCGCTCGATGCTGAGGCGATCAAGAAGGCCACCATCGTCGCGGCGATGGAACGTGCGCGTGCCCAACGCGCGGCCGTACAACCCAGGAATACCGATCAACTGACCGCAGAGCAGCAGAAGGAGGTCGCCGCCGTTGAGGCGAGAAGGGCTGCCTCGCCCGCCGAAACGGCGCCGCCGGCCCAGCCGGTGGTCGTGCGCGAAGGGGAGCCAGACCAGCCGTGACGGACTTCACGACGCCGCCTTATCTGCTCCTCGAACGTAGCAGCGTTCGCCGCGTAATGCTCCAGGTGCTGGCCGCCCTTTTGCCCGGCATCGCCGCCTATGTCTGGCTGATCGGTCCGATCATCCTGGTGCAGTTAGCCATCGCCACGCTCGCCGCACTCGCCGGCGAGGCGCTGATGCTCGGCGTTCGCCGTCAGCCGCGGGGGCTTTTCCTGACCGATGGCAGCGCCATTGTCACCGCCTGGCTGATTGCGCTGGCCTTTCCACCGATGGCGCCGTGGTGGTTGATCGTCGTTGGTACGCTGTTCGCCATCGTGGTGGCCAAACACTTGTACGGCGGACTCGGTCAGAACCCTTTCAATCCGGCGATGGTCGCTTTCGCCGCGTGCATCGTTTCCTTCCCCGCCTTGATGTCGCAGTGGCCGGCACTAGGCCTCACGCTGACGCTGACCCTGAGCGAGCAGTTGCAGATCATTGCCGGACTTGCCTCGCGAGTCGACGTGATGAGCGGCGCGACGCCGCTGGACGCCCTCAAGACGGCGCTGAAACTTGGCGACGGCGAGCTCGACGTACCGACGCTGCTGGCGACGCAGGAGGTGTTCGGCCACTTCGCCGGCCGTGGCTGGGAGTGGGTCACCAGCGGCTATCTGCTCGGCGGACTCTGGCTGTGGCAGCGCAGGATCATCGCCTGGCACGCGCCGCTCGGTTTCATCGCCGGCCTGTCGTTGCTGGCCGGAGTGCTCTGGCTGTGGCAGCCGCAGCAGTTCGCCAGTCCGCTATTCCATCTCTTCTCCGGAGGCACCCTGCTCGGCGCCTTCTTCATCGTCACCGATCCGGTGTCCGGTTGCACGACGCCGAAGGGCAAACTGATCTTCGGCTTTTCGGCCGGATTGCTGGCGTACACGATACGCGTCTTCGGCGGCTATCCCGATGGTGTCGCTTTCGCCGTGCTGTTGCTGAATCTCTGTGTGCCGCTGATCGACATGTACTCGCAGCCGCCGATCTTCGGGCTGAAGAACGAGAAATGACGCCAACGGTCAAGACGCCGACTGCGGCCAGGATGGCGCTGCGCACGGCGGTCATCCTGCTGATCTTCGTGGTCGTGTTCACCGGCCTGCTGGCTGCAGCTTTCCTGTGGACCCAGCCGGCGATCGAAGCGGCGGCGGCCAGCGAGAAAATGAAGCTGATCAGCGAAGTGCTGCCGCGCGAGGTGTACGACAATGATCTTCTCCAAGACAGCCTGCAGCTTGCCCCCAGCCCCCTGCTCGGAGTCGACGAGGCGTCGACGGCCTATCGGGCACGTACGGGCGGCAAGACAAGCGCGCTGGTCTTCGAAGCGGTGGCCCCGGATGGTTATTCCGGCAAGATTCGCCTGCTGATTGCCGTTGCTGCCGATGGCAGCGTGCTCGGCGTCCGGGTTGCGCAGCACAAGGAGACGCCCGGTCTTGGCGACTACGTCGAGCCGCGCAAGGACAAGAACAAGGAGCACCCGTGGATCAGGCAATTCGACGGTCTGTCGCTGGCGACGGTCGCCGTTCGCGACTGGCGGGTCAGGAAAGACGGCGGCCGCTTCGACTCCGTTGCCGGCGCAACGGTGACGCCGCGAGCCGTGATCAAGGCGGTGCATAAGGCGCTGCGCTACGTCGCAGAGAATCGCCAGCAACTGTTCGCAACCAGCCAGGGAGAACGCTGATGATGATCCGTGACGAATTCCGCCAGATCAGGGACAACGGTGTCTGGCACCAGAACACCAGCCTGGTGCAGATCCTCGGACTGTGCCCGCTCCTGGCCGTGACCACCAATCTGGTCAATGGGGTCATGCTCTCGCTGGCGACGATCATCGTCATGGCCATCTCGAATGCCGCCGTCTCGTCGCTGCGCAACCTGATCCCGCACGAGATCCGCATCCCGGTGTTCATTCTGATCGTCGCCGCGCTGGTCACCGTCGTCGATCTGATCTTCAACGCGCAGTTTCACGACCTCTACCTGGTGCTCGGTATCTTCATCCCGCTGATCGTCACCAACTGCATCGTGCTGGCGCGCGTCGAGGCCTTCGCCAACAAGAATCCGCTGCTGCAATCGACGCTCGATGGCGTCTTCATGGGCGTCGGCATGCTGTGGACGCTCGCCTTGCTCGGCGGGCTGCGCGAACTGATCGGCGGCGGCACGCTGTTCTCCGGCATCGACATGGTCTTTCCGGCGCTGCAGCAGCTGCAGTTGCTGCCGGCCGACTATCCCGGTTTCCTGCTCGCCATCCTGCCGCCCGGTGCATTCATTCTCCTCGGCTGTCTGATCGCCTGGAAGAACTGGGTCGAAGCGCGCGCCGCGGCGCGCAGTCCGGGGCGGCCTCCGATGCCGTCGGCGGCGGTCACCGATGGCGCCTGAGAGCATCACGGCTACTGCCGGCATGAACAGCGCCCAGCGTCATGAAGTCTTTGTCCGCCTGCGCTCTGCCAACCCGGAACCGGCCACCGAGCTCGCCTACGCGACGAACTTTCAGTTGCTGATCGCCGTCATCCTGTCGGCGCAGGCGACTGACAAGAGCGTCAACCTGGCGACTGGCAAGCTCTTTGCCGACGCGCCCACAGCACAGGCGATCCTGGCGCTCGGTGAGGATGGCCTGGCCGGCTACATCAACCGCATCGGTCTGCACCAGACCAAGGCCAGGAACATCATCGCCACCTGTCGGCAATTGCTCGATCTCCATGGCGGCGAGGTTCCGCCGTCGCGAGCGGCGCTCGAAGCGCTGCCAGGGGTCGGCCGCAAGACCGCCAACGTGGTCCTCAACACCGCTTTTGGCGAAGCGACGATCGCCGTCGACACGCACATTTTTCGCGTCGCCAACCGCACCGGGCTGGCCGCCGGCAAGACGCCGCTGGCCGTCGAACGCGAGCTGCTGAAGGTCGTTCCGGAGGAGTTCAAGTTATCGGCACACCACTGGCTGATCCTGCACGGGCGCTACGTCTGCAAGGCGCGGCGGCCTGACTGCTGGCGCTGCGCGATTGCCGACCTCTGTGCCTGGCCGGAGAAGACTGTCGATCCGTACGCGGTGCCTGAGCGATGAGCGTCGCCAGTGCGCTGGTCGCCGGTAACGACCCCCTGCCCCAACTGGCCGAGCAAGCGCTCAGGCTGGCGCTCGAAAAGGCCGGCGAGCAGCAGGCCAATGGCGTCCTGCTCTTCCTCACGGCCGAGTTCTCACGCCACGCGCAGCAGGCCGTCACCGCCGTGGCGCGTGCGGCCCGCTGCACTCAGGTCGCCGGCGGCATCGCCGCCGGCGTTTTTACCGACAGCGGCTGGGTGCTCGACCGGCCGGCAGCCGCGGTCATGGTCTTTACCGGCGGTATCTCGCTGGGCCACCCGGAGACCCTTGCCCTGAGCGGTGAGCCTCTCCTGAGCTATGCCGGCAGCACCCTGCCGCAGGGCTGGAGCGACGTCGGCCAGAAGCGCTTCGGAGGCAGTTTCGCAGGCCACGCCGGGCGCGTTGATCCAGTCGCCTGGCAGCAGAGTCGACTGACTGACCAGTGCAGCGTGCAACTGCTCGGTGCGCACGTCGAGGTCGGTGTCTCGACAGGCTGGCGATTGCTGGGCGATGCGCAGCCGGTTGACAGCAGCCGAGCTTACGAACTGCTCCGGCTGGGCGGGCATACAGCCCTCGACAGCCTGCTGGCCGCCGTGCGCGAAGACGGCCACGATGGGTCACCGCCGATGACCTCGCTGTGCGCAGTCCTGATCGACGACGGTGCGAGCAGCGAGACGCAGGGGCAGTTCTCCTGTGCGGACGGCGCTCATCACCTGATCGCGATCATTGCCAGCAGCCAGCAGGGTTCGCTGACCCTGGCCGAGCGCATGCTTCCCGGGCAGCGCCTGGCGTGGGCAATACGTCTGCCGGAAGCGGCCGCGGAAGACATGCGCCGAAGCGTCGCCCGCCTGGCGGTCGTCGCTCGCCACCCGGTCGGCGCAGTGGCCTTTTCGTGCATCGGTCGCGGCCCCTATTTCCATGACGGCGAAGACCGCGACATCGACTGCCTGCGCGAGCGCTTTCCGGGGCTGCCGCTGATCGGCACCTATGGCACCGGGCAGATCGCACCCAGCCCGGCGCGCGGCATGCTGCAGAATGCCGTCGTCACTGCCTTGATCAGCCACGTCGCACGGAGATTCGATGTTCAATCCAAGCCGTGAACAGGTCCGACAGTTCTTCTGCGAGGCCTGGCGCAAGCATCGCCAGCGTTCGATCCTCGAAGGCGCCGAAGTCACCGCAGCCGACCTGATCGCGCATCATCCCGAGTACCACGCTCTGCTCGAGAACCCCGCCCTCGCGCTGGAGCAGGAGTTCACTCCCGAGACCGGCCAGATGAACCCTTTTCTCCATCTGTCGCTGCATCTGGCGGTTGCCGAGCAGATCAGCATCGACCAGCCGCCCGGAATCCGCGCCGCCTACCAGGCGCTGCGCACGCGTCTCGACGTCCATGAGGCGGAGCACGCGATCCTCGAGTGTCTCGGCGAAACGATCTGGCGTGCCCAGCGTCACGGTGGGGAGATGGATGGCGCGGCTTACCTCGACTGCGTTCGGCGGGCGGCGGGCGTCTGACGCCGCTGCTGACCCTTGCCGCAAACTTTGCGCGTAGAATCGAAGCGTTTTCGAGAGGAGCACGATCATGCGCTTTGCCGGTTCCGAGACCTACGTCACCACCCGCGACCTGACGCTGGCGGTCAACGCCGCGATCACCCTGCAGCGGCCGCTGCTGATCAAGGGCGAGCCGGGTACCGGCAAGACGATGCTCGCCGAGGAAGTGGCGGCAGCCCTTGGGTTGCCGCTTTTCCAGTGGCACATCAAGTCGACGACCAAGGCCCAGCAGGGGCTCTACGAATACGACGCAGTCTCTCGCCTGCGCGACTCACAGCTCGGCGAGGCCAAGGTCGCCGACATCGGCAGCTACATCGTCAAGGGCGTACTATGGCAGGCCTTTGAATGCGAGACGCCGTCGGTCGTCCTGATCGACGAAATCGACAAGGCCGACATTGAATTCCCGAACGACCTCTTGCGCGAACTCGATCGCATGGAGTTCTTCGTCTACGAAACCCGCCAGCAGGTTCGCACCCGCCACCGTCCGGCGGTCTTCATCACCTCGAACAACGAGAAGGAACTTCCCGACGCCTTCCTGCGACGCTGTTTTTTCCACTACATCAAGTTCCCCGACAAGGAGACGATGACGCGCATCGTCGACGTCCATTTCCCCGGACTGAAGCCGGCGCTGTTGCGCGAGGCGCTGGAAGTGTTCTTCGAGTTGCGTGAAATCCCCGGCCTGAAGAAGAAGCCTTCGACCTCGGAGTTGCTCGACTGGCTCAAGCTCCTGCTGGCCGAGGACATCCCGCCCGAAGCGCTGCGCAGCAAGGACCAGAAGACGGCCATCCCGCCGCTGCACGGAGCGCTGCTCAAGAACGAGCAGGACGTACACCTCTTCGAACGCCTGATCTTCATGGCGCGCCACAACCGCTGAGAGCCTGAACGCAGCCGGCGATGCTGATCGACTTCTTCCTGCACCTCAAGGCGAACCGCCTGCCGGTTTCGATCAAGGAGTTCCTTTACCTGCTCGAAGCACTGCAGCAGCACGTCATCGAACACAGCATCGACGATTTCTACGTCCTCTCGCGCGCCATGCTGGTCAAGGATGAGACGAACTTCGACAAGTTCGACCGCGCCTTCGGCGAGTACTTCAAGGGCGTCGAAGCGCTGCCGGGGATGGACGTGATGATCCCCGAGGAGTGGCTGAAACAGGCGGTGAAGAAACACCTGACCGACGCCGAGCGCGCCAAGCTCGAAAAACTGGGTTGGGACAAGCTGATGGAAACCTTCAAACAGCGCCTGGCCGAACAGAAGGAGCGTCACTCGGGCGGCAGCAAGTGGATCGGTACCGGCGGCAGTTCGCCCTTCGGCCACGGCGGCACGCATCCCGAGGGAATCCGCGTCGGCGGCAAGAGCGAAAACCGCTCGGCAGTCAAGGTATGGGAAAAGCGCGAGTACAAGAACCTCGACGACAACGTCGAACTCGGCACGCGCAACATCAAGCTCGCACTGCGCCGCCTGCGCCGCTTCGCCCGTCAGGGCGCGCCGGAAGAACTCGATCTCGAAGGCACGATCGCCGGCACGGCGCGCAACGCCGGCTGGCTCGATCTCAAACTGCGGCCCGAACGCCACAACGCCGTCAAGGTGCTGCTCTTCCTGGACATCGGCGGTTCGATGGACGATCACATCCGCGTCTGTGAAGAACTCTTCTCGGCCTGCCACACCGAGTTCAAGCATCTCGAATACTATTACTTCCACAACTGCGTCTATGACTACCTGTGGCAGGACAACCGCCGCCGGCACAGCGAGCGCGTGCCGACGCACGACGTGATGCACAAGTACGGCAACGACTACAAGCTGATCTTCGTCGGCGACGCGGCGATGAGTCCCTACGAACTCGTGCAGCCCAACGGCAGCATCGAATACAACAACGCCGAACCCGGCGCAACCTGGCTGCGCCGGCTGACCGAGACCTGGCCGCACGCCATCTGGCTCAACCCCGAGTCGGAACACGCCTGGCAATACCGGCAGTCGACTTCGCTGGTCTACAACCTGATGGGCGGGCGAATGTTTCCGCTGACTCTGGATGGGTTGGAGAGGGGGATGAGGCTGTTGAGCAAGTAGGTCATGGGAGGGTCGCGCGCTCTGCGCGACCCTCCCATGACCTACTGAATGCTTTGGCGCTGATGGAGGGCTGGCGGCGATTCCGCCCAGGCGGTCGGTCAAGAATACGACCTACGCAACGACTTGCCGCGTGGGTTGGGCGCAGACCCGCGCGCGTGCCGAAATCGACGCGGCTCTGGGACCGGTCGCTGGCGCGATGGGTAATGCTCGACGGATCGGCCCTTTGAATGTGGTGGCGTCGTGCCTTGCGGCAATGCTGGCACTGTGGGCTGCAGTGCATTGAAGAATAGCGCGCGGTAAACGGGGAGGGACCACGTTTTTGGCGGGAATCGGGGTCTGTCCCTCATGGCGCGGGGGGTATGTCGTGTGCACCAGTGTATCCGTGGTCGGGCTCACAGGATGCACCTGCCGGAAAAAATCGTCGGCGCCGGGATGGCCCCCAGGGGGTTGGGGTGGCTGCTCCATAATGCTGAAGTTGAGAGTCGTCAAGCGAAGCTGCGGCAATGCACTCAGCGAGTAGAGGGGTAAACGGGGACAGACCACGTTTCTGGTGGCCTGTCCGATTTTTTTCCCGCACAAAGTTCAAACCCGCGGGCTCAGGGCGTGCAATCAAGCATTCAGCGGTCAGGAAGCAATGCCGAGGATCTCGACGACCTGTCTGACGCTCAGTAGGCGCACGCGCTGGTTTCCGGGAGTCGATCAAGGCCCGGATCGCGCGTTGGGACCGGCTTACCCCAGCGCAAGTCGACAAGCGGGGCCAGGAACACCGGCCGCTTTGAGCGTGTCGGAAAACTTGGGGGTGTCGAACGTCACGGTACTCATGCCCTGCATCCTGCCAGACAAGAAACCACTGCACAACGCATGCTTGAGGTCAAGTCGTTTTTTCGGCAAGATGGGAAATTAGACACCAAGAAAGAAATGGAGAGTGAGTGGCATGAGCACCAGTTACGAAGCAGACGTAGTCGCATGGGCCAACGAGCAGGCCGAGTTCATTCGTGCCGGGCGTTTCGATCTGCTCGACCGAGAACACATTGCGGAGGAGATCGAGGACGTGGGCAAGAGCGAACAGCGCGAACTGGCGAGCCGGATGGCTGTGCTTGTGGCTCATCTGCTGAAGTGGCAGTGTCAGCCCGGTCGGAGGGGGTCGAGTTGGGAAAGCACCATTCGCATCCAGCGGAAGGAAATCTTCTGGTTTCTCAAAGATGCTCCAAGTCTGGCCGGCAGACTTCGCGACCCGATGTGGATTGATCGCTTCTGGTCCAATGGGGTAGCCCAGGTCATTACAGAAACCGGTCTGGACTGCTTTCCAGATGCCTGTCCCTGGTCGATTGAAGGTGAAGTCCTCAAGGACGGCTGGCTTCCGGACGCCTAGCGGCGAGGGTCAAGCGAGGGGCGTGGGTCAAGGGAGCGCAAGAGCGGGAGCAGGTCTTTCCTTTTTCCCATAACCCAAAAAAACTGTGCAAATCACTGGCGAAGCGCACGCCAAAGCAAAAGGAAAGACACTTTTTCCTCTCATTGAAGGCTCAGAAGAATTGCTTGGCGAAGTTGGCAACGGCCAGAGCGATCAGGACGGCGATCATCCACTGTAACAGTGAAAACTTGCTTTCGACCTTCATCTCGAGGCGCTCGATTCGATTTTCCAGTCGCACGATGTCCGACTTGGTCGCCAGAGACGTGTCAAGCACGTCAGCAAACACTTCCGGCTGCGCCTCGGCCAAGGCTTCGGCAAGTTGTGGCGAGGCCCCTGCGGCTTCCAGCTTCTATCATCCCGCTCTTTGAATTTTCAGGGCCACTTCGCTTCCGCTTGCCTGGTCGACGTGATCGCCGCTGCTGGCCCGCTGCTTCGAGGCGGCGTCCGCAGCGCAGCGGCCGGCGTCAGGTCCGGTCGCTGGTGCGCCCGGCCAGGAACGCCTGCGCTTCCTCCCGGCGCTCGAAGACGTGCGGCGCGATGCTGCGTGCGGAGAAGGCTTCACCGAGCTTGGCACGCAGGAACGCACTGGTGGCGTAGCGGGTGATCTGACTGAAATAATTAGCCAGGAAGTAGCGGTCCATTTCGGCATAGGCGTCGTACATGTCCTGGTTGATGCGAAAGCGGTCGTAGTTGATGATCACACCGACCCGCTTGCCGGCCGCCCGGCAGCGCAACTCGCAAATATCCCAGATCGCTTTCACGTCCTCGACCACCCGGACATGCATGCCCTCGAAATTGAGGAACAGGATGTTGCGCTCCGGATCGTAAATGACCCTTTCCGGCAAGGACAGGTTGAGCAGTTCAGACTCCAGTCCCATCGGGTTGGCATTGAAGATGCGCGCATCCATCTCGCCATATTCACCAATGATAGGCGCGAAGTCCATGTACGGCAGAATATCCCGGTTGACGTCGATGCCGGGCGCCACCTCGATCAGCGCCAGACCTCGCCGGACCCGACGAAACACGCAGCGTTCGGTAACGTAATAGACCGGCTTGCCACGATCGTAGGCGTACTGGCCATTGAAGGTGATTTGCTCGACCTGCTTAAGGAACTTCCGCTGGCTTCCCTCCTGGACAATGCGCAGCTTGCCGTCATTGACCTCGACCTTGAGACCGCTGCCGGTAAAGGTGCCGACGAAGACCACCAGACGGGCGTTCTGGCTGATGTTGATGAAGCCGCCAGCGCCGGTCAGCCGGCCGCCGAAGCGGCTGACGTTGACGTTGCCGGCGGCATCGCACTCGGCCATGCCGAGACACGCCATGTCGAGGCCGCCGCCGTCGTAGAAATCGAACTGCTGATTCTCGTCGATCACCGCGTCCATGTTCACGCCGGTCCCGAAGTTGCCCCCGCTCGAGGGAATCCCGCCGATCAGACCGGATTCCACGGTCAGCGTCAGCAAGTGCGAGATCCGCTCCTCCTGAGCGACCGCCGCCACCCCTTCGGGCATCCCGACCCCCAGATTGATGATCCCGTTAGGTGGCAATTCGAAAGCCGCGCGCCGAGCGATGATCTTGCGCTCGGTCAGCGGTGTCGATACCAGGCTGGGGTGGGGAACCCGGAACTCGCCGGCATAGGCGGCGCTGTACGGGGTCGCCAGCGTCTGCATGTGCTGGAGCGGTTCGGCGACCACCACGCAATCGACGAGAATGCCGGGAATTTTGACCTGCCGCGGAGGAAGCCCGCTGCGCTCGGCGATCCGTTCGACCTGGGCAATCACAATCCCGTTACTGTTCTTGGCGGCCATGGCCATGGTGAGGTTGTTGAGGGTCAGCGCTTCCCTCTCCATCGTGATGTTGCCAAAAGTATCGGCGGTGGTGCCGCGCACGAAGGCGACGTTGACCGTACCGACCTTGTAGAACAGCCACTCCTCGCCATCGACTTCGACCAGATTGACGATGTCCTTGGTGGTGTCGGCATTGATTCGGCCACCGCCGTAGCGCGGGTCGACGAAAGTGTGGAGCCCCACCTTGGAGAAGGAACCCGGCTTGCCGGCGGCCAGATCCCGGAACAACTGGCAGATGATTCCCTGGGGCAGGTTATACGCCTGGATGCGGTTGTCGAGGGCCAGTTGCGCCACCTTCGGCATGCGTCCCCAGTGGCCCGCCACGACCCGGTGAAGCAAGCCTTCGTGGCCCAGGTGATTGAGTCCCAGGGTCTTGCCGTCGCCCTGACCGGCAGCGGCGAACAAGGCCAGGTTCTTTGGGCTGCCGGTGGCCAGGAAGCGGCGCTCCAGCGCCGACAGCAGGGCCTCGGCGAAGCCGGTCTGGACGAAGCCGGTACTGGCCAGCGTATCGCCGTCCCGGATCAGGGCGATCGCTTCGTCGGCGGTAACGATCTTGCTGCGCATGGTGGTTCACTCCCGATCACATTCCTGATTTCAGGGCCAAGGGCCCACTGGCGACAGCCTCATCGCGGCGGTAGCCAGGGACAGGAAATCCAGCGCCACTTACGACACCGTACATGCCTCATCAAGCGCCGTCAATCCCGGATTTGGACCCGGAAAGGTGGTCAACAAGGCGCATCGGATCGTGCCCTACCGCCCCGGCCGTTGGCTGCCCCCCCCGAACCACGCCTGGGGCCTGGCAGGCGCGCACGCGTGATGTCAAGGCTGGTGCCCCTCAATCCACCGTTCTGAGCACCTCCTTCGCCCCGCAGTAGAGCTCGCGCAGGTCTGCCTCGCCGAGTTTGAGCAGGCGCAAGCACGAACTGCCGAGCTTTGTCCATTCTTCCGTGCGACTGCCGCCGGTAAGCTTCTGGACGATGTGCTCGGCCGTTTGGCTGATGGCTACCAGGTGGCGGCTGGCCGCCGGTAACCCGGAGTCGAAGAGGTCGATTGCCGACTGGTCATGGTGGTGGCGGATCGCCAGGCAGATTTCTTCGGGCAACCACCGGTTTTGCGCCAGCATGCAGCCGATCGTGGCGTGATCGGTCGGGAAATCCTGTTGTTCGACCGTGGTAAACGCGAGTTCGCTATCGGCATTGGCCCGCTCCAGCGTTTGTCGGTAGACCGGAAAGCGCAGCAGCAGCATGGCAATTCCGCAGTCGCGAAACAAGCCATAGGTATAGGCGTCGTCGGCACGCAGGCGAGGGGTTTGTGACTGCTGCGCGAGCCAGCCGGAGAGTGCAGCAATCTGCGCCGAAGCGCCCCAGAAACGATCGAGTTGGCCGTTGTTCGGGAAAGCCTGACGCAGGCTGATGGCGGCGACTGCCCGGCAGGTGACGTCGAGACCCAGCAGCAACAGCGCATCGTGCACAGAACGAGCCCGGTTGCGAAGACCGAAGTAAGGAGAATTTACGGTCTTGATCAGGCCGGCCGCCAGGCTGACATCGACGCTGATCAACTGGCCGACGCGCTTGAGATTCGGCGTGTCGCTGTTCATCTCGGCCTTGATGCGGTCGATGATCAGCGGGCGCGGCGGGATCTCCAGATCCTTTAGCGCCTGTTCCAGAACCCGGTCCACGGCCGGCTGCTCGTTCAGGGTCTCGTCGGTCATTTCAGTCATTTTTCTACTCTCTGCTTCATCCATGCCAGCAACGCCGGTTCGGGCATCGGTCGGGCGTGATAGAAACCCTGACTCGCATCGACGCCCGCTTCGGCCAGTGCAAGCAATTGCTCGCGGGTTTCCACCCCCTCCGCGACCACCGTCATGCCCAATTCCCGGCCCAGGCGCGTCATCGCCTTGACGACGGCAAAGGAGCGCCGGTCTTCCGGCAAAACGCCGACAAAGGACCTGTCCAGCTTCAGTTTGGTAGCCGACAGGTCTTTCAGATTGGCCAGGCAGGAGTAGCCGGTGCCAAAGTCGTCGATCGCCAGCCCGACGCCGACTTCGCGCGCACGACGCAGATTGGCCTGGACGGTTGGCGAAAGATCCATGAACAGGGACTCGGTCAGTTCAAGTTCAATGAGCTCCGCTGGCACATCGACACAAACCAAAGCGCCGTGCAGGGCCGGCATGAACTTTGGCGAAACCAGTTGCGCACGCGAAACATTGATCGCCATTTTGGTCGGCGTCCCCTGCAGGCGTAGACGGGCCGCGCAGCGGGCGCCCTGGAGCAGGCTCCATTCACCGAGACGAACGATGAGTCCGGTCTTTTCAGCGACGGGAATAAAGCGGTCCGGGGCGATCTGCTGCCCCTTGAAGTTACAGCGCATGAGCGCCTCGACCGCCTCGACCCGGCCATCCAGTCCGATGATCGGCTGGAAGTGGAGGTCCAGGCACCCGCACTCCAGGGCAGCATGCAGTGCGCTCTCGATCAACAGCTCCTCGCGCGCCAGTTGCACGCCAAGGCGCCGGGTCAGCAGTTCGTCGCCCGAAATCACCAGACGATTGCCGCCTTGACGCTTGGCGCCGATCATCGCGCGATCGGCGCGTTCGAGCCAAGCTAGCGCGTCTTCGCCGACCTGGTTGATGGCCATGCCGATGCTCGCCGACGGATAGATCAGGAGTTGGTCGACCTGCAAGGGCTGCCGGACCTCGACCAGTAACTGGCGAGCAAGCTGTGCGGCAGCGGCCCGGTCAAGGTCGGGAAGCAGCAAGACGAATTCGTCACTGCCCATGCGCGAAAACTCGCACTGAAGGCGAACGACTGAACGGATACGTTCGGCAATGCGGGCGATGAAACCATCTCCAGCCGCATGTCCGAATGATTCATTTACCTGCCGAAAGCGGTCAATATCCAGCCAGATGGCGCCCACGGGTGCCCCTCGGGCGCTGGCCCCGGCCACCAGCACGACGGCCGCCTGCAGACCAGCCGTCCGGTTGAGGAAGCCGGTGATGGGATCGAGCAGATGATTCGCGGCAGAGATCGTTTCGAAGTACCGGGCGGGGCGTTCTTCTGACCGAGGGTCGTGCTGGTCGCTCATGGCGCAGCTTCCTGATGATGGCGAATTCCGGTTGCCCTGATCGGCTGGCTTGAGTAAGGCAGCTTACGCAGCAGCGCCGAAAAACACTTGACCCGACGCGCCTTCCGCATGACCATTCGTGCCAGCACGCAATACAAGCCCTCGGGGAGCCTCATGCCATGCTGAAAACGGAGAGTACGCTGGCCAGCGTCTGGCTGATCCTGTTACGTCTCGTCGAACTGCACGGCATCGACCCGCAGCGCTTCTTGCAGGAAGTCGGTGTGCGGCCGGAAGCGCTGCGCGATATCCGGGCGCGCCTGCCCAGCCGATTGGCTGATATCGCCTTTTCCAAGGCCGCGGCGCAGATTCCCGATCCGGCATTCGCTTTGCGCGCCGGCGAATGCTGGCACCCCTCCAACCTCGGGACAATGGGTTACGCCTGGCTGTCCAGCCGAACACTGCATACCGGGCTGAAGCGGCTGGAGCGTTTCGCCCGCATCGTCGGCAACCGCGCCAGCTATTGCTGTGTCGACAAGCCGGCCGGTCTGCACGTCGTCTTCGACCACGGGCGCGACGATGGGCCGATTGCTCATTTGATCACCGATTTCACGCTGTCCATGCTGCTCAACATGTGCCGAACGAATTTTGGCAGCCAACTGAATTTCCTTGCCCTTCGGCTGCGCCGGCCGGAACCGGCCGACCCGCAACCCTGGCTGAGATTGTTTGGCTGCGCTGTGGAGTTCGGCGCGGTCGAGGACAGTTTCCTGCTCGACCGCGACACCGTCGATGCGCCGCTGCCGACGGCCAACATTCCACTGGCCAACACCTTCGACAAAATCCTTACCGAGCAACTGGCCCATCTTTTCGACGACGACATCGTCAGTCGCTGCAAGACGCACCTGTTGCGACAACTGACGTCGGGGCCGCCGTCGGCGCAAGAGACGTGCACCGCCCTTGGCATGAGCCAGCGTACCCTGCAGCGCAAACTGGGCGAACTGGGCCTGACCTACCAGAGCCTGTGCGACGAAACGCGCCACGAACTCGCTCGTCGCTATCTCGACGATCCCGGCAAATCGGTGACCGAAGTCACCTTCTTGCTCGGTTTTTCCGAGCAAAGCGCCTTTACCCGGGCCTTCAGGCGCTGGAGCGGCATGTCACCGACCACCTATCGCTACAGCCCGGCCGTGTAGAGCGGCGGCAGGCAACCACGCCGGCGCGCAGGCATGCTAGCGGGCGTTCAGAGGGGTCTGCTCAAGGTGTTGCCGAGCGAACCTCGGGCGGTCCCCTGGTCGTTGATTCTGCCCCTTCTCGCTGCGCCCTGACGAACTGCCCAAAGTCGTACGGCAGCCGCGTCTGTCTGATATTATTGAGACTCCCCCGTGCCGGGGGGTTACGACCGGGGCGTCCGATCGCAGCACCGGTCCGGAAAGAATGCCGGTCGCTCGCCGGCACCCGATCGGGGTCCAGTGATCACCACAGAACGCGTGGTCCGCAAGACGGGATCATTCGCACCCAGGATTCCGAGAGGCCGATCGGGCAGCGCGCTGCTCTATAGGCCAAGACATTCAGCCCCCACGAGGGACCCATGGACTCTGCTGAACCGGATGACGTCTTCATCAGCTATGCCCATGCCGACAACGGCATCGCCCTCGGGACGTCGAGCCCGATGGGCTGGGTGACCGCGCTGGCGGCCAATCTCAATGAAGGACCCAACGTCTTCAAGAAGTGTATCTTCATCGACCATCAGCTCAAGCCGGGCGACCAGTTCAGTGACGACTTGCTGGTCAGGGTAGGGCAAAGCCGGTTGCTGGTCCTCTTGCTGTCGCAGAACTATGTCGATTCGCAATGGTGCGGCAAGGAACTCGAGCACTTCGTCCGCACCCATGCCGACGACCCCGAGAAACCCGCGGACGTCTACGTCGTCGAGATTTTTCCCTTCGAACGCCTCACCTCCGTTCCGCCGATCATCCAGGCGCTGCGCAAGCGGCTGATTCATGCAAAATTCTGGTATCAGCCGGCCAATGCCGCGTCACCAGTGCTATCCGGTTACCCGAGTCCGAAGGACAGTGGCCCGGAGGGCGCGGCCTACTACTGGAGCGTTCTCAACGAACTGCGGGTGGCGATCGACAGCCGGCTGCGCGCCTTGCGCGCGGCGGGGGTGGAGGCGAGGGCCGCCGTCGCGCGACTGGGTACGGTGTTGCTGGCCGATACCACCGAGGATCTTGAACGGCAACGCATGACCGTCAAGCTGGCGCTGGAGCCGGAAGGCATCGTCGTTCTGCCTGAGGGCGACTACATCGGGTTGACCGCGCAGGAGTTCGAGACGGCAATCAGCGCCGACCTCGAACGCTGCGACCTGTTCGTCCAACTGCTCTCGCCCACCGTCGGTCGCAAGGGCAGAGGCTTTGCGGCGCCGCTGCCGCAGCTTCAGTTTCAGCGCGCCCAGCAGGCGCGGCTGCCGATCATGCAATGGTGCGAGCAGTTGCCCGTCGAGGGTCAGATCGATGACCCGGAGCACGCCAGGTTGTTCGACACCGAATTCCTGCGCGTCACCCACCTGGCGGGTTTCAAGAGCGAAGTGGTAGACCGCGTTCGCGCCGAAAGAGCACGGCGCGAACGCGTCGCGGCCGCTGCGCAAGCGGGGCCCGCCGTGGCCAGGGCGCACCGCAAGCTGATCTTTGTCGACGACCTGGCCAGTGTGCCGGATCTGAGTAACCGGCTGCGCGCCATCATTCGCGAGCAGCACTTCGAAGTGCGCGCCCTGCCGCCGAGCGCACCCTTGGGCAACAACGGCGTCGATGTCAAGGAAGTGCTGCGGCTGTGCCGTGCCGGCCTCACCATCTACGCCGACCGCAGCAAGTACGCCACCGCCTACAACCGACTCGTCTACTTCCTGAACCAGGTCGCCGAAAACAGCCTCGAAGTCGAGCGCTGGGGCGTGTACCTCGAACAGGGCACCGTGGCCAGCGAGTTCGGCATCGAGTCAGACGACGTGGTGGCCGTCGACGAGCGTGGCCTCGGCGACTTCCTCGGCCAACTGTAGACCATGAAGCGCATCACCCTCACGCTGCCCGCGCCCTACGTCGGCCTGCGGCCGTTCGCCGAAAGCGAATCGCTGCTCTTCTTCGGCCGCGAGCGGCATGTCCGCGACCTGCTGGCCAGTCTCGACAGGCAGCAGCGCTTCACCGCGGTGCTCGGCGCCTCGGGCACCGGCAAATCGTCGCTGGTGCGCGCCGGTCTGATTCCGGCACTGCACCGGGGTGCGCTGCACCCGCCCGGCGGCAGCGAGGCAATGCCACCGCAGCACTGGAACGTCTGTATCTTCCAGCCCGGCGATTCCCCGCTGGCCAACCTGTCGCACGCCTTGACCGACGATGCCCGCTGGACCGACAGCGCCGATCGTGCCACCGCGGTCTCTTCCCTGGCCGCTGCACTCGGCGCCAGCTCGCTGGCGCTGGCCGACTTGTACCGGCAAAAGGCCGGGCGCTTCGCAGGCGAATCGCTGTTGCTGGTGGTCGACCAGTTCGAGGAGATTTTCCGCTACCGGCAGAAGAACCCTGACGAAGCCGACAGCTTCATCACGCTGCTGCTCCGTTCGGCCGGCGAAGCGCTGCCGATTTACGTCGTGATGACCATGCGCTCGGACTTTCTCGGCCACTGCGTGGCCTTCCACGGCCTGCCCGAGGCGATCAACAGCGGCATCTACCTGACGCCCCGACTCAGCCCGGAGCAGATCAGGTCGGTCATCGTCTCACCCCTGGCTCTGGTCGGCGGCAGCATCAACGCGGTGCTGGCCAACCGCATGATCAACGCGCTGGGCGGCGATGACGAACTGCCCATTCTTGAACACGCGCTGCTGCGCATGTGGCAGCGTGCGCGCTCCATGGGGCGCAGCGAAGTGGGCGTAGACGACTTCGAGACCATCTGCGCGCCGCGCCGCGTCGACCAGGGTCCCGGCACGACGCAGCACGCGCCGATGTTGTCATATGCGATCGACAACCATGCCGGGGAGATTTATGGCGCGCTGACCAACGAGCAGCAGTGCATCGCGCGGCAACTGTTCCTCGCTCTGGTGGAACGGCGTGAAGGCCGCGAATTGCGTCGGCCGCAGACGATGCGCGAGCTGCTGCCGCTGATACCAGAAGACGGGCACAGCGCCCTGCGCACGGTGATCGACGCTTTCCGTGCCGACGACGCGGGCTTCGTGCTACCACGCGCCGGGCGACCGATCAACGATGACGATCTGATCGACATCAGCCACGAGAGCCTGTTTCGCCAATGGCAACTCTTCCGGCAGTGGCTCACCGAGGAGGGCCACGACGTCGCCGAACTCAGGGAGTGGCGACAGCGAGCGGCGCGCAGGCAAAGCGAAGGCGGTGGCTGGCTCGACGAGAATGACTGTCAGCGCGCGCAACGCTGGCGCCTGCGGGTCATCGAGCGGACGCATCCGCCGGCCTGGGCCCAGCGTTACGAAGGGGCCGCGGCGTACGCGCTGATCGACGAATACGTTCAGACGAGCATCGACCGGGTGAGGGAGGACAAGGCACACGACGAGGCTCTGCAGCGGCAAGCCGGGCAAGAGCGCACCGCGCGCCTCGAGGCCGAGGCCCTGTTGCAACGCGAGGCGACGCAGCGCGCCGAAGCCGAGAAGCAGCAGGCGGTCGCCTTCAACAAGGTGCTGCGTCGCCGCAGCCGTGTTGCGATCGTGGTGGGGAGCATTGCGGTAGCCTTGGCTCTTGTCGCCGTGGTCCTCGGGGTGCAGGCCAACAAGGCCCAGAAGCAGGCCGAGGCGCTGGCGCGCAGGGCTCTGGCCAGCGAGCTGTCGGCCATCGCCGAGGGCCTGGGCAGGGAACATCCGGACGAGAGCGTGCTGTTGGCCCTGGCGGCGCGCACGATCGCTGCGGCCGCCAAGGCAGACACCATCGTGCGCGCAGCTAGTGACACCTATCCGTACAGCCGGATACTGCGGGGCCACGCGGACGCTGTATCGGTGGTGCAGTTTTCCGCCGATGGCAGGACGGCGCTCACCGCCAGCGACGACAGCACGGCGCGCTTGTGGGATCTGCTCAGTGGCCGCGAGCTGCACATTCTCCGCGGGCATGAGGGCCAGGTCTCCAGCGCGCACTTCTCGGCCGATGGCAAGGCCGCTCTGACCGCCGGCGACGACAGCACCGCGCGCTTGTGGGACGTGAGCAGCGGCCGCGAGCTGCACGTTCTGCGCGGGCACGAGGGACCGCTCTGGAGTGCCCGGTTTTCCCCTGATGGCCAGACCGTGCTGACCGCCAGCGACGACCACACGGCGCGCCTTTGGGAGGTGGCCAGCGGCCGCGAGCTGCGCGTCCTGCGCGGCCATCGGGGCCCGGTGCGGGACGCGCAATTTTCCGCTGACGGCAGGACGATGCTGACCGCCAGCGACGACACGACCGCGCGCTTGTGGGACGTGAGCAGCGGACGTGAGCTGCGGGTGTTCCGCGGGCATCAGGGATCGCTCTGGAGTGCCACCTTGTCCGCCGATGGCAAGATGGCTGTCACCGCCAGCTACGACCAGACCGCGCGGTTGTGGGATGTGGTCAGCGGCCGCGCGCGACAGGTTCTGCGCGGCCACGAGGACTCGGTCCGCAGCGCGGAGTTCTCGGCCGATGGCAAGACTGTTCTCACGGCCAGCCGGGACAAGACTGCGCGTCTGTGGGACGCGCTCAGCGGCCGCGAGCTGCACGTCCTGCGCGGGCACGAGGGCCCGGTCTGGAGCGGCCGCTTTTCCGGCGATGGCAAGACTGTTCTCACGGCCAGTCGGGATCGGACCGCGCGCCTATGGGACGTGGCCAGTGGGCGCGAGCTACGGGTTCTGCGCGGACATGAGGGTGCGGTCTGGCGCGCGCAGTTTTCCGCCGATGGCAAGAACGTGCTCACGGCTGGCTCCGACCGGACGGCGCGGCTGTGGGAGGTGCAGAGAGACCACGAGCTGCGCGTCCTCCGCGGGCATCAGGGCGAAGTCTGGAGCGCGCAGTTTTCCGCCGACGGCAAGACTGTGCTTACCGCCAGCAGCGACCTTACCGCGCGGCTGTGGGACGTGGCCAGCGGCCGCCAGCGAGGCGTCCTGAGTGGGCATCAGGGCCCGGTCCGGACGGCCCAGTTTTCGGCCGATGGCAAGACGATCATCACCGCCAGCGAGGACAACACCGCGCGCCTGTGGGACGTGGCCAGCGGCCGCGAGCTGCGTATTCTGAGCGGGCATCAGGGCCCGGTCCTGGGCGCGCAGCTTTCACCCGACGGCAAGACGGCGCTCACCGCCGGCTCGGACCAGACCGCGCGGCTGTGGGACGTGGCCAGCGGCGGCGAATTGCACACTTTCCGTGGCCATCAGGGTCCGGTTTTGAGCGCGCGCTTTTCCGCCGATGGCAAGACCGTGCTCACCGCCAGCCAGGACAAGACCGTGCGGCTGTGGAATGTGGCCAGCGGCCGCCAGTTGCTGGTTCTCGACGGGTTCGAAGAGCCAGTGGTCAGTGCGCAGTTTTCCCCCGATGGCACGACGGTGCTCACCGCCAGCGAGGACCATACCGCGCGCCTGTGGGATGTGGCCAGCGGCCGCGAGTTGCCTGTTCTGCACGGGCATGAGGGAGCGGTGCGCAGTGCGGACTTCTCGCCTGATGGCAAAACGGCGCTCACTGCCGGCGACGATCAGACCGCACGGCTGTGGGATGTGGTCACCGGCCACGAGCTGCGTGTTCTGCGCGGGCACACGGGCCCGGTGCGCAGCGCGCAGTTTTCGGCCGACGGCAAGACGCTGGTTACCGCCAGCGACGACAGGACCGTTCGCTTCTGGCGCTGCGACGAGTGCCGTCCGATCGATGAGATCGCCGCCGAAGTGGCCGCTCGCGTGGGGCGCGATTTGACCGAACAGGAACGACGCCGGCTCGGCGTGCCTGACTCCTTGTCGTTCAAGGCTAGAATGACGGTTTCGCACCACCTGGCATCTCCCTGATGGAGCACCCTGGTTCAACGCCGATCTCGACTCCGACTCCGACCACGGACGAGATCCCTGCACGGCACCCCCTCCCTCGGCCAACGCGCCTGCCGCTGTATCTGGCACTTGCCTACGTCGTTCTGATCGTCTACGCCAGCCTCGACCCTTTCGCCAACTGGCGCGACCTGGGTGTTTCTCCGCTGGCGTTTGTCGACGCCGCGTGGCCTCGCTACTGGACGAGCTTCGACCTCTCGGTCAACGTCGCCGCGTACATGCCGCTCGGCTTTCTGTGGGCGCTGACGCTGCGTCACTTACCCGGCCGCTGGACGCCAGCACTCGCCGCCCTGCTGCTGGGCAGCCTCCTCAGCCTGTGCATGGAAGCGCTGCAGACGTATCTCCCGTCGCGCGTGCCATCGAACCTCGATCTGGGATGCAATTCCGCGGGCACCGCCATCGGCGCCGTGCTCGCGATCTGGAACGGCAAGCTCATCTTCCGGCGCATCGGCCAGGTTCAGCACGAAGTGCTGGCGCCGATACCGCACGCCGAACTGGGACTGGTCCTGGTCGGCCTCTGGCTGCTGACCCAATTGTCGCCGGAAACCCTGCTCTTCGGCACCGGCGACCTGCGCGGCGTTCTCGGCCTGACGCCGGCCGTGCCCTATGCCGCGCCGTCATTCTTCGTCCTTGAAACCGGCGTCATTGCCTGCAACACGCTCGTCATCGGCCTTTTTGCCCGCACCCTGGTGGCCGACCGGAGCTCCCCGCATCTCGTGCTGCTCGCCTTGTTCGTGCTTGCCCTGGCGGTCAGGACGCTGGCTGCCGCCGTCCTGCTTGCCCCGCAGGACGCGCTCGCCTGGCTGACCCCCGGCGCTCAACTCGGCCTGCTGATCGGTGGCGCGATGCTCTCGTTCATGTTGCTGTTACCGGCGCCAATCCGTATCGCTCTGGCGGGCGTGGCGCTGATGGCCGGCACGGCGCTGGTCAACCTGACGCCACCCAATCCATACTCTGAATTGGCGCTGACGACGTGGCGCCAGGGGCACTTCCTGAACTTCAACGGACTCACGCGCTGGGTGGCGAGCCTGTGGCCGTTCGTCGCCCTGCCCTACCTGACCGTTCTCGGACGACGCCTGTAGTCGGTGCCTCCGTGCCTCCGTGTCAGCCGCCGGCCGCGTCCCGGCGCGCTCGCATCTGCAACTCCCAGGCCGCCAAAGATGGTGCGCGTTGCTCCAGTTCCCGCGCCAGCCGTCCTTCCAGCCGTTCGAGAAGCACCATGTCCTCGGCGCCGACCGTCAAGGGGTAAACCGACTGCAGATGCACAACGAGATCACCGGTCCCAGCCCCCCTTTTGCCCGGAAAGCCCCGCCGCGGCAAGCGGTATTCAAGCGAGTGCTCGGGGTGCGGGCGAAGTTCGAGGGTGGCCGTTCCGGTCAAGGTCGGGACCTCGATGCGGCCACCACAGAGCAGGCGGAAGACACTCACCGGCAACTGGCAATGCAGGTCACGCCCGCGCAGTTGGAACAGCGGGTGCTCGGTGAGCCTGATCTCGAGGTACAGGTCACCGGCCATGGCGGTTGCGCGGTCGGGAGGCAAAGGCGCCTGCCGCGCCAGGCGCAGACGCTCGCCATCGACCAGGCCCGCCGGCACCGTCACCGCAAGCGTGCGCGCTTCGCTGCGCCAACCGCTGCCGATGCAATCCGGGCAATCGGTTTCGCGCAGATAGCCGCGCCCGGCGCAGCCTTCACAGCGGTTCGTTCCGCCGCCGTCGCGAGCGACGCGCCCGCAGCCGCTACAGCGCGGGCAAGGCACCAGGTGAGTATGCCGCAGCTTGCCATTTCCGTGACAGGTGGAGCAGCGAACGCTATGGACCTGGTCTACCGCCTTCCGGCAACCCTGCGCGGCCTCCTCAAGCGTGAGCGGCAGCACCTCCAGCCGGTCATCAGCGGCGCCGGCGGCGGCGTTGGTCGCCTGCGTCGCCGTGTCAGCCTGCGCCTGCTGCCATTCGGCCATACGCTGCTGATCGAGAAACAGCGTGTAGGCCTCGTTGACCCGTCTGAACTGGGCCTCGGCAAGCGCCGACGGATTGCGGTCGGGGTGCCAGTGCATGGCCAGGCGGCGGTACGCCTGCTTGACTTCATCGAGCGATGCCTCGCGGTCTACGCCAAGGATCGTGAACGGGTCGTCGCAAATAGTCATCGAGTCATGGAATCATGGACTTGGCACTGTGGGAGTCGGGCGGGATCGACGCGTCAAGGAACAGGACAGGATAGAAGACGGCATAGACGACAGGCAGCCCGAATTTTACGCCATCAACCCGACGTGGCAGCGCAAAAAAAGAGCCAATTCGCCAACCCAGCCATGCTTCGTCCGGCTACGCTCGCCCGACAGGCGAATCAGGGTAAAATCGAGCGCCGCAGCAAGCCACCCACCAGGAGGACCCGTTCCCGTGAGCCACTTCAGACACCATGTCTTTTTCTGCTGCAACCAGCGTGGCGAAGGCGAGACCTGCTGCAACAACGCCGGCGCGACGGTAGCCCAGACCTACGCCAAGGATCGCATTGGCGCACTGAGGCTCAAGGGGGCCGGCAAGGTGCGCATCAACAAGGCCGGCTGCATGGACCGCTGCGACGAGGGCCCGGTGCTCGTGGTCTATCCGGAAGCGGTCTGGTACACCTACGTAGACCACGAAGACATCGAGGAAATCATCCAGGAGCACCTGGTGCACGGTCGCATCGTCGAACGGCTGCGCATCTGATGAGACTACAGGCAGAACAACTCCTGATCGATGGTCCGGTCGGCAAGATCGAAATGATCGTCGACAATCCCGGCGCCCCGCGCGGTATTGCCTTGATCAGCCACCCGCACCCGCTGTTCGGCGGCGGCAATACCAACAAGGTGGTGCAGACGCTGGCACGCACCTTCACTCATCTCGACTACGTCGCACTACGCCCGAATTTCCGTGGCATTGGCCAGACCGAAGGCGTGCACGACGACGGCCGCGGGGAGACCGAAGATCTGCTCGCCGTACTGGCTGAAGCCAAGTGCCGCTATGGGAATCTGCCGGTCGCGCTGGCCGGCTTCTCCTTCGGCGCCTATGTGCAGACGCGGGTCGCCGAGACGCTCCAGGAAACCGGCCATCCGGCGCAACGACTGGTCCTCGTCGGCACGGCATCGGGATTCGTCGAAGGAGCACGCCTGTATCGGACCAAGGCCGTGCCGCGCGACACCATCGTCATCCATGGCTCGGACGATACCACCGTACCGCTGGCCAACGTCATCGAGTGGGCCAAACCACTGGAGTTGCCGGTGATCGTCGTCCCCGGCGCCGATCACTTCTTTCACCGTCGTCTCCATGTCATCCGCGAGATCGTCACCCGCGCCTGGCGGTACTGACGTCCACCGGACGCCCATACTCGGCTTGCCGAGCACTTCCCCGGCAATGTGTTTGACGGCCATCGCCGCTGCCTGCCTCAAGTCATCAATATGAGATGCGTCCATACGAAAAGTATTTCCCGGTATGTACGCGCGCGTACATACCTGGTTCACGGAAGTGCCGACAATAGCGGCATACCCAACGCTAACGGCCACCGCCGTCAGCGTTGGGTATGCCGCCAGACTGCTTCGGCCGCGCATCATCAGCCTGCTTCAGCGCAGCTCCGAAGCCGCCAGGTCTGGACGCCGCTTTCGGTCCACGCAACTCAATCAACGAGGCACCCATGAATGCAATTTCGAGCAACGCCCTGGTGCTGGCCGGTGCGATCCTCACCACCCCAGTTGCCGCGCAGGTCACCTTTTACGAGCGGGAAGGCTTTGCCGGCCGGTCGTTCACCACCGAGGAGGGGATCGGCAACTTCGAGCGCTATGGCTTCAATGACCGTGCCTCGTCGGTGGTGGTGCTCCGCAACGCTTGGGAAGTCTGCGAGGATGCGCGCTTCAGCGGTCGGTGTGTCGTTTTGCGTCCGGGCCGGTATCCATCGCTGGCTGCGATGAGTTTGAACGACCGTGTCTCATCGGCGAGGACCGTCAGCAGAAACTCGCGCACTGATGCCAGTCGTTATGCAGCCGCTCCGCCAGCAGCCTACGACAACGACCCGGCGGTACAGGTCACGTTTTTTGAATATGAAGGCTTTGCCGGCCGTTCTTTCAGCACGCAGGAACAGATCGGCAACCTCGAGCGCCATGGCTTCAATGACCGTGCCTCATCGGTGGTCGTCTATCGCAACTCGTGGGAGATTTGCGAAGACGCGCGCTTCAGCGGTCGCTGCGCCATCTTGCGTCCAGGCCAGTATCCGTCGCTGGCTGCCATGGGCTTGAACGACCGCGTTTCGTCGGTGCGGGTGGTGAGCAGGGGCGCCGGCATAGATGACCCCCGTTACGCGCCCCTTCCGGTTGCCTCCTACGACGACCACCGGCGCGACCGCGAGCGACTGTATGAGGCGAGGGTCACTTCGGTCCGCGCCGTGCTTGGCCCTGCTGAGCGCCGCTGCTGGGTCGAGCAGGAACAAGTCGTTGAGGATCGAAGCGGCGCCAATGTTCCGGGTGCAATCGTTGGGGCAGTGATTGGCGGCATTCTCGGGCATCAGGTCGGTGGCGGCCGCGGTAAGGATATTGCCACTGCCGGTGGCGCCGTCGCCGGCGCGGCGCTGGGCGCCAGCGTCGGTCGCGACGGTGGTGCCCAGCAGGCGCATACCCAGGACGTCGAACGTTGCGCAAGCGTGTCCTCCCCAGGCGCACCCGCCTATTGGGAGGTCACCTATAATTTTCGAGGCCAGGAGCATCACGTTCAAATGAGCGCTCGCCCTGGAGCGACAGTAGCCGTGAACGAACGGGGTGAGCCCCAGGCGATAAGGCCCTGACACGGCCGTTTTGATATAGTCGGACTTCGTCCGTGACGAGGCTGACGCAGACTTGCGGCGCGAAGGTGGCTTAAGTCAGGACGAGGATATCTTCGCGCCAGTCAGCGCGGCCTTGAGGAACCGCTGGAAGTGGCTGGCGATCAACCTGTTCACCGCCTTCATCGCTTCGCGGGTGATCCACGGCTTTCGCGAATCGATCACGCTGCTCAAGTTGGGCCGCGACCCGGCTTTCGGTTCGAGCATGTCGATCACCGCCTGGACCGACAGCGGCGGCTTTTTCATCTTCCTCGCCCTGGCAACCGTCTTCCTGCTCCGTTGAGCCCATTAGGCGACAATGGCCAAAAATGATTGCCAATTCGGCTTGACAAGCGCCAGTCCAAATTGATAGTCTCCGCGCTTCTTCGTTTCTGGAGGCCTTAACTTGGGCAGTTGTTCGTCTGGCAGTTGTCGACACGTGGTCGACGTCACCTTGGCGAGTTAACGCAGGTTAGTCCCCTGCCGCTTCCCGTCCAGGGAGTGCGGCGTCAGCCTGGTCCCGTCCTGGGACCTGTCGCTTACTTACACACTGCAAGAATCGTAACGCCGTAGCGGGCGCTTGCCTGCTGCGCACGTTTTCGCGCGCGCCTGTTCAGGCGGCGCACCGTTTCGTGCGCAACAGGCCGCGTCCACGACGCCGGTCGCTGGCCCGCGTCGTTTTACGGCATGTACTTCCATCAGCTTGCTTTCCGCCGTATCAGCGGCGACAGGAGGTAACTCATGCTCTTCTTCGCATCATTTCTTGGCCAGGCGGTCCGTGGCAAGACCGACGAGATCATCGGCCGGCTCGACGACGTGATCGTCCGCGTTGGCGACGAGCTTTACCCGCCGATCACTGGACTCGTCGTCCGTGACCGGCGACAGCAGTTCTTCGTCCCCGCCAGCCGGCTGGAATCATTCAACGGGGCCATCCAGCTCAGCTCGTCGACGGTCAGCCTGCGGCGCTTCCGGCGTCGTGACGGCGAGATCCTGCTCGGCAAGGACGTACTCGACCACCAGATCATCGACATCAGCGGCCGCCGAATCGTGCGCGTCAACGACGTTCAGCTCGCCCAGATAGAACGTGTCTACCGGCTTGTCGGCGTCGACATCAGCGCCAAGGCGCTGCTGCGCCGACTGGGCCCGCGCTCGCTGGCGCATCGCGTCGTCGGACGGCAGGTGATCGACTGGCAAGAAGCGCAGTATCTGGTCAGTGACGCGCCGGTGCAACTCAAGGTCTCCTACGACCGTCTCTCCGAGATGAACCCGGTCGATCTGGGACGGATCGTCGACGCGCTCTCCTTCCGCGAGAGCGCCGACATCGTCGCTGCACTGGACGACGAGACCGCCGCCGAGATTCTCGAGGAAGTGAGCGACGAGCGGGTCGCCGACCTGCTGGAGGGGATGGACGAAGAGCGCGCTGCCGACATCCTCGAGGAAATGGCCCCCGGCGCCGCGGCCGACGCGCTGGAGGACCTCGACAAGGAAGTCGCCAACCGAATCCTGGCCAGCATGGAGCCCGAGGAGGCGGCCGAGGTCCAGGAGTCGCTGGCCTACGATGAAGACAGCGTCGGCCGGATCATGCAGCCTGACTTCGTGCGCATCCGCGAGGGTGCGACGGTCCGCGATGCGCTGACGCTGTTGCGCTCGCTCGAAGAAGTGCCCGACCCGCTGCTGGCGATCTATGTCGTCGCCGAGCGTCCCGCACCCGCCGAAGACAGCGCAGACTTGCCCGACGAAGATCGGCTGGTGGCGCTGCGCGGCATCGTCCGACTGCGCAGCCTGATCATCGCCAACCCGGAGACACCGCTGGCCGAGATCATGGAAGACAATCTGCCGACCGTCAGCCCAGACGACCGCGCCGAAGACGCGACGCGCGTACTTGCGGAATACAACCTGCTCGCTATTCCTGTGCTCGACGACGCCCAGCGCATGATCGGCATCCTGACGGTGGACGACGCCATGGCGGTCCTGCTGCCCGAGATCTGGCAGCACCGCCAGCGCGAGCGCGTATTTGGCTAGCACCCGAGGTCAGCAAACCCCCGGGACCGAGCCGGGCCCCCTCTGATATATCCTGACAGCGCTGCGGCGCTGGGAAAGCGAGAAAAATAATGACCACATTGAATCAGACCAGCAGCAAGGTTGACTACTCGGCGGCGCCCGGGCATGACCGCCCGCGACGCAGGAGCCTGTGGGTCTATCTGGCGGCGATGGGCCCCGGCCTGATCGCCGCGAACGCCGGCAATGATGCCGGCGGCATCGCAACTTACGCGTCCGCAGGTGCCTCGTATGGCTATGGTTTCCTGTGGGTGATGGTGGTCATCTTCTTCTTTCTCGGGGTGGTGCAGGAAATGTTCGCGCGCCTGGGCGCGGTGACCGGCAAAGGCTTCTCCGACCTGGTGCGCGAGAATTTCTCGCTGCGCATGACGGCGTTCATCCTGCTTTCACTGCTCATCGCCAACTTTGGCGTCATCGTCACCGAGTTCGTCGGTATCGGCGCTGCGGCAGAGCTGTTCGGAGTCAGCCGCTATATCGCCGTGCCGGTCTCCGCCGCGCTGCTCTGGTTACTCATCACACGCGGCTCATATAACCGCGTCGAAAAAGTTTTCCTCGTCCTGACGCTGGTCTTTCTGGCCTACATCGGCGCTGCTTTCCTCGCCAAGCCCGATTGGCACGTGGTGCTCAGCGAAACCCTTCGGCCGCACATCGAGGAAGATCCAGCGTATCTCAATTTGCTGATCGCCTTGATCGGGACGACGATCACGCCGTACATGCAGCTCTACGTCCAGTCTTCGACGGCCGAAAGGGGCGCCAGACCGGAAGACTATCGCTTGACGCAGGTCGATGTATGGAGCGGCACTTTCTTTGCCGTGGCGATCTCGGGATTCATCATCATCGCCACCGCCGCGACGCTTTTTCCGATCCACAAGGAAGTCGAGACCGCCGCCGATGCGGCGCTGGCGCTGGCCCCGATTGCCGGCCAATACGCCAGCTATCTGTTCGCCGTCGGTCTGCTCGGCGCCTGCCTGCTGGCCGGCGCGGTGTTGCCGCTGTCGACGACCTACGTGATGAGCGAAGCCGCCGGTTTCGAGCGTGGCGTCTCGCGCTCATGGAGCGAAGCACCGGTCTTCATCGGCATGTTCACCGCGCTGCTGGTGCTCGGCGCGGCCGTCGCGCTGATTCCCGCCCTGCCGGTCATTCCCGTACTGCTCGGCGTGCAGGTGCTCAATGGAGTGCTGTTGCCGATCGAGCTGTTCGCGGTGCTGCAGTTGATCAACAATCGCGAGCTGATGGGCGACTACGTGAATAGCCGGCTCGGTAACGTGATGACCTACACTATCGCCATGATCGTCAGCCTGCTCTCGGTGACGCTGATCCTGAGCACGGTGCTCGACTGGTTTGACGTGAAACTGTTGGGCGGATAAGCACGGAAGGAGCGAAGACTGGCGATTCCCGGCGTCCTGGTGGTCCGCCTGTCGCGTGTCCTGCCGGCGCCGGAGATCGAAAAAAATATGGGCATGAACCTTAAGCCTGGGTTAATGCCTCCAGCACACCATAGTCCTTGGTGCCTGGCTCTGCGTCGGGCGCCGAGAAACGATTAGGCGTAAGGAATTTACCCATGAGTCAAGGAAGTCCAGATCAACAGCCGGAACGTTACCGGGAATTTGAAAGTGCCGAGAAATACAACAGCAAGTTCGTGAAGCCCAAAGGCGTACGCCGTTTTTCCCATTGGCTGGAAGCTCGCGCCGTAGAGCGTGCATTGAACCATGTCAGTGGCGCAAGTGTGCTGGACTGTCCGTGTGGAACGGGACGTATCGACGGACTGCTGCGCGGCAAATTCAGCAAGGTAGTAGGACTCGACAGTTCAGAAGCGATGCTGGCTGTCTATCGTCAGGCAAACCACGAACGTATCGGTCAACAAGGAGATGCGTTTGCGCTGCCGTTTGCCGACGGCGAGTTTGAGTGGGTCGTGTGCCATCGGCTGTTGCACCATTTTTCCCAGGATGACGATCGCGTCCGACTGTTGAAGAGCCTGGCACGAGTCGCCAAAACGGGGGTTGTCGTGTATGCCTGGCTGGACACCCCGTTCAACAGCCGCCGCAGCTCGCGTCGACAAACGCTGGCGCGCGATCATCTGCGGCCATTGTTGGACGCCGCCGGCCTGACGCTGGAAAAAGTCTACTTTGCTGCCTGGCCATTCCAACCGAAGGCGGAGCTGGTTTGCCGGAAAAAGTAAGCCACTCGCGGGTCAGCACAACCGGGGAACAGGGAGATCGCCTAGCGCCACGGACACGCCACCGGCTAGACTGACGCAAGTCAGGAGCCATTTCATGCCGGCTACGGCGCATCATGAATTGGCTGCAGCCGAAACGAAATCCTGCACAATGGCACCCTTTTCAATCGTCGCCGCCATTTCGCGGCAGGAAGATCCAGGAATGTCGCATCGCCGTGCCGTCGCACTGATGGTCCTGGTCACTCTGTTGTGGAGCATCGCCGGGGTGGTCTCGCGCCATCTCGATACCGCGGGCAGCTTTGAGGTCACCTTCTGGCGCAGCCTGTTCAACGCGCTCGCCCTGAGTGTGTTGCTGACCGCAATGCGCGGGCCAGGACTCTGGCGCGGTCTGGCGCGATCCCCCTGGCCGGTCTGGTTCTCGGCCGTTTGCTGGTCGGTGATGTTCACGGCGTTCATGCTGGCGATCACGCTCACCACGGTGGCCAACGTACTGGTGACGATGGCCATCGGGCCCTTGATCACCGCCTTGTTCACCCGGGTTTTCCTGCACCACCGGCTGCCGGCCAGAACGTGGCTGGCCATCGCTCTGGCCGGCGTGGGCATCGGCTGGATGTTCGGCCAGGAGGCGCGCAGCGGACTGTCGCTGGCCGGAACCATCGTCGCTCTGGCCGTACCTCTGGCCGCCGCGCTCAACTTCACGACCCTCCAATATGTCAGTCATCGCCGGACTGACGCGCAGCACGGCGTTGGCCAGGACATGCTGCCGGCTGTACTGATCGGCGCCGCGCTGTCGGCCGTGTTCACCTTCCCGATGGCTTATCCGTTCCAGTCATCGGCGCACGACCTCGCCCTGCTCGCCCTGCTCGGCGCCGTTCAACTGGCGATTCCCTGCCTCCTGGTGGTGCGCCTGTCGCGCGTCCTGCCGGCGCCGGAGATTGCGCTCCTCGGTCTGCTCGAAGTGGTTTTCGGAGTCACCTGGGCGTGGCTCGGCGCCGGCGAGCAGCCGGCAGCGAGCACGCTGACCGGCGGCACCCTGGTCCTCGGGGCACTGATCGCCAACGAGGCGCTGGCCATGCGCGGGCGCGGCGCGAGCGGGCAGCCTCAGGCGGCGCCCCGATCCTGACCTACAATTGACGTAGAATCACGCCCGTGACTACCCTGCTCGTGTTGACCAATCTCCCCGATCGACCTTCCGCCGAAGCACTGGCACGCGAGCTCGTCGAAGCACGTCTGGCGGCCTGTGTGAACGTTCTCGCGCCGTGCCACTCGGTCTTCCGCTGGCAAGGCGTGCTCGAAACCGCCGACGAGGTACCCTTGTTGATCAAGACGACCAGCGAACGCTACGCCGCGCTCGCAGCGGCGATCCGCAGCCGCCACCCTTACGAGTTGCCGGAAGTGATCGCGTTACCGATCGTAAACGGGCTGCCTGACTATCTCGCCTGGGTGGCCAGCGAAACACGTTTCCCCGACTGATCTCTGCAAGACCCTCACCATGACCCGCTGGCTGCTTCCCTTCCCGCTCTTCTTCCGGCTTGCCCTCCTTCTCCTGCTGGCTACCCTGGCGCACGCCGAGGAGTTCCTCGACCCGGCGCTTGCTTTCCAGCCGACCGCCCGCGCAGTCGACGGGCAGCACATCGAGGTGCGCTTCGCGATCGCCAGGGGCTATTACCTTTACCGTGACAAATTCCGTTTCGCCGCCGAGCCGGCGACCATCGCCCTCGGCACGCCGGCGCTGCCGCCGGGCAAGGAGAAACGCGACGACACTTTCGGCAAGGTCGAGGTTTACTATCACTCGGTCACCGTCGTCCTGCCAGTCGAGCGCAACAGCTCTGGACCGCTGCCGCTGACGCTGAAGATCACTTCACAGGGTTGCGCCGACGCCGGCATCTGCTATCCGCCGCAGCAGCAGAGGCTCAGTCTGCAACTACCTGACCCAGCGCCGGCGCCGATCGCCACTGCGCCGGCGGGCCAGGAGGCGGCCGCTGACGAATCCGGGCGCATCGCACAGTTGTTCAGGAACAGCGGCTTCTGGCTGCTGGTCGGCAGTTTCTTTGGCTTCGGGGTGCTGCTGTCGCTGACTCCCTGCGTCTTCCCGATGATCCCCATTCTCTCGAGTATCATCGTCGGCTCCGGGCGCGACGGCCACGGCGTCTCGCACGCGCGCGGCTTTTCCCTATCGCTGGCCTACGTCCTGGGCATGGCCATCACCTATGCGGCGGCCGGCGTCGCCGCTGGCCTGACCGGCACGCTGCTGGCCACGGCGCTGCAGAATCCCTGGGTCCTGGGTGGCTTCGCGACGGTTTTCGTCGCCCTCTCGCTGTCGATGTTTGGTTTCTACGAACTGCAACTGCCAATCTTTCTGCAAAGCCGGGTGTCGGAAGAAGCCAGTCACCTCAAGGGCGGATCTCTGCCTGGCGTGGCCGCCATGGGAGCCCTGTCGGCGATCATCATCGGCCCGTGTGTCGCCGCACCGCTGGCCGGCGCGCTGCTCTACATCGGCCAGACCGGCGATGCCGTTCTCGGCGGCGTCGCACTATTCTCGATGGCTCTCGGCATGGGTACGCCCTTGCTCGCCGTCGGGCTGTCCGCCGGAACGCTGCTGCCGAGATCCGGCCCGTGGATGGAAGCGATCAAGAAGGCTTTTGGCGTCGTCCTGCTGGCCACCGCTGTGTGGCTGGTTTCACCGGTCATTCCAGTGGTCGCGCAGATGCTCGCCTGGGCGCTGCTGCTGATCGTTTCGGCGATCTATCTGCACGCGATCGACCCCTTGCCGCCGCACGCCAGAGGCTGGCAGCGTTTCTGGAAGGGCATTGGCATCGTCATGCTGCTGCTCGGCGCAGCGATGCTGTTCGGAACGCTGGCCGGGTCGCGCGACCCACTGCAGCCGCTGTCGGTGCTGCGCAGCAGTAGCGCAACGAACATCGAGGCCCGGCCACTCCCGTTTACTCGCGTCCGCTCGCTGGCCGAACTGGAGGCCACGATTGCGGCTGCACGCCAACCGGTGCTGCTCGATTTCTATGCTGACTGGTGTGTGTCATGCAAGGAAATGGAGCGCTTCACCTTCGCCGATCCGCGCGTACAGGCCAAGCTGGCCGGGTGGATGCTGCTGCAGGTGGACGTGACCGCCAACTCGAACGACGACAAGGCCCTGCTACAGCATTTCAGACTCTACGGTCCGCCGGGCATCGTTTTTTTCGACAGCAGCGGCAAGGAGATCGCCGGTGTGCGCGTAACTGGCTTCCAAGACGCCGACGAATTTCTCGGCTTGCTGTCGCGCCTGGGCTAGAAACCCGCAATCCCGGAATCCCGGAATTACCTACTGAAGCGCCCCCGCCGACAGCGGCTTGCCGGCAACGAGCGACCGTGTTCCGGCTGGAAGCGTGAACTCGGCGACCGGCACCAGGCTGCGCTGGCGAACAAAACCGGCAGGCCTGGCCTTTCCCCTCAGAGGAGAGTTACTGGGCAGTCTGAACTGCAGGCCCTCAGGACCGATCAACATGGATCCGTCGACCTCCTCGTTTCCGTCATGACGACCAGGCGCTTGCGGCGAAAAGCCGCCATGGCCGACGAGCAGGTTGTTGATCGTCCACACCTCGGTCCCGGACGGCATCCGGTCGGACCAGACGTGCAGGAAGCGGCCGCCGAGCCGGTCGTCGACCAGCGTGTTGTGCGCCAGGTAGAGCGCGTTGTCGGGCCAGTGCGGACCCTCGGCGCCATATGAAATCAGGTCCCGATTGTCCGTCGTGGCGCTCTGGCCGATGATGTTGCCGATCACCCAGGCCAGCCCGCCGTTCGGAAACTCCAGTTCGTATGAAGCCCGGCTGCCCGCACCGTCGACGATCAGGTTGTAGAGGATCGAACTCTCCCGTGCGCGGGACTTGATCAGGTGTCCCAGAAAACCCTGCTGAAAGCGGCTGCCCCTGACGCTCAGACGAGCGATCGTGCCAGCGTAGAGCAGATGATGCAGGCTGCCGGCGTGCTTCGGCGCAGCGCCAAACTCGCTGTCCTCGACCTCGAGCACCGCATCGACATCATTGCCGGTCAGGATGCCCATCTCGTTGTCAAAGAACGCGCAGCCGACGACTCTCAGATGGCCTTTTTCGAAGCGAATTCCGGCGCCATTGCCATCCGGCACACGCACGCCGCGAAATTCGATGTTCTCGATCAGCATGTCGGCGTTGCGCACTACCCACAGTGCCTTGCCCTGCGCACTGTCACCATCGGCGATCAGGAGCGGGCGCTTGCCCACTCCCCTGATCGTGACCCTGCCTTGCGTCCAGACGATGGACTGCTGCCGGTACTCCCCCGGCATGATCTCGATGGTATCGCCGTCGCGCGCGATGCGGGCCGCTTCCTGGATGCTTCGGATCTGTTCCCGCGGACCGACGACCAGGGTCCTGCTGCTGGCCACAGCGCTCGGGGCTTTCCTTTCGCGAGCCTTGCCCGCTGCGCTTTCATCCCTGGCGGCAGCCGGACCGTCAGCCTCCTGTGCTGACGGTGAGTGAGCGCTGGGAGACGTTCTGACTGCCTCCAGCCGACCGTTTTCGTTGCGCCGGATGACGCCCAACTCTTCGGGCGCCGGCGGCAGCACATTGTCAGAGTGCGCTGCGCTGGCGAAGAGGCCCAACGCAAGGGCCACGGCGAGGAATCTGGCGATACCCACAAGTCATTCCCCGAGTGGCTTGACGTGGAGAAATAACGATGATCGAGCCAGCAATGGAGCCAAGCTCGGAGCCAAAAACTACGCCAACTCGACCTGCGCGCCAAGCTCGACGACGCGGTTGGGCGGGATTTTGAAGAAAGCGGTCGCCGGGTCAGCGTTGCGGAACATCCAGGTAAACAGGATCTGCCGCCAGTACGCCATACGCACACGTCGCGAAATCGGCATCGTGACAACGGTCTCGCGGCCAAGAAAAAACGAGGTCTCCATCATATCGAAACGCAATCCCTGCTCAGCGCACAGTTCCATGATCCGCGGCACATCGGGGTCGTCCTTGAAGCCATAGCGGACGAACACCCGACTAAATCCCTCGCCGAGCGTTTCGATGCACACGCTGTCGCCTTCTGGGACATGGGGCACGTCTTCGGTGACCACATTGAGCAGGACAACGCGCTCGTGCAATACCTTGTTATGATACAGGTTATGGAGCAGGGCGCGCGGCACGCCTTCCGGGCTGGCGGTGAGGAAGATGCCGGTGCCATCGACACGGTGCGGTCCTCCGTCAGCGAGGCTGACCAGGAAGGCGTCGAGCGGTATCGAATCCTGCTGCAGTTTCTCATAGAGCAGGCGGCGACCGAGCCGCCAGGTCGAGAGCAGAGCAAAGACCGAAAAACCGAGCGCCAGCGGGAACCAGCCACCATCGAAGATCTTGATGACGTTGGCCGAAAAGAAGGCAAAATCGACGACCACAAAGAAGACCAGAAACAGCGCCGCGCGTGGCCAGCTCCACTTCCACAGCGCGCGGACGACGACGAAAGCCAGGATCGTATCAATCATCATCGTCAGTGTGACGGCGATACCGTAGGCCGAAGCCAGGTTGGTTGACGACTTGAAGCCCAGGACGACGATGATCACCGCCAGTAACAGCAACCAGTTGATGTTCGGGACGTAGATCTGGCCCTTTTCACGCTCGGAGGTAAACTTGATCCGGATGCGCGGACAATAGCCCAGTTGCATGGCCTGGCTAGTCAGCGAAAAGGCACCGGAGATCACGGCCTGCGAAGCGATCACCGTGGCAATGGTGGCCATGATGACCAGCGGGATCAGCAGCAGCTCACTCGGCGCCATCAGAAAGAAGGGATTCTCGATCGCTTTCGGGTCGTTGAGGATCAGCGCTCCCTGACCGAGGTAGTTGAGGTAGAGCAGCGGAAAGACAAAGGCAAACCACGCCCACTTGATCGCGCGACGGCCGAAATGCCCCATGTCGGCGTAGAGCGCTTCGCCGCCGGTGATCGCCAGCACGACCGAACCAAGCGCCAGAAAAGCCACGCCCTGATGCTTGATGACAAAAGCAATCGCGTACCAGGGGTTGATGGCCGCCAGCACCGATGGATACTGGATCACGTTCCACAGGCCGAGAGCGCCGAGGGTGGCGAACCAGAACATCATCAGCGGACCGAACAGCGCCCCCACGGCGGCAGTGCCGTGCCGCTGAAAAAGGAATAGCAGGATCAGGATGGATACGGTGATCGGCAGAACGTAAGGTGTGAGCAGCGGCGTCACGACTTCGAGCCCTTCGATTGCCGAGAGGACCGACATCGCCGGCGTGATCACGGCGTCACCGTAGAAGAGCGCGGCACCGAAAATTCCCAATGCCGACATCATCCACAGGATGCGCGGCGAGGCGTTCGCAGTGCGTAGCGCCAGCGCCGTCAGGGCCATGATGCCACCCTCACCCTTGTTGTCGGCGCGCATGATGAAAATCACGTATTTCAGTGAAACCGTGATCGTCAGTGCCCAGAATACCAGTGACAGGATGCCCAGCACGTTGTCCGCGGTGACCGGCAGCGGATGGTGGCCAGCGAAGACTTCCTTGACGGTGTACAGGGGACTGGTGCCGATGTCGCCAAAAACGACGCCCATCGCCGCCAGTGCGGTCGCCGCCAGTCCCGACTTTTCGCCGTGCGGCGTGTGCTCTGCTGTCATTTTCCCTCCCGGAATGGCACGCGATGAAGACCGCGTATTGCTTGTCTTTATGTCCCGGCTGGACAGCAGGCCGCGTAATCCGCCATTTTCTCACAGATCGGCGCTCGCGAGGCGAGCAGACGGGGATTGGCTACAACTCGACCTGCGACCCCAGTTCGACGACACGGTTGGGAGGTATCTTGAAGAAAGCGGTGGCCGTATCGGAGTTGCGGAACATCCAGTTGAACAATACCTGCCGCCAGCGCGCCATGTGCGGACGCGCGGCAAGCGGCAAGCGGACGACCGTCTCGCGACCGAGGAAGAACGAGGTGGCCATCATTTCGAAGCGCATTCCCTGCTCGGCGCACAGTTCCATGGCCCGCGGCACATCCGGGTCGTCCTTGAAACCGTAGCGGACGAACACCCGGTAGAAGCCGGCCGGGAGAACTTCGACCCGCACGCACTCGTCTTCGGGGACATGCGGCACGTCTTCGGTGACCACCTGCAGCAGCACCACTCTCTCGTGCAATACCTTGTTGTGGTTCAGGTTGTGGAGCATGGCCCGCGGCACGCCTTGCGGATGCGCAGTCAGGAAAACGCCGGTGCCGGCAACGCGCTGCGGTCCGCCCGTCGCGAGACCGGCAATGAAGGCTTCGAGCGGTAGCGAATCCTGCTGCAGTCGTTCATGGAGCAGCCGGCGACCGCGCTTCCAGGTGGACAGCAGCACAAACACCGACAGACCGAGCGCCAGCGGGAACCAGCCACCGTCGAAAATCTTGGTGACATTGCCCGCGAAGAAGGCAAAGTCGACGACGACGAAGAAGACCAGGAACAGCGCTGCGCGCGGCCAACTCCACTTCCATAGCGCACGGACGACGACAAAAGCGAGGATCGTGTCGATCATCATCGTCAGCGTGACCGCGATGCCGTAGGCCGAAGCCAGGTTCGACGATGAACGGAAACCCAGCACGACGATGATCACCGCCAGCAAGAGCAGCCAGTTGATGTTCGGGACATAAATCTGGCCCTTTTCGCGTTCCGAGGTAAACCTGACCTGGATACGCGGGCAGTAACCGAGCTGCATGGCCTGGCTGGTCAGCGAAAAGGCCCCTGAAATCACTGCCTGCGAAGCGATCACGGTCGCAAAGGTGGCCAGGACGACCAGCGGAATGAGCAGAATCTCACTCGGTACCATCCGGAAGAAGGGGCTTTCGATCGCCTGCGGGTCGTTGAGGATCAGCGCCCCCTGGCCAAGGTAGTTGAGGTAGAGCAGCGGAAAGACGAAGGCAAACCACGCCCACTTGATCGCGCGGCGACCGAAATGCCCCATGTCGGCGTAGAGCGCTTCGCCGCCGGTAATCGCCAGCACCACTGAACCCAGCGCCAGGAAAGCCAGGCCCTGATGGCGGGCGACAAACGCGAAGGCATACCAGGGATTGATCGCGGCGAGCACGGACGGATAGCGGATGACGTTGTACAGGCCGAGAACGCCAAGGGTGGCAAACCAGAACATCATCACCGGGCCGAATAGGGCGCCCACGGTCGCCGTCCCGTGCCGCTGAAGAACGAACAGCACGATCAGGATGGCGACGGTGATCGGCAGGACGTAGGGCTTGAGCAGCGGCGTCGCGACTTCGAGTCCTTCGACTGCCGAGAGAACCGACATCGCCGGTGTGATCACGGCGTCACCGTAGAAGAGTGCCGCCCCGAAAATGCCCAGCACCGATATCAGCCAGAGGGTGCGTGGCGAGGCATTGGCCGTGCGCAGCGCCAGTGCCGTCAGGGCCATGATACCGCCCTCGCCGCGGTTGTCGGCACGCATGATGAAGACGACGTATTTCAGTGAGACGGTGATCGTCAGCGCCCAAAAGACCAGCGACAGGATGCCCAGGACGTTTTCCGCGTTGACTGCCAGCGGGTGGTGGCCACGAAACACTTCCTTGACCGTATAGAGCGGACTGGTACCGATGTCGCCAAAGACGACACCCATCGCTGCCAGCGAGGTGGCCGCCAGACCCGACTTTTCGCCGTGCGGCGCGTTTTCTGCTGTCACTGCTCCCCCGCCGGAATTGGCGTCGCCCGATGTCGCGCGTTGCCGTGCCTACCCGTGCTCTTGCCGTCGGCAACGCGCTTGCGGGCATCTTCTCACAGATCGACGAAGATGGCGCATGCCGGTCAACGAAGTCTTCGGCGGCTGCCGGCGGGCATCCACAGTCGACCTCTGTCAGTGTCGTGGATGCTCGACTAGGAGCTGGCGCTGCCTTGCCGGCGCAGGAGCGAGTCGCGCTCAGCGATTTGTTCCGGAAACGATTTCATTTCGTTTCAAATGGCCAAAAGGCTCTCGAAACATGATCTTTGATCCGTCTGGCAGTGCTAGAATCCCGCCCTTCGATTAGTCACCTCATCATCAGGGAGTCGACACCGTGAGCGAAGAAAAGAACAAATTGACTACCCCGGAAACGCTGCAACAGGGCATCGCCGACGTGCATCTGAGCGAAGTGCGTTCGCTGCTCTCGCTGCAGAAACGGGTCGAAGAGCTCGTCGCGCCACTGGTGCGTGAACAGGGGACGCCCAGCCTTGATGAAGCCAGCCTGGAGATTCACGAGCAGTATCGCCGGGAACTTCGCCAGAAGCTCAAGCTGATGCCGCCGAAGGAAATCGCGTACATCCTTGAAGCGCTGGATGTCAATGAGCGCCTGGTCGTTTGGGATGAAGTCAAGGAAGGCGCCGATCCGATCCTGGCACTCCTCCCGGACGAGGTGCTCGAGGAGCTGATCGATGACAGCCACTACCGCAACGAAAAAACAGTCGTCAATGCGTTCGAACTGCGTGACGGTCGCCTGCGCCAGTTTACCGTCAGCAGCCCGGACGACCTGAAAGGCGTCAGCCCGATCTGGGTGGACCTGATTGCACCGACCAAGAAAATCCGCGGCTGGATCGGCAGCATGTATGACGTCGAAATACCTGACCCGGCGAGCCTGACCGACCTGGAAGCCAGCGCACGCTTCTATGTCGAGGACGACGGCGAGGTCCATCTGCACTCCGACTTCCTGCTCGATACCAGGGACGAGTCGCGCAACGTTCCGGTAGCCCTGATCCTGCACAACGAGATCCTGTTCACGGTGCGCAGCGAGGAGCTGCCGGTATTTCGCCTGCAGAGGGCGCGCGCGCGCACCCGGCCGGGCTATGTGACCGATGGCAAGGACGTCCTGCTCGATCTCTATGCCGCCGACGTCGAGTACTCGGCCAACTCGCTCGAGGATGTCTACGCCGAACTCGACAAGGTCGGCACGAAGGTCTTGCGCTCAAACATCACCGACAAGGAGGCGACAGAAATCCTCGCTGCCATTGCCGAGGCGGAGGACATCAATGGTCGTACGCGGCGCAGCGTCCTCGATACCCGGCGGGCGCTCTCCTTCCTGCTGCGCGGGAAATTGCTTTCCGATGCCCAGCATGCCGACGTCCGCGAGATCCTGCGCGACATCGAATCGCTCGACGGCCACACCGCATTCCTGTTCAACAAGATCAACTTCCTGATGGACGCCACCGATAGCGCGATCAACATCAACCAGAACAAGAACCTCAAGCGATTGACGGTGCTCAGCGTGGTCTTCATGCCGATCAATATGGCGGCCGGCATAGGCGGCATGTCCGAGTTTTCGGATATGGCCAAAGCCCTGGAGATTCCAATGACAACGGCCTATGCAGGGTTCATGGTCGGAATGCTCGCTCTCGCCGGTGGCACCTACGCCGGTCTGCGGTTTTTCGAGAACCGCAAGCAACGAATCACGCGCCAGGCAAGCGGCAGGGTGTTTTGATCTGACGGTCCCGTGCGCAAGATGCCCGGTAGGGGCGCAGCATGCTGCGCCCCTACCGGGCATCAACCGCGAGAAGCGATCCCGCATCAACCGCCGCACGCTGGAGCTTTCACAACCCGCCTATGAAACCTACCGAAGCCAGATGATAACCTGTGGGGCGAAGACCGCGCTGATTTCCGTGCGGGGATCGTTGCCTCGACAGTGCACAATGTGTACGCTGCTTGGGTAGGATCTGTATCACAAGGCCAAGCTGGAGGACTGTTACTTTGTCGCCAAGCCTTCCGCAGAGGTAGGGGCGCAGCGTGCTGCGCCCCTACCCTCCCAATCACCAGCCCCTGAACACCCCTTCCGCGGCGGCAATGGTGGCGGCGATATCGGCCTCGGTATGGGCGGCCGAAACGAAGCCGGCTTCGAAAGCCGAAGGCGCAAAGTAGTGGCCGGCATCGAGCATGGCGTGGAAGAAGCGATTGAAAGCCTCCTTGTCGCACTGCATCACTTCAGCGTAGGTCTGCGGGCACTCTGAGCGGAAGTACAGTCCGAACATGCCGCCGATCGCTTGCGCCGAGAACGGTACCCCATGTTGAGTGGCTGCCGAAACCAGCCCGTCGGTGAGCTGCCTGGTGCGCTGCGCCAGCCGTTCATGGAAACCGGCCACGTGCACCAGTTTCAGCGTCGCCAGACCGGCAGCGACGGCTACCGGATTGCCCGACAGTGTGCCTGCCTGGTACACCGGACCGAGCGGCGCGACCTTGGTCATGATCTCGCGTCGGCCGCCAAAAGCACCGACCGGCATGCCGCCGCCAATCACCTTGCCGAGCGTGGTCAGATCCGGATGGATGCCATAGAGACCCTGCGCACCCTGGGCGCCGACGCGGAAGCCGGTCATCACTTCGTCGAAGATCAGCACCGACCCGTACCGGCTGCACAGCTCGCGCATGGTCCGCAGGAACTCGGGCCGCGGCGCGACCAGATTCATGTTGCCGGCCACCGCTTCGACGATCACCGCCGCAATTTTCGCGCCATGCTCGGCAAAGGCCGACTCAAGTCCGGCGCTGTCGTTGTAGCCGAGAACCAGCGTGTGCCTGGCTAAATCGGCGGGAACGCCGCCGGAGCTCGGGTGACCGAAAGTCAGCATCCCGGAGCCCGCCTTGACCAGCAGACTGTCCGAGTGGCCGTGGTAGCAGCCCTCGAACTTGATCAACAGGTCGCGCCCGGTATGGCCGCGCGCCAGGCGGATGGCACTCATCGTCGCTTCGGTCCCCGAACTCACCAGGCGAACCATTTCGAGCGTCGGCAGCAGCTCACAGAGCAGGTCGGCCATGTCGACCTCGTTTTCGGTCGGTGCGCCAAAGGATAGCCCCCTGGCGGCCGTTTCCCGTACCGCAGCGACCACCTCGGGATGCGCGTGGCCAAGAATCAGCGGTCCCCAGGAGCCGACGTAATCGAGGTAGATCATGCCGTCGACATCGGTCACGCGCGGGCCCAAGCCTTCGACGAAAAACCGCGGCGTACCGCCGACCGAACGAAAGGCCCGTACCGGCGAGTTGACGCCACCCGGGGTGCGGCGCTGAGCGCGCTCAAAAAGTTGCTGATTGCGGGAGATCACGAGGATGTTCCTTGAACAGTGGTTGATAGGCCGAGGCGCGCGCGGCGCTATCCGCTGCCCCGAACAGGTCGCTGATCACGGCCAGCAGGTCCGCACCGGCGGCCAGCAGGGGCGAAGCATTCTCTGCGGTGATGCCGCCGATGGCACACGCCGGCACGGCCAGTTCGGCGCGGCAGCGCGTGAACAGCGACAGCGGCGCAGACACCGCCAGCGGCTTGGTCGGCGATGGATGTACCGCCCCGAAGGCAACATAATCTGCCCCCGCTGACACCGCCGTGCGTGCGCGATCGAAATCCGCATAGCACGAAGCGCCGAGCAAACGGCCGCTACCAAGCGCCTGTCGCGCGGCCACGAGATCACCGTCCGTGCCCCCCAGATGCACACCGTCGGCGTCGACGGCGAGCGCCAGCGCCAGATCGTCATTGATCAGCAGGCGGGCACCATACTGCCGGCAGAGGCGGCGCAGGGCGCCGGCCAATTCGGCTCGTCGCGCCCCGCCGGTACCCTTGTCCCGATACTGGACGAATGCCACCCCGCCACCCAGGACAGCCTCGACCCGGGCCAGCAGATTGGCCGGCGCCAGGCCCTGCGGGGTGATCGCATAAAGGCCGCGCAGTTTGCTGCGCGCGGGTTCAATCATTGAGCGCACCGCTGCGAGGCCGGAACTGATGGAAACGATCGGGAATGCACTGACCCATTCCCGGTCGGAAGCCGGCGACCAGCGACCTCCATGTATAGTCCTGAGCTTCCCATGCTGCCTCGTCCACCGACAATCCTCTCGCCAGACCAGCAGCGATGGCCGAGGCCAGCGTACAACCCGAACCGTGGTAGGTACCGGGCAGGCGATCCCACGCATCCCTGCGTACCAGTCCACTCTTTTGCCGATAGAGGCTGTTGACCACCCGCGCGGTATTGGCATGCGTACCGGTCAACAACACATACTCACAGCCCAGGACGAGCAAACGCTGCGCACAGTCGTCGAGGGTCGGATCTCCTGCCTCATCGTCGGCGTCATCGTCGTCGTCAGCCGCAGACAGTCGCTGAGCTTCGAGCGTATTCGGCGTCAGAATCGTGGTCCGCGGCAACAGCAACTCGCGCAGGGCGGCAATCATCTCTTCGTCGGCCAGTTCATCGCCGCGCCCGGACGCGAGCACAGGGTCGAGGACCACCGGAACGCCGGGATAATCGGCGAGGATCTCGGCGATTATCCCGATATTGTCGACACTGCCCAAGAGGCCAATCTTGAAAGCTGCGACCGGCATGTCTTCAAGCAAGGTCCGCGCCTGATCTTCGACCCAATCCGCATCAACTGCCATGATGCCCGCCACACCGACGGTATCCTGCACGGTCAGTGCCGTGGTCACCGACAGCGGATGGCAACCCATCGACGAGAGGGTCATCAAATCCGCCTGCAGCCCAGCGCCACCAGAGGGGTCGCTGGCGGCGAAGGTGAGAACGATAGGCGGCAGTGGCACGACGTGGGGGTTCATCAGGGCAGGTCTTGAGTCGGAGAAGGGTTGTGCCGGCGAAAGAAAGTCTTGGTAGCGAGAGAAAGCTTTGGCTAGAATCCTGCCTTTTTCTTCCCGATTCTAACCGAAAACCGACTGAAGCCATGAATACAGCTAGCAATCAACCCTATCGCACATGGATGTGCCTGACCTGCGGCTTCATTTACGATGAGGCCGCAGGTCTGCCTGACGAAGGCATCGCCCCCGGGACGCGCTGGTCGGATGTGCCCATCAACTGGACTTGCCCGGAATGCGGCGCGCGCAAGGAAGACTTTGAAAGTGTCGAAATATGAAAACAATGCGGTATAGTAGTGTGAAAAGGAGATCGGGTTGCATTCACGGGGCTTATAGAACGTAGAACCACCTTGGAGGAGAGAAGTGGCTGAAGCTGCAGACCTGCGCGGCGTCAAGGTCATGGTCATTGATGACAGCAACACCATACGGCGTAGCGCCGAGATTTTCCTGGTGCAAGCCGGTTGCCAGGTGGTCCTTGCCGAAGATGGTTTCGATGCCTTGGCGAAAATTGCCGATCACCAGCCCGCCGTGATTTTCTGCGACATCTTGATGCCGCGACTTGACGGCTACCAGACTTGTGCCTTGATCAAGAAGAACCACCGTTTCCGCGCCACGCCGGTGATCATGCTATCGTCGAAGGATGGCTTGTTTGACCGCGCACGTGGGCGCATGGTGGGCTCCGACCGATACCTGACAAAGCCCTTCACGAAGGATAGTCTGTTGCAGACGGTGGCGGCTTTTTCGCTCCCGTCCGCCTGAAGAAACCCGGATTCATTGACCGACAGCCGAGGGAGCTAGAGATCATGGCCATCAAGAAGATCCTCGTTGTTGACGATTCGCCGACCGAACGTCACGTGATGAAAACATTGCTGACCGGCAATGGCTACGAGGTCATTACCGCCGAAAGCGGTGAAGAGGGCATCGCCAAGGCAAAAAGCGAATTGCCCGACTTGATCTTGATGGACATTGTCATGCCAGGTCTCAACGGCTACCAGGCCACTCGAACCCTGACCCGTAATGAAGCAACCAGGAATATTCCGATCATCGTGTTTACCACCAAGGATCAGGAAACCGACAAGATCTGGGGTTTGCGACAGGGCGCACAGGACTACCTGGTAAAGCCCGTCAATGGTCAGGAGTTGCTGGCCAAGATCGCTGTGCTCTGAACGGGACGGGAATGTCCAAGAAAGTCCGCCTGCACGAATTCCAGTCCTACCTCGCGGCAAGGCTGGCCGGCACCAGCGCTCAGAGTGCTGCAGGATTACTCGGCATTCAGGCCGGTTCAGACTACTGGCTTCTCGACCTGGCCGATTCGGGCGAAATCGTTCCGCTCACACCGCTGACCAACGTCCCTTTGACCAAACCCTGGTTCGCGGGTATCGCCAACATTCGCGGCAACCTGTACTCGGTGGTCGACTTGTCCGCCTTTCTGGGCAAGGAAGCAACACCCCAGAATGGCAGCTCGCGACTTCTGCTGATCGGCACCCGTCATGGCACCAACGCAGCGCTGCTGGTCACGCGCATGATCGGTCTGCGCAATGTCGAAGCCTTGACTCCCGAAGCGCCTGATCCGCAAGCGCCGGACTGGGCGCAGCAAGTCTATGGCGACAACGAGGGACGGCGCTGGAGGAAACTCCAGGTGCGAGGATTACTGGCTGACCAGGGATTCATGGACATTGGCGTTTGAGCCGTTTTTGCATCGGGACATGCTCGACGACAGCTAAGTCGCGCCATCGAGACAATGTAATTGGAGAGGTGAAATGAGTTTCAAGCCCAAGCTGCCTGCTTTCTTGTCCCGGACCACTGACACGGCTGGCGAAACGCTGCTGGCCCGGCCGGTCGTCGATTCAGATGCGCCCGCGAGACGAGGGAGGATTCCGTTTGCAGCCGCTCTGCTTGATCGCTACCCGGTAGGCAAACAGTTGCAGATGCTTGGCGGCGCGCTGGTCCTGGTGATGCTGCTGATCGCCACCGTCGTCTATCGTGACAGCCGTCAGTCGACCTACGGCACCGCCTACATTGCCGCCGCAGGTGAAATGCGGATGCTGTCGCAACGATTGGCAAAAGCCTCCAGCCTGGCCCTGCTCGGTGACCCGGCCGCTTTCAAGCAGCTCAGGGACTCCCGTGACAGCTTCGCCGCCAACCTTGAGGGACTGACCAATGGTGGCGAACTGGCGGGCATACAGCTTCCTCCTTCGCCAGCCAGCGTTCAGCCACAGTTGCAGGTGCTGACACAAATCTGGGACAAGACCGAGAAAAGCTCCTCGCGCCTGCTGGAGATGGAAAAGAACCTGGTCTCGCTGGGCAAGGACGTGGCGTCCATCAACGACAAGAATCCGCAGTTGCTGGAACTGTCGGAGCAAGTCGCTGCACTCAAGCTGCAGAGCAGTGCTGGAGTGCGCGAGATTGCTGCCGCCAACCAGTTGGTGATGCTCACCCAGAGGATCGCAAAGAACGCCAGCGCGCTCCTTGTCGGTAATGCCATCGACCCTGAGATCGCCTTTCTCCTGGGCAAGGACACCAACACCTTTCGTGACACGCTGAAGGCGCTGGCCAAGGGGAGCGAAGTGCTGCGCATTGCCGCGGCGACGGACGGCGATACAAAGCAGAAGCTCAACGAGCTGGAGGCCAGGTTCGGCGAGTATCGAACAGCCGTCGGCGGCATCCTTGGCAACATGCAGCGGCTGGTCATTGCCAAACAGGCAGGTTCGCAGATCTTCCGTGACAGCGAAGAGTTGCTTGAAGTCACCGACCAATTGGCGCAGGCTTATCACAGCAGCACCCTGAAACGCACCGCCTATGGCATTGCCTTGTTCGTCCTGATTGCGCTCGCCATCGCGCTGCTGTTTCTGCTTGCCCGGACCTACCTTGCCGAATCCCAGCGTCAGGCCCAGGCGGCCGAGCAAAGCCGACAGGCGACCGAGGCGCTGAACCGCCAGAACCAGGGCGCCATCCTGCGCTTGATGAACGAACTTGGCGACCTTGCCGACGGCGACCTGACGGTCACCGCCACGGTTTCCGAGGATATCACCGGCGCGATTGCCGACTCGATCAACTACACGATCGAAGAACTCCGCGTGCTCGTGGGCCGAATCAACGACGCTGCCGGCCGGGTGACGGTCGCGACCGGCATGGCCCAGCAGACTTCCACCGAGTTGCTTGCCGCCGCCGAACGTCAGGCGGTCGAGATCAAGGCGACAGGTCAGTCCGTGCTGGCCATGGCGACGTCGATGACCAATGTATCGACTGACGCGAAGCAGTCCTCAACCGTGGCGCGACAGGCGCTGGCGTCTGCCGACAAGGGCACGCAGGCGGTAGAGGACTCGATCAAGGGAATGAACAAGATCCGCGAGCAGATTCAGGAGACCTCGAAGCGGATCAAGCGCCTTGGCGAATCCTCACAGGAAATCGGTGAAATCGTCGAGCTGATTTCGGACATCACCGAGCAGACCAACGTGCTGGCACTCAACGCCGCCATTCAGGCTGCTTCGGCCGGCGAAGCGGGACGCGGCTTCACCGTTGTTGCCGAGGAGGTGCAGCGACTCGCTGAACGTTCTGGCGAAGCGACCAAGCAGATTGGGGCGATCGTCAGGACCATCCAGACCGATACCCAGGACACCGTTTCGGCGATGGAAGAGTCGACCCGCGGCGTGGTCGAAGGAGCGAGGTTGTCCGACGCCGCCGGTCAGGCGCTGGCAGAGATCGGTGCGGTGTCGAACTCGCTCACCGTGCTGATTGAAAACATCGCCAGCGCCACGCGCCAGCAGGCCGACTCGGCAACCAAAGTGGCCCGCAACATGCAGGAAATACTACTCGTCACTGGGCAGACGACGGCCGGCACGCAACAGACGGCGACGGCGATTGGCGAACTGGCGGGTCTGGCGACGGAACTGAAGGGGTCCGTCGCCGGCTTCAAGGTGTCCTGAGCTTCGACGCCAGAAGACTGAAGTGGAGAACCTGTCCCCCATGAATACCCCGACGGGCTTCGATATCGGCCCGCTGACCTGGGTCAAGAGCGAGATCGACCTTGCGCTGGAGCGTGGCGACAAGGCACTGCAAAAGTTCACGGCGAGTGCTGCCGAGGCCTCCGGCGATCTGACGCAAGTCCGCTTCTGTCGGACCCATCTGCACCAGGTACAAGGTGCTCTGACGATCGTCGGACTGGACGGTGTCACGCAGTTCAGTGAAGCGCTGGAGTCCCTGTTGGAGGCCATCGAAAAACACGAGCGGCCCGCCTCCGAGGCTTCCGTGGACCTTGCGCAACGCTCGATGGCGGCGCTGCGCCATTACCTCGACGATCTGCTCGCCGGCCAGCCAAACCAGCCACTGCGGCTCATGCCGCTCTATCGAGAGGTCCAGCAGGCACGCGGGCAAGGGCGAGTCTTTCCGACGGATCTTTTCTTTCCTGACCTCCTCGTGCGGCCGCCGCACCGTGCGGGTCCGCTGGCGTTGCTCGGTCGCAATGCGAGTCAGCGCGCACTGCATCAGCAGAGGGCACACTTTCAGCGTGGCCTCCTGTCGTGGTTGCGGGCGCCAAAGGAACGAGCCGGGCTACCGGAAATGCGCGAGGCCGTGAAGCGCATCGAGGCGATCCAGGAAATGCCCTCGGCGCGATCGTTCTGGTGGGTCGCGACGGCTTTCCTGACCGCCCTGGCCGAAGGCGCGCTACCGGCTGACGCCGATGCCAGGCAACTGTGCACGCGCATCGACCTGCAAATTCGCCGACTTCTCGAAGGCTCGAGCAACGTCGCCGAGCGCCTGATGCGCGATGCGCTCTATCTGGTCGGCAGCGCCGACAGCGATGATCGCGCGGTACTCGAGGTCAAGGACGCCTACCAGTTGGCGGCTTTGATGCCCAGCGCGTCGGCGGCGATGCCGGTCGCCGTGGCTGCCTTGCAGCGCCGCTTGCGTGACGTGATTGTGGCCACCGAAGAGAGCTGGAGCAAGTTCTGCGCCGGAACGACCCAGGCTCTCCAGACCTTCCGGGCAAACGCCACGACCCTGTCGACGCTGGTCGACGAACTGGGTCATGCGGACTATCGACGGTTGGTGCACGCGATTACCGATGTCGCCAGCCTGCTGACGCAGACACCCTCTCGCCACAGCGAAGCTCTGGCCATGGAAACCGCGACAGCGATCCTGCTCACCCAAAGCGCGCAGGAGAACATTCAGTACCTGGACCGCAGTTTCGCGCACCAGGTTGACGTCATGGTTGACCGGCTTCGTCTTTGTGTTTCCGGATCCCTGCCGCAATCCGGATCGGAGTTACCAGCGCTCGACGCCATGTCGCGCCAGGCACAGGAAAAGCTGCTGGTTGCTCAGGTCGCCAGAGAAATTCAAAACAACCTTGCCCAAATCGAGCAGGTGCTTGATGGCTTCTTCCGTGATGCCGAGAAGTCTGCCGATCTCGACGCTCTCGAGACCCCCCTGCGACAGGTCATCGGTGCACTGACCATGATGCGTCATGACGGCGCGGTGGCTGTTCTGCGCCAGTGCACGACAGACATCCGAGGCTTCTCAAAGCCGGGGTATGCCCCCCACGAGGGCGACTTCGAGCGTGTCGCCGAGCGGCTGTCGCTGGTCGGCTTCTTCGTTGACGCGCTGCAACACGGAGCTGCCGACTTCGAGAGCTTCGTCAGCAATATGCAGTCTGGCACAGCGCCAAGATCGGTCGATGAGCAAGCAACGGCCACGGTCGAGCAACAGGTGGAGCAGCAGAAACGCGACGCGCACGCGCTGTTGGTAGCACTCAAGGAACAGCCCACCGACGCCGGTCTGCGCCAAGAAGTTCAACAAAACCTCGCGGCCCTGCAAAAAGATGCCGATCTGGTTGCCGACAAGAAACTCGGGCAGCAGACCAAGGAGGTTCTCTCGGCGCTGGCTGCTGGTGGCGATGCCGCGCGGCAGATCGACGAAGCGATGGCCACGCTCAAGCCACAGACGGCAGAAGCACCGCCACCGTCGGCAGAGACGATCCAGCTCTCGCAAGCGACCAATGAGGAAGTCGATGCCGAATTGCTCGAAATCTTCCTTGAGGAAGCGGACGAGGTCCTGGCCAGCATTGGGCAGAACTTCCAGCTCCTGAAAGAGCGGCTGCACGATACGGAACTGCTGACCGCGATCCGTCGTTCGGTGCACACGCTCAAGGGCAGCGGCCGCATGGTTGGGCTGAAGGATCTCGGCGAGGCAGCATGGGCGATAGAGCAGGTCCTGAACCTCTGTCTACGGCAGGAACAGGAAGTGACTCCTGCCCTCCTCGACCTGATCGGGCAGACGCGGACCGTTTTTGTCGCCTGGGTCGAGTATCTGAAAACCGGCCACGGCAATCCCCCTGACGCCACCGGCATGCTCGCTGCCGCCGAGTTGCTGCGCCTGGGCAGCGAAGCCGCCGAGCCTCAGCAGATCAGCGACGTGTTGGTGCAACCGGTCGGCAGTGCCGCAGAGGCGACCGGTGCGCCGCTACCGGCGGCGGCCAGCATGCTGGCCGATGGCGAACTACAGGCGACCGAAGATGATCGCAAGACGCGCTCTCGGCTTTCCCTTGCTGCCGATCTGGCCGAGATCTTCAACGCCGAGGCCGGTGCTCACCTGGCCACCCTGCAACGCGAGTTCTCACTGCTCGAAGCCAACGCCGTCGCCCCGGCAAGCCGCGAACTGTATCGTGCCGCCCATACGCTGGCCGGCATCGGGGCAACGGTGGGCATCGTGGCGGTCAACCAACTGAGCCACGCGCTCGAAGCGGCGCTCTTGCGCCACAACCACGCCGTGCATGCCGACAGTCAGGATGCGCTCGCCACCATCCGGGAGGCGATCGCCGAACTGGCCTCGATGCTCGCCGACGTCGCCGGTGAGCAGCAGCCCGAAGCCACTCCCGCCCTCGTCGAGGTTCTCGACGCACTTTATCTCGAGCCGTCTACCGAGCAACAGGCAACGCCGGCTGCGGCGGACAGCGCGCCAGCGCCAGCGCAACCGGCAAAACCAGCCCCGGCAGTCCCCGAACCGGTACCGACAGCGAGTGCCAGCGGCATGGCCGTCGAGGTGCCGCAACTGCAGGACGAACTTGACGAGCAACTGCTGCCGTTGTTTGTGGAGGAAGCACTCGAGCTCAATCAGGGCATCGCCACGTGTTTGCGTGCTTGGCGCAGCAATCCGTCGGATGCTGAAATCGCGCGTCGACTGGCCCGTTTGTTCCATACGCTCAAAGGTAGCGCGCGGATGGCCGGTGCCATGAATCTTGGCGAACTGACGCACGCCATCGAAACGCGCATTGAGGAAGCGCAGCGTACTGGTGCTGTGCCGCCCGAGACGATCGACGACATCGACAATACCTTTGACGTCATCGTGCAGATTGTCGACAAACTGCAGCGCGGCGAATCGCTTGACCCACTGGTCGAGGTCCCGGATGACGCCACGTCAGCACCTGCGATGGAAGCGAGAGTGAGCGTCGACGATGGCGCTATGGCCGTCGATCGGGGTGCGGCGGCGACCCCGGAAAGCGATACCGACGCACCCGAGCAGCGCGCCATGCTGCGCGTCCGCGCCGACCTGATTGACCGACTGGTCAACGAAGCCGGCGAATTGTCGATTGCCCGCTCGCGGATCGAAGGCGAGACGCGAGCCATGAAGGCCTCCTTGCTCGACCTCACCGAGAACGTCATCCGTCTGCGTCGGCAACTGCGCGATATCGAGCTCCACGCCGAGTTGCAGATGCAGTCAAGTACCGCGCAAACCGACGAGCGCCATACCGATTTCGATCCACTTGAGTTCGACCGCTTCACACGCTTCCAGGAACTGACGCGAATGATGGCCGAATCGGTCAACGATGTCGCCACGGCCCAGCAGAGCCTGCTCAAGAACCTGGATGACGCCAACGCCGCCATTCTCGCTCAGTCACGTCTGAACCGTGATCTGCAACAGGAGTTGATGTCTATCCGCATGGTGCCATTCGGCAGCATTGTCGATCGCCTCTACCGTATCGTTCGGCAGGCGGGGAAGGAAATCGGCAAGCGGGCAAACCTTGAAATCAGCGGTGCTCAACTGGAACTCGACCGAACGGTTCTCGACAAGATGTTGGCACCACTGGAACATATGCTGCGCAACGCCGTCGCACACGGACTTGAAGCGGCCGACGTTCGCCTGGCTCAGGGCAAGCCGGAGATTGGTGAAATATCGGTGACCCTGGCGCAGGAAGGTAATGAGGTGATCCTCTCCTTCGCCGATGACGGCGCCGGCCTCGACCTGGACCGACTGCGGGAACGCGGTCTGGCTGCTGATCTGTTGACTGCGGATGAAGCGGCTGACCCTGCTCAGGTGGTGGAACTTATTTTTGCGCCGGGAATTTCGACCGCCAGCGAAGTGTCGCGCCTGTCTGGTCGCGGCATCGGGATGGATGTCGTCAAGAGCGAGGTGGCCAGCCTTGGCGGCCGCATCGACGTCAACTCCAGCGCCGGCCTGGGCACCACTTTCCGGCTCTATCTGCCGCTCACGCTGGCAGTGACCAAGGCCCTGCTGGTGCGCTCCGGCAACCGCGAGTACGCGATTCCATCAGCCTTGATCGAGCAGGTACTCGATACCCGGGAAAAGGGACTGGCCCGTATGCGCGAGGCCAGCGTCGCCGAGTGGTCTGGAAGGCGATATCCCTTCCATTACCTGCCTCACCTCCTCGGTGACTCCCGGGCCCTGCCGGAGAAGCATCACCAGTACTGGGTACTGCTGTTGCGTAGCGGAACCGGTAGAATCGCCCTGCAGGTCGATGGCTTGATCGGCAATCAGGAAATCGTCGTCAAGAACGTCGGACCTCAACTCGCCAGGGTCATCGGCGTCGATGGCGCGACGGTACTCGGCAACGGCCAGGTGCTGCTGATCCTCAACCCGGTTGCCCTGGCCAGTCGGACGCGCAGCACGCCGCCGGTGGCACCAGTGCCCACCGTACGTGAGGCGACGGCGACTGACAGTGTCACCGCCACCCTGCCAACGGTGATGATCGTCGATGACTCGCTGACCGTGCGCAAGATCACCAGTCGATTGCTGGCCCGCGAAGGCTACCAGATCATGACCGCCAAGGATGGGACGGATGCCCTCGAACAACTGGTCGCCATGGTCCCCGATGTGATGCTGGTCGACATCGAGATGCCGCGCATGGACGGCTTCGAACTCACCAGGAACATACGCGCCGACCAGCGCCTGCGGAGCGTGCCGATCATCATGATTACCTCGCGAATGGCTGACAAGCACCGGCAGTACGCCTTCGAACTGGGAGTTAACCAGTACCTTGGCAAGCCCTATCAGGAAGACGAACTGCTGCGCCTGGTAGCCGAACACGTCAAGGAGCAGCGAGGCGCTTGACGACCGCGTAGCGTTGCAGCGTCCGGCGCCTCGCCTCTTCATGGTCGACCACCGGCGCTGGCGTCTGACGTCCGATGAATACGCCGCAGGCGGCCTGCTCGGCCAGGCTCATGCGCCATGGCGCGTGAATGAACTTGTCCGGCACAGCGGCAAGTTCCGGCAGGTAGCGGCGAATGAAGCTGCCAGCGGCGTCAAAACGCTCGGACTGCGTGACCGGGTTGAAGATACGGAAATACGGTTGCGCGTCGCAGCCGCTTGACGCTGCCCATTGCCAACCGCCGTTATTGGCCGCCAGATCGAAGTCATTGAGCTGGCGGGCGAAATAGGCCTCGCCCAGCCGCCAGTCGATCCCCAGGTCCTTGGTCAGGAACGAGGCAACCAGCATGCGCAGGCGATTGTGCATGTAACCGGTGCGGTTCAGTTGCCGCATGGCGGCATCGACCAGCGGATAGCCGGTGCGCCCGGCAGACCAGGCGGCCAGCGCCGCGGCCGCCTGCGGCCCCTGTTCCCAGGCGATGGCGTCATACGGCGGCTTGAAGGCGCGCTTGGCGACGTGCGGAAAGCGGTCCAGAATCATGAAGTAGAAGTCGCGCCAGACAAGCTCGGAAAGCCAGGTTGCAGCGCCTTCGCCACCCTCGCGCAAGGCACCTGCGGCCAGCGCGCTGGAAATCAGTTCACGAACCGAGACCGTGCCGAAACGCAGATGCACCGAGAGGCAGGACCCCCCCTTCACGGCAGGAAAATCCCGCTGCTGCCGGTAGCGCGTCATTCGCCCGAGAAAGTCGCCCAGGAGTTGTCGTCCGCCAGACATTCCCGGCACGATGCCTAGGGACCGCAGATCGGTAACCGCAAAACCGATCTCCACCAGCGAGGGCACGCCATTGGCGCCCGGATCGGCGCCAGAAGCGGCGGCCAGAATCCCTGCGCCAGCGGCATGCGGCTGCCAATCATCCTCGGTCAGGCGCTTGAGCCAGGCGTTCCTGTAGGGTGTGAACACCGTGTACGGACGTCCGGCCTGCGTCAGCACCTCATCGCCGTCAAGGACAGCCTGATCCTTGAAGGACTCGAAGGCGATTCCGTTTTCGTTCAATGCTACCATCACGGCGGCATCACGTTTCTTGGCCTGTGGTTCGTAATCGCGATTGGCGAATACCGCCGCGACGCCCAGCTCGCTGGCCAGTGCCGGGATCTCGCTGACCGCCCAGCCATGACGCACCAGCAAGGCGCCGCCGCGCTCGCGCAGCGCGATATCCAGCTCGACCAGCGATTCGCGAATGAACTCGACCCGTCGATCGGCGCGCTGGTCCAGCGCGTCGAGGATCTCCCGATCGAAAACGAAGGCGCAGTAGACGCGCCGTCCGCGCCGCAGCGCTTCGCACAACGCGGAGTGATCGGTATCACGCAGGTCGCGCCGAAACCAGACGAGAATCGAATCCAATGGCTTGATAACCTTTGTGTCAGCCGCCAGCGCCGATTAAAATAGGCACATGCACAGCATTAATCTGACTGACCATTTTCTCATTGCCATGCCGGCCATGGTAGATTCTTATTTCTCAAGGGCCCTGGTCTACGTCGCCGAACACAATGATCGAGGAGCGCTGGGGGTGATCGTCAATCGGCCGATCGACATGCGCCTGGGGACCCTCCTCGAGAAGATAGACCTTTCCCTCGAGGCCCAGGACCTTACCGATCTGCCAGTGCTCTTCGGTGGGCCGGTACAGACCGACCGCGGCTTCGTCCTCCACCGACCGATCGGCCAGTGGCAGTCTACGCTGGTGGTGAATAAGCACGTCGGGCTGACCAGCTCGCGTGATATCCTGCAGTCGGTCGCCAGCAGTGGACAGCCACGCGACCTGATGGTCGCGCTCGGCTACGCGGGCTGGTCTGCCGGCCAGCTCGAGCACGAGTTGGCGCAGAACGCCTGGTTGACCGTGCCGGCAGAACTGCGCATCCTTTTCGAACTGCCCTACGAGGAGAGACTGGCATCGGCACTCGAACTGCTCGGTGTCAATCTGACCCATCTTGCCGATCAGGCCGGGCATGCCTGACGCAGCCGGCCTACCCAGGGGCACGGTACTCGCGTTCGACTTCGGCGAAAGACGCATCGGTGTCGCCGTCGGCGAATGGCAACTCCTGCAGGCCCATGCCTTGACCACGATTCACGGCGATGGCAATAACCAGCGTTTCTCGGCCATCGCCGCACTGATCGACGAGTGGCGGCCAGCCAGCCTGGTCGTCGGGCAGCCGACCTCACTTGACGGCACGGCACATGCCATGACCGCGCGCTGCCAGCGCTTCGCGAACCAGTTGCGCGGTCGCTTCGGTCTCCTCGTCGAGTATGCCGAGGAGCGACTGTCCTCATACGAAGCGCAGGACCGACTTCTGGCCGCCGGCCACAATACCCGCAGCGCGAGAGGGTATCTCGATGCCGTGGCTGCCCAACTGATCCTGCAGAGCCATTTTGACCGCGCCGGCAGTCAGGACTCGCGGCCTTACCACCCCTGATGATCGTTGCCCTCCCTTGCAGGGCGCATTCCGGCTTGCACGCCGGAATCGCTCGATGTGCACGGAGCATGCTCCGTGAATTCCCCATCTCGCCCCCCGCCTCTCCCTCGGGCAGGAGAGGGGAGATTAGTGAGTCACAGACGCGACTTTTAAGGTAACTGATGCCACCAATCGACCTTCCCGACGCCGAAGAACAGTGTGCTGCACTGGCCGCGCTTATTCGACCCTGCCTCCGACCGGACACGGTCCTGGTCGGCATTCACAGTGGCGGTGTCTGGGTTGCCCGGCGGCTGCGTGACCTGCTCGATCTAGCCAACGAAATCGGCCTCATCGACGTTTCTTTCTACCGTGACGACTACGGCGAAAGAGGCCTGCATGCACGCGTCAAGCCAAGCTCAATCCCTTTTGACGTCGAAGGCCGCCCACTGATCCTCGTCGATGATGTCCTGTACACCGGACGCACGACACGGGCGGCGATCAACGAGCTGTTCGACTATGGTCGCCCGGCGAGCATCCAGCTCGCTGTCCTGGCCGATCGCGGCCGTCGCCAGTTGCCCATTTGCGCCGACTTCTGCCCCTGGCGCGTCGAACTCGACCCATTGCATGAACTGATCCTCTCGGCGGACGACGACGGTCGGCTGCAGTGGAGCGTTGCCGAGCATGCGTAATCCGCAACTCAACGCCAATGGCGAACTGACCCACCTGTTGTCGACCGACGGCTTGCCCCGTGCGGTGATCAACCACATCCTGGATACCGCATCGAGCTTCCTCGAGGTCTCGGACCGCGAGGTCAAAAAGGTGCCCTTGTTGCGTGGCAAGAGCGTCTTCAACGTCTTCTTCGAGAATTCCACCCGTACGCGAACGACTTTCGAGATCGCCGCCAAGCGCCTGTCGGCAGACGTGATCAACCTCGACGTGACCCGTTCCTCGACGGCCAAGGGCGAGACCCTGCTCGATACCGTTGATAACCTGGTGGCCATGCACGCCGACATGTTCGTCGTAAGGCACGCGGCGAGCGGCGCCCCGCACCTGATCGCCGACCACCTGCGCCGTCTGGGTCGCAACGACGTGCATGTGGTCAACGCCGGCGACGGACGCCACGCCCATCCGACGCAAGGCCTGCTCGACATGTACACAATCCGTCACTACAAGAAGGATTTTGCCAATCTGGCGGTGGCGATTGTCGGCGACATTCTGCACTCGCGGGTCGCCCGCTCGGACATCCATGCGCTCATCGCGCTCGGCGCCGCCGAAGTACGCGCCGTGGGCCCGCAGACGCTGCTGCCAGCCGCCATCGAAAAAATGGGGGTCCGCGTGTGCCATGATCTGGGTGAAGGAATTCGCGATTGCGATGTGGTAATCATGCTCCGTCTGCAGAACGAGCGCATGAACGGTGCGCTGCTACCTTCGGCCCGCGAGTACTTTCGCTGTTACGGGCTGACGCCGATGGCTCTGGCGCTGGCCAAGCCGGACGCCATCGTGATGCACCCCGGACCGATGAATCGCGGCGTTGAGATCGACTCCGACGTCGCCGACGGGCCGCAAGCCGTGATCCTGCCACAGGTCACCTTCGGGATCGCGGTGCGTATGGCGGTCATGGGCATTCTGGCGGGAAACTGATCGATGACCAGGCAACACCTCCACATCCACAACGCGCGCCTGATCGACCCCGGCCAGGGCCTCGATGCCTGCCTTGATCTGTTCCTTGCCGACGGACAGGTGGCAGCCATCGGCCAGCCGCCCGCAGGCTTCTCCGCTGAACGCCGCATCGACGCGACGGGGCTGATCGTCTGCCCAGGACTGGTCGATCTCTCGGCCCGCCTGGGCGGCATCGAACCCGAACTCAGGGCAGCGGTCGCCGGTGGCGTCACGTCGCTGGCCTGTCCGCCGGATACCAAGCCACCCCTGGACGAGCCGGGTCTCGTCGAGCGTCTCGTCCGGCGCAGCGAAACGCTTGGCCTGGCTCGGGTCTATCCCATCGGGGCGCTGACCCAGGAGCTGGCCGGCCAGAAATTGGCCGAAATGAACACGCTGTCGCGTGCCGGCTGTATCGCCTTTTCGCAGGCCAAGCATCCAATCGTCAACACTCAGTTGCTGCTGCGCGCCATGCAGTACGCCGCCACTTTCGATTACGCGGTTCGCCTGCGACCACAGGACGACTTCCTGGCCGGTGATGGTGTCGCCCACGATGGCGAAGTCGCTTCGCGGCTGGGGCTGACCGGCATACCTGTGTCGGCGGAAACCGTGGCCATTGCGACGGCGCTGCAACTGGCCTGCGAAGCCGGGGTGCGCCTGCATCTTTCCCGTCTGTCGTCGGGCGCCGGCGTCGCCCTGATCCGTGCAGCCAGACGCGGCGGAATGCAGGTCACTTGTGACATTGCCATCCATCACCTGCACCTCTCGGAAATGGACATCGGCTACTTCGACAGCTATGCGCGCTTCGACCCTCCCCTGCGCTCGACAAGCGACCGTGACGCCTTGCGCGCCGCCGCCAGGGAAGGACTGGCGGCGGTCTGCTCGGACCATACTCCCGTCGACGCGGATGGCAAGCAGTTGCCGTTTGCCGAAGCGCTACCGGGGGCCAGCGCGCTCGAACTCCTCCTGCCACTGACGCTACGCTGGGCGGCCGAGGAGGAGCTGCCGCTGGCCGTGGCACTCGCCCGCATCACCTCTGATCCGGCAGCCATCCTCGGCATCGAAGCGGGTTCGCTGAGCGTCGGCAGTCCGGCCGACGTCTGCGTCTTCGACCCCGGCGAACGCTGGCGCATCACGCCCGAAGCCCTGCGCAGCCAGGGCAAGAATAGCCCGTTCCTGGATCACGAAGTCAGCGGCCGAGTGCGCATGACTCTGGTCGGCGGGCGAATCGTTTTCGAGGCCTGACTTGGCAATGGATGAGCTGCTTGTCCTGGAGGGCGAGCCTGGTGATGTCGCCGGCCTGATGCCGATGCCTTGGCGAATTCTCGTCGTTGACGACGATGCCGATGTACATGAGGTGACCGCCTTCGCCCTCGGCTCGATCAGCATTCTCGGTCGCCCGCTTGAACTCTTGCACGCGCACTCCGCCGGCCAGGCAGGCAAGATTCTCGACAACGTAGCGGAAATTGCCGTGGTCCTGCTCGACGTGGTGATGGAAAGCGAAGATGCCGGGCTGCAACTCGTCAAATTGGTGCGCAACGATAGACGGCTTGACAGTACACGGATCATCCTCAGAACGGGACAAGCAGGCCAGGCACCGGAAGCGGAAACGATCGCTCGCTACGACATCAACGACTACAAGACCAAGAGCGAACTCACCCAGGCTCGCCTGTTCACAAGCCTGACCACAGCACTCCGCTCCTATGATCAACTGCGGCGCCTCGAACGTAGTCGACAGGGCCTCGAGATCATCGTCAATGCCAGCAATCAGCTCAATGCCAAGCCCGGTCTGCGTGCCTTTGCGGAAGGCTTGCTGACGCAGATTACCGCGCTCATCGGCGTCGAGTCCGAGGGTGTCATTTGCGCCGTGCCGCTTCCTCTGGACAATGATTCGGCTCCACGCGAACCGCGAATCGTCGCCGCCTCCGGCCGCTTCACCCCCTTTACTGAACATCGTCTTGCCGAATTAAACGATGCGCGCATCGCGGCGGCACTAGCCACGGCACTGCACGACAGAAGAACCACCATCGAACGATTCAGCGCGACGTTCTTTTTCCCGAAATCCGACGAGGAAGGCTTTGCTGCCTTCGTCGAAACCACGCAGCCGATCCCCGAGGTCGATCGAGACCTGATTGATGTCTTTTGCAGCAACATCGCCCTGTGCGCCAAGAACGTCGACCTCGTGGCCGAATTACGCCGCGACGCCTTCGTCGACCGGCAACTCGGGATGCCCAATCGAACCGCGCTACTGGTGGAACTGAACCGCCGCATTCAGATCGATCCGCATGGCAAGGACGTTCTGGCGATCATCGACATCGATCAATTTGCCACGATCAACGATATTCTCGGGCATCACTACGGCGACCTCCTGCTGCGAACGACCGCCGTGCACCTGGGCGAATTCTTCGGCGCCGGCAAGTTCGTCGCGCGCCTTGCCGGCGACGCCTTTGCCGTCGTCGGAGACCGTGACGCGCTCAATCCAGAATCGATCCAGCGCTGCTTCAGCGACCCCTTCGAGGTGATGGGAATCCGACAACCGATTTCAGCCTGCGCCGGTTTGGTCGCGCTTGACCGCGGTTCTGAACCGGGAGCCGAATATCTGAAGGATGGATATCTGGCCATGAAGCGCGCGAAAGACTCTGGCCTGGCGCAAACAATGGTCTTCTCGAACGATCTTGCGTCGGACGTGCGGTCCAGGGCTAGACTGCTTCACAGCCTGCGCAGCGCATACGAATCGGGGCAGTTTTTCCTCGCCTACCAACCGCAGATCGATCTCATCGACGACCGCCTTGTCGGCGCCGAAGCTCTGCTGCGCTGGCGAGCCGCCGACGGTACGATGATTCCACCGGCTCGCTTCATCCCGATTGCCGAAAAAAGCGGCCTGATCGTCGATATGGGGCGCTGGCTGCTGCGTGAAGCACTGCTGGCGCGGCAGCGCCTGAGTGCCGCGGCAACTTTCGAACTCCGCATGGCCGTCAACGTCTCGCCGGTCCAGGTCCGTCGCCCGGACTTTGCCAACATGGTCATCGAAGTGCTGCGCGAAACAGCAACCCCCGCCAGCGCCCTCGAAATAGAAATCACCGAGTCGGTCGCGATCGCTGGCCTCGATGCCGTCATCGGCCAGTTCGAAGCCTTGCGCCGGTATGGTGTCACCGTCGCTCTCGACGATTTCGGCACCGGTTATTCGTCGCTATCCTATCTTGACCGCTTGCCGATCGACAGCCTCAAGATCGACCGTAGCTTCGTTCTCGCCCTTGAATGTGACCAGGGTGAACGGATTACGCGAACTATCGTCGTTCTGGGGCGGGAAATGGGCCTGAGGCTAATCGCCGAAGGGGTCGAGAGCCTGGCCCTGAGAGACAAGGTCGTTGAGATCGGCTGCCACGAAGCCCAGGGTTACCTCTTCGGTCGTCCGATGAACGAACGCGAATTCATCGACTGGTTCACGCAGCGCCAGGGAAAATTCGCATAAACCGTAATCGCCTACTCTCTCATCCATGCAGCTCTACGGCCAGTGCGATCGGCTCTTCCGCCTGAAGTGGACGACGCGCGACAGGGCCATCAACCATGCCCGGCACTACCACGCCATTGGACTCAGGCGACTGAGCGTTGCTACCAACGGTGACGTGAAGCCCCCCCTTATTCATGATTGTGCGCAACGAACTCTCAGCCAACGTCGAAGCCATGGCAGCCGCGGTTAACGCCCGAGAACAGGAATTCGAAACGATCTTCGACGCATCGCCGGTCGCTATCGGCTTGCTCGCCCCCGAGGCGGGCCATGCGTTCGCGCGCGCCAACCAGGCGCTCGTCGCGCTGCTCGGTTACCCGACAGAAGAAATGCTCGGAAAAACGGCTGCCGAGATTGGCCTTTGGCGGAATCCAGAAATCCGAAAACGCTTTTTCGAGGCCCTGCATCGAGATGGTTTCGGCGAGGCCGAAGGATGGCTTCGACGCCGCGACGGGAGCGAAGTTCTCGCCGCCATTACGGCCCGCTCTGTGGTCATCGACGGACGTCAGTATACCATTATCATAGCCAGAGACATCACCGAGATCAAGTGGGTCGAGAAAAAGCGGCTTGAGCGCGAGCACAAATACCGCGAACTCGTGGAGAGCGCGAACAGTATTATCCTGCGCTGGTCTCCGCACGGTGAAATCACCTTCATGAATGAATTTGGCCTGAAGTTTTTTGGCTACTCAGAGGAAGAATTGGTTGGCAGGCATGTGATGGACACCATCGTGCCGCCGGGCGAAACCACCGGCAAGGATCTGCGCCCGCTAATGGAGGAAATCTGTCATCACCCCGAGCGGTTCGAACTCAACATCAACGAGAACATACTTCGCAACGGAGAGCGAGTGTGGATCACCTGGACCAACAAAGCAGTATTGGATGATTGCGGCCAGGTGATTGAAGTATTCAGCATCGGCTCGGACATCACCGAGCAAAGGCGGAACGAAGCCGAATTGCAGCGGTACCGGGAACACCTGGAGGAACTGGTCGCCGAGCGCACGGCCGAACTGCGCCAAGCGATGGATCAACTGGTACAGTCGGAAAAACTGGCTGCGCTAGGCAGTCTGGTAGCCGGGGTAGCCCATGAACTCAATACCCCGCTGGGCAATGCCCGCATGGTAGCCAGCAGCCTGGGCGAGCACCTGCTTGAATTTGCTGCCGCCGTCGAATCGGGCCGCCTGCACCGCTCCCAGGTGGACGCCTTTCTAAAGCGGGGTCGCGAGGCGGTCGACCTGCTCGAGCGCAACACCGCCCGCGCTGCCGATTTGATCGACCACTTCAAGCAGGTGGCGGTGGACCAGACGAGCATGCGCCGCCGCCGGTTCGACCTGCGCCAGACCGTCGAGGAGGTGCTGGTCACCCTGCGGCCCCAGTTCAAGCGCGCCGCCCATCGAGTCGAACTGACACTTCCCCCCGATTTGGCACTCGACAGCTACCCCGGCCCGCTGGAACAGGTTATCGCCAACCTGATCAGCAATTCCCTTACCCACGGCTTCGAGAGTATCGCCGCCGGGGTGATCCGTATCGCCGCAGCACCAATCGGGACGACCCACGTCCAGATCGATTACACGGATAATGGGGTAGGTATCCCTGAAATGATACAGAAACGCATCTTCGACCCCTTTTTCACGACCAGGATGGGCAGCGGAGGCAGCGGCCTGGGACTCTATATTGTCTATAATTTGGTCACTGGAGTTCTGGGCGGCTCTATCCAGGTCCATAGCCCACCCGGCCACGGCGTCGCCTTCACGCTCACTCTGCCCCGCACCGTAGTGGATCACTCGCCGTAATTCACTGGCCGAGCAGGCGCCGCGCCGTGTCGGCTGGCGCACCGGCGACCAGCAGCACCTTGCGCCGCGAAGTCTGGCCGCTCTTCAGTTCGACTGCCGACCTGGCCAGGTCCAGCCGCTGCGCGACAAACTCGAGCAGGGCGGCGTTGGCCCGACCGTTGATCGGGGGCGCGGCGAGACGAATTTTCAGCGCATCGCCATGCACGCCGGCGACTTCGCTCCTCTTCGCTCCCGGCTGGACATGGAGGGTCAGCGTGATCGCAGCGCCGGCTTCCCGCAGCCAGTCGACCACGGCCTACAGGAACATCAGGGCCAGCTGCGCCAGGACGATGGCGATCAGCGGCGACAGGTCGACGGCACCAATCGGCGGTACCACACGCTGGATCGGGCGCAGGAATGGCCTCGTCAATTGTGCCACGGGCTGGCTCAAGGGCGAGTAGGGACTGACCCACGACAGAATGGCCTGCACCACCAGCGCAGCAATCAGCAAATAGATGCTCAGGCGCAAGGTGGCCAGCACGCCTCGCCAGAGGAGCAAGGGTAGCAGAAGCTCCGGTGGCCACGCCTCATTGCCGGCGCGCAGGAAGAAGACCGTGCACACGAAGATCAACTGCAGCACATAGGCCGGCAGAAGGCTCGCCAGATCGAGGCCAAACAGTCCCGGCAGAGCCTTGCGCAATGGTCTGACCAGCCAGTTGGTCAACTCGACAACAAAGGAACCGACCTGATTGTTGAACGAAACACGGAAGGTCTGCATGTAAAACCGCAGCAGCAGCGCGGTGCTCAGAAAGCCGGTCAGAGCGTCGAGCAGAAATAATCCGGCCTGCGTGATCATCCACCATCCTGGCCAAGCAATTCGCCCAATTCACGACCGCGCAGGTTGGCAGCGAGGACCCCGGCGATGAAACCCTCCTTGACGCCACGTTCGGCCATCGTCCGCAGGGCGGCCTCGGTCGTGCCTCCCTTCGAGGTCACGCGCTCGCGCAGCACACTCGCCGGGTCGTCGGACTGGGCGGCAAGCCTGGCTGAACCGAGGAGCATTTCAATCGATAGCTGGCGCCCCTGTGCGGGCGTCAGACCAAGCTCCATTGCTGCCTGCTGCAGCGCTTCAATGAAGAGGAATACATACGCTGGACCACTCCCGGAAATGGCGGTGACAGCGTCCATCTGAGCCTCGTCTGCGATCCACAGCGTGCTGCCTACCGCCTGCAGGATACGCTCGGCGCCCAGTCGCTCGGCCATCGATACCGCCGGCATGGCACACAGGCCGGTGATGCCGGCACCGATCAGTGCCGGCGTGTTGGGCATCGCGCGCACGATCTTGCCGTAACCACCCAGCCAGCGCGAAACATCGGCCAGGCGCAAGCCGGCGGCAATGCTGATCACCAGTTGGTGCTTGAGGTGGTCGAGGAGCGGCACGCAGGCCTCCCGCATCTGCTGTGGCTTGACCGACAGCAACACCGCATCGCAGTCAAGGGACGCCGCCGTCGGCGTCTCGTAACAACGAACGCCGTAGACCAGGCGGAGCTTGGCGCGTCCCTGTGCACCCAACTCGATGACGGCAATGTCGGCGGCCGCAAAACCGGTCTTTACCAGGCCGCCGATCAGTGCGTTGGCCATGTTGCCACCGCCAAGGAAAGTGATTTTCATACTCTGTGTCTCTCGCCAAAAATTGCGGTACCGACGCGCACCAGCGTTGCCCCTTCGGCAATCGCTGCTTCAAGGTCATGCGACATGCCCATCGAAAGGGTGTCAAGCGGCAGGCCATCGGCCTGCAGTTGTTCTGAAAGTTCTCGCAGCCGGCGGAAGGCACGACGCTGTTCGAGCCAGTCGTCGCTGGCTGCCGGGAGAGTCATCAGGCCACGCAGCCGCAATGCCGGCAGCCCAACGAGTGCGTGCGCCAGCGCCGGCGCGTCAGCCAGCGACACTCCTCTCTTCGTCGCCTCGCCACTGACGTTGACCTGCAGGCAGAGCGACAAGGGCGGCCGGGACGCGGGGCGCTGTGCGGCGAGACGTTGCGCGACCCCCAGTCGGTCGACCGAATGCACCCAGTCGAAGGACTCGGCGATGAGGCGCGTCTTGTTGCTCTGCAGGGCACCAATAAAATGCCACTCAAGCCCCAGCGCACGCAGTTCGGCCACCTTGCCTACGCCCTCGTGGACAAAGCTCTCGCCAAAAGCCCTCTGCCCCGCGGCAGCCGCCTGACGCAGCACGTCGACCGGCCAGGTCTTGCTGACCGCCAGCAAGCGGACATCGGCGGGATCACGTCCGCACTGCCGTGCGGCGCGGGCAATTCGCGCGAGAACGGCTTGCAGCTTGGCGGGAAGTGTGGTCATAATCAGGCGTTGCGCAGATTACCGAGAGTATAGCACTGCGCCCTGCTCACCGCCCTAGGACTGGACTGGATGGATATCACCGAACTGCTGGCCTTCAGTGTCAAGAACAAGTCCTCCGACCTCCATCTGTCAGCGGGCCTGCCGCCGATGATCCGGGTGAATGGCGATGTGCGTCGTATCAACCTGCCGGCCATGGAGCACAAGGACGTACACGCGATGGTGTACGACATCATGAACGATGGCCAGCGCAAGCACTATGAAGACACGCTGGAATGCGATCTATCCTTCGAGATTCCCAATCTGGCGCGTTTTCGGGTCAACGCTTTCGTCCAGAATCGGGGCGCTGCTGCCGTATTCCGGACCATTCCGTCGAAGGTGATCACGCTTGAAGAACTCAACTGTCCACGGATCTTCAAGGACATCTCGGAATATCCGCGCGGCATCGTCCTGGTCACCGGGCCGACAGGGTCGGGCAAGTCGACCACGCTGGCGGCGATGATCAACCACGTCAATGAGACGACGTATGGCCACATACTCACCGTCGAGGACCCAATCGAATTCGTTCACCAGTCAAAAAAATGCCTGATCAACCAGCGCGAAATCGGTCCGCATACCCTGTCGTTCCAGAATGCGCTACGCTCGGCGCTGCGCGAAGACCCGGACGTGATACTGGTCGGCGAGATGCGCGATCTCGAAACCATCCGTCTGGCCCTCACTGGCGCAGAAACCGGCCACCTGGTGTTCGCCACACTGCACACCTCAAGCGCAGCCAAGACGGTAGACCGGATTATCGACGTTTTCCCCGCAGCCGAGAAGGAAATGGTTCGCTCGATGCTTTCCGAGTCGCTGCGCGCGGTCATCTCGCAAACCCTGCTCAAGACCAAGGACGGCCAAGGACGAATCGCCGCACACGAGATCCTGATCGGCACGCCGGCGATCCGCAACCTGATCCGCGAAAACAAGATTGCCCAGATGTATTCCACCCTGCAGACCGGGCAGCAGTATGGCATGCAGACACTTGACCACAGCCTGCTCGAACTCGTCAAGCGAAATATGGTTTCGGTAGCCGAGGCGCGGAGCAAGGCTGCCAACAAAGACGCCTTCACCGGCGCTTAACATCCGCCTTGGGCGCAGAAGGAAAAGCATGGAGCACGATCAAGCACTTAGATTCATCCACGAGCTATTGCGCCTGATGACGCAGAAGAATGGTTCCGACCTCTTCATCACCGCTCATTTTCCACCGGCGATCAAGATCGACGGCAAGGTGATGCCGGTGTCCAACCAGCCGCTGCTGCCCCAGCACTCTGCCGAACTGGCGCGCTCGATCATGAACGACAGGCAGGCGGCCGAGTTCGAGGACCGAAAGGAATGCAACTTTGCCATCTCGCCGACGGGGATCGGCCGCTTTCGCGTCAACGCACTCGTTCAGCAGGGCCGGGTCGCGATTGTCTGCCGCACGATCAACCTGGTGGTGCCGACACTCGACGAACTCGAATTGCCGCCGGTGCTGAAAGATATCGCGCTCGCCACGCGCGGTCTGGTCATTTTTGTCGGCGGCACCGGCACCGGCAAAACCACGTCGCTGGCGGCGCTGGTCGATCACCGCAACCGCAATAGTCATGGGCACATCATCACCATCGAAGACCCGATCGAATTTGTTCACGAACACAAGAAATGCATCGTCACCCAGCGCGAGGTCGGCGTCGACACCGACACATGGGAAACTGCACTCAAGAACACCCTGCGGCAGGCGCCGAACGTGATCATGATGGGGGAAATTCGCGATCGCGCGACGATGGACTATGCAATCGCCTTCGCCGAGACCGGGCATCTGTGCCTCGCGACGCTGCATGCGAACAACACCAACCAGGCGATCGACCGGGTCATCAACTTCTTCCCCGAGGAACGTCGCCATCAGTTGTTGATGGACCTGTCGTTGAACCTGCGCGCCTTCATCTCGCAGCGCCTGCTGCCCAAGAAAGATGGCAAGGGACGGGTTCCAGCGATCGAAGTGCTGCTCAATTCGCCGCTAATTTCCGACCTTGTCTTCAAGGGCCAGGTACACGAAATCAAGGATGTGATGAAGAGGTCGCGCGAACTCGGCATGCAGACCTTCGACCAGGCGCTGTTCGATCTCCACGAAGCCGGGCGGATCACCTACGAAGACGCATTGCGCAACGCCGACTCGCTGAATGACCTTCGCCTGCAGATCAAGCTCCATGGCAAGGAATCGAAAGACAGGGATCTGACTGCCGGAATCGGTCACCTGGACATCGTCGGGTAGCTTGCATGATTCCAGGCCCTGAGTGACCGCCTACTCTTGCCCCCCTTGGCCTGTCCCTTTTGCTTGTCGACCCGGCTCTGCTTGCTGCTCGACGGAGGTCGCGCCGCTCGCCCCGCGGTTGCTGCCGGCGACCATTCTGAACTCATAGAGGCGGCATTCGAGCGCCCCGTTGAAGAGTAGCGTCTTCTTGCTCGGCGTCAGGCGAATGAGCTTCGGCAAACGCGTATCGGCACTCAGCAGGTAGCACGTCCAGCCGGCAAACCGGCGCTTCAAGGCACTGCCCAGCAGGGGGTAGAACGTCGCCAACTCGTCATCATCCGACACGCGTTCGCCGTAAGGCGGATTGGCCACCATGATGCCACTGGCAGCTGGGGCGTCTAAGGCCAGCAAATCAGCCGCGGCAAGGGTGACCGCCGGCAGTAATCCGGCGCGATCCAGGTTGGCCAGCGCCGCACGCACAGCCACCGGCGACACATCACTACCGAAGATGCGAGCCTGTTGAGGGGGTTTTTCCGCCGCACGCGCGGCGTCGAGCAGACTCTTCCAGGCGGCAGCCTCAAAATGGCGCAGCCGCTGAAAAGCGAAATCACGCCTGGCACCCGGCGCAATGCCTAGCGCCATCTGCGCTGCTTCAAGCAGGAAAGTACCGCTGCCGCACATCGGGTCAAGCAACGCGGTGCCGGGCTGCCAGCCGCTGAGGCGCAAAATTCCGGCGGCAAGATTTTCCTTGAGCGGCGCTTCGACGCTCTTCTGGCGAAAGCCGCGCTGGTAGAGCGGCGCACCCGAGGTATCGAGATAGAGCGTACATTCATCACTGCTGATGAAGCCTTGAATGCGCACCTCAGGCTGGCGCGTATCGACACTTGGGCGGCTACCCGAATCGCGCCGGAAGCGGTCACAGATCGCATCCTTGATGCGCAGGGTGACGAAGTCGATGCTCCTCAGTGGACTCTTGACCGCATTGACGTCCACCCGAATCGTCTGCTGCGCAGTGAACCACCTGGGCCAGGGCGTGGCCAGCGCCAGCGCGTAGATGTCATCCTCCTGCCCATAGCGCGCGTGCCCGACGCGCCACAGGATGCGCGTCGCGATTCGCGAGTGGAGATTGGCGCGATAGCAGACCGGCCAGTCGGCAAGAAAATGCACGCCGCCGAAGATCTGCTTCAGATCGCGCGCACCCGCCACCACCAGGTCTTCGACCAGCAGTGGTTCAAGGCCGCGTGGGCAACTGGCAAAGAATGTTTCCACGAGAGGGTCTCCTGGTCGGTGGGCTAAAACGGTTTGACGACGGCGAGGTAGGTCACCGCCAGCAGAAGCAGCACCGGCATTTCGTTGAACCAACGGAACCAGATGTGGCTGCGCACGTTGCGGCCAGCCTGAAAGGTTCGCAGGATTCGGCCGCAATAGGCATGGTAGGCCAGCAGGACGACCACCAGAGTCGTCTTGACGTGCAGCCAGCCACCCGAGAAGCCAAAGCCAAACCACAACCACAGGCCAAAAATCACTGCCAGCAGACCGATCGGGGTCATGAAACGATAGAGCTTGCCGGCCATCAGCAGCAACCTGTCGCGCTCGGCGACGCTGGCGGCCTGGACCATCGCCAGGTTAACGAAAATACGCGGTAGATAGAACAGACCGGCGAACCAACTGACCACCAGCCACAGGTGCAGAACCTTGACGATCAGCACGGCTGCTTCCTTTCGCTCCACGCCGCCGCGACGCCATCCTCGACGCGGGGATAGCGCAACTTCGCTCGCAGTTCCTTCTTGACGCGCACGTTCACCAGACGCCGTGACTCGTGCATGAAAGACCACTGTAACGGCGACAGTTGCTCTTGCGCCTCGCGACGCGACAGACGAGGCACCCTTGGCAGACCAAAATGATCGGCAACGACATCGAAATAGTCCGCCATCTTGATCTGCGAATCGTCCGTCGCGTTGTACGTACGATTGCTGCGCCCGTAGCGCAGCGCAGCGCAGGTCAACATCGCCAGGTCCTCGGCATGAATGTGATTGGTATAGACATCTTCCGCGGCCAGCAGCGCCGGCGCCTTCTTCTGCAGGCGCGCGATCGGCAGGCGATCGGCAGCATAGATGCCGGGCGCGCGGAGAATGCTGACCACGACACCTCGGCGGCCAAAAACACGCAGTTGGCACTCGGCGTCAAGGCGGAGTCGCGCCCTGGCAGTGCCCGGGCGGACGGCACGCGTCTCGTCAACGAGTGCGCCATCACAGTCGCCATAGACACCACTGGTACTTATGTACACGATGCGCTGTGGTAGACTTCCACCGCGAGCCAGCGCGGCCAGCAGGCAGCGTGTCCGGGTATCGCGCAGAGCGCCGGGCGCACACCCTCTTTCGGCGGTCGGTGGCGGGGCCAGATGGACGACGATGTCAGCCAGACCGCCAATGCGTCGCAGGGTGTCCGGCTGATCCAGGTCAGCCAATATGGGTCGGGCGCCCTGGTCACGCCAGAAGGCGAGCTGTTCGGGGTCGCGTACTAGCGAAAAAACGCGGTAGTGGCCGAGCAGACGGGGCAGGATACGGCGCGCGATGTCACCGCAACCGACGATCAATAGTTTTTGCACGGCGCAATTTTACCGGATTCGGACATCAGCGGAGAGTGTATGGGTTTTCAGGTCAGCATTCAGCCGAGCGGGAACGTTTTTCAGGCCGAGCCTGATGAGACGGTTCTCGACGCCGCACTTCGACAGGGATTGAGTCTTCCCTACGGTTGCCGTGATGGCGCTTGTGGCACCTGTCGGGGCAAGGTGCTGACCGGCGAAATTGCCCACGGGAAGGCGCAGATCCAGGCCCTCGATGACGCCGATCGACAGGCCGGCTTCGCCCTCCTGTGCTGCGCCATGGCCAGAAGCGACCTGTGCATTGAAAGCCGAGAGGCGCGCTCGCTCGAGGACATACCGGTCAAGACGCTGCCGGCCCGCGTGCACAAGCTGACGCGCGCAGCTTCCGACGTGATGCTCGTCGAACTCAAACTACCCGCCAACGAACGCCTGCAGTTTCTCGCCGGACAATACATCGACATTCTGCTCAAGGGGGGCCGGCGAAGGGCTTTCTCGCTGGCGAACGCACCGCACGAGGACGCCTTTCTGCAATTGCATGTCCGCCACATTCCCGGCGGCCAGTTCACCGAGCACGTCTTCGGTGGCATGAAGGAACGTGACATCGTTCGCCTGCGTGGTCCGCAGGGCAGTTTCTTCCAGCGCGAGGATTCCAGGAAGCCGATGCTGCTGGTGGCCGGAGGAACAGGCTTTGCGCCGATCAAGGCGATCGTCGAACACGCCATTGCTGAAGGATGCGAGCGACCAATGCACGTCTATTGGGGTGGACGCGCCCGCGCTGACCTCTACCTCATGGAGCTGGCTGAGCAGTGGTCGGCGGCGCAGGCCAACATTCGTTTCGTCGCGGTGCTCTCCGATTCGCCGACCGACGAACGGTGGTCTGGCCGAACGGGCCTCGTTCATGAAGCCGCGATGGCCGATCATCCAGAGCTTTCCGGCTACCAGGCCTATGTCTGTGGGTCACCGGCGATGGTCGCCGCCGCAAGACGGGATTTCCTGGCGCGATGCCGTTTGCCGGCAGACGAGTTCTTTGCCGACTCCTTCGACTTTGCTGCCGATACGCTGGCAGTGACCGCCCATCTGACTCACACGGACGCCTGACCCGCATGATTGAAGTCTTCATGTCCCGCCAGCCTCTGGTCAACCGCCAGAACAAGATCATCGCCACACGCTTGACGCTGCACCTGGGAAACGGCGGCAGCATGGCGGATGCCGTCAACGCCCTCAATTCGCTGGCCAGCGTCTGGCCCCAGGGTGAAAAGCCGATCTTCGTCGGTTGTGGCGGCAAGCACTGCGATACCGGCCTGCTCGACTGGGCGACACCCGACAACGCGACGATCGAATTGCCGGCAGCCACTCTGATCGGCCCGGATGGGCCAAACCTGATCGCTGCCCTGCAAACCTGGCAGCCGACCGTCTGTGTGCACTTTGATCCGCAGGCTGCGCAGGCGCTGTCAGCCGGCGTGCCATTGCGCTTCATCGGCTTCGATGCGCAGCAGTTTGGCCTGCCTCAACTCAAACTGCTCGCTGCCCGGACGCGCGCTCTGGGCATCGGCATCGCTTTCAACGTCCGAACAACGGAAGCCTTCCGCGCCTGCCTCGATGCCGGCATGACGGCCGCCGCCGGCTGGTTTTTCACTTCGCCGGCGAACGCACCGGCCAAGGCGCTCAATGCGGGGCAGGCGAACATCATGCGGGTGCTCAACCTGGTGCGCAAAAACGCCGATATTCGGGAAATCGAAGCCGCCCTGAAGCTGGATGTGGCGATTTCCTACAAGCTGTTGCGTTACATCAATTCGGCCGGTTTTGGCCTTTCCTGCGAGATCCAGTCCTTCCGGCACGCCGTGAGCATGCTCGGCTTCGAGAAACTAAACCGCTGGTTGTCCCTTCTGCTCGCAACGGCCAGCAAGGACCCGATGGCCCCGGCCTTGATGCACACGGCCCTGCTGCGAGCCAGACTGATGGAGTTGCTGGCCGATGGCCTGGTCGACAAGTCGGAATACGACGACCTGTTCATTACCGGCGCCTTCTCGCTGCTCGATGCACTTCTCGGCATCGGCATGGAGCAGGCACTAGAAGCGATGCGCCTGCCTGAACCGATCGGCGATGCGCTGCTCGGTCGTGGCGGTCGCTACCAGGCTTTCCTCGATCTGGCCCTGGCCAGCGAGGCCGATGATGGCCAGGCCGTCGCCGAGCAAGCGGGCATGCTTGGCCTGACCGCGGATCAATTCAACCGCGCCCAGTTGCAGGCCCTGTCTTTTGCCGACACGATGGAACTCTAGGCCGCAGCCGATCCGCCAGGCCTATTCGCCGAGATAGGCCGCGCGCACCTTGGGATCGGCCAGCAGTCGCGTCGACTCGTCGGTGACCGTGATCTCGCCGCTCTCCATGACGTAGCCGCGCTGACTGACTTCCAAGGCCAGCTTGGCATTCTGCTCGACGAGCAGAATCGTCATTCCCTCGCTGGCTACCGCACGGATCACCTCGAATATCTTCTGCACCATGATTGGCGCGAGACCCATCGATGGTTCGTCAAGCAGCATCAGCTTGGGGCGACTCATCAGCGCCCGCCCGATCGCCAGCATCTGCTGCTCACCCCCCGAGAGCGTACCCGCCACTTGCTGGGCACGTTCCTTCAGACGCGGGAAGTGCGCCAGAACCTGTTCAAGATCGGTTTCGATGGCGGCCTTGTCATTGCGCGCGTAGGCACCCATGCGCAGGTTCTCGAGCGCGGTCATGCGAGGAAAAACGCCCCGGCCCTCGGGAACCAGGGCAATCCCTTCGCCAACCAGTCGGTGCGGCGGCAAGGCGAGAAGCTCTTTGCCACGATAGCGGACGCTGCCGCCAGCCGGATCGAGCAGTCTGGCCAGCGCGCGTAGCGTACTGGTCTTGCCGGCACCATTGGCGCCGATCAACGCGACCATCTCGCCCTCATTGACGTGAAACGTAATACCGCGAACGGCCTGGATACCACCGTAGGAAACGCGCAATCCGTTGACTTCGAGCATGATTCGTCCGTTCCCTTCAGGCCACCGAGCCACCGAGGTAGGCCTCGACGACACGAGGATCCTTTTGCACCACCGCTGGCACGTCTTCACAGATCTTCTCGCCGTAGTCAAGCACGGCGACGCGCCCGCACAAGCCCATCACCAGTTTGACGTCATGCTCGATGAGCAAGACCGTTACCCCATCTCGGCAGATGCCCTCGACGAGCAGGCGCAGGGCCTCGGTCTCGGTGCCGTTCATGCCGGCCGCCGGCTCGTCGAGCGCCAGCAGCTTCGGCTCGGTAGCCAGTGCCCGGGCAATCTCGAGACGGCGCTGATCGCCGTAGGAAAGATGCTTGGCGTAGTCGTGTGCCCGCTCATGAATGCCGACATAGTGCAGCAGCTCCTCGGCGCGACGAGTAATCGCTGCCTCTTCGGTGCGCGTCGCCGAGTTGCGGCTGATGGCACCAAAAACGCCCGCGTGCGTGCGCAAGTGTCGGCCAACCATGACGTTCTCGATCGCCGTCATGTTGCCGAACAGGCGAATGTTCTGAAAGGTGCGGGCAATCCCGACTTCCGCCGCCTTGTGCGGCGCATCGGCGGCGAGCCTGAGGCCATCAAAGATGAAATGACCGCTCTCGTTCTTGTACAGACCGGTAAGGCAGTTGAAGAAGGTCGTCTTGCCGGCGCCGTTCGGACCGATGAGACCGTAGATCTCGCCGCGACGAATGGTCAGTGAGACATCATGCAAAGCCTTGACACCGCCGAAATGCTTGGCCACATCGTGCGCTTCGAGAAGAACCTGGTGTTCGCTCATGGTCAGTCCGCACTCTCGGCAAGTTCACGGCGACGTTGCGACGACGGCCACAGACCCGCCGGCCGAAAGCGCATGACGAGCACCAGCGCGAGCCCGAAAACGAGCATCCGCAAGCTCTCTGGATCAACGATCATGCGCCCGAACAGCGCCTGCTGCAAAGGCTGGATGCCATAGCGCAAAGCCTCGGGTAGCGCGGTCAACAAGACGGCACCGAGAATCACTCCCGGAATATGCCCCATGCCACCCAGAACGACCATCGCCAGGATGGTGATCGATTCCATCAGCGAGAAACTCTCGGGACTGACAAAGCCCTGCATCGCCGAAAAGACCCCCCCCGCGACACCACCGAACGAAGCCCCCATGGCGAAGGCCAGCAACTTGATGTTGCGGGTATTGATACCGCAGGCCTTGGCCGCCACCTCGTCCTCGCGAATGGCCTGCCAGGCACGGCCGACGCGTGAATCCTGCAGGCGTACGTTGATGATGATGATCATGATCGCCAGCGCGACGAGCAGAAAGTAGTACTTCTGCGGCCCGGAGACGCTCACCCCGAGAATGATGCTGGTCTGGGCAAACGAAAAATCGCCGATCCGGATCGGGTCGATCAGGGTGATCCCCTGCGCCCCGTTGGTGACGTTGATCGGCGCGTTCAGGTTATTCAGGAAGATGCGGATGATCTCGCCAAAACCAAGAGTGACGATCGCCAGATAGTCGCCGCGCAACTTCAGCGTCGGTGATCCCAACAAGACTCCGAACAGACACGCCAGAGCTGCGCCCAACGGCAGAATCACCCAGAAGGGCAGGTGAATTCCGAAATGGGGCGATGCCAGCAGGGCATAGACGTAGGCGCCGACCGCGTAGAAAGCGACGTAACCGAGATCGAGCAATCCGGCATAACCGACGACGATATTCAAACCCAGCGCCAGGAAGACGTACAGTATCGCGAAGTTGGCGATGCGCACCCAGGCCTGTCCACCCAGTGCGGCGACAAAAGGCACGGCCAGGAGGACTGCACCGATGAGCAGCAGAGCCCACCAATGTTGCCGCCCAGGCCCTGATTTCCTGATGCGGGTGTTCATGCGCGATCTCCCGTACGCTCACCAAAAAGACCCGAAGGACGAAACATCAGCACAATGATCAGGACAATGAAAGCAAAAATGTCCTGATAGTGACTGCCCAGGAAATCACCCGTCAGATCACCAATGTAGCCCGCACCGAGCGCCTCGATGACGCCCAGCAGGAGCCCTCCGGCCATCGCCCCAGCGAGGTTGCCGATGCCGCCGAGAACGGCCGCCGTGAAAGCTTTCAGTCCGAGCATGAAACCCATCTGGTAATGCGCTATCTCGTAGTACGAACCGACCATGCAGCCGGCAACTGCTCCCAGCGCGGAGCCGATGATGAAGGCCATGGCGATAACGCGATTGATGTCCACGCCCATCAGCGACGCCACGTGCGGGTTCTGCGCGGTCGCCCGCATGGCCATCCCGATGCGCGTTCGGTGTACCAGATAAATCAGCCCCAGCATGACCAGAGCGGCGAGAGTAACGATCGCCACCTGCACGTTGGTGAAGCTTGCCCCGCCGACCTCGTAAATCTTCTTGTCGATCATCGGCGGAAAAGTGATGTAGTTCCGGCCCCAGATGATCATCGCCACATTCTGCAGAACGATGGACATACCGATCGCGGTGATCAGTGGCGTCAGCCTCGGGGCATGCCGCAATGGGCGATAGGCCACTCGCTCCAGCGCCCAGCCAAGCACCATGCAGACCAGCACCGAAACCAGCAAACCGATGGCAAGAACCACCAGCGGTGGCATACCGGATCCGGCGAGGGCGACAATGACCGTGAAAGCGACCATCGTGCCGATCATCACCACCTCGCCATGGGCGAAGTTGATCAGGCCGATGATTCCGTACACCATCGTATAACCAAGGGCGACGAGCGCGTATACGGCGCCCAGGGTGAGGCCGTTGATCAGTTGCTGAAGAAGAGTGTCCATGGTCAGGCTTTCCGCAACAGGGTGCTTTTGGCGAACCAAAGGTTCCGGCTCATGGCACCAGAAAGATGGCCGTGCGGATGCGAGGCCTGGTTCATGTTGAGCGGATGCAGGATCAGATGAGGGAATGGCCTCAGACGCGCCATTCCCTCGCTAGCGGATGCCCTTACTTCTTGGCTTCCGGAGTCGGTGCGGGTGCGGGTGCCGCCGCAGGTGCTGCTGCAGCCGGAGCGGGTGCCGCCGCCGCTGCCATCGCCCCACCTTCGGACTTCAGGGTGACTAACTTGCCATCCTTGATTTCGAAAACGGTGATCGCACCGTTCTTGATGTCACCCTTTTCGTCGAACTCGATCTTGCCGGTGACCCCATCATAGGCGGTCTTGCCCACCTCGGGGAGATACTTGGCCGGGTCGACCGAGTTGGCGCGCTTCATGGCGTCGATCAGAACCATTACGGCGTCGTAGCTATAGGGCGAGTAGATCTGGATCTGACCGTACTTCTTGGTGAAGTCGGCGACAAACTTCTGGCCATTGGGGAGTTTGTCCACCGGCAGGCCGGCTTGCGAGCAGATGACGCCTTCGGACGCTGGGCCAGCGAGCTTGATCAACTCGGGTGAGCAGCCACCGTCGCCGGTGGTGAACTTGGCCTTGATGCCCAATTCCTTCATCTGCTTGAGCATCGGTCCGCCGACCGCATCCATGCCGCCGAGGAAGATCACGTCCGGGTTCTTGGCCTTGATCTTGGTCAGGATGGCCTTGAAGTCGGTGGCCTTGTCATTGGTAAACTCGCGGGCGACAATGGTCGCGCCGTTGGCCTTGGCCGCTTTCTCGACCTCGTCCGCCAGCCCCTGTCCATAAGCCGTGCGGTCGTCGATGATGGCGATCTTCTTGGCGCCCATATCCTTGACGGCGTAGACACCGATCACCGATCCCTGCTGAATGTCGTTGGCCATCACCCGAAAAGCGGTCTTGAAGCCCTGCTCGGTGTACTTCGGGTTGGTTGCCGACGGGGAAATCTGCGGAAAGCCCGCCTGGTTGTAAATCGCCGACGCGGGAATGGTGGTCCCCGAGTTCAGGTGACCGACGACACCGGCCACCTTGGCATCGACCAGCTTCTGAGCGACCACGGTACCGGTTTTCGGATCGGCCTGGTCGTCCTCGCCGAGCAGTTCGAACTTGATGACCTTGCCATCAATCTCGATCTTTTTCGCGTTGGCATCGTCGACCGCCAGGCGAGCGCCGTTTTCGTTGTCCTTGCCGAGGTGAGCGATCGGGCCGGTCAGCGGAGCGACGTGGCCAATCTTGACCACCATCTCGGGCTTCGCTGCCGGCGCTGCGGCGGCCGGCGCCGCAGCAGGCGCAGCGGTCTTGGGCTCCTCTTTCTTGCCGCAGCCGATGACGGCGACAGACGCGGCCAAAACGACCAGCACACCCGGTATACGTAAATGGTTCATAGGTTTGATCTCCAATATTGTGTTTTTTGATGGGCAACGAACGGGCGATTGTCCAAGCCCATCAGGAGCTTGTCAACCTGCATGTCGTCGTGCGCCATGCCGATGCGATTTTTGTGAGCCGTGACCAAAACGAAAAACCGGCGTTGCGCCGGTTGTTTTGTTCACGCCGTGCTCACTTCAGGCTGAGGATCCACTTGACCAGCTTGTTGGCCTCTTCGGGCGTGACCTTGTTCGGTGGCATCGGAATGGGGCCCCAAGTGCCTTTGCCGCCCTTGATGACTTTCTCGGCCAGCATGGCTTCATCCTTGGCCGTGTACTTCTTGGCAATATCCTGGTACGAAGGGCCGACGACCTTCTTGTCCACGGCGTGGCAATTCAGGCAGCCTTTGGACTTGGCCAGGGCTAATTCATCGGCAGCCTGGGCAGCACCAGTCGAAATCGCACCGGCAACCGCCAGCAGGCACACGTAGATGGCTTTCATGCTCTTACTCCATTCAAATGAGGGGTTTGAAACGTAGCGATATTATTTCACTTTGGCTCGCTTGGAAAGCTTCTTGATGCCCGCATCTTCCGCCAGCGCGTCAAAGCCGGAGACGACGTCGAACAGTTCCTCGTCAATGCCACTCTGACGCAGGCGGTGGAAATCTCCGCGCAGGCTTTCCAGCAGATCGCCGATGTTCGTGTCGGCACGCTCCATCGCAGCCAGGCGGCTCGCGTTCTCGCTGGCCAGGGACTCGGCACACGCCCGGAACAGCGAGACGAATAGATATTCGCGGATCAGCGCCCGCAAGGTCGCGGCACCGTCGCCGATGATTTCGGGCAAGTTGCCCGCAGGCCAGGGGAGTTCGGCGAGCTGGCCGCGCCACTTTTCATCCAGTGGCAGCAGGCGCTGAGCGACGGGCTCATAAGCCGCGCCGGAGGTCGGGCGGTTGTAGAACAGGTGGAGTTCGCCGGCTTCACCTTGGCTATCACCCGACTCGCTGTCGACGAGAATCTGCCCGACCAGCGGGGCGATCGCCTTGACCGAGCTGGGCACGACGAAAACTCCCCGCACCGCCAGTCCGCTATCCGCCAGGCGCGCATGGGCACGCTCGCCGACGGCCCACACCTCGTGTTGACCTGGCAACGAGGTGAGTCTCTGCAGAGCGAAGTCGACAACCACCTCGTTGAAGCGGCCGACCAGTCCCTGATCGGAGCCGAAAATGACGGCGCTGACCGACCCGCACTGACCTTTCCGGCCAGCCCGCAAGCGTGCCGGCTGGCTTTCGCGGAAACACACGCTGAGCCCCAGCTCGACGCTCCCGTAGTAGTCGGCCAGGGCACGCACCGATTTTTCATACTGGCCAATGCTCGACGCGGCCAGCGCTTTCATCGTCCGAACGACGGATTGCAGGTCGCCCGCGCTGTTGAGCTTGCGGCGCAGGCTGGCGCTGGTTTCGCTCAAGACTTCTCCTCGTCGGCTCGCTCCGGCTGCGACTTGACTTGCGTTTGCGCTGCTTTCCCGGACGCAGCCTCAGCCCTGGGGGCGGCTTGACCCTGGAAGTGAAGAAGCGCCTGGCGGGCGATGTCGACGATCGCTTGACGGTCGTCATCGCTCAATTCATCCGCGCCAGCAAGGCGTGCGCAGACCTCAAGCGGGATCTCCGCTGCCGCCTCGTTGACCGCTTCCTGGGCAGGGGTCATCTGGTCGAGGGGTACCGGGTCGAAGAGTCCGGCGGTCAGGGCGAGCAGGATGGCGAGCTGGGCCGGGACGGACACCGGCGCCAGTTCCGCCTGTTTCAGACAGGCGCGAATCCGCCGGCCACGCTCGATCGACTGGCGGCTGTCCTCATCAAGTCGGGCACCGAAGCGGGCAAAGGTCTCGAGTTCCTCGAACTGCGCGTAGGCGAGCTTCAGGTCACCGGCCACCGCCCGATAGGCGGCCCGTTGCGCCTTGCCGCCGACACGCGAAACCGATTTACCGACATCGACGGCCGGCAGCACGCCCAGCTCGAACAGCGACGGCGAGAGATAGATCTGGCCATCGGTGATCGAAATCAGGTTGGTCGGAATGTAGGCGGCGATGTTCTGCGCTTGGGTCTCGATGATCGGCAGCGCGGTGAGCGAACCACCGCCGTGCTCCTCACGCAGCCGCGTTGCCCGTTCCAGCAGCCGCGAATGAATGTAGAAGATGTCGCCAGGGAAGGCTTCACGGCCCGGCGGGCGGCGCAGCAGTAGCGACAGCTCGCGATAGGCGCGGGCGTGCTGGGTAAGGTCGTCGTACACGATCAGCACGTCGCGACCGGCGGCCATGAAGTACTCGGCAATACTCGTCGCCGCGTAGGGAGCGATGTAGGCCAGGCCAGGCGGAGCATTGCCCTCGGTGACCACGACGATGGTGTACTCCATGGCGCCCTTCTCGCGCAGGATGGCCACGGCCTTGGCGACGGCCGACGCGCGCTGGCCGATGGCGCAATAGACGCATATGACCTCCTGGCCGCGCTGGTTGAGGATGGCGTCGATGGCGATGGCGGTCTTGCCGGTCTGACGGTCGCCCAGGATCAACTCGCGCTGACCACGGCCGATGGGAATCAGCGCATCGATGACCTTTAGTCCGGTCTGCAACGGCACGGTGACCGGCGCACGGTCCATGATCGGCACGGCAGGACGTTCAATCGGCAGCCGGTCGCCCGTAGCCACCACCCCGCGACCATCGAGTGGCTGACCCAGCGGGTCGATGACCCGGCCGAGCAAACCGTCGCCTACCGCCACGTCCATGACCCGTCCGGCACGCTCGACTTCATCACCGGCGTGCAAGTGCGAGTATTCGCCGAGCAACACGACGCCGATTTCGTCCTCGTCCACGTTGAAGGCGATGCCCGAGACATCACCGGGAAAGCTGAGCAACTCCTCGAAGCCGACGCCGGGCAGGCCCGAGACCGTGGCGATACCGGTTGCGAGCATGGTGATCGTGCCCACCTCACGCGGCACGAGTTGCGGTGAAAAGCTCTCCCGGGCTTGCCGGAGGCCACTGAAGAGCTGGTCGATGGCGCCCTGTAGCGTTTCGTGCTCGGCGCTCATCATTTTCCGCTTTGCGGCGTGGCGTCTATGGCCGAAGCGGAGTTCGCCGTGAGGACTTCAGCGACGCCTTTTTCAAGCGCCGCAAGATAGTCGGCGATACTCCAGGCCAGCTTCAACCCGCTGGTGCTGAGCTCAATGCCACTGACCAGCGCCGGCATGGTCTCGAAGCGGAGACGGATCTCTACCGAAAAGGTTTCGTTGAGCGCCGCTTGTATCTTTGCGCGTTGCTCTGCAGGCAGGTCAACTGCGCTGCGCACGAGCGCCGGTTCTGACGCTGTGGTCAGCGCATTGGCAAGACCATCTTTGGTCGTGCCGTCGATGGCTCGCAAGCGAGCAAGGAACACTTCGGTCAGGCGTTCTTCCAGACTCGTCGCGGCGAGGTCGCTCAGTGCCTGGCGGGCGATGGCGAACACTTCCTGCTGAGCGCGTTGACGGATCGCTTGATTCAGGTTCCGGGCGTCGTTACTCAGTGTGGTCTGCCGCCTGACGCTCAAGGCGTCGGCCGCCTGCCGGGCTGCGTCGAGGAGCCGCTGACGTTCGACCTTCACCTCGTCGGTCGCCTGGCTGAGGAGCGTGGCGCGCTGCTGATTGAACTCCTCGTTCTTGCGCGCGAACTCGTCGCGTTCTTTTCCCGCCTCAGCCCTTCTTGCGTCGGCGTCGGCGAGTTGGCCAGCGATCAGCTTTTCGCGTGCGGCGATTGCGTCGAGGATGGGCTGGTAGAGAAAGTGTTTCAGCAAGCCCACCAGAATGATGAAGTTGAGCGCCTGCGCACCGACGGTGAACCAGTCGATGAGCATGGCTTACTTCCCTGCCGTCAGTGCGATGCTGTAGTTCCAGAACGGGTTGGCAAAGATGAGAATCATTGACACGACGAAGCAGTAGATGGCCGTCGATTCGATCATCGCCAGGCCGACAAACAGCGTCCGGGTGATGGTGGCCGAGGCATCGGGCTGCTGAGCCAGCGAAGTCAGCGCCGTGGCGACCGCCCTCCCTTCGGCCAGCGCAGGCCCCATGGTGCCGAAACCCGTAGTGATGCCGGCGATCACGATTGATGCCACTGCGATGATGGTCATGCTGTCCATGGTGTGTCCCTTGTGTCTTGTGGTGTCAGGTGGCGGGCGCCGGTGCCCGTGGCGGCCGCGATGTAGACCGCGGCCAGGACGGTAAAGATGTAGGCTTGCACCATGCCGGTGAGCAGACCGAGTACCGTCATCACCAGCGGAAAGATGAACGGCGTGATGGTCAGCAGAATGCCGATGATCATCGTCCCGCTCATCATGTTGCCGAACAGGCGAACGGCCAGCGCCAGCGTCCGCGAGACTTCGCTGATGACGTTGAACGGCAGCATGATGAACGTCGGCTCGAGCCAGGACTTGAGGTAGCCACCAATGCCCTGCTCCTTGATGCCGAAGAAGGGCACTGCGACCAGCACACAAAGCGCCAGAGCGACGGTGGTCGACAGCGAGCCGGTGGGCGGCTCGTAGCCGGGAATGATAGTCCCCAGGCTGGCCGTGGCGACGAACAGGAAGAGCGTGCCGAGAAAGCCAAGATACCTGCCCGGCTGCCGGAGGCCCACTTCTGCGATTTGTTTCTCGATTCCCGTGACGACGATCTCGATCAGGTTCTGCCAATGGGAACGTTGCAGCCCTCTGGCAAGCCGGCGGGTGACCAGGCTTGATCCGACGGTCAGTACCGCCATCACTGCCCAGGTGAACACGATGGTGGCGTTGATTCTGAAAAACCCGTATTGCCAGAAAACGATTTGATCGGGACTAAGGTGCATCGCTGACCTCCGGTGGTGAGCGGAGCGGATCTCTTGGCGGCAGCCGCGTCAGCCAGGTCACGGCTGGGCGCGCCATGACAAAGCCCAGGCAGCACCAGAGCAGTCGCTGCCAATCGCCGCCGGCGACCAGATAGAAGCCCGCCAGGGTTGTGCTGGTGCGCAGCAGCAGGCTGGCCAGGAAGAACATCGCTGGATGCCGCGACGAAGTTCCCTTGTTGACCGTCCACCACAGACCGCCGAAGAAGATCGCCCCGAGTGCGCCGCCGAGTGTGCCGGCGAGGAGCAGCGCCAGTGTTTCATTCATTCATCGTTCTCCTCCTGCTCTGCGTGCATCGCCTTGTCGGCTTCGGCGACCCAATGCCAGGCGTTCAGGCAGCCGATGGCGAGTCCGCCAAGCAGTAGTGCCAGCGTCCACGAATGCGGCCCCGGATGCTGTTTGTCCAACCACAGGCCCAGTGCCGCGCCAAGCAGCGTCGGCACCACCACCGACCAGCCGATCAAGCCCATCATCCCGAGACCTGCCCAGAGGCCCGCTGAGTCGTTGCGCTGCGCCCTGAGCTTGCGCGCCGCTTTCGCGCCGATTTGCGCGGCAAAGGTCGATTCGCCCTTCGCGGCCTTGTCTGCCGGTTGGTCATTCATGTTGAAACCTCGCCAGGCGATGCAGCAATCCGCTTTCCAGTTTCGTCATCACCGCGCGTACGTTTTGCTCCTCCTGGTCGACGGTCAGAAACTCGTGTTGTACGGTTTCGTGTAAGCGACCGAGGTCAGCACCAGCCAGCGCGCGGCGCACGGAAACGAGCACGTCCAGGCCGCTCTTGACCAGAACCCCCTGATCCACAGCCACGTAGCTCTCGCCCTGGGCATCGGTTTCGTAGACCAGAATCCCGGGTGCGAGTGCGGCGACGCAATCGCGTCGGCGTGGCAAGATGCCGAACGAGCCCTCGCTGGTCTCCGCCACGATGCGCGACACGCCGGTTTTCTCGGCGAAGATCTGGAACGGCAGGAGAATCTTAAGGTTCATGTGCGCCGCCAGCCCGGCCGGGCTTCGTTCTTGCGACCGCCTCGTCGATCGTCGCGATCATGTACAGCGCGCTCTCGGGATAGTCCTTGAACTCGTCGCGCAGGATTCGCTCACAGCCGTCCAGCGAGTCCTTGAGGCTGACCAGCTTTCCCTGGTGGCCCGTAAACTGCTGGGTAGTGAAGAAGGGCTGAGTGAGGAAGCGCTCCAGGCGGCGAGCGCGGCCGACGACCTTGCGATCCTCCGGCGACAGTTGCTCAAGGCCGAGCATGGCGATGATGTCCTTGAGTTCTGCGTACTGCGCGAGCGTCCGCCGGATCTCCTGCGCCAGGCCGTAGTGCCTTTCGCCGACAATCCCCGGCGTGGCCATCTTCGAACTCGATTCAAGCGGATCAATGGCCGGAAAGAGACCTTCGCTTGCCCGCTTGCGCGATAGCACGATCGACGCCGACAGATGCGAGAAGGTATGCACCGCAGCCGGATCGGTGAAGTCGTCGGCCGGCACATAGACCGCCTGGATCGAGGTGATGGCGCCGCTGTCGGTATTGGCGATGCGCTCCTCGAGCGCCGCCAGCTCGGTGCCCATCGTCGGCTGATAGCCCAGCCGCGAGGGCATCTGTCCCATCAGGCCGGAGACTTCCGAGCCGGCCTGAATGAAGCGGAAGATGTTGTCGATCAGCAAGAGCACATCCCGGTGCTGGTCATCGCGGAAGTATTCGGCCATCGTCAGTGCCGCATGGCCGACCCGGAAACGGGCGCCGGGCGGCTCGTTCATCTGGCCGAAGACCATCACCATGCCGGGTAGAACACCGGCCTCCTTCATCTCGCGGTAAAGTTCCTCGCCTTCGCGGGAGCGTTCGCCAATTCCGCAAAAGATGCTGACGCCCTCCTGGTGGCCAATCATGTTGTGGATCATTTCGGTCAGCAGCACCGTCTTGCCAACGCCCGCACCGCCGAAAAGTCCCGCCTTGCCGCCACGTTCCAGCGGCGCCAGCACGTCGATGACCTTGATCCCGGTCTCGAAGATCTCGGATCTCGTCGAACGCCGCGCCAGCGGCGGTGGCGCTCGATGCACGGAACGCCACTCGACATCGGCCAGGGGCACTTCACGGTCGATCGTGCGACCGAAAACGTCGAACATGCGCGAGAGTATGGCTTTGCCCACCGGCGCCTGCAGCGGGCCGCCGGTGTCGTCGACCACGGTGCCGCGCGCAAGACCTTGCGTCGGCGTCAAGGCGATCCCGCGCACGTGATGCGCATCGCGCTGGGCGAGCACTTCGATGACGATTCGACCTTCGTCTCCGGCGCGCAGCAGCGAATAGATCGGCGGCAAATGCTCATCGAAGCGTACATCGACGACGCTGCCGCGCACCGCAACCACGCTGCCGACGTTTGCCGAGCTGGGCTGACCGCTATCCTTGGGCATCTTCACTTCCCGGTCTTCAGGCGAACTGCAAGAGTAACGTGAACGATACGACTTTCGGCCATCGGCGCGCCCAAAGTGCGGCAGGGCATCCTGCGCCAATCGACGGAGCGATCGCAGTGCCCAGAGTACACCGGGCTGGCACTGCAGACTGTGCGCTGGCTAACAGAGCGGCTGCGGCCGGGGCAAACGTGGACTGCATGCGGCAAGCTGTTAGAATCGCGCCCTCTTCCTCCATCGGCCCGGTCCATGTCTCTGCATTCACGCCTGATCTTCGGCTTCCATTCGACGCTCGCCAAATTGCGCCATGACCCCGGAGCGGTGCGCGAGATCTACGTTGATTCCGGTCGCCATGATGCTCGCCTGCGCGACCTGATCCGGCACGCGGAGTTCGCCAAGGTACGCGTGCTGCCGGTCGATTCGGCCCGCCTGGAAGCGATAGCTCCGGGAGCCCGGCACCAGGGCGTCATCGCCACCGTCGATGCCGCGCAGCGCCACGTGACGCTCGACGACGTGCTCGACACGCTCGATGAGCCGGCTTTGCTGCTGGTCCTCGACGGCATTCAGGATCCGCACAATCTCGGCGCCTGCCTGCGCGTCGCCGATGCGGTCGGCGCGCACGCGGTCATCGCGCCCAAGGATCGCGCCGTCGGTCTGACCCAGGCGGCGGTGAAGGTCGCCAGCGGCGCTGCCGAGACGGTCCCCTACATCACGGTAACCAACCTCGCGCGTACGCTGCGCGAGATCAAGGAGCGCGAGATCTGGGTCATCGGCACCGATGCCGAAGCGAAAGAAGATCTGTACGCCGCCCAGTGGCCAAGATCGTGCGCCTGGGTCCTCGGCGCCGAAGGCGACGGCCTGCGCCGCCTGACGCGTGAAACGTGCGATCAACTGGTGAGCATCCCGATGCTCGGCTCGGTCGCCAGCCTCAATGTTTCGGTAGCCACCGGCGTCTGCCTCTACGAGGCGCGGCGGCGGGCCAGCCTGAAAACAGGGATCAGCAGCTAGCCCCGGCGTACGCTGGGAGGCTGCGTTCCCTTGCCGCGCGAACGGGCGCGCTTCATTCGACAACGCCCGCCGACGGCTTGCGGCGGGAAGGTAACGCGGCCGGGTAGCCGGCCGCGTCGAGCAGTTCGTTCCAGGCGGCGGTCGAAAAACCTCTGACATTTTGCCGACCGACGCTGACACTGGGGAGCAGGACCTCGCCGCCGATCTGCCGGCCGACTTCGGCCCGGTCCTCCTCGCTGTTGAGCACTTTTTCCGAGAAGGGGACGCCACGGCCGTTGAGCAGATCTCTGGCCGGCTTGCACAGAGGGCAGCCCAAGGTGGTGTACAGGACAACCGGGAACTTTTCGCTGGCCTGGCGCACAGCATAGGGAATCTGCGGCTCGGTCGCAGCAGGGCTGGCCGTATACCTCATGACCTGTTTGGCGCCGGGCGGCGGCGGCATGTCCGAGATCACCGTGCCGCCGGTGGCCGGATCGATCCAGCGGAAGGTGGTTTGCGCGCTGACCGCGGTCGTCGCCAGCAGCAGGACAGCAGCAACGCGAGTGAAACGCAAAGGGGCTGTATTGAGCATGCTGGAGGTCCTCGATCTTCAGGCGGTGATCATTCCGCTGTGACGGAGCAGCGCGTCGACCTGGGGTTCGCGACCGCGGAAAGCCCGAAAGTTGTCTATCGCTGGTCGGCTACCGCCGACCGCCAGGATTTCGCTCAGGAAGCGCTGACCGGTGCCGGGGTCGAAGGGATCGCCAGCCTCTTCGAAAGCGCCATAGCAATCGGCCGACAGGACCTCGGCCCACTTGTAGCTAAAGTAGCCAGCGCCGTACCCCCCGGCGAAGATGTGCGCAAAACTATTCGGGAATCGCTGCCAGGCGGGCGGAACGATGACCGCCACTTCCCGCCGCACATCGGCCAGCAGGTCCAGCACGCTGCGTTCGCCGGCCGGGTCGAAGTCACTGTGCAGCAACAGGTCAAAGAGCGAGAACTCGATCTGACGCAAGGTCTGCATGCCACTCAGGAAGTTCTTCGCGGCCAGCATCTTGGCGAACAGCGCCTGCGGCAGCGGCGCGCCGGTGTCAATGTGCGCGCTCATCCCCTGCACAACACTCCACTCCCAGCAGTAGTTCTCCATGAACTGGGAGGGCAATTCGACGGCATCCCATTCGACACCATGAATGCCCGCGACGCCCAGCTCATCGACACGCGTCAGCAGGTGGTGCAGGCCATGCCCGGTCTCATGGAAGAGGGTGATCACCTCGTCGTGCGTGAAGGTGGCCGGCCGTGCCTGGCCCTCCTTTTCGCCGAGCGGACGGGAGAAATTACAGTTCAGGTAGGCAACCGGTGTCTGGATGCCGTCAGCCTCGGCAGCAAGCGATCCGGCGGTCACCCTGCGGCGACCCCTCGCCTCGTCCATCCAGGCGCCGCCACGCTTGGTTTCGCGAGCATAGAGATCGAGGTAGAACTGGCCGAGAAGTTGGCCGCTCGGCGTCTCGATGCGGAAGAAGCGGACGTCCTCGTGCCACAGCGGTGCGCTGTCGGGCTTCAGGCAAACGCCAAACAGCTTCTCGATTACCTTGAACAGCCCGGCGAGGACCCTCTCCTCGGTGAAATACTGCTTCACTTCGTGCTCGGAGAACGCATAGCGCGCCTGCAACAGCTTCTCGGAAACATAGGCGGCATCCCAGGCCTCCATCGTCTCAAGATCCAGCTCGCGACGGCCAAACGCACGCAGATCGGCGATGTCTTTCTCGGCGAAAGGCCTGGCTTTGATGGCCAGGTCGCGCAGGAAGTCGAGCACCTGCGGCACAGACTGCGCCATTTTCGGCACCAGCGAGAGATCAGCAAAGTGGGCGTAGCCGAGAAGTTGCGCCTCCTCCCGGCGCAGTTCGAGAATTCGGCGGATCAGCGGCGTGTTGTCGAGTTCGGCGGGACCGAATTCGGCGGCCCGAGTGGCGGACGCCCGGTACATCGCGGCGCGCAGGCGACGCGAGGCGGCGTATTGCATCACCGGCAGATACGACGGCATGTGCAGGGTGAACTTCCAACCCTCTTTGCCATCCCTTGCCGCCGCTTCTCGGGCAGCCTGACGGGCGTCCGCCGGCAGACCGGTCAGTTCGGCCTCGTCGGTCACCATCTCGGCAAAAGCGTTGGTGGCGTCAAGCAGATTCTCCGAGAACTTGGCCGAAAGCTGGGCCAGTTGCTCGGCAATTTCCTGAAAACGCGGTTTCAGGTCTTCAGCCAACTCCGCTCCAGCGAGCCGGAAATCGCGCACTTCGTGGTCGACGATGCGGCGCTGGGCAGCGGTCAGGCGCGCGTATTCAGCGGCGTCACCGGGCTCGCTGGCTGCACACGATTCGGCGCTCTCGGCGATCGCCTTGTACTTGGCAAAAAGCGCGAGGTTCTGACCGATTTCGGCGTAAAAGCGCGAAACCTCGGGCAGCATCTGATTGTAGGCCTCACGCCAGGCGGGGACGTCGTTGACCGAGTGGACATGAACGACGATTCCCCAAGCGCGCGAAATCTTCTCGAAGCCGTCGGCGAGCGGCGCGGCGAAGTCAGCCCAAGTGGCGGCCACATCCTTGGCCGTGAGGCGATAGACGAGCGCGCGGCAGTCAGCGAGCAGTGTGCTGATTGCCGGCTGCACGTCACCCGGCACCAGTATGTCGAAGCGAGGCAGGCCGGCGAAGTCGAGCAGCGGGTTGTCGTGCAGGGAATTGGCAGTCATCAGGGGTTCCGTGGTTCGAGAAAAGCGGCGGCTACTCATACGGGGCTGCTTGCCGGCGCTTGCTCCTATTCTACAAGGTCGCGATAGGCGTGCCACGAAGCGTGGCCGATCAAGGGCATGAGAACGATCAGTCCGAAAAACAGGGTGGCGAAACCGACCATGGTGAGCGCGACGACGATCGCCCCCCACAACACCATCAGCCGCAGGTTGGCATTGACGGCGCGCAGACTGGTGCGCATGGCAGTGACCATACCGGTTCGGCAGTCGAGCAGCAAAGGTACCGAGACGACCGTGATCGCGAAAACGAACAGCGCCAGCGTCCCGCCGGTAAGTATCCAGATGATCAGCAGGTCGCGATGCTCAGGGGCCAGGTGCATCTCGGCCAGCAGGCTGAGCAGGTCGGGCGGGATATCGGGAGCGAGCAGCGCGAAGAGGACGGTCGAGATTTGCTCCCAGAGCAGGCCGATCGTCCCCAACAGCAGGCCCACTTTGACCAGTTCCAGCGCGTTGCGCCGACCGCCGGCGAGCGAAACCAGGAAAGTCGAAGACTGCCCTGCCGCACGTCGGCGGCTGATCTCGTACAGCCCGCCGGCGAGGAGCGGTGCGATCAGGAAAAAACCGGATGTGGCGGCAATGAACAGATGTCCTTGGCGCCAGGCGAAAATCGTGATCACGTCACCAGCAATGGCGAACACCATGCCATAGGCGAGGCTGGCGATCGGATTGGCGCAGAGATCGCGCCAGGCCGCTGCCAGCCAGGCGAATGGCCGGCCGACGCGGACGCTGCGGACCTTGCGCAGCGCGCTGTCGTGATCAGCATGATCAGCCGGAAAAGGCTCTAGGCGCATTCGTTCTCCCTGCTTATGGAGCGTTGGCAGGATGGTCGCCGCTGGCGTGTGCTGGCGTCTGTGACGGCCTCGGTCACTCGACGAACGCCTCGCCGGTCAAGCGTTCGCAGGCCTCGACGTACTTGGCACGAGTACCGGCGAGTACAAGCTGCGGCAGGCGCGGACCTGGCGCCTGCTTGTTCCAGACCAGGGTTTCAAGGTAGTCGCGCAGGTACTGCTTGTCATAGGAAGGGGGATTGCTGCCTTCGCGCCAGGCGCTGGCTGGCCAGAACCGTGACGAGTCCGGGGTCAGCGCTTCGTCGATCAGATGCAGGGTGCCGGCCGCATCGAGTCCGAATTCGAACTTGGTATCGGCAATGATGATCCCACGCGCTGCGGCATACTCGGCAGCCGTGGTGTACAGCGCGATGGCCGCGTCACGTGCCAGAGTGGCGATCGCCTCGCCACTCTGGCCGGTCGCCGCAAGGATGTCGGCGAGGGCCACCGAACAGTCGAACTGCGCTCGCTCAAATGAGACGTTCTCGTCGTGATCGCCGATCGCAGCTTTGGTCGCCGGGGTAAAGATCGCCTGCGGCAACCGGCTGGCGAGCTCAAGTCCTGCCGGCAGTGCAATGCCACAGACACTGCCGCACGTCTGGTAGTCCTTCCATCCAGAGCCGATCAGATAGCCACGCACCACAGCCTCGATCGGCAGCGGTCGCAGGCGTTTGACGACCAGCGCCCGGCCACGCACCTGCTCGCGCTCGTCCGCGGCTACGACAGATTCCGGTGTGATCCCGGTCATCTGGTTGGCGACGATGCCGGCGAGTTTCTCGAACCAGAAGCTGGCCAGACGCGTGAGGACCTTGCCTTTGCCGGGAATCGGGTCGGGCAGGATGACGTCGAAAGCCGAGATACGATCGCTGGTCACGATCAACAGTTTCTCGGCGTCGATGGCGTAGATGTCCCGCACCTTGCCGCGGCCGAGCAGCGGCAGGCTCTTGATCGTCGATTCAAAGAGGGCTTCGGTCACGTGCTTGATCCGGTTGTCAACTGGCAGATCGAATGTAGGGTGGGCGGTACGGCCCCCGGATTATAGGGCAGATCGCTCGCGGTTCAGCGTTCACCGGCGGTCGGCGCCCCACCAACCTGCCGCTGAATCTGTCAGCCGGTCAGTTCGTCCATGGCTGCTGATCGCCCACGCGGACGATCTTCAGCGTATTGGTGCCGCCGCTGGTGCCCATTGGATCGCCGGCGCTCAGGACGATCAAGTCTCCCTTTTCCACGATTCCCTCGTTCATCAACAGTTGTTCGGCATCGTGCAGCAGTTCGTCGCGAGTGGCCGGTCGCTGGGTCATGAACAAGGGGAAAACCGCCCGATAAAGCGCCATCTTGGTCACCGCTTCGGGTTGCGGGGTCAGCGCGTAGACCGGGACGCCACAGTTGAGACGGCTCATCCACAGTGCGGTCGCGCCGGTCTCGGTGAGCGCCGCGATGGCCTTGACCTTGAGGTGGTGCGCGGTCCAGATCGCAGCCAGCGAAATGGTCTGATCAATGCGCGTGAACACCTGATTGAGAAATTCGCTATCCAGGGTCACTTCGGCAGACTTCTCCGCTTCCAGGCAGATGCGGGCCATCGCCTCGACCGTTTCGACCGGATACCGGCCGGCAGCGGTTTCGGCGGACAGCATGACGGCATCGGTTCCATCGAGCACGGCATTGGCGACGTCGGAGACTTCGGCCCTCGTCGGCGTCGGCGACAGAATCATCGACTCCATCATCTGCGTGGCGGTGATGGCCAGTTTGTTCTTCTCGCGCGCCAGGCGAATCATGCGCTTCTGCAGCGCAGGTACGGCAGCATCACCGACTTCGACCGCCAGGTCGCCGCGCGCCACCATGATTCCGTCCGAGGCGACGATGATCTCTTCGAGCGCCGCCACCGCTTCGACGCGCTCGATCTTGGCGATCGTGTGCGCGTGCCCGCCGGCAGCGTGAATCAGTTGTTTGGCCATGTACATGTCAGCAGCGCTCTTCGGGAACGAGACAGCGACAAAGTCGACACCGATGGTCGCCGCCGTACGGATATCGTCCATGTCCTTGGCGGTCAGCGCGTGTGCCGAGAGGCCGCCGCCCTGACGATTGATGCCCTTGTTGTCGGACAATTCGCCACCGTGGCGAACGACTGTGAAGATTTCGGAGCCGACGACTCGCTCGACATCGAGAACAACGCGACCATCGTCGAGCAGCAGGACGCTGCGCGCCGAGACATCACGCGGCAGATCCTTGTAGTCGAGACCAACGCGCCCACTATCACCGACTTCGCACTTCGCATCGAGAATGAAGGGCTGACCGTTCTCCAGCCAGATTTTGCCGTCGGCGAATTTTCCAACCCGGATCTTGGGACCCTGGAGATCAGCAAGAATGCCGACCGGCCGACCGACGCGGGCCGCCACTTCGCGCACCAGTTGCGCGCGCGCGACGTGGTCTTCGGGTTTGCCATGGGAGAAGTTGAGACGCACGACATCGACGCCGGCGCGGATCATTCGTTCCAGCACCGTGGCGTCCGATGACGCAGGACCGAGGGTAGCGACGATCTTGGTATCGCGAAACATGGGCTTCCTGGAGTAACACAAGGGGCGCCCGAAGGCGCCCGTATGGCCGGAGCAAGAGTGCCGCCGGCTAGTGGGTAAGGCTAGAGGGGCACCCGCAGGCGCCCCTCGATGGCTCGCTAGCGGGCCATTACCTGGACCATCTCCAGCACCTTGCAGGAGTAGCCCCACTCGTTGTCATACCACGCGACAACCTTGACGAACGTCCCGTCGAGAGCCATCCCGGCATCGGCGTCAAACACCGAAGTGTTGCTCTCGCCACGGAAATCGGTGGCGACCACTTTGTCGGTCGTGTAGCCGAGCACTCCCTTCATCGAACCCTCTGAAGCGGCCTTCATCGCCGCGCAGATCTCTTCGTAGGTCGCGTCCTTGTTCAGTTCGACGGTCAGGTCGACAACCGATACGTCGGAGGTCGGCACGCGGAAGGCCATACCGGTGAGCTTCTTGTTCAACTCGGGAATGACCTTGCCAACCGCCTTGGCAGCACCCGTCGAGGACGGAATGATGTTCTCCAGGATGCCGCGACCGCCACGCCAGTCCTTGTTGGAGGGACCGTCGACGGTTTTCTGCGTCGCCGTGGCGGCGTGCACGGTGGTCATCAGGCCACGCTTGATGCCCCAGTTGTCATTCAGCACCTTGGCCACCGGAGCGAGGCAGTTGGTGGTGCAGGAAGCGTTCGAAATGATCGTCTGGCCGGCATAGGTGTCGGAGTTGACGCCGAATACGAACATCGGCGTATCGTCCTTGCTCGGTGCGCTCTGGATGACTTTCTTGGCGCCCGCGGCAATATGCTTCTGGCACGATTCGGTGGTCAGGAAGAGGCCGGTCGAGTCGACGACGATGTCGGCGCCGACTTCATCCCACTTCAGTTCTGCTGGATCCTTGACCGCCGTCAGGCGAATCTTCTTGCCATTGACGACCAGCGTGTTGCCTTCGACGGCGATGCTGCCCTGGAAACGACGATGCACCGAGTCATACTTGAGCATGTACGCCAGGTAGTCGGGTTCCAGCAAGTCGTTGATGCCGACGATTTCGATTTCCGGGAAGTTCTCTACTGCAGCGCGAAAAACCATCCGTCCGATACGGCCAAAGCCGTTGATCCCTACCTTGATTGTCATGAAACAGTCTCCTTGAGAAATTACAACAATGTTTTCACCGTCGTGACCACATTGGCCACCGTGAAACCGAAAAAATCAAACAACTGGCCGGCGGGTGCCGACTCGCCAAAACGATCGATACCCATGACGGCGCCGTCGAGGCCGACGTACTGGCGCCAGAAACTGCTCACCCCGGCTTCGATGGCCACGCGCGGAACGGCGCGCGGCAGAACCGCTGCGCGCCAGGCGGCGTCCTGACGATCGAAGACTTCGGCACAGGGCAGCGAAACGACGCGCACCGCGATGCCCTCGTCGGCAAGCACCTGGCAGGCATCAAGCGCCAGCTTGACCTCCGAACCTGTGGCGATGAGGACCACTTGCGGCGCCGCACAGTCGGCCAGCACATAGCCGCCCCGGCGGATGCTTGCCGGCGCCACACTGGCGGTGACCGTCGGCAGGTTCTGCCGCGACAGTGCGAGAATCGTCGGGCCGTCGCGGCGTTCGATGGCGGCCACCCAGGCGACCGTCGTCTCGCTGGCGTCAGCCGGGCGCCAGACGTCGACATTGGGGATCAGGCGCAGGCTGGCCACGTGTTCGATCGGCTGGTGCGTCGGGCCATCTTCGCCAAGGCCGATCGAATCGTGGGTATAGACCATGATCTGGCGCAGCTTCATCAGTGCCGCCATGCGGATCGCATTGCGCGCGTAGTCTGAAAAGACCAGGAAGGTGGCCGTGTAGGGGATTAGCCCGCCGTGCAGGGCAAGGCCATTGGCCACCGCCGTCATGGCGAATTCGCGTACCCCGTAGTAGAGATAGTTGCCACCCTCGCCCCTGCTGACAGCCTTCGAGCCTGCCCACAGCGTGAGGTTCGAGCCGGCGAGATCGGCCGAGCCGCCGATGAGTTCCGGCAGGCGCGGGGCAAACGCCGCAATGGCGTTCTGCGAGGCCTTGCGCGTCGCGATGTTCTCGCCCGTGGCGGCGATCTCGGCCAGTGTTTTTGCAACGTACGCGGTCCAGTCGGCGGGCAGCTCGCCGTTCATCCGGCGCGAAAATTCAGCAGCCAGATCGGGGAAAGCAAGCTCATAGGCCGCAAGACGTCGCTTCCAGTTGCTCTCGAAGTGGTGGCCACGCATCCGGCCGTCCCACTCCGCGTAGACCGTGTCCGGAATCTCGAAAGGGGCGTGCGGCCAGCCGATATGAGCGCGCGCAGCGGCGACCTCGGCAGCACCGAGGGGAGCACCGTGGACGTCGTGGCTACCGACCTTGTTCGGCGAGCCGAACCCAATTCGGGTCTGGCAGCAGATCAGCGTCGGCCGGCCCTTTTCGGTGCGCGCGACGAGTAGCGCGTTATCGATAGCGTCGCGGTCGTGCCCGTCTACCGTAGCGATGACTTGCCAGCCATAGGCCTCGAAGCGCTTCGGTGTATCGTCGGTAAACCAGCCCTCGACATGGCCGTCGATCGAGATCCCATTGTCGTCATAGAAGGCGATCAGTTTGCCGAGCCCAAGCGTACCCGCCAATGAGCAGGCTTCGTGCGAAATGCCTTCCATCAGACAACCATCGCCGAGAAAAACGTAGGTCGAATGGTCGACCAGCGTGTGATCGGGCCGGTTGAACTCGGCGGCCAGCACCTGCTCGGCGATCGCCATCCCGACGGCGTTGGCGAGACCCTGGCCAAGGGGGCCGGTAGTGGTTTCGACGCCGGGGGTATGGCCGACTTCGGGATGGCCCGGCGTCTTCGAGCGAAACTGACGGAAGTTCTTCAGATCGGCGATCGACACGTCGTAGCCGGTGAGATGCAACAAAGTGTAGAGCAGCATCGACCCGTGCCCATTCGAGAGCACGAAACGATCACGATCGGGCCAGTGCGGGTTGGCCGGGTTGTGGCGCAGGTGACGCCGCCAGAGGACTTCGGCAATATCGGCCATGCCCATGGGCATTCCGGGGTGGCCGGAGTTGGCTTGCTGAACCGCGTCCATGGCAAGGGCGCGGATGACGTTGGTCAGGGGGGCAAAAGCAGTGGGCACGAAAATCCGCCAAGTCGAGAAACGGGTTGGAGTCGCATGGGGCAAATTATCCGCTAAAACAGGATGCTTTGCCACTCTCCGTTGCGGGCTGCAGCCCTGACGCATGACCCAGTCGAATCGGGCCCGTTTGCCGGTAACGCCTGCTTTGGCCGC